>NZ_CP163520.1:5548500-6165000 GCF_041080675.1 Streptomyces sp. cg36 | reverse complement strand
TCTGGCGTTGACTTTTGGCACGCTGTTGAGTTCTCAAGGTACGGACGCTTCCTTTGTTCCCGTTTCCGGGCCCTCCGGGCGCTTCCTTCGTTTCCGACTCTATCAGACTCTTTCGTGTCCGATTCCCGGTCGGCGGGATTTGCTTTCCAGGTTTTCGCTTTCGCGTTTCCCTTTCGGCGTGGTCACTACTTTAGCTGATTTCCCCGGCGGCTCATAATCGAGCCAGGAGATCCGAATTCCGGCATGCCGAAAGAAGGACCCCGAGAGGGTCAGTCGTAGGTAGTGGGTGGCCACTTCGGGATGCTGAACAGCAGGGCCCGTCTCAAGCGGCTCGGGCTACGTTAGGCGTCCGGACAGGCCGAGTCAAGTTGTGCGGCGGCGCGGCTGATGGGCCCGGTAGGGGCTGACTGTCGGGTCGTCAGAGATCCAGAACCGCCAGGGATGCGGCGCCCCTTCGCCGCCCACTCCGGTGCGGGGTCCACTGCGTACCAGGTCGCGGGGTGGCGGTGTGCCCGTCAGTACGGACAGGGGGGCGTCGGGGCCGGTGCACACGTCCGTACCGTCCAGGGCGCGGTCGACGTCCAGGGCCGTGGCCAGGCGTGCCGGGCCTTTGGCCAGTTCCTTGTCGTTTCGGGCCGAAATTCGACGTTTACGCGCGAGCTCCGCGCCCACCTGGATCTCTCCGGCCCGCAGCAGGACTCCGGCGGCCCGGCCCTCGGGGCCGCACACCATGTTCAGGCAGTGCCACATCCCGTACGTGAAGTACACGTACGCGTGGCCGGGCGGGCCGAACATCACGCCGTTGCGGGCGGTGCGGCCCCGGAACGCGTGCGACCCGGGGTCGTTCGCGCCGTCGTACGCCTCCACCTCGGTCAGGCGCAGCTCGATCGGCCCCTCGGGGGTGGTGCGTACGAGGGTGCGCCCGAGGAGGTCGGGGGCTACCTCCAGGACGGGGCGGTCGAAGAATCCGCGTGGAAGTGGCGTACGTTCGGGGCCCGCGATCATGGCGTACGAGCGTAGCGGGTGGGAATCCGGAACCGTGCGCCGTGGTGGTGCGTTTAGTGGGGGCAGGATCTATGGAGGGAACAGCATGGGGTTCAAGCGTCTGCTCGCGAGCCTGGGAGCCGGTGGCGCTTCGGTGGAGACGGAGCTGACCGAGGCCAATGTGGTCCCGGGCGGGGTCGTCCAGGGCGAGGTGCGGATTCAGGGCGGATCCGTGGACCAGCAGATCGAGGGGCTCTCGGTCGGCCTGCAGGCGCGGGTCGAGGTGGAGGGCGGTGAGCACGAGACGAAGCAGGACATCGAGTTCACCAAGCTGCGGCTCGGCGGCGCCTTCGAGGTGAAGGCCGGGGCGGTGCACGTGGTGCCGTTCGGTCTGGAGATCCCGTGGGAGACGCCGGTGACGGCGATCGACGGGCAGCAGCTGCGCGGGATGAACATCGGGGTGACGACGGAGCTGGCGATCGCGCGCGCCGTGGACTCGGGCGACCTCGACCCGATCCATGTGCATCCGCTGCCCGCGCAGCAGGCGATCCTCGACGCCTTCATCAAGCTGGGCTTCCGCTTCAAGAGCGCGGACATGGAGCGCGGTCACATCCGGGGGACGCGCCAGCGGCTGCCGTTCTACCAGGAGATCGAGTTCCACGCGCCGTCGGAGTACCGGGGGCTGAACCAGGTGGAGCTGACGTTCGTCGCGGACGACCGCGCGATGGACGTGGTCCTGGAGATGGACAAGAAGCCGGGTCTGTTCAGTGAGGGCAGCGACTCCTACCGCTCGTTCCAGGTGGGTCTGGAGGATTATCGGGGTACGGACTGGGCTGCCTATCTGCACCAATGGCTCGCCGAGGTCGGCGGGCGCCGCAACTGGTTCTGACGTCGTTCCCCGTCCCATCCCCCATCGATCAGGAGGTGCCCCAGTGAGCGAGCTCAAGAGGCCGCCGCTTCCCCATGACTTCCACCCCGAGGTGCCCTCGTTCACCGTGGTGAGCGACGACGTCCAGGACGGCGCGCCGCTGCGCGACGCCCAGGTGCACGCGGAGGGCAACACCTCCCCGCAGCTGCGCTGGGAGGGGTTCCCGCCGGAGACCGGGAGCTTCGCGGTCACCTGCTTCGACCCGGACGCGCCGACGGGCAGCGGGTTCTGGCACTGGGTGCTGTTCGACATCCCGGCGTCGGTGACCGAGCTGCCGGTGGGTGCGGGCAGCGGGAAGTTCGAGGGGCTGCCCCCGGGCGCGGTGCAGGTCCGCAATGACTACGGGTCGAAGGACTTCGGCGGCGCGGCCCCGCCCGCCGGGGAGACGCACCGCTATGTCTTCACGGTGTACGCGGTGGATTCGGCGAAGCTGGGGCCGGACGCGGACGCCTCGCCGGCCGTCGTCGGATTCCATCTGCGTTTCCACACTCTGGCGCGCGCCCATGTGATCGGCACGTACACGGGTCCCTCGAACAACTGACTCCGGGTAGCTGATCGTTCCTTCATTGTTTGCCCTGCTCTGGTCTTGGAGAGATCAGAGCAGGGCATTTTTAATGCGTTGTCCGTCGTGGCGAGCCCGGCCAGAGTTGATCCAAGCCCGCCAGGGGGTGGGCCGGCACAAGGCGGAGGTGGGCAGGATGCGGGACACACTGGTACTGAACGCGAGCTTCGAGCCGCTCTCGACGGTCACGCTCAATCGTGCGGTGGTGCTGGTCCTCCAGGACAAGGCCGTCGTGGAGCAGGAGCATCCCGAGCTGCGGATGCGTGCCGCCGCGGTGGACATACCGGTCCCGAGGGTGATCAGGCTCTGCCGTTACGTACGGGTGCCCTTCCGAAGACAGGCACCGTGGTCGAGACGGGGGGTGCTGGTGAGGGACCAGCACCGGTGCGCGTACTGCGGGCGGCGCGCGACGACGGTGGACCATGTGGTGCCGCGGGCCCAGGGCGGCCGGGACAGCTGGCTGAACACTGTGGCGTCCTGCGCGGAGGACAACCACCGCAAGGCGGACCGGACGCCGGAGGAGGCGGGGATGCCGCTGCTGCGCGAGCCGTTCGTGCCCTCGCCGGCCGACGCGATGCTGCTGGCCATGGCGGCCGGGGACCGGTCCGCGCTGCCCGAGTGGCTGGCTCGGGGGGCCGCGTAGTTCTCGTACGGTCGTTGGGGTGCGGGTCGTCCCGCGCTGGTCGCGCGGTTTCCCGCGCCCCTGAAAACCCGCCGTGTTCCCGCGCCCTGGAAGAGCCCGCCGCGTTCTCCGCGCCCCCGAAAGGCCCGCCGCGTTCGCGGCGGGCCTTCTTGGTTCCGCCTCAGCGCAGGAGCAGTTGCACGATCGCCACCGCTCCGACCGCGATGATCACTCCTCGTAGCACCGTGGGCTTGAGGCGGCGGCCGACCTTGGCGCCGATCTGGCCGCCGATGGTGGAGCCGACCGCGATGAGCAGGACCGCGGTCCAGTCGAAGTCGGCGACGAAGAGGAAGAAGACGGCCGCGATGCCGTTGACGACGGCGCCGAGGATGTTCTTCACCGCGTTGATCCGCTGGAGGCTCTCGTGGAGCAGCAGCCCCATCAGCGAGAGGTAGAGGACGCCCTGGGCCGCGCCGAAGTAGCCCCCGTACATGCTGGCGAGGAAGAGGCCGACGAGGAGCAGGACGCCGCCGTCGGGGTGGCCCTCGGAGCCGGTGGCCTCGCGGCGGCGCCGGACGGCGGCGGCGATGCGCGGCTGGAGCAGGACGAGCAGCAGCGCGAGCCCGATGAGTACGGGGACGATCGCGTCGAACGCCTTGGACGGCAGGGCGAGCAGCAGGATCGCGCCGACCAGGCCGCCGCCGAGGGCGGCGGTGCCGAGGCGGAGCACCCGGCGGGTCTGTCCCTTCAGCTCCTTGCGGTAGCCGATGGCTCCGCTGATGGAGCCGGGGACCAGGCCGAGCGCGTTGGACACGTTCGCGGTGATCGGTGAGAGACCGGTGGCCAGCAGCACGGGGAAGGTGATCAGGGTGCCGGAGCCGACGATCGTGTTGATGGTGCCGGCGCCGACGCCGGCCGCGAAGACCGCGAGTGCTTCCCAGATGGACAAAGCCATCTCCTTACACATTCAGTGAGACGCCTCCCCGCCATGGAGGTCGAGGGGCCGCACTGATCATGCACGGATGTTGTAGGACGCAGTCAACCTTTCTGGGCCGACCTGTCTCGCGGTCGGCCCTCCTCGGTCGCCGTCTGCCGGTCGGCCCGTCTGGTCGGGCTCTCCCGGCTGGCGTCCCGTCTCAGTCGACCGGCGGTTCTTCGCGGCGCTCGGCGCCCGTGTTGAAGCCGGGCACTCCGGCGCCGAGGTTGCCGAACGCGCCGGACAGGCCCTTGAGCGCGTCGCCGATCTCGCTGGGCACGATCCAGAGCTTGTTGGCGTCGCCCTCGGCGATCTTCGGGAGCATCTGGAGGTACTGGTACGAGAGGAGCTTCTGGTCGGGGTCGCCCGCGTGGATGGACTCGAAGACCGTACGGATCGCCTGGGCCTCGCCCTCGGCGCGCAGCGCGGCGGCCTTCGCCTCGCCCTCGGCGCGCAGGATCGCGGACTGCTTCTCGCCCTCGGCGCGCAGGATCTCGGACTGGCGGACACCCTCGGCCTGGAGGATCGCGGCGCGCTTGTCACGGTCGGCGCGCATCTGCTTCTCCATCGAGTCCTGGATGGAGGTGGGCGGCTCGATCGCCTTGAGCTCGACGCGGTTGACGCGGATGCCCCACTTGCCGGTGGCCTCGTCGAGGACGCCGCGCAGGGCCGCGTTGATCTCCTCGCGGGAGGTCAGGGTCCGCTCCAGGTCCATGCCGCCGATGATGTTGCGGAGCGTGGTGACGGTGAGCTGCTCGATCGCCTGGATGTAGCTGGCGACCTCGTAGGTGGCGGCCCGGGCGTCGGTCACCTGGTAGTAGATGACGGTGTCGATGTTGACGACCAGGTTGTCCTGGGTGATCACCGGCTGCGGCGGGAACGGCACGACCTGCTCGCGGAGGTCGATGCGGTTGCGGATCGAGTCGATGAACGGGACCACGATGTTCAGGCCCGCGTTGAGCGTCCTCGTATAACGGCCGAAGCGCTCCACGATGGCCGCGCTGGCCTGCGGGATCACCTGGATGGTCTTGATCAGGGCGATGAAGACCAGCACCACCAGGATGATCAGGACGATGATGATCGCTGACATCGCGTTCCCCGTGCCTTTCTTGCCTCTAGGAAGAGCCCGGAAGCTGTGCGGCTACCGGCCCGATGATCCTGGCATGGTTCACATGACGATGGCAGTCGCTCCGTCGATCTCGACCACATCGACCTGCTGTCCCGGTTCGAAGGACTGGCCGCCGTCGAGGGTGCGGGCCGACCAGACCTCGCCCGCCAGTTTGATGCGTCCGCCGCTGCCGTCGACCCGTTCCAGCACGACGGCCTGACGGCCCTTCAGCGCGTCGATGCCGGTGGCCAGGCGGGGCCGTTCGGCGCTGTGCCGGGCCGCGATGGGCCGGACCACGGCGATGAGGGCGACCGAGACCACCACGAAGACGAGCACTTGCGCCACGGTGCCGAGCCCGAGCCCGGCTGCCACGGCCGCGGCGACCGCGCCGACCGCCAGCATGCCGAATTCGGGCATGGCGGTGAGCACCAGGGGAATGCCGAGCCCTGCCGCCGCGATCAGCCACCCAACCCATGCGTCCACGAGGTCATGGTAGGTCCGGGCACCCCCTTGCGGACAGTGCGCGCGGGGAGCGCCCGGGGTCAGCCGAGGGGCAGGCCGGTCGCGGAGTACCGGTCGCCGCGGTGCTCGACGACGAGCGGGAGCCCGAAGCAGAGGGAGAGGTTGCGGGAGGTGAGCTCGGTCTCCATGGGGCCGGCGGCGAGCACCTTGCCCTGGCGGATCATGAGGACGTGGGTGAAGCCGGGGGCGATCTCCTCGACGTGGTGCGTGACCATGACCATCGAGGGGGCGTACGGGTCGCGGGCGAGGCGGCCGAGGCGGCGGACCAGGTCCTCGCGCCCGCCGAGGTCGAGCCCGGCGGCCGGCTCGTCGAGGAGCAGCAGTTCGGGGTCGGTCATCATGGCGCGGGCGATCAGGGTGCGCTTGCGCTCGCCCTCGGAGAGGGTGCCGAACTTCCGGTCGAGGTACTCGGTCATGCCGAGGCGGTCGAGGAAGGCGCGGGCGCGCTCCTCGTCGACGGCGTCGTACTGCTCCTGCCAGGTGGCGGTCATGCCGTACGCGGCGGTGAGGACCGTCTGGAGCACGGTCTGGCGCTTGGGGAGCTTGTCGGCCATGGCGACGCCGGCCATGCCGATGCGCGGGCGCAGCTCGAAGACGTCGACCTTGCCGAGTCGGTCGCCGAGGATCTTCGCCGTGCCGGTGGTCGGGAAGAGGTAGCTGGAGGCGATGTTGAGGAGGGTGGTCTTGCCGGCTCCGTTGGGGCCGAGGATCACCCAGCGCTCGCCTTCCTTGACCGACCAGGAGACGTCGTCCACCAGAGCGCGTCCGTCGCGGACCACGGATACGTCCACCAGCTCCAGTACATCGCTCATGAGCGCGTTGTCTCCCCATGCAATCGTCTTGAGGTCCGGGCTGTTGCCTGTGGGCAGGGTCCCGGGGAAATCTCCCAGGGAAAACCTACGCCACTGAGGGAGTGGACCTGGCGTGAGGGCCAGTACCTAGGCTGGGTCCATGTTCTCGGAACCACGTTCAGGTCGGCTGGCCGCATGGGGAAATGCCCTGTTGGCCGGGAAAGTTTCACCGGACGACGCCGCTTCGGCGATCGTCGGGGACGACGCGGTGCACCGGGTGGCGGGGCTGCCGGGCGAGGCGGAGCCGGTGGGGCTCACGCTGGCGCTCGGGCGGCTGCGCGGGCTCGGGGTGACCGGCTTCCGGGTCGCGCTGCCCGCGCCGGGGCATCCGCTGGGGCTCAGCGGGCCGCCGGAGTTCAACGCGCGGGCGCTGGAGGCCGAGGAGGCGGTCGTCGCGTTCGGCGCGCCGCACGGGCTGGTGCCGGAGGTGCGCGAGGCGGGGCCCGCCGGCGATGTGCGCCGCGAGGTGCTGTGGCACTGCCTGGCGGTACGGGAGGCGCCGCCGGCCGATGTGCCGTCGCTCGGCGAGGCGGAGCGGGAGCTGGCGGAGGCGCTGCGGGAGGCGACCGTGGTCCTGACCCGGCTCGACGTCGCCGGTTCGGGTCCGGCGGCGGAGGCCGCGATCGACGCGTACCGGGCGCGGGCCGAGGGCGGGGACGAGGAGGTCCTGGCACCGGGCTATCCGCCGCGGGCGGTACGGGTGCTGGAGCTGGCCCGCCGGGTGGCGCTGCTCGTCGATGTGGCGCAGGCGGCCGAGGGCGTCGGCGGGGCGGTCAGCGCGTCGGAGCTGGCGGCCCGGGCCGGGGCGCTGCGCCCGGTGGAGCGGGTGGCGCGGCGGGCGCGGGTGGCGGCCTACAACGCGTACGTGGAGGAGCGGGAGCGGGGGTAGCGGCCCCGGGGGACGGTTTGGGCGGGGGGCCGAGGCCCCCGCACCCCACCAGCAGTCGTCAGAAGTTGGACGACTCGTTGCCGAAGGCCGGGTTCAGGACGCCGATCACGTTGACCGAGTTGCCGGTGGCGTTGACCGGGATGTGGATCGGGGCCTGGACCAGGTTGCCGGAGATGACGCCCGGGGAGTGCTCGGCCTTGCCGTTGGCCTCGGCACCGCCGTGGGCGGACGCGGCACCGGCGCCCGCGGCGACGATCCCTCCGGCGACCATGGCGACGGCGGCGGCCTTCTTCACGTTCTTCACTTCAGGTTCCTCCTGGTCTCGCCGCGGCGGTCCGCCGCGGCACGCCATGGAGAACGCCCGCCGGTCGCCGGGGATGCGCCGCATGGGTGACATCCACCCGACGGTATGAATCTCGCACCGGAGGGCGACGATCCATATTTACGGCTCCTCCTCTTGTACGAGCTTCGCGTACGAGCTTGTGCGAGGTCTCGCGCGAGGTCGTGTGCGCGTTCTCGTACGAGTCGTACGGGTCCGGCCGTACGGGTCCGGGCCTGTCCCGTTGGTACCCGCCCCCGTCAGTCCGTCAGGCCGTGGCGGACCGCCCAGAGAGCGGCCTGGGTGCGGTCCGCGAGGTCCAGCTTCATCAGGATGTTGGAGACGTGGGTCTTGACCGTCTTCTCCGACAGGACCAGCGCGCGGGCGATCTCCCGGTTGGAGCGGCCGTCCGCGATCAGCCCGAGCACCTCGCGCTCCCGCTCGGTCAGCGAGGTGCCCCGGCCCTGGCCCGTGCCCGTGTCGTCCTCGGAGAGCAGCGCGCCGGCGACCTCCGGCTGGAGCAGGACGTGCCCCGCGTGCACCGAGCGGATCGCCCCGGCCAGCGCCTCCGGGTCCACGTCCTTGTAGACGTAACCCGCGGCTCCCGCGCGCAGCGCGGGCACCACCGTGCGCTGCTCGGTGAAGCTGGTGACGATCAGCACCTTCGCCGGGTTGGCCAGCGCCCGCAGCTTGCGCAGGGCCTCGATGCCGTCCATGCCCGGCATCTTCACGTCCATCAGAACGACATCGGGCTTCAGCTCCTCGGCGCGGGCCACGCCCTCGGCGCCGTCGGCGGCCTCGCCGACCACTTCTATGTCGTCCTGGACCTCCAGGAACGTCCGCAGGCCGCGGCGCACCACTTGGTGGTCGTCGACCAGGAGGACTTTGATGCTGTCAGCCACCTGGCACCTCCATTTCGATCGTGGCGCCCTCGCCGGGTGCCGATTTCACGGTGAGCCGGCCTCCGACGCCGCCCGCCCGGTGCCGCATCGACACCAGCCCGAGGTGGCGGCCGGCCCGGCGGACCGCGCGGGGTTCGAATCCGCGGCCGTCGTCGACGATCCGCAGGACGGCGCCGTGGTCGCGCCGGACGAGGACGACCGAGACGTGCTCGGCGTCCGAGTGGCGCAGGGCGTTGTGCAGGGCTTCCTGGGCGACCCGCAGCAGCGCCTCCTCCTGGGCGGGCGGCAGCGCGCGCACCCCCCGGTTCTCGAAGGTGACGGCGGCGGTGTGGGCGCGGTCCAGGACCTGGACCTGGGTGCGCAGGGTGTTGACCAGGCCGTCCTCCTCCAGGGCGGCCGGGCGCAGCTCGACGACGGCGGCGCGCAGTTCGTCGGCGGCCTCGGCAGCGAGCACGGCGACCTGCTGGAGCTCGCCCTTGGCGCGCGCCGGGTCGCGGTCGACCAGGGCGGCGGCGGCCTGGGCGGTGAGCCGCAGGGAGAACAGCTTCTGGCTGACCGCGTCGTGCAGCTCGTGGGCGAGGCGGGTGCGCTCCTCGGTGATGGTGAGCTCGCGGCTGCGCTCGTAGAGGCGGGCGTTGGTGAGGGCGATCGCCGCGTGCTGGGCGAGGATGCCCAGCAGTTCGGCGTCCTCCTCGGTGAAGCCGCAGCCGCCCTCCGGCTTGGGGCAGCGCTTGTTGGCGAGGAAGAGGGTGCCCAGGGTCTCGTCGCCGTCGCGGATGGGGACGCCGAGGAAGTCGGACATGTCGGGGTGCGCGGACGGCCAGCCGCCGAAGCGGGGGTCCTTGCGCACGTCGGCGAGGCGCTCGGCCTTCTCCTCGTGGAGCATCGCGGCGAGGATGCCGTGCTGGCGCGGCAGCGGTCCGATCGCCTTCCACTGCTCGTCGCTGACGCCGTCGACCACGAACTGGGCGAAGCCGCCGTGGTCGTCGGGGACGCCGAGCGCCGAGTACTCCGCGTCCAGCAGCTCGCGGGCCGACGCGACGATGGTCTTGAGGACGTCGCGCACCTCAAGATGCCTGCTCATCGCGAGGAGCGCGGTGCTGACGGCGGCGAGGCCGGAGCTCGGTCGGTGACTCATGGGATCACGGTACCCGCGGGGTGTGACGGTGCGTATCCGCCTGTGGACGGCGGCGGTATGGGCCCCGGGGACTAGGTCGAAGTGCCTTGCGCGGCCGGGCCGGGCGGCTGAGGCGGACGGGGCGGGCGGGGAGTGACGCTGGGGCTGTCGGCGGACCGGGCTCCTGGTGGGCGTGGGCGGCGGCGGATCAGTACGGACTCCGAGGGGACGGACGACATGCCGGTGGCGATCATCACGGGGGCTTCGAAGGGGCTGGGGCGGGCGCTGGCCCGGGCGCTGGCCGGGCGGGGCTGGGACCTCGTACTGGACGCGCGGACCGCGTCCGTACTGAAGGAGACGGCCGACGGGCTGGACGGGCACGGCGGCCGGGTCGTGCCGCTCGCCGGTGACGTGACGGACGCGGCGCACCGCCGGGCGCTGGTAGCGGCGGCGGAGGGGCTCGGCGGGCTGGACCTGCTGGTGCACAACGCGAGCGCGCTGGGCGCCGAGCCGCTGGTGCCGCTGGCGGAGCAGCCGCTGGAGGGGTTCCGGGCGGCGCTGGAGACCAACGCGGTGGCGGCGCTCGGGCTCGTGCAGGAGTCGCTGGCGCTGCTGCGGCGCGCGGAGGCGGGGGCGGTGGTGGCGGTGAGTTCGGACGCCGCCGCGGAGGCGTATGCGACGTGGGGCGGATACGGGGCGTCGAAGGCGGCGCTCGACCACCTGGCGGCCGTGCTGGCGGTGGAGGAGCCGGGGCTGCGGGTGTGGGCGGTGGACCCGGGCGACATGCGCACCGATCTGTACCGGGCGGCGGTGCCGGGGGACGAGGACGCGCGGCCCGAGCCGGAGACGGTGGTGCCCGGTTTCCTGCGGCTGCTGGACCGGCGCCCGGCGAGCGGGCGGTACGCGGCGCCCGCCCTGGTGCGGGAGGCCCGGTGAAGGGGCCCGGCGCGGCGGTGGGGACGCGGGCCGGGCTCTCGGTCCGGGTGCCGGAGGAGCTGATGGCGTCGGTGCCCGCGGAGGTGCGCGGCTCGGGGCGGGACGACGTGCGGCTGCTGGTGTCGCGGGGCGCCCGGGTGTCGCACCGCGCGTTCCGGGAGCTGGCGGGGCAGCTGCGGGCCGGTGACGTGCTGGTGGTGAACACGTCGGCGACGCTGCCGGCCGCCGTGGACGCGACCGCCGAGGGCGGTGAGCGGGTCGTGGTGCACTTCTCCACGCCGGGCCCGGACGGCCGCTGGGCGGTGGAGCCGCGCACCCCGGAGCCGTCGGGGAGCACCCGGCGGCGTACCGGTACGCGCGCGTGGACGCGGCTGGCGCTGCCGGGCGGGGGGCTGCTGGTCCTGGAGGAGCCGCTGAGCGCGGACGGGGACCGGCTGTGGTGGGCGCGCGCGGACGTCCCGGACGTGCCGGGGCTGCTGGGCCGGTACGGGCGGCCGATCCGGTACGCGTACACCGAGCGCGATCAGCCGCTCTCCGCCTATCAGACGGTGTTCGCGCTCGCGGCGGCGGACGGGTCGGGCTCGGCGGAGATGCCGAGCGCCGCGCGGCCCTTCACGGTGGAGCTGGTCGCGGAGCTGGTGCGGCGCGGGGTGCAGTTCGCGCCGATCACCCTGCACACGGGGGTGGCGTCGGCGGAGGCGCACGAGCCGCCGTACCCGGAGCGGTTCGAGGTGCCGCGGGCCACGGCGCGGCTGGTGAACGCGGCGCGGGCGGGTGGCGGGCGGATCGTGGCGGTGGGGACGACGGCGGTGCGGGCGCTGGAGTCGGCGGCCGGGGAGGACTCGGTGGTGCGGCCCGCGGCCGGGTGGACGGATCTGGTGGTCACGCCCGAGCGCGGGGTGCGGGTGGTGGACGGGCTGCTGACCGGGCTGCACGAGCCGGAGGCGTCGCACCTGCTGATGCTGGAGGCGATCGCGGGGCGGGCCGCGCTGGCGGTCGCGTACTCCGAGGCGCTGGCCGGGCTCTACCTCTGGCACGAGTTCGGCGACGTCCACCTCATACTTCCGGACGAGAACCGTCACGCATTGAATTGCTGATGCAACTCATGGTGAGACTGTTACGTGCTCGATGTGAGCCCGGGCATAGGACGCACATCACTTACGAAGCAGCGTAGTGGAGGCATAAAGACGCTGTGAGCGGGGTGGGCAGGGGCGAATGGCGGGTTTTCCCGGCCCCTGATCCACTATGCCGGTTCGTACGTCACACCTTTGCCACGAGATTTTGCGGCCGCTAAGAATGGCTCCCGTCGCACAGCGCTGCGGCTCACCGCCGCGGCGCTTTCGTGTGCCGTCCCCGCCATTCGGAAGAGGTCCAACAGCCATGCCCGAGTCCAGCAACCCTGGTCACAGTCGTCTGAACAAGACGCACAAGATCTCGATTGCCGGCGTCGCCGCTCTCGGTGCCGCCGCCCTCGCCTTCTCGGTCCTGCCGGGAAACGGTGAGTCGGGTACCGCCGTGGCCGCCGAGCCCGCCGCCTTCTCCGTGACCGCCGCGGGCGCCAACGCGAAGTCGGTCCAGGCCAGCATCACCAAGCAGCAGGCCAGCGCCGTCAAGCAGGCCAAGGCGCAGGCCGAGGCCGACGCGAAGGCCAAGGCCGAGGCCGAGGCGAAGAAGCGCGAGGCCGACGCCGCCGCGAGCCGCGCCGCCGCCCGCAAGCCGGTCTACGCCAACAACCTGGACGGCTGGATCCGCCAGTCCCTGGACATCATGAAGTCCAAGGGCATCCCGGGTTCGTACAACGGTCTGTACCGCAACATCATGCGCGAGTCGACCGGCAACCCGAACGCGATCAACGGCTGGGACATCAACGCCATCAACGGCACCCCGTCGATCGGCCTCCTCCAGGTCATCCAGCCGACCTTCAACGCGTTCCACGTGCCCGGCACGTCGACCAACATCTACGACCCGGTCGCCAACATCACCGCCGCGGCGAACTACGCGGCCAAGACGTACGGCTCGATCGACAACGTCAACGGCGCCTACTGACGGACGCCGGACGCACACGAAAGGGCGGCACCCCTCGCGGGGCGCCGCCCTTCGGCGTACGTGGGGGTCCGCGCTACTTGCGCATGACCTCCGGCTCGTGGCGGCGCAGCAGGCGCGCGACCGCGAAGCCGCAGATCACGCCGAGCGCGATCAGCACGGTGATGTTGATGCCCCACTGGCTCGCCGAGTGGTCCCACAGCGGGTCCAGGTCGGTGGGCTTGTTCTGGTCCCACGGCGGCATCAGATGGGCGAGGTCCAGCGTGGAGCCGGCGCCCGCGATGGCCCAGCGCGAGGGCATCAGCCAGGCGAACTGCTCAAGGCCGATCGAGCCGTAGACCTTGAAGAGGATGCCGGTGAAGACGACCTGCACGATCGCGAACATGACCAGCAGCGGCATGGTCTTCTCGGCGGTCTTCACCAGCGAGGAGATGACCAGGCCGAACATCATCGAGGTGAAGCCGAGGGCGATGACCACCAGGCAGATCTCGACGGCCGGCGGCATGATCAGGCCCTCCTTGGGGAGGTCCCGGGTGGAGAAGCCGATGCCGCAGATGATGACGCCCTGGATCGCGGTGATCACGCCGAGGACGATGACCTTGGACATCAGATAGGCCGAGCGGGAGAGGCCGGTGGCCCGTTCCCGTTCGTAGATGACCCGTTCCTTGATCAGTTCTCGTACGGAGTTGGCCGCGCCCGAGAAGCACATGCCGACCGCGAGGATCAGCATGATCGTGCCCGCGTCGCTGTTGAACTTGCTCGGCGCCGTCGGCGGCGCCAGGCCGAACTTCGCCGGGATGACCACACTGACCGCGCCGAGGACGGCGGGCAGTATCACCATCAGGCCCAGGAAGCCCTTGTCGGAGGCGATCACCGAGCTGTAGCGGCGCATCAGCGTCCACAGCTGCGAGCCCCAGCCCTGCGGCTTGGGCGGGCGCATCTGGTGCGGGGACGGCATCTGCACCGACTGGGCGGCCACCGCGTCGATGTCCGCGGCGTACATCTGGTAGTGCTGCGAGCCCTTCCAGCGGCCCGCCCAGTCGTAGTCGCGGTAGTTCTCGAAGGCGGAGAAGACATCGGCCCAGGTGCCGTAGCCGAAGAAGTTGAGCGCCTCCTCGGGCGGGCCGAAGTACGCCACCGAGCCGCCCGGCGCCATCACCAGGAGCTTGTCGCAGATCGCCAGCTCGGCCACCGAGTGGGTGACGACGAGGACCGTGCGGCCGTCGTCGGCGAGCCCGCGCAGCAGCTGCATCACATCGCGGTCCATGCCCGGGTCGAGGCCGGAGGTCGGCTCGTCCAGGAAGATCAGCGACGGCTTGGTCAGCAGCTCCAGGGCGACCGAGACGCGCTTGCGCTGGCCGCCGGAGAGGGAGGTGACCTTCTTCTCCTTGTGGATGTCCAGCTTGAGCTCGCCGAGGACCTCGTCGATCCGCTGCTGGCGCTCGGCCTCGCTGGTGTCGGCGGGGAAGCGCAGCTTGGCCGCGTACTTCAGCGCCTTCTTGACGGTCAGCTCCTTGTGCAGGATGTCGTCCTGCGGGACCAGACCGATGCGCTGGCGCAGCTCGGCGAACTGCTTGTACAGGTTCCGGTTGTCGTAGAGGACATCGCCCTGGTTGGCGGGCCGGTAGCCGGTCAGCGCCTTGAGCAGGGTGGACTTGCCGGAGCCGGAGGGGCCGATGACGGCGATCAGCGACTTCTCGGGGACGCCGAAGGAGACGTCCTTGAGGATCTGCTTGCCGCCGTCGACCGTCACCGTGAGGTGGCGGGCCGAGAAGGAGACGTCACCGGTGTCGACGAACTCTTCCAGGCGGTCGCCGACGATGCGGAACGTCGAGTGGCCGACGCCGACGATGTCGCTGGGGCCGAGCAGCGCGCTGCCGCCCTTGGCCAGCGGCATGCCGTTGACGTAGGTGCCGTTGTGGGACCCGAGGTCGCGGATCTCCATGCGGCCGTCGGGCGTGGCGTGGAACTCGGCGTGGTGGCGCGAGACCTGGAGGTCGGAGACGACCAGCTCGTTCTCCAGCGCACGGCCGATGCGCATCACCCGGCCGAGCGCGACCTGGTGGAACGTGGTGGGGCTGCGGTCGCCGTGGGCCGGCGGGCCCGCGCCCTGGCCGGGGCCCTGCTGGTGCGGCACCGGGGCCTGCGCCTGCGGGGCCTGCTGCCATGCCTGCTGCGGGGGCACCTGCTGGGGAGCCTGCGGCTGCTGCGGCGCCCAGCCGCCCGCCTGGGGCTGCTGCGGCGGGGCCTGCTGCGGCGCCTGCTGGGCGGCGGCGGGCTGCGCGTACGCGCCGGCGCCGGCCGGGGCGGCAGCGGCGGCAGCGGTGAGATTCAGCCGCGGGCCGTCCGTCGCGTTGCCCAGGTTCACCGCGGAGCCGGGGCCGATTTCCATCTGGTGGATCCGCTGGCCCTGCACATAGGTGCCGTTGGTGCTGCCGTGGTCCTCGATGACCCAACTCCGGCCGCCCCAGCTGATCGTGGCGTGCCGCCACGAGACCCTGGCGTCGTCAATCACCAGGTCGCCCTGGGGATCGCGCCCCAGGGTGTACGACCGGGACACGTCCAGCGTCCAGGTCCTGCCATTCAATTCCAGTACGAGTTCCGGCACTCCATGCCCCACTTGTTGTCCCCCGAGCAATCCCCCTGTTGCAGGGAGTCTAGGGATGGCGAACATCGTGGGGAACTATTTCAGGCCCGGGCTCGTATCCGAAACCCGGCCCTTGTGAATAACGTGCACAGACCTGTTGCAGTCCGGCAACAGCCGTGCACGCGCGCGCCGTTGACTTGGGAGAAACGCGCCCGGAAAGTAGTAACCGCCCATGAGTGCGTACGGATCATGCGCGAATGGGACAAGTTGGAGCAAATCCCGGGGGGCCTGATGAGCAGGGGCGACAGGGACGCGAAGCGGCTCTCCGAGGAGCCCGCCACCCCGTACGCGAAGCGGGCCGCCACCCGGTCCGGCCGGGTGCCCTGGGGTGACGTACTGCTCGCCTCGGTCGCCTCGGTCAGCTGGGCGGTGGTCGCCATGGCGGGCGTCGCGGCCCTCGGACTGCATCTGCTCGGCGCCGACGCGGCCGGGGCGCTCGGGCCGATGACGGCGGCCGTGGTGGTGCTCGGCGCGGGCGGCTCCGTCACCCCGTCCGGGGACGTCTCGGCGTTCGGCCTCACCGGGGCGCAGGCGCGCACGGCCATCGACATCACGCCCCTGGGCGTCTCCCTGGCGGGCGCGCTGCTGCTCTCCTTCTTCTTCCTCCGCTCGCTGCGGGCGGCGGGCGCGACCCTGCCCGGGGCCGAACTGGCCGCGCGGGCGGGCGGGGTGGTCGCCCTGTTCGCCGCCGTGGTGGCGGGGCTCGCCTGGGCCGGGCACGACCTCATCACCCTGGACGGCGGCTCGCTCGGCCTCGACACGGGCAAGACCCCGGGCGGCGCCGGCGGGATCAAGGTGCCCGGGCTCGGCGGGCTCGGGGACCTGGGCGGGCTGCTGCCCGACCGGCTCGGCAAGCTCGCCGAGGCCAAGGCCCGGGTCGGGTTCACCGTGAACACGGCGGACTCGCTGGCGGGCGCGCTGCTGTGGGTGCTCGGGGTGCTGCTGATCGCGCTGCTCGCCTCCCGGCGGGCCCCGCTGCCGCGCCGCTGGGAGTGGGCGCACCGGACCGTGCGGCCCGCCGCCTCCGCGCTGGTCGCGGTGGTGCTGGTGGCGGTGCTCGCCGGGCTCGCGGCGGCCGGGTACGCGCTGCTGGGCGACGACCACCCGCGGCGGATCCTCGGCGCCGCGCTGCTCGGCGCGCCCAACGGGGTGTGGCTGGCGATCCCGCTCGGCCTGCTCGTGCCGTGGAACGGGCATGCCACCGGGGCGCTGCTCAAGGTGCTCCCGGACCCCCTGGACAAGCTGCTCGCCGTCGACCGGGACCGGAGCGTGTCGCTCGGACGGCTGGCGGAGCTGGACGGGCGCGTGTGGCTGCTCGTGGTCGCGGGCGTGCTGATGATGCTGTACGCGGGGGTGCTCGCGGCGGCCCGCACGCCGGTGCGGGAGCTGACGCCGGGCGCCTTCGCCGCGCGCTGCGCGCTGGCGCTGGGCGCGGTGACGGCGCTCGCGCTGCCGCTGCTGGTGTGGCTGACGGGGGTGTCCGCCGACGCCTCGCTGTCGGTGCTCGGCTTCGACGCGTTCGGCGCGGGGATCGAGCTGCACGGGAACGGCGGGCTCGCGCTGGTCCTGGGCGCGCTGTGGGGTGCCGGGGCGGGCGGCCTCGGCGCGCTCCTCGCGTATGTGATGGGCGCGGCCGGGTGGCGGGCGGCGCCGCTCGCCGCCGCCTCCGCGCTGCCGCTCCGCTCCCGCGTCCCGGCCCCGGCGGCCCCCGGCGCGGAAGAGGTGTACCGGCGGCCCGGCCCGTACACCCCGTCCCCGGTCTACCGGCCCTCGCACGACGAGACCAACCCGTATCTGCGCCTCCCGGAGCAGCCCGAACGGCCGGGGCGGGCGGGTCCGACGGGGCGGGCGGGCGAGCGAGGGGCCGACGGCGAGCGGGGCGACCAGGGCCGGCAGGGCTACCAGGGGCCGCAAGGGGCGCCCGGGACACAAGGGGCGCCGGGTGTGCACGGGGCTCCCACGGTGGCGGGGCCGATGGCCCCTCCCCCGTACCGCCGGGGGCGCCCGGGTCCCCCGCCGCCGCCCGGGGAGCAGCCGCCGCCACCGCCGCCGGGGACGCCGCGCGGCAGGCGGTGAGCGGCGCACCGCCCACCCCTGGGTGACCGGGAGGTTGCGGTCCGCTGTCATCTTGCCGCGGGGCGGGGAAACGCTGTCCGGTGGGCGGGACGGGGCACCGGAGGCGTGGGCGCGGCCTATACGGTGGGATCACCATGAGCGCATCACAGCCCCCTCGCCCCGCTGGTCAGAACCCTGACGCGCCCCTCGGTGCGGCCACCGGCGCGGCCCGCCCCCCGGTCGACGCCGACGTCCCCACCCCCGACGCCGCCTCGGCCATGGACGCCGCGGTCGAGGCCGCCGATGTCCCCACTCTGCTCGTCAAGATCTTCGGGAAGGACCGGCCGGGCATCACGGCCGGCCTCTTCGACACCCTGGCCGCCTTCGACGTCGACGTCGTCGACATCGAGCAGGTCGTCACCCGTGGCCGCATCGTCCTGTGCGCCCTGGTCACCGAGCCCACCGTGAGCACCGAGGGCGAGCTGCGGGCGACCGTGCACAGCTGGGCCGACTCGCTGAAGCTCCAGGCCGAGATCATCTCCGGCATCGGCGACAACCGGCCGCGCGGCAGCGGCCGTTCGCACGTCACGGTGCTCGGGCATCCGCTCACCGCGGAGTCCACGGCGGCCATAGCGGCCCGGATCACCGCCACCGGCGGCAACATCGACCGGATCTTCCGGCTCGCCAAGTACCCGGTGACGGCGGTCGAGTTCGCGGTCTCCGGCGCCGAGACCGAGCCGCTGCGCACCGCGCTGGCCACCGAGGCGGCGGCCCTCGGCGTGGACGTCGCGGTCGTCTCGGCCGGGCTGCACCGGCGGGCCCAGCGGCTGGTCGTCATGGACGTGGACTCCACGCTCATCCAGGACGAGGTGATCGAGCTCTTCGCGGCGCACGCCGGATGCGAGGACCAGGTCGCCGAGGTCACCGCCCAGGCGATGCGCGGCGAGCTGGACTTCGAGCAGTCGCTCCACGCGCGCGTGGCGCTGCTCGCCGGGCTCGACGCGTCCGTGGTGGACAAGGTCCGCGCCGAGGTGCGGCTCACCCCCGGCGCCCGCACCCTGATCCGTACGCTCAAGCGGCTCGGCTACCAGGTCGGGGTGGTGTCCGGCGGGTTCACCCAGGTCACCGACGACCTGCAAGAGCGCCTCGGGCTCGACTTCGCCTCGGCCAACACCCTGGAGATCGCCGACGGGAAGTTCACCGGGCGGGTCACCGGGGCGGTCGTCGACCGGGCCGGGAAGGCGCGGCTGCTGCGGGAGTTCGCGGCGCAGGCGGGCGTCCCGCTCGACCAGACCGTGGCGATCGGTGACGGCGCCAACGACCTCGACATGCTCAACGCGGCCGGTCTGGGCGTCGCGTTCAACGCCAAGCCGGTGGTGCGCCGGGCCGCCGACACGGCGGTGAACGTACCGTTCCTGGACACCGTGCTCTACCTCCTGGGCATCACCCGGGAGGAAGTCGAGGCCGCCGACGGTCTGGTGGACGAGCCGCACTAGACGTACGGCGGACGGCTCCCCGGCGGATCCGCGGGCGGACCTTCCGGGGCGCTCCCCCGGGCCGGACTCCGTAGG
Organism: Streptomyces sp. cg36; assembly: GCF_041080675.1. Taxonomy (NCBI): domain Bacteria; kingdom Bacillati; phylum Actinomycetota; class Actinomycetes; order Kitasatosporales; family Streptomycetaceae; genus Streptomyces; species Streptomyces cyclosori. The sequence continues at coordinate 6,145,968 of NZ_CP163520.1, read as the reverse complement.
GCCCGCCCCCGTGACGGCCCGCGGGAAACGGCGGAAGGCCCCGGCAGCGTCCATGCCGGGGCCCTTCTTGACGGATGGTCAGTCGTGCGGCGCCCAGAAGGCGGTCAGGGTGGCGGAGCCGAGCTCCAGCGACTTCCACGAGCCGTTGAAGGCGAGGACCGCGAAGGCGGCGGTCGGGAAGCCGCTCCGGTTCATCCGCACCAGCGCGTCGCCCTCGGTCCCGCCCGCGAGGCCGTCGGCCAGCCCGTGCGTCCCCGGGTTGTGGCCCACCACGAGGAGATCGGCGACGTCGTCCGGCGTCTCGTTCAGTACGGCGATGAGCTCGCCGACCGACGCCTCGTACAGCCGCTCCTCGTACACCGTCCTGGGGCGGTGGGGCAGTTCCGGCACCGCGAGCTTCCAGGTCTCGCGCGTACGGACCGCGGTCGAGCAGAGGGTCAGGTCGAAGGCGATCCCGGTGTCGGCGAGCCTGCGCCCGGCCACCTGGGCGTCCATGCGGCCCCGGTCGGCGAGCGGCCGGTCGTGGTCGGACACCTGGGGCCAGTCGGCTTTCGCATGCCGGAGGAGGACGATCCTGCGGGGTGTGTCGACGCTCATGCCCCACAGCTTCGCACGGATCCCGCCAAGGGGCGCAGGCTGTCGGGGAGCTCTCGCGCCAGGGTTGACAAGGGTGTTCACCGCGACAGGGAGTGCTGGATCCGGTCCATGAGGTGGCTGAGAGCGGGGCCTCCACCGGCGGCCTCGGCGTCGTGCGAGCCCGTGATGAGCACCAGCAGCACGACGAAGGCGACGGTGGGGAGCGCGATGCCCCACCAGGGGAGCCGGAAGTCGGCACCGGCGGTGGTCGGCCGGGAGGACCGGGTGTGCGTACGGGCCGACATGGCCGCCTCCGTAAATCCGTAAAGGTGAAGTACGCCGTCTCGCTGACGTACGTCGAACCTACGGACCGGGGCGTCCCGGGCCCATCCGGTGACCCACCCACTTCCCCCGGGGCTTTTCCCCCTAGGGGACAGGGGGGCCAGCACCACCATGGGGCACGTCGGGGCAGGTCAGGGGGTGGGCGCGGGGCCGCACATCAGGGGGCGCGGGGCCCTGGACGGGGGTGGGGTCAGGGGGAGGCGAGGGTCGCGATCACGGCGATGACCGCGGTGATCGCCAGCATCGCACCGAGCACGTAGAGGAGCTTCTTCTGACCGTTCTGGGGGTTCGGGTCGAGCACAGGCATGTGCTCAGTCTCGCATCCCCGCCTCGTCCTCCACCGTCCGGTCCCGGCCCGCCAGCGAACCGACCAGGATCTGCGGCACCATCAGGCCCGCCATCAGCGCGATCGGCAGGCCCCAGCCGCCGCTGCTGTCGTAGAGGGCGCCGACCAGGGTGGGGCCGGGGATGGAGATCAGATAGCCGGTGGACTGGGCGAAGGCGGAGAGCCGCACCACGCCCGAGCCGGTCCGGGTGCGCATGCCGATCATGGTGAGGGCCAGCGGGAAGGCGCAGTTGGAGATGCCGAGCAGCAGCGCCCAGGCCCAGGCGCCGGCGGCGGGGGCGAAGTAGAGGCCGGCGTATCCGGCCAGTCCGCAGGCGCCGAGGACCGCGACGATCGGGCCCTGGTTGCGCATCCGGGTCGCGACCCGGGGGATGACGAACGCCAGCGGCACGCCCATGACCATGGTCACCGCGAGCAGGACGCCCGCGGTGCCCGCGGAGACCCCGGCGTCCCGGAAGATCTGCGGCATCCAGCCCATGGTGATGTAGGCGGCGGTGGCCTGGAGGCCGAAGAAGCAGGCGAGCGCCCAGGCCGTACGGCTGCGGGTGATCTTGAAGGTGCCCTCGTCGTCGGCCTCGGCGCCCGCCCCGGCCGCGGCCCCGCGCACGGCGCCGGGCCGGGCGGAGCGGTCGCGGGCCAGCAGCAGCCACGGCAGTACGGCGACGGCCGCGAGCAGCGCCCAGACGCTGAGGCCGGTGCGCCAGCTGCCGCCGAGCCCGTGGGTGACCGGGACGGTCGCGGCGGCGGCCAGCGCGGTGCCGAGCGCGAGGGCCATGGAGTACAGACCGGTCATGGTGCCGACCCGGTCGGGGAAGTACCGCTTGACGATCACCGGCATCAGGACGTTGCTGACCGCGATGCCCATCAGCGCGAGCGCGCTGGCGGCGAGGAAGCCGGGGGTGCCGCCCGCGAACGGCCGCAGGGCCAGGCCCGCGGCTATCGCGGCCATGCCCGCGCAGACGACGACGGCGGGGCCGAAGCGGCGGGCGAGGCGGGGGGCGGTGATGCCGAAGACGGCGAAGCAGAGCGGCGGCACGGAGGTAAGGACGCCGGCGACGCTGCCGTTCATGTGCAGCCCGTCCCGCACCTCTTCGAAGAGGGCGCCGAGGCTGGTGATGGCGGGGCGCAGGTTCAGCGCGGCGAGGACCAGGCCGACGAGGACGAGGCGGGTGGTCCACTTCCCGGCCGCGGCGAGCGCACCCGTCTCGGTGGCCGGTTCGGCTGTCGGGGCGGGGGTGGGGGTGATCTGTGAGGTGTCGGCCATGGCACCATCATAGAATCATGGGATGATTGGTTGTCCAATCGCCCACTGGACCACTTGGTGAACAATGCCCGGGTGCCCGAGTCGAAGAACGTTGATGAACAAGGAGCGGCATGACGCTGAGCTCTCCCCGGCGGTCCCCCCTCGCCGACCAGGTGATCGCGCAGCTGCGCAACCAGATCACCTCCGGCGAGTGGCCGGTGGGATCGCGCATCCCCACCGAACCCGAACTGGTCGACCAGCTCGGGGTGGCGCGCAACACGGTCCGCGAAGCGGTCCGGGCGCTCGCGCACAACGGGCTGCTCGACATCCGCCAGGGCTCCGGCACCTATGTCGTGGCGACCAGTGAGCTGGCGGGCGTGATGCACCGGCGGTTCGCCGGGGCCGACCCCCGCCATGTGGCCGAACTGCGCTCCACCCTGGAGTCGTCGGCGGCCCGGCTCGCGGCGGAGCGGCGCACCGGGCGCGACCTGGCCCAGCTCGACGCGCTGCTCGCCCGGCGCGAGGAGGCGTGGGAGTCGGGCGACGCGGAGGCGTTCGTCGCCGTCGACTCGACGCTGCACCTGGCGATCGTCGCGGCCTCGCACAACGACGTGCTGACCGAGCTCTACGCCGACCTCGGCGATCTGCTGCGCGACTGGCTCCGCGACGACGTGGGCCGCGTGCTGCGGCCGGAGAACCACATGGACCACTCCCGGCTGGTCGAGGCGATCCGGGCGGGCGACGCGGAGACGGCGGCCACGGAGGCGGCCGGGTACGCGTTCTCCTGCCTGGCCGAACGGATCCAGGGCCCGGCCTAGGGCGTGGCCGCCCGGGGCGTGCCGTTCGGGGCCGGGCTCGCGTCCGCCCGCTCATGGGTGACCCAGACCGCCCGCACCTCTTTCCAGCAGCGGTCGGTCAGCCGTACCGTCTGCGCCGGGCCGACCTCCACGGGGGCCGCGTCCGCGTCGATGTCCCACCAGCGGGCGCACTCCGTGTGGAGCCGTACGCGGTCGACGCCGGGGTAGAGGTTGTGGCAGTACGCGATGACGTGCGAGCCGCGGACCAGGGTGCGGCAGTCGGCCCCGAAGGGCTCGGGCCGCGGGGACGGGGCGGGGTCGTCGGCGGTGGCGGACCGCACCACCGAGGGCAGGGCGAGCCCGCCGAGGGCCACCAGGAGCAGCGCCGCCAGGGCGACCGCCCGGCGCTGCGCCGTACGCAAGGGCCGCACCGCCCCACCTCCTCCCCGGCCGACTGCCCGACTTGTCCGCTTCGCTCAGTCTGCGGGGAAGTGGCCGGACACGCACGACGGCCGCCCTCCGTCCGCGCGGGGCGGACCGGAGGACGGCCGTCGGGGCAGGCTCAGCGGCCCGGAAGAGCGCGCTCAGGCACCCATCATGTGCACGCCGCCGTCGACGTGGACGATCTCGCCCGTCGTCTTCGGGAACCAGTCCGAGAGCAGCGCCACGACGCCGCGGCCGGCCGGCTCCGGGTCGGCCATGTTCCACTCCAGCGGGGAGCGGTGGTTCCACACGTCGGCCAGGTCCGAGAAGCCCGGGATGGACTTGGCGGCCATCGAGCCGAGCGGGCCGGCCGAGACCAGGTTGCAGCGGATGTTCTCCTTGCCCAGGTCGCGGGCGAGGTAGCGGCTGGTGGCCTCCAGGGCGGCCTTGGCCGGGCCCATCCAGTCGTACTGCGGCCAGGCGAACTGCGCGTCGAAGGTGAGGCCGACGACGGCCGCGCCCTCCGCCGGGAACAGCGGCTTGCAGGCCATGGTCAGCGACTTCAGCGAGAACGCCGAGACGTGCATGGCCGTCGAGACCGACTCGAACGGGGTGTTCAGGAAGTTGCCGCCGAGGGCGTCCTGCGGGGCGAAGCCGATCGAGTGGACGACGCCGTCGAGGCCGCCCAGCTCGTCGCGGACGAGCTGCTCCAGGCGGCCCAGGTGCTCGTCGTTGGTGACGTCGAGCTCAATCACCTTGACGGGCTTCGGCAGCTTCTTGGCGATGCGCTCGGTCAGGGTCGGCCGCGGCCAGGCGGTCAGGATGACCTCGGCGCCCTGCTCCTGGGCCAGCTTGGCGGCGTGGAAGGCGATGGAGGACTCCATCAGCACACCCGTGATCAGGATGCGCTTGCCGTCGAGAATTCCGCTCATGTGATCAGTGACCCATGCCCAATCCGCCGTCAACCGGGATGACGGCACCAGTGATGTACGAGGCGTCGTCCGAGGCGAGGAAGCGGACCGCGGCGGCGATCTCCTCGGGCTGCGCGTAGCGGCCCAGCGGCACCCCGGAGAGGATGGAGGTGCGCTGCTCGTCGGTGAGCACCTTGGTCATGTCGGTGTCGACAAAACCGGGCGCGACGACGTTGAACGTGATGTTGCGGGAGCCCAGCTCACGCGCGAGGGAGCGGGCGAAGCCGACGAGACCGGCCTTGGACGCGGCGTAGTTGGCCTGGCCGGGCGAGCCCATCAGGCCGACCACCGAGGAGATCAGCACGACGCGGCCCTTCTTGGCGCGCAGCATGCCGCGGTTGGCGCGCTTGACGACCCGGAAGGTGCCGGTGAGGTTGGTGTCCAGGACGGAGGTGAAGTCCTCCTCGGACATCCGCATCAGGAGCTGGTCCTTGGTGACTCCGGCGTTGGCGACGAGCACCTCGACGGGCCCGTGGGCCTCCTCGATCTGCTTGTACGCCTGCTCCACCTGCTCGGCGTCGGTGATGTCGCACTTGACGGCGAGGAACCCTTCCTGCGCCAAGGCGTCGGGGTCCCCGGAGCGGTAGGTGATCGCGACCTTGTCCCCCGTGGAGACGAAAGCGCGGGCGATGGCGAGGCCGATGCCCCGGTTTCCTCCGGTGACGAGAACCGAGCGGCTCAACGGATCACCCTTTCGATAGCGGTTTCGTACTTCCGCAAACTATCGGTCCCGGCCGTTGTACGGGGAATCGACCTGTGACAGTGGCTCACGGAATGCGCTGTCGGGTCCCTACAGAAAGGTGTAGGCAGGCGACCCCGAAGCGCGACATGATCGGGGCGACCGGTCTCACACGACAGGAGACATCCGTGCCTCATTCCCTCGACGCGGCCTTCACCGCCCTGCCGCTGCGGGCCCTCGCCGACGCGGCGCTCGCGCGGGCCCGCGCGCTCGGCGCCACCCATGCCGACTTCCGCCTGGAGCGGGTGCGCAGCGCGGCCTGGCGGCTGCGCGACGCCCGGCCCGCCGGCTCGTCCGACACCACGGACCTCGGTTACGCGGTCCGGGTGGTGCACGGCGGCGCCTGGGGCTTCGCCTCCGGCGTGGACCTCACCATGGACGCCGCCGCCAAGGTCGCCTCGCAGGCGGTCGCGATGGCGAAGCTGTCGGCGCGGGTGATCGCGGCGGCGGGCTCCGACGAGCGCGTGGAGCTGGCGCCGGAGCCCGTGCACGCCGACCGGACGTGGATCTCCTCGTACGAGATCGACCCCTTCTCCGTACCGGACGAGGAGAAGGGCGCGCTGCTCGCCGAGTGGAGCGGGCGGCTGCTGGCCGCGGACGGGGTGGCGCACGTGGACGCCTCGCTGCTGACCGTCCACGAGAACAAGTTCTACGCGGACACCGCGGGCACCGTCACCACCCAGCAGCGGGTGCGGCTGCACCCGCAGCTCACGGCGGTGGCGGTGGACGGCAAGAGCGGCGAGTTCGACTCGATGCGCACGATCGCGCCCCCGGCCGGGCGCGGCTGGGAGTACCTGACGGGCACCGGCTGGGACTGGGACTCCGAGCTGGAGCAGATCCCGGAGCTGCTGGCCGAGAAGATGCGCGCGCCGAGCGTGCGGGCCGGGTCCTACGACCTGGTGGTGGACCCGTCGAACCTGTGGCTGACCATCCACGAGTCGATCGGCCACGCCACCGAGCTGGACCGGGCGCTGGGCTACGAGGCGGCGTACGCGGGCACCTCGTTCGCCACCTTCGACCAGCTGGGGAAGCTGGCGTACGGCTCCTCGATCATGAACGTGACGGGCGACCGCACCGCCGAGCACGGGCTCGCCACCATCGGGTACGACGACGAGGGCGTCGAGGCGCAGTCCTGGGACCTGGTGAAGGACGGCACGCTGGTCGGCTACCAACTGGACCGCCGCATCGCCCACTTGACGGGCCTGGGCCGCTCCAACGGCTGCGCCTTCGCGGACTCCCCCGGGCACGTCCCGGTCCAGCGCATGGCCAACGTCTCGCTCCAGCCGGACCCGGGCGGGCTCTCCACCGAGGACCTGATCGGGGGCGTGGAGCGCGGCATCTACGTGGTCGGCGACCGCTCCTGGTCGATCGACATGCAGCGCTACAACTTCCAGTTCACCGGCCAGCGGTTCTTCCGCATCGAGAACGGCCGGCTGGCGGGGCAGCTGCGCGACGTCGCCTACCAGGCGACCACCACGGACTTCTGGGGCTCGATGGAGAAGGTCGGCGGCCCGCAGACGTACGTCCTGGGCGGCGCCTTCAACTGCGGCAAGGCCCAGCCGGGCCAGGTGGCGGCGGTCTCCCACGGCTGCCCGTCTGCCCTGTTCCGGGGCGTCAACATTCTGAACACCACGCAGGAGGCCGGGCGATGAGCTCCCGTACGACCGTCAAGCCGCACGAGATCGTCGAGCGGGCGCTGGCGCTCTCGACCGCCGACGGGTGCGTCGTCATCGCGGACGAGCACTCCTCCGCCAATCTGCGCTGGGCCGGGAACGCGCTGACCACCAACGGGGTGACCCGCGGGCGCACCCTCACCGTGATCGCGACCGTCGACGGGGCCGAGGGCGCGGCCTCGGGCGTGGTGTCCCGGGCCGCGGTGACCGCCGACGACCTGGAGCCGCTGGTGCGGGCCGCGGAGGCGGCGGCGCGCGGCGCCGGGCCCGCCGAGGACGCCCAGCCGCTGGTCGAGGGCGTACCGGTGGCGGCCGACTTCACCGACGCGCCCGCCGAGACCTCCTCGGCCGTCTTCACGGACTTCGCCCCGGCGCTGGGCGAGGCGTTCGCCCGGGCCCGCGCGGGCGGGCGCGAGCTGTACGGCTTCGCGCACCACGAGATGACCACCTCGTACCTGGGCACCTCGACGGGCCTGCGGCTCCGCCACGACCAGCCGACCGGCACGCTGGAGCTCAACGCCAAGTCGCCGGACCGGGCGCGCTCGGCCTGGGCGGGGCGCTCCACCCGGGACTTCAAGGACGTCGACCCGGGCGCCCTGGACGAGGAGCTCGCCGTACGGCTGGGCTGGGCCGAGCGCCGCATCGACCTGCCCGCGGGCCGCTACGAGACGCTGCTGCCGCCCACCGCCGTCGCCGACCTGCTGATCTACCAGCTGTGGTCGTCCAACGCGCGGGACGCCACCGAGGGCCGGACGGTGTTCTCCAAGCCCGGCGGCGGCACCCGGCTCGGCGAGCAGCTGGCCCGGCTGCCGCTGACGCTGCGCAGCGACCCGAACGAGCCGGGCCTGGAGTCCGCGCCGTTCCAGCTGGCGCACGCCTCCGGCGACGACGCGTCCGTCTTCGACAACGGTCTGGCGCTGGCCCCCACCGACTGGATGCGGGACGGGAAGCTGGAGCGGCTGATCACCACCCGGCACAGCGCGGCGCTCACCCGGTTGCCCGTGACGCCGTCGATCGGCAACCTGATCCTGGACGGCGGTGGCGAGCGCTCGCTGGCGGAGATGGTCGCCGCCACCGAGCGGGGCCTGCTGCTGACCTGCCTCTGGTACATCCGCGAGGTGGACCCGGCGACGCTGCTGCTGACCGGGCTCACCCGGGACGGCGTCTACCTGGTCGAGAACGGCGAGGTGGTCGGCGAGGTCAACAACTTCCGGTTCAACGAGTCCCCGGTCGACCTGCTGTCGCGGGCCACCGAGGCGGGCCGGACGGAGAAGACCCTGCCGCGCGAGTGGAGCGACTGGTTCACCCGTGCCGCCATGCCCGCCCTGCGGGTGCCGGACTTCAACATGAGCTCGGTCAGCCGGGGCGTCTGACCCCCATAGACTTGTCGCACACCGATACCCACAACCAAGGAGCTGTACGACCGTGACGGACATCGTCGATGAGCTGCAGTGGCGCGGGCTGATCGCCCTCTCCACTGACGAGGACGCACTGCGCAAGGCGTTCGCGGACGGCCCCGTCACGTTCTATTGCGGCTTCGACCCGACCGCGCCCAGCCTGCACCTGGGCAATCTGGTCCAGATCCTGACCATGCGCCGGATCCAGCAGGCGGGCAACCGTCCGCTGGGTCTGGTCGGCGGGGCCACCGGTCTGATCGGCGACCCCAAGCCGAACTCGGAGCGCACGCTGAACGCGCCCGAGGTCGTCGCGGGCTGGGTCGAGCGGCTGCGCGGCCAGATCGAGCGCTTCCTCGACTTCGAGGGCCCGTACGCCGCGACCATGGTCAACAACCTGGACTGGACGTCGGGCCTGTCGGCCATCGACTTCCTGCGGGACGTCGGCAAGTACTTCCGGGTCAACAAGATGATCGCCAAGGAGGCGGTCGCGCGCCGGCTGAACTCGGACGCGGGCATCAGCTACACCGAGTTCAGCTACCAGATCCTCCAGGGCATGGACTACCTGGAGCTGTACCGCCGGCACGGCTGCGTCCTGCAGACCGGCGGCAGCGACCAGTGGGGCAACCTCACCGCGGGCACCGACCTGATCCACCGGGTCGCCCCGGAGGCCGAGGTGCACGCGCTGGCCACCCCGCTGATCACCAAGGCGGACGGCACCAAGTTCGGCAAGACGGAGTCCGGCACGGTCTGGCTGGACCCCGAGCGCACCACGCCGTACGCGTTCTACCAGTTCTGGCTGAACGCGGACGACCGTGACGTCTCCAAGTTCCTGCGGATCTTCAGCTTCAAGTCCCGCGAGGAGATCGAGGAGCTGGAGAAGCTCACCGAGGAGCGTCCGCAGGCGCGGGCCGCGCAGCGCGCGCTGGCCGAGGAGCTGACCACGCTGGTGCACGGCGCCGACCAGTGCGCGGCGGTCGTCGCCGCGTCGAAGGCGCTGTTCGGCCAGGGCGAGCTGGCGGAGCTGGACGCTCCGACGCTGGCCGCGGCGCTCTCCGAGCTGCCGCGCGCCGAGGTCGCCGAGCTCGGCCTGGTGGTGGACCTGTTCGCCGAGGTGGAGCTGGTGGCGAGCAAGTCGGCGGCCCGGCGCACCGTGAAGGAGGGCGGGGCCTACGTGAACAACGCGAAGGTGACGTCCGAGGACGCGGTGGTCACGGCCGACGATCTGCTGCACGGCCGCTGGCTGGTGCTGCGCCGGGGCAAGAAGAACCTGGCGGCGATCGAGGTCAAGGGCGCCTGACCGGCGAGCACACGAGGGGCGGTCCCGTCAGGGGCCGCCCCTTCGCCGTGCCGCCCGGGCGCTCAGGCCCGCTGTTTGTTGCCGCGCAGCGCCATGTAGAGCATGTCGCCGAGGAAGACGATGACCACGGCCGCCGCGATCTGGAGGCCGTGGCGGCCCCAGTCGATGCCCTTGGTCTCGGCGATGCCGATCGCCCTGGCGATGGAGTTGCCGACCACACCGCCGATGATGCCGAAGATGGTGGTCAGCCAGAGGGGACTGTGCTGCTTGCCGGGCAGGATCGCCTTGGCGATCAGACCCAGCACGAACCCCACGATGATCGCCCACAACCAGCCCATGGCTGCCTCCTCTTCCGTCCGGCGGAGCATTCCGCCCGATATGAGCAGTCGCAGCCAGTGTTGACCCATCCGCCATACGGCGCATGTCGGACTCGCCCGTACGCGGTACGCACCGGGTCATTCACGCAGGCCGGACCCGACCCGGTCTCGAATGCGGCGGACCCCGGGCGTACCGTGTGAAGAGTCCGGACCGGGGAGAGTCCGGCATGGAGTCGGGTGGTGGAGCGTGATGCGGAAGCGGAGCGGAGCCGAGGTCTTCCGGATCACCGGGGCCCGGCAGGGACTCGCCGAGGACGTGCGGGGGCGCCAGCGGCGCTATGTGATCTCGATGTCGATCCGTACGCTGTCGGTCGTCCTGACGGCAGTCCTGTGGAACATCGAACGCCCTGTCGCAATCGTGACCCTGGTGTTGGGGGCCCTGCTCCCCTATGTGGCGGTGGTGATCGCCAACGCGGGCCGGGAGAACGTGCCCTCGCTGCCCTCGACGTACATCCCGGCACCGGCCCGGCCGATGCTCGGAGCGGCTCCGGTGGGCGGTCCGGCGGAACCCGCGGCGGGCCCCGGAGGCCCTGACCACGAACCGTGGTCACGCGAGCAGACCTGATCCGTCACAGTCTGCAAAGCTCAAGAAAAGCTCAGATCAATCATGAAGTTACGGTGCACCACACCGGGTCCCCCGTGACATACTGCGTAGGCGCTCCGCATCCCCCGTCGGAGCGACGGACCGACGCCGGGCAGCTCCCCCCGTGGCTGCTCGGCGTCGCCATGTCACCCCCCGCTCATGGCGCAGAATGTATCCGTGAGTGACGAGATCGCCGACGAGACGCCCACCTGCTCCGCCAAGGGCTGCCGCGCCGCGGCCATATGGGTGCTGGCCTGGAACAACCCGAAACTGCACACGCCGGAGCGGCGCAAGACGTGGCTCGCGTGCGACGAGCACCGCGAGCACCTCTCCCAGTTCCTCGGGGTGCGCGGCTTCCTGAAGGACGTGGTCCCGCTCGTGGAGTGGGAGTCAGCCGCCGATCGCTGACATCGGGCGGTCGGGCTGGAGGAAGGCCGGGTCGTCCAGACCGGATCCGGCCTTCTTTCCCCACATCGCCACCTGCCACAGCCGGGCGATCTCCTCGTCCGCCGCGCCCGAGCGCAGGGCCGCGCGCAGATCGGACTCCTCGCGGGCGAAGAGGCAGGTGCGCACCTGGCCGTCGGCGGTGAGCCGGGTCCGGTCGCAGGCCGCGCAGAACGGGCGGGTCACCGAGGCGATGACGCCGACCCGGTGCGGTCCGCCGTCCACCACCCAGCGCTCGGCGGGCGCGGAGCCGCGGGCGCCGTCGTCCTCGGGGGTGAGCGTGAACCTGGTGCGCAGCGAGGCCAGGATGTCGCCGGCGGTGATCATGCCGTCGCGCTTCCAGCCGTGCTGGGCGTCGAGCGGCATCTGCTCGATGAACCGCAGCTCATAGCCGTGCTCCACGGCCCAGGCCAGCAGGTCGGGGGCCTCGTCCTCGTTGAGCCCGGGCATCAGGACCGCGTTGACCTTGACCGGGGTGAGCCCGGCGGCGCGGGCCGCCTCCATGCCCTCGATGACGTCCTGGTGGCGGTCGCGGCGGGTGAGGGTCTTGAAGACCTCGGGCCGCAGGGTGTCGAGGGAGACGTTGACCCGGTCCAGACCGGCCGATTTCAGTGCGGCGGCGGTGCGCTTCAGGCCGATGCCGTTGGTGGTGATCGACATCCGGGGGCGGGGCTCCAGGGCCGCGCAGCGCTCCACGATGCCGACCAGGCCGGGCCGCAGCAGGGGCTCGCCGCCGGTGAAGCGGACCTCGGTGACCCCGAGGTCGCTCACGGCGATGCGGATCAGCCGGACGATCTCGTCGTCGGTGAGCAGATCCGGCTTGGCCAGCCACTGCAGGCCCTCTTCCGGCATGCAGTACGTACACCGCAGATTGCAGCGGTCCGTGAGTGAGACGCGCAGGTCAGTGGCCACACGGCCGTATGTGTCGATGAGCACTGTGGGCCCCCTCCCCCGATGAGCGGTTGGTGTATACGGCCGAGCCTACGCGAGAGGGGGGACAACAGCGGGGGCCGTTTGGCACGAGGTGCGGCGCGGTCGCGTCGTAGGGTCCTACGACGCGACCGCGGCCCGTACCGGTGCGGGGCGCCTAGTGGGCGCCGACTCCGGTGAGGGACTTGACCTCCAGTTCGGCGTACTTGCCGGCGTCCGGCTCCTCCTTGGACAGGAGCGATCCGATCACGCCGAGCAGGAAGCCGACGGGGATCGAGATCAGGCCGGGGTTCTCCAGCGGGAACCAGTGGAAGTCGACGCCCTTGAACATGGACGTCTTCGGGTTGCCGGAGACCACCGGCGAGAAGAGGACCAGGACGACGGCCGTGGTCAGCCCGCCGTAGATCGACCACAGCGCGCCCTGGGTGGTGAACCGCTTCCAGAAGAGGCTGTAGAGGATGGTCGGCAGGTTGGCGGAGGCGGCGACCGCGAAGGCGAGCGCCACCAGACCGGCGACGTTCAGATCGCGGGCGAAGGCGCCGAGCACGATGGCGACGGCGCCGATGAAGACGGTCGCCCAGCGCGCGGCCCGCACCTCCTCCTGCTCGGTGGCCTTCCCCTTGCGGATGACGTTGGCGTAGATGTCGTGCGCGAAGGAGGACGAGGAGGCGAGGGTGAGGCCCGCGACGACCGCGAGGATCGTGGCGAAGGCGACCGCCGAGATCACCGCGAGCAGGATCGCGCCCCCGTTGGAGCCGCTGCCGCCGCCGATCTCCAGGGCCGCGAGCGGCGCCGCCGTGTTGCCCGCCGGGTTGGAGGCGATGATGTCGGCGGGTTTCAGCAGGGCGGCGGCGCCGAAGCCGAGCACGATCGTCATCAGGTAGAAGGCGCCGATGATGCCGATGGCCCAGTTGACCGACTTCCGGGCGGCCTTGGCCGTGGGGACGGTGTAGAAGCGGATCAGGATGTGCGGCAGACCGGCGGTGCCCAGCACCAGCGCGATGCCGAGCGAGATGAAGTCCAGCTTGGAGGTACCGGTCTTGCCGTACTTGAGGCCGGGCTCCAGGAAGGCGCTGCCCTTGCCGCTGTTCTCGGCGGCCTTGCCGAGCAGGTCCGAGAGGTTGAAGTGGAACTTCAGCAGGATCAGGAAGGTGATCAGGATGGTGCCCGCGATCAGCAGGACCGCCTTGACCATCTGGACCCAGGTGGTGCCCTTCATCCCGCCGATCGTCACGTACACGATCATGAGCACACCCACCAGGGCGACGATCAGGATCTTGCCCGCGTCGCTGGTGATGCCGAGCAGCAGCGAGACCAGCACACCGGCGCCGGCCATCTGGGCCAGCAGGTAGAAGATCGAGACGACGATGGTGGAGGTGCCGGCCGCGGTCCGTACGGGCCGCTGGCGCATCCGGTAGGCGAGGACGTCGCCCATGGTGTAGCGGCCGGAGTTGCGCAGCGGTTCGGCGACCAGGAGCAGCGCCACCAGCCAGGCGACCAGGAAGCCGATGGAGTACAGGAAGCCGTCGTAGCCGAAGAGCGCGATGGCTCCCGCGATGCCGAGGAAGGACGCGGCGGACATGTAGTCGCCGGAGACCGCGAGTCCGTTCTGGAAGGCGGTGAACTGGCGCCCGCCCGCGTAGAAGTCGGCGGCGCTCCTGGTCTGGCGGCCCGCCCAGACGGTGATGACCAGGGTCGCGACGACGAACACCGCGAAGAGCGTGATGATCAGCGGCCGGTGCTCGCTGGTGGCGGTCGCCGCGAGCGGCAGCCGGGCGTACGGGGCGCTCATGCGTCGGCCTCCATGCGGGACTTGATCGCCTCGGAGCGCGGGTCGAGCTTGGTGGCCGCGTACCGCGAGTAGAACCAGGCGATGAGGAAGGTGGTGAGGAATTGGGCGAGGCCGAAGACGAGCGCCACGTTGATGTTGCCGAACAGCTTGTGGCCCATGAAGCCGTCCGCGTAGTTCGACAGCAGGACGTAGAGCAGGTACCAGCCGATGAAGGCGACGGTGAGCGGGAAGGCGAACCGGCGGTGGGTGCGGCGCAGTTCGGCGAACTCCTCGCTCGCCTGCACCTCGACGAACTTCTCGGTGGGGGGCTGGGCGGGGCGGGTGTCGATGCCGCCCTCGGGCGGTGGCGCGTCGGTGGCCACGGAGTCTCCTCGCGGTGCGGGTGCGGTGGGGATGGACGTCAAGGGGGACCTCACTGTCGGGGACGGGGTGATGGTGGTCCCCCTGACAACGGCACGGAGGGCGTCGCGTCTCGGTTCAGACCGGTCGTTTTTCTCCGCGCCCGCGCCCCGGGTTCCTTCACAGCGCTCGCACAACGTTCTCGGACCGAGACGTCCCAACTCGTTGATGAGCCAGCATGATCAGCGATAGCTTCGCTGGTCATGTACCCGTCCACCCGCGACCGCGGGCGGACGGCTCTGACGGATGATGTGGAGAACCCATGGCTCATCTGGGATCCGGACGGCGTCGGGCCCTCGCCCTCCCCGCCGGCCTCGCGCTCACGGCCTCGCTCGGCTTCCTGCCGGCGGGCACGGCCTCGGCCGCCCCGGCCGCCGCCGATGGCCCGAACCTGTCGTACGTGGTCAACACCACGGGCGGGCACGGCACTTCCGCACGGGTGCAGAAGGCGATAGCGAAGGCGGGCGGCACGGTCGTCGTCTCGTACGACCGGATAGGCGTGGTCGTGGCGCACTCCTCGAACCCCGCGTTCGCCCAGGAGATACGCCGGGCCAGGGGCGTCTCCTCGGCCGGCGCCACCCGCACCGCGCCCCTGAAGTCGCTGGCCACCACCGAGGAGGGCAGCACCCAGACCCTCACCCCGGCCGAGGCGGCCCGGGCCACGGCCGCCGCCGGGCCCGGCCAGGAGCCGCTGGAGGCCAACCAGTGGGACCTGCGGGCGATCGGCGCCGACAAGGCCGCCACGATCTATCCGGGCAGCCGCCGGGTCACCGTGGGCGTGATCGACACGGGTGTCGACGACACCCACCCGGACCTGGCGCCCAACTTCTCCGCCGCCCAGTCGGCCAACTGCGTGGGCGGCGTCGCGGACACCTCGCCGGGCGCCTGGCGGCCGTACGTGGGCGGCAGCGACCACGGCACGCACGTGGCGGGCGAGATCGCGGCGGCCCGCAACGGGATCGGCGTGGCCGGTGTCGCGCCGGGCGTCAAGGTGGCCGGGATCAAGGTCGCCGAGCAGGGCAGCGGGCTGTTCTTCACCGAGGCCGTGGTCTGCGGGTTCGTCTTCGCCGCCGAGCACCACATCGACGTCACCAACAACAGCTATTACGTGGACCCCTGGTACTTCAACTGCAAGAGCGACCCGGACCAGAAGGCGCTGCTCGACGCGGTGACCCGGGCCACCCGGTACGCCGAGCACAAGGGCGTCCTGAACGTGGCGGCGGCGGGCAACGAGAACTACGACCTGTCCAAGCACGCCATCACCGACACCAGCAGCCCGGACGACCAGCCCGCGCCGCACCCGCAGACCACCGTCGACCCGGCGCTCTGCCCCGACATCCCGGCCCAGCTGCCCGGGGTCGTCACGGTCTCCGCGACCGGCGTGCAGGGCATCAAGTCGTACTACTCCAGCTACGGCCTGGGGCAGGTCGACGTGGCGGCGCCCGGCGGCGACAAGTACCAGATCCCGGACACCCCGGACAAGAACGGCCGCATCCTCTCGACGCTCCCCGGCGGGCAGTACGGCTACAAGCAGGGCACCTCGATGGCCACCCCGCACGTGGTGGGCGTCGCCGCGCTGCTGAAGTCCAAGCACCCGTGGGCGTCCCCGGCCGAGCTGCGGCAGCTGCTCAAGGAGCAGGCCGTCAACCCGGGCTGCCCCACCGGCCTGTACGACCCGGACGGCAACGGGGTGCAGGACTCCACCTGTGAGGGCGGCAAGCGCGTCAACGGCTTCTACGGCCGGGGCGTGGTGAGCGCGCTCCACGCGGTCACCGAGTAGCGGCCCGCGGCCCCACCGCACGTTCCCGTACGTACCGAGACATCCGCCAACCACATGGAGCTTCCATGACGTTGCACTTCTCCCGTACGCACCGCGTGATCGCCGCATCCGTCGGCATGGCGACGATCACGGCCCTGGCCATCCTGCCGGGCGCGGCCTCGGCGGCGCCCGCCGCCGAGGCGGCCACCAGGGCGTCGGCCGCTCCGGCCGACGCGGCCACGCTCAGCTATGTCGTCAACCTCCGCGAGGGACAGGGGAATTCGTCCCGGGTCCGCAAAGCGATCGAGGCGGCCGGCGGGACGGTCGTGCAGGCGTACGACCGGATCGGGGTGGTCGTCGTCCACTCGGCCGACCCCGACTTCGCCAAGAAGCTGCGGGCGGTCCGGGGCGTGGCGTCGGCCGGGGCCACCAGGACCGCGCCGCTGCCCGCCCAGAGCACCACCGACGTGGGCGCGCCCAAGGAGCTCACCGCCGAGGAGGTGCGGGCCGCCTCCGCCGGGGCCGCCGCCGGTGAGGACCCGCTGGAGCCGCTCCAGTGGGACCTGAAGGCCATCAAGGCCGACAAGGCGCACGAGAAGACCCTGGGCAGCTCCAGGGTCACCGTGGGCGTGATCGACACGGGCGTGGACGACACCCACCCCGACATCGCGCCCAACTTCGACCGCGCCAAGTCGGTCAGCTGCATCGGCGGCAAGCCGGACACCAGCGACGGCGCCTGGCGGCCGTTCGCCACCGGCGGCTCCCCGCACGGCACGCACGTGGCGGGCGAGATAGCCGCGGCGAAGAACGGCGTCGGCGTGACCGGGGTGGCGCCCGGGGTGAAGGTCGCCGCCATCAAGGTCGCGACCCAGGGCGGCGGCTTCTTCTACACGGAGGCCGTCGTCTGCGGCTTCATGTGGGCCGCCGACCACGGCATCGACGTCACCAACAACAGCTATTACACCGACCCCTGGTACTTCAACTGCACGGCCGACCCGGACCAGAAGGCGCTGGTCGAGGCGATCACCCGGGCCAGCCGGTACGCCGAGTCCAAGGGCACGGTGAACGTGGCCGCGGCCGGCAACGAGAGCTACGACCTCGCGGCCGACTCGATCACCGACCCGGCCAGCCCCAACGACAGCACGCCCGGCGACCGCACGATCGACCCGAGCCGGTGCTTCGACATCCCGACCCAGCTGCCGGGGGTCGTCACGGTCGCCTCGACCGGGGCCAAGGGGCTGAAGTCCTCGTTCTCCAACTACGGCCTGGGCGTGATCGACGTGGCCGCGCCCGGCGGCGACTCCACCGCGTACCAGCCGCCGCAGGCCCCCGCCACCAGCGGGCTGATCCTGGGCCCGGTGCCCGGCGGCAAGTGGGCCTACATGGCGGGCACGTCGATGGCGACCCCGCACGTGGTGGGGGTGGCCGCGCTCCTGAAGTCGGCGCATCCGCACGCGCCCGCCTGGAAGATCAAGGCGCTGCTGGCGGCGGGCGCGGACCCGACCGCCTGCCCCGACCCGTACGACATCGACGGGGACGGCAAGGCGGACGCGGTCTGCGAGGGCGGCAGGCACCACAGCGGGTTCTACGGCGCGGGCGTCGTGAACGCCCTCAACGCCGTGCGCTGAACCGGCCGGACCCGGCCCGCCCACCGGGGCCGGGCGGACGGGGGCCGGGCGGATCACTCCGCCCGGCCCCACACCACGGGACCGCGGGCCCGGCCCGGCGGCCGTCCTACGGCTTGATCAGCACCTTCAGGGCGGTGCGCTCGTCCATCGCCTTGTATCCGGCGGGGACGCCGTCCAGGCCCGTCGTCAGGTCGAAGACCGGCGACGGGTCGACCGCGCCGGACAGCACGTCCGGGAGCAGCTCGGGGATGTAGGCGCGGACGGGGGCGACGCCGCCGCGCAGCGAGATGTTGCGGTCGAACATGAGGCCGAGGTCGAGACCGGTGCCGCTGCCGTGCGGGACGCCGACGTAGCCGATGGAGCCGCCGTCGCGGGTGATCTCCACGGCCGTGCGCATCGACTGCTCGGTGCCGACGGCCTCGATGACGGCGTGCGCGCCCTGGCCCCGGGTCAGCTCGCGCACCGCGTCCACGGCGGCCTCGCCGCGCTCGGCGACGACGTCGGTGGCGCCGAAGGTCCGCGCGATGTCGGTACGGACCTGGTGGCGCCCCAGCGCGATGATCCGCTCGGCGCCGAGCCGCTTGGCGGCCAGCACCCCGCAGAGCCCGACGGCCCCGTCGCCGACGACGGCGACCGTGGAGCCGCGCCCCACGCCCGCGCCGACGGCCGCGTGGTGGCCGGTGCCGAGCACGTCGGAGAGGGCGAGCAGGGCGGTCAGGAGGTGGTCGTCGGAGGCCGCCTCGGCGGGCAGCTTCACGAGCGTGCCGTCGGCGAACGGCACCCGCACCGCCTCGCCCTGGCCGCCGTCGAAGCCCACCGAGCCCCAGAACCCGCCCTGTGTGCAGGACGTCTGGAGGCCCTCGGCGCAGTACTCGCAGCTGCCGTCGGACCACATGAAGGGCGCGACCACCAGGTCACCGGCCCGGAAGCCGCTCACCTCGGAGCCCGCGTCCTCGACCACGCCGAGGAACTCGTGCCCGATCCGCTGCCCCGGCTGACGGGCGGCCTCGCCCCGGTAGGCCCACAGGTCGCTGCCGCAGATACAGGCCCGCAGCACCCGCACCACGGCGTCGGTGGGCAGCCGCACGGCGGCGTCGGCCACCTCCTCCACCCGGATGTCGTGCGGGGCGTGGATGACGGTGGCGCGCATGGGGCAGGTCCTTGCTGATCGATACGGGATGGTCCGGATCCGGCCGCACCGGTGTCCGGATCTCACCGTACGCCTGTGCCAGGAGCGGCTGCGCGCCGAGGACGGTCCGCCGTCCGCCGCGAGAGCGCCGGACCACCGGCGTAGGATTCCCCTCCTCCGGGGCCCTTGGAGGTCAACTGCCGTGTCAGGCATGGAAGTCGCACTCTTACGGCTGGCCGGCACGGTGGTCTCCACCGTCGCCAAGTCGCTGCTGAGCCCGAAGCCGGGGGCGGGCCTGGTGCCCGCCCCGGTCCGCCGGCTGCCGGGGCCCGCCTCGCCGGAACGGCTGGCGAAGGTGCTCGGGCGCCGCCTGGCGGCCGGGTACGGCCCGCTGCCGGAGCACGAGCGGACGGCGGCGGCGGACGCCGTGGCGGACGCGCTCGCGGCGGCGGGCGAGCTCACCCCGGAGTACCTGTTCTCGCTCGGCCTGGACCCCGAGCGGCTGCGGGACGCGCTGCGCCGCCCGCACCCGGGACCGGGCGGGGCCCTCTACGAGGAGCTGCTCGGGCTGTGCTGCGCCCATGTGGTGGAGCAGCTGACCGCGCACCCCGCGTTCGCCGCCCGGGCCGCGGTGGAGCAGGTGCGGGCGGCGGGGCGGACGTACGGGCTGGTGGCCGAGGTGCGCGACCGGCTCGGCCCGCGGCCGCAGGCCACGGCCCTGGGCTTCGAGGAGCGGTACGCGGCCTATGTGACCGAGACGCACGGACGCCTCGAACTCTTCGGGCTGACCCTCGGCCGCTCGCGCGGCGAGTGGGCGCTCGACACCGCCTACATCAGCCTCGCGGTGAGCGGCGAGCGCGGGGACTTCGGGCCCGCCCGCGGCGACCAGGTCGCCGTCAAGGCCGAGCAGGCGCTCGCGGGCGCCGACCGGCTGGTGCTGCGCGGCCCCGCGGGCTCCGGCAAGAGCACGCTGGTGCAGTGGCTCGCCCTGAACGCCGCCCGGCGCACCTTCACCGGGGAGCTGGCGGACTGGAACCGGTGCGTCCCCTTCGTGCTGCGGCTGCGCGCCTTCACCCACGCCGACGCGCTCCCGCTGCCCGACGACTTCCTCCGGGCGGGCGGGGTGCCGCTGCACGGGGCGGCGCCCGCCGGATGGGTCGAGCGGATGCTCGCCGACGGACGGGCGCTCGTCCTGGTGGACGGCGTCGACGAGGTCCCCACCCGGCTGCGCCACCGCACCGAGACCTGGCTGAAATCCCTGATCGCCGCCTACCCGAACGCCCGGTACGTCGTCACCACCCGCCCCTCGGCCGTCCCCGTGGACTGGCTCTCCCGGCAGGGCTTCGCCGCCCACTCGCTGCTGCCGATGGAGCGGGACGACATCCGCCGCTTCATCGGGCACTGGCACGACGCGGCGCGCGGCGAGTGCCTGGCCGACCCCGAGCGCGCCCAGCTCGCCACGTACGAGACCTCGCTGCGCCAGGCCGTCGGCAGCCGCCGCGATCTGGGCCGGCTCGCCACCAACCCGCTGATGTGCGCCCTGCTGTGCGCGCTCAACCGGGACCGCCGGATGCAGCTGCCGCGCGCCAGGAAGGAGCTGTACGACGCGGCCCTGGACATGCTGCTCGTACGGCGGGACACCGAACGCGAGATCACGGGCGTGGAGGGTGTCGAGCTCACCCGCGAGGAGCAGACCGCGCTCCTGCAGCGGCTCGCCTACTGGCTGATCCGCAACGCCCAGGTGGAGGCCGAGCACGGCGAGGCCAGGGAGATGATCGCCGACTGGCTCACGGCGATGCCGCAGGTGCGGGGCACCCCGGAGCAGGTCTTCGCCCACCTCCTGATCCGCAGCGGACTGCTGCGCGAACCGGCCCCGGGCACCGTGGGTTTCGTGCACCGCACCTTCCAGGACTACCTGGGCGCGAAGGCGGCGGTGGAGTCCCGCGACTTCGGCGTGCTCGCAGCCAACGCGCACGACGACACCTGGGACGACGTGGTCCAGATGGCGGTGGGCCACGCGCGCGCGGACGAACGGGCCCGGCTGCTCAAGCAGTTGCTCAGACGGGCCGACCGGGCCCCCAAGCTGCGGCACCGGCTGGTGCTGCTGGCGGCGGCCTGCCTGGAGCACGCGCCCGAGCTGGACCCGGCGATCCGCCAGTCCGTCCAGGCCCGCACCCGCGAACTGCTGCCGCCGCGCGGCCTGGACGACGCGGAGAAGCTGGCGAAGGTGGGCGAACTGGTCCTCGAACTGCTGCCGGGCCCGGACGGGCTGGACGAGTACGAGGCGGGGGCGGTGGTACGGACGGCCGCGGCGATCCGGGGGGACGCGGCGTTCGAGGTGATCTCGCGGTTCCGGGAGGACCGCCGGTGGCCCGTGGCCCTCCAGGTCTCGGCCGCCTGGGGAGCCTTCGACACCGAGGAGTACGCGCGCGAGGTGCTGGCGGCACGGTCGTGGGACATGGCGTTCCTGACCGCCACCACCGAGGAGCAGCTGTACGCCCTGCGGCTGGTGCCCCAGATCCGGCTGGTCCATGTGACCGGCAGCCACTCGGACCTCACCCCGCTGACCCTGGTCCCGGACGTGGAACGGGTCTCCCTCTACGGCAGTCTGGATCTCACCGACCTCACCCCGCTGGCCTCGCTCCGGCGGCTCAAACAGCTGGATCTGAACCGGTGTTCGGCACTGCGGGACCTGTCACCCGTCGCCAGGCCCGGTCTCGAACACATCTCCCTGCACATGCTCGATCCGGAGCTCTCGCTGGAGCCCCTGCGGGAGGCGACCGACATCAGGACCGTCGGGATCGGCCACCCCCTGCTCATCGAGAGCCTCGCCGAACTGCCCCTGGGGCCACGGCTGGCCGGGCTGCGGCTCGAACGCCAGATCCGGTACGCGAGCCTCGACGGGATCGACCGGTGGCCGCTCCTCACCGACCTCGCACTCTCCGGCCAGGCGCAGCTGCGGGAACTGAGCGAGCTGCCCGACCTGCTCGGACGGCTGACCCGGCTGGAGCTGCAAGAGATCGAATTCCTCGATCCGAGACTGTTCGCGGGCGCCACCGAGCTTCAGTCGCTGTCCCTGTCCGAGTGCGAACTCCCCTTTGGATTGGGGGCGTTGCGCGATTTCCCCCGGCTGACCAGAGTGTCGCTCTCCCGGTCGACGACGGCCGGGGGGCCGGTCGACCTGGCACCGCTGGGGGACCTGCCCGCGCTCACCGTCAGCGTGCCCGACGACCTCACCCTGACCGGCGCCGACCGCATCCCTCCGGAGCGGCTCAGGATCCAGCGGACCCGCCCCTGACCCTCACACCCCCGCCGCCCCCAGCAGCGCCCCCGCCGCATAGGTCACCCCCATGGCCACCGCGCCCCCGCCCACGTTCCGCAGCACCGCCGCCCCCACCGGGGCCGCGCCCAGGCGGGCGCTCCACCAGCCGGTGGCGGCCAGGGCGGCCAGGACCGAGCCGACCGTCACGTACAGGCGTGCCGAGGACGGCGGCAGGACGATGGCCAGCAGCGGCAGCAGGGCGCCCACCGTGAAGGCCAGGAAGCTGGCCGCCGCCGCGTGCCAGGGGTTGGCCAGCTCGTCGGGGTCGATGCCGAGCTCCACGCGCGCGTGGGCGCGCAGCGCGTCGCGCTCGGTGAGCTGTTCGGCCGCCTCGCGGGCCAGCTCGCCGCTGAGGCCGTGCCCCTGCAACAGCTCGGTCAGCTCGGCGAGTTCGGCCTCCGGGTCCTCGCGCAGCTCGCGCCGCTCCTGGGCGAGCGCGGCCTTCTCGGAGTCGCGCTGGGTGGAGACGGAGACGTACTCGCCGGCCGCCATCGACATCGAGCCGGCGAGCAGGCCCGCCAGGCCCGCCGTCAGCAGGGCCGAGCGGTCGTCGGTGGCGCCCGCCACGCCGACGACCAGGCCCGCCGTGGAGACGATGCCGTCGTTGGCGCCGAGGACGGCGGCCCGCAGCCAGTTCAGCCGGGCGCCGAGCGCGCCCCCGTGGGCCTCGTCGTGGCCCTCGGGGGAGCTCCCGGCGTCCGGCGTCCGTGCGTCCGTCATGCGGTGAAGGGTCTCACCCGCCGCGTCACCACACCCGTACCGACCCGCCCCGCGCGAAGACCGGGCTCGTGGCGTCCGCCGGGACCTCCTCCAGCGGTTCGGCGACCTCCTCGACGCCCGGGCCCACCCCGGCGGCGATCGTGTCCAGGAAGGGCAGGTCGAAGCCGTAGACGCGGGCCGCGTTGCCGCCCACCATCGCGGCCACCTCGTCCCGGGGCAGCCCGGCGTAGGCGATGCGCAGGCCCTCGCGGGAGTAGGGGGTGGTGCCCTCGTCGTGGGGGTAGTCGCTGCCCCACATGATCTTGTCCAGGCCGATCCGGTCGCGCAGCGGCACCTCGTGGGGGCGCATGAAGCTGGCGCCCACGTAGCAGTTGTCGCGCCAGACCTCGCCCGGTCCCCGGCCCATCGACTCGGCCAGGCCCGCGCCGAACTTGGACTCGGCCGTCGCCGCCCGGGTCGCCGCCGACACCAGCCGCTCGTGGTAGTAGTCGAGCATCTCGACGACGCCCGGGATCCAGCCCGAGCCCTGCTCGGTGAGGATGAGCCGCAGCGACGGATGGCGGTGGAAGGCGCCGCCGAAGATCAGGTGCCACAGGGCCCGGTGCGAGAACCAGGTCGTCTCCACCATGAAGACGGCCCGCGCGGCCGGCTCCTCCCCCAGCGGCGGGGAGGCGGATCCGCCGTGGTGGTTGACCGGGAGGCCGAGTTCGGCGCAGGCCGCCCAGATCGGGTCGTAGACCTCCGAGTACAGCTCGGGCACCCCCGAGCCGGGCGGGGCGCCGGGCAGCAGGACGCCGCCGGTCAGTCCCGCCTCCCGCACCCGGTGGATCTCCGCCACCGCCGCGTCGACGTCGTTCAGCAGGAGCTGCGCGACGCCCGCCCGACGGCCCGGCACCAGCGCGCAGAAGTCGGCCAGCCAGCGGTTGTGCGCCCGCAGCCCCGCCCAGCGCCGCTCCAGCTCCTCCCGGGTGGGGGTGGGGGCCAGCAGGGAGGCGGAGGGGAAGAACGGCGGGATGGTGTTGGGGAACACCACCTCCGCCACGATCCCGTCCGCCTCCAGCTCGGCCACCCGCCGGTCGGAGTTCCAGTTGCGGTCGGCGGTGTCGGCCAGCAGGTCCTCGTGCGGATTGACGTAGGTGGCGGCCCAGGCGTCGAAGTCGTCGTGGTACCGCTTCTCCAGGTACGGCTTGTAGTCGAGCAGGTCGGCGCCCGCGTGGCAGTCCGCCGAGATCACCGTGTAGCGGTCGCCGCTCATGACGCCCCCAGGACCGGGAAGTCGTGGTCGGTCAGCCAGTGGCGGCCCACGTCCCGCGAGCGCGCCCAGGACGCCTCCACGGCCCGCTGGTCCTCGCTCTGGCCCAGTTCGGCCGGGGTCGGTCCGATGCGCCGGGCCAGCGGGGCCAGCTTCGCGGTGTCGAAGCCGAACACCTCGGCCGCCGCGAGCCCCAGCATCCGGCGCGTCTCGGCGACCGGGATGTCGTGGAAGGTCTTGCGCAGCCACTCCCGGGTGTGCGGCCAGGTCCCCTCGGGGTGCGGGAAGTCGGAGCCCCACAGGATGTTGTCGACGCCGATCTCGTAGCGCTGGGCCAGCTCGCGGCGCTTGGTGTTGGTGGCGCAGACGAACAGCTGGCGGTCCAGGTACTCGCTGGGCGGGCGCTTCAGCTCGGCGAAGGGCGAGAGCTTCTTGCCGCCGTGCGCGCCGAGATAGAGCCGGTCCATGAACCACAGCAGGTTCGGCAGCCACCAGCAGCCCGACTCGGCGACCCCGAACCGCAGCCCGGGGTGGCGCTCGAAGACCCCGGACCAGAGCAGGAACCACAGCGGGCGGGCGGGCCACCAGGTGACCTCGCTGACGTAGATGCCGAGGTGGTCGCCGTACTCGTGGCGGGGGGCCGCGCCCGAGTGGGTGACCAGCGGCATCCCGGCCTCGGCCGCCGCCGCCCACACCGGGTCGTAGCGGCGGTCGTGGTACGGGGCCCGGTCCACCCACATCGAGGGGATCATCAGCGCGCCGAGACCGGACTCCCTGGCCCGGTGGATCTCCGCGACCACCCGGTCCACCTCGCCGGTGACCGGGAGCAGCGCGACCCCGCAGTGCCGTTCGGGGTGGTGGCCGACGAACTCGGCGAGCCAGCGGTTGTGCGCCTGCGCACCCGCCATGCCGAGGTCGGGGTCCTGGTCGCCGGAGAGGCCGAGTCCGACCCCGAAGGGCGCGGCGGTCCGGCTGTCGACGGCGTCCGCGTCGGGGAAGACGACCTCGGCCGCCACCCCGTCGCCGTCCAGCTCCTTGAGCCGCCGGTCTGGCTCCCAACCGCCCTTCAGGCCCTCTTCGTTGTCGGCGAACCACTGGTCGGCGAACGCCTCGTTGCGGATGCCCAGCCGGGTCATCTCCGCGCGGCGGCGGTCGCGCCCGTCGAGGAACTCGTCGAACTCCCGGTGGAAGCGGGAGTCCAGATAGGGCCGGTACCGCTCGGTCGGCAGCCCGGCGTGGCAGTCGGAGGAAACGATCAGGTACGGGTCGTTGTACGACATCGCTGAATCCCTCAGTCCAGAATGAAGTTCTCCAGGTACGACGGGGCGGCCCGGTCCAGCATCGACCGGGCCCTGGCCCTGATCTGGCGGTCGCTGTGCTCGCTCGGCGGGAGCATCCAGAAGCGGTCGGCGCGGATGCCGTCGACGACCTCCTCGGCGACCTCCTCGACCGGGGTGAACTCGATCTCCTGTCCCGCCGCGCGCATCGCCGCCTCCCACTGGCCGAGCGTGCGGTAGGGGGTGCGGCGCGGGCGTTCCTTCGCGTACTTGCCGGGCCGGTTGCGGTGCGACTCCCACAGTCCGGTGCGCAGCATGTGCGGGCCGGGGAAGAGCACGGACGCGCCCACGCGCGCGTGCTCCGCCTTCAGGTGCGCGTACAGCGACTCGGTCAGGGTGACGACGGCCGCCTTGGTGACCGCGTACACCGAGGCGGTCGGCAGGGGGGCGATGCCGCCGTCGGCGGAGGAGGTGTTGACGACGTGGCCGGGCTCGCCGGAGGCGATCATGCGGGGCACGAACGCCTGGACGCCGTGGAAGACGCCCCACACGTTGACCGCGAAGGCCCACTTCCAGTCGTTGACCTCGTGCTCCCACATGCGTCCCTCGGCGCCGGAGCCGACGCCCGCGTTGTTGCACAGGACGTGGACGGCCCCGAACCTCTCGTACGCCGCGTCGGCGAGCCCGCGCACCGAGGCGCGCTCGGTGACGTCGACCACGCGCGCGTGGACGTCGGCCCCGTCCTCGCGCAGCTCCCGCGCGGCCTTCTCCAGTGCCGCCTCCTCGACGTCGGCGAGGACCACCCGCAGCCCCTCGGCCGCGAACCGGCGGGCCATGGCGAGCCCGATGCCGCCCGCCGCGCCGGTGACGACGGCGACCTGCCCCTCGGTGAGCCGCATCACACGCTCCCGGCGGGCGGGGCGTCCAGGAGCTGGGCGGGGTCGTCGTACCGCTGGTGGATGTAGGGCAACAGGTCCCGCCCGCTGACCCGTTCGGCCACCCGGCCGCGCTGGTCGGAGGTCTTCTCGCCGATGGTGAGCTCCACCACACGGCGTACGGGCAGATCGGCGACCGGGTCGTACATCGACTCGCGCAGCACCACGTCGCCGGTGAGCCGCTCCAGCTTGCGGACCTTCTCGTTGCGGACGCAGTGCACCAGCACCGGGTCCGCGTCGAAGCCCGTACCGTCGACGGCGGGCAGGAACTTGAAGTAGAAGTCGACCTTCTCGCTCGGCTCCGGCGGCGTGAGCACGCTGTCGACGGCGCCGCGCACCTCGACGAAGGCGATGCCGTGCCGGGCCAGGGCCGCCCGGACGACCAGGCCGTCCCGCTCCACGGTGACCTCGCCGAGCTTCTTGGGCTCGCCGAACACCTCGCGCCCGCCGATCAGCGCCCGCTCGGTGGTCATCGGCATCACCAGCGGATACCAGCCGGGCACGCCGTCGTGGACGGCGGCCACCGAGACCGAGCCCGCGCCGAGCGGATGCCCGGGCAGGTCGACGCGGCTGATGTTCGCCCGTACGAGTGAATTCCCGGCGGGCATGAGGGGCGGTGGGAGCACCGCCGCCACCGCGTCGGGGTCGCTCTCCCAGACGGCCACCACTCCGGTGGACCAGATGTCGGGGAGGCGGGAGCTCGCGGTGCGCGCGGCCCGGATCTCCTCCTCGGTCCGTGCGCCGTACCGTACGCGTGCCATGGCGTACCACCCTTCCTGGGTCGTGCCTCGCAGTGCGTCCCCCGGGTCTGTAACACTGTTACACCGCGTTCCGATGAAGGTAAAGACCCGTGCGGGGAGGGGAGTCGAGGAGCCATGGCGCGTCCGTCGCTCAGCCGCGAGGAAGTCCTGGTCGCCGCCGCCGCGCTGGTCCGCGCCCACGGCCCGGCCGCGCTCACCATGCGCCGGCTGGCCGCCGAGCTCGGCACCGCCGTCACCTCGATCTACTGGCACGTCGGCAACCGCGAGTCGCTGCTGGACGCCCTGGTGGAGCGGACCGTGCGGGAGGTCGGCGAGATCGTGCCGCGCGGGGCGGAGCCCGCCGCCCGGATCGTCTCGGTGGCCCGCGCCCTGCGCCGCGAGCTGCGGGCCCGGCCGCACCTCGTCGCGATGGTCCACGAACGCGGGCTGACCGAGCGGATGTTCCTGCCCGCCCAGCGGGCGCTCGTCCACGAGATGCACGCGGCCGGGCTGCGCGGGGCGGGCGCGGCCGACGCCGTGCGGGCCGTCCAGTTCCATGTGGTCGGCCAGCTGCTGGTGGAGCGCAACCGGGAGCGCGCGCCGGTCCAGCACCCCGCCGAGGAGGAGCTGTGGCAGCCGGCCGGGCCGGAGTCCGCCGAGGGCGATCCGGCCCTGGCCCGGGCGCTGGCCCGGCCGGTGGACGAGGAGAGGCTGTTCACCCTCTCCGTACGGGCGCTCGTGGCGGGCCTGTTGGCACTCGGCGGGGACCCCGGCTGACCGGCCGCCGCCCACGCTGTCAGTGCGGCCCCGTATTCTCTGTGACCATGCTCGACGACCGTACGACAGCAGCGACGACGTGGCCGGCCGCCTACCCGCAGGGGTACGCGGTCGTCGACGTGGAGACCACCGGCCTCGCCCGCGACGACCGGATAGTGTCGGCTGCCGTCTACCGCCTGGACGCCCGGGGCAACGTCGAGGACCACTGGTACACGCTGGTCAACCCCGAGCGCGACCCCGGCCCGGTGTGGATCCACGGCCTGACGGCCGACGTGCTGGCGGACGCCCCGCTCTTCCCGGACATCGCCCAGGAGTTCGCCGAGCGCCTCGACGGCCGGGTCCTGGTCGCGCACAACGCGATCTTCGACTGGCAGATGATCGCCCGGGAGTACGCACGGGCCGAGCGGACCGCGCCGGTGCGCCAGCGGCTGTGCACCATCGCGCTCTCCAAGGAGCTCGCCCTGCCGCTGCCCAACCACAAGCTGGAGTCGCTGGCCGCGCACTTCGGGGTCGTCCAGCAGCGCGCGCACCACGCGCTCGACGACGCGCGCGTGCTGGCCGAGGCGTTCCGCCCGAGCCTGCACGAGGCGGCGCGGGTGGGGGCCCGGCTGCCGCTGCTCGAATGCCGCCCGCTCACCGAGTGGTCGGACCGGCCGGCCGCCCCGCGCATCGGCTACCAGGCGTCGGGGCCGTACGGCAGGGGCGCGTCGAGCTGGCGCCCCAGCCGCAAGCGCCCGGCGTGCCCGTACCCCAACCCCGGTCGTTACGAAGCGGACAAACCGCTCAAGCAGGGCATGCGGGTGGCGTTCTCCGGGGACACCTCCATAGACCGCGAACTCCTTGAGGACCGGGCGACCGAGGCCGGGCTGCACGTGGCGAGCAGCGTCTCCCGGCTGACCAGCCTGCTGGTCACCAACGACCCGGACTCGGCGACCTCCAAGACGGCCAAGGCCAGGTCCTTCGGCACCCCCGTCGTCGACGAGGCCGCCTTCACCCAGCTGCTGCGGGACGTGGCTCCGGCAGACGGGTGACCGCAGGGCGCGGCGCCCACCGATACCGTGCGGCGCGCCCCACCCTGTGGCGCATGGCACGTTGCGAGGTCTGCGGAAACGACTACGGGATGTCCTTCGAGGTGCACGCGCAGGGCGCGGTGCACGTCTTCGACTGCTTCTCCTGCGCCATCCACCGCATGGCGCCCATCTGCGAACACTGCCGGGTCCAGATCATCGGCCAGGGCGTCGAGGTCGAGGGCCACTGGTACTGCGGCGGGCACTGCGCCCGGGCGGAGGGCCGGGTGGGCATCGTCGACAAGGTCTGACCGCGCCAGTCCGCCCCCCTCCTGAACACCCCGCGACAGCGAGTTGTACCGTCGTGGGGTGTATCGCTTCCTGTTGTCCCGGCAGTGGGTGCTCGTCACCCTCCTGGCCCTCGTCCTCATCCCCACGATGATCGAGCTGGGCTTCTGGCAGCTGCACCGCCATCAGCACCGCGTCGCCCAGAACACCGTGATCGCGGACAATCTGAAGGCCGAGCCTGTCCCGGTGACCGAGCTCACCTCCCCCGGGCACACCGTCCCGCACGCCCAGTACTGGCGCCGGGTCACCGCGACCGGCAGCTACGACACGGCCCACGAGGTCGTGGTGCGCCGCCGGACCGCCGCCGACGGCCGCGTCGGCTACCACGTGCTCACGCCGTTCGACCTGAAGGGCGGGCCGACCGTACTGATCAACCGGGGCTGGGTGGCGGACAACGGCAGCCAGACCGAGTTCCCGAAGATCCCCGCCCCGCCCCGGGGCACGGTGACGGTGACCGGCCGGCTGATGGCCGACCAGACGACGGCGGCCAGCGGCATCAAGGACGTCAAGGGCCTGCCGCCGCGCCAGGTCATGCTGATCAGCAGCGCCCAGCAGGAGAAGGCGCTCGGCCGCCCGGTGCTCGGCGGCTACATCGAGCAGACCGCGCCCGAGGCGGACTCCCCCGAGCTGATCCCGGCCCCGGACCACTCCTCGATCGGCCCGCACATGGCGTACGCCGTGCAGTGGTGGCTGTTCACCGCCGGGGTGCCGGTGGGCTGGGTGATCCTGGTCCGGCGCGAGAAGCGGGACCGGGCCGAGGCCAAGGAGCAGGCCGAGACGGCCGAGCCCGCCCCCGCTGCCGCCTGACCGGGACCACCGCGCGAGCGCCCGACCGAACCCGCCCCGCGAGCGCCCGAACCCGCCCGCGCGACCGCCCGGCCGGGCCCGGACCCGGGCCGTCCGGATCCTGCGGGCACATCGGTCTGATTGACAAAACCGCCGGGCGGGAACACGCCTGAGCGTGACGCGACGTACCCAACGCATCGAGGACTACGCCCTCATCGGAGACCTCCAGACCGCCGCACTGGTCGGCCGGGACGGCTCCATCGACTGGCTGTGCCTGCCCCGCTTCGACTCGGCGGCCTGTTTCGCGGCGCTCCTCGGCGACGACGACAACGGGCACTGGCGGATCGCCCCGGCGGGCGCCGGCGACTGCACGCGCCGCGCCTACCTGGAGGACTCGCTCGTCCTGGAGTCCGTCTGGGAGACCAGGACCGGCACCGTCCGCGTCCTCGACTTCATGCCCCAGCGCGACACCGCCCCCGACCTGGTGCGGATCGTCGAAGGCGTCAGCGGCACCGTGGAGATGAACGCCGCACTGCGGCTGCGCTTCGACTACGGCCGGGTGGTGCCCTGGATAAGGCGCGCCGGGGACAGCCGCGTCGCGGTCGCGGGCCCCGACTCGGTGTGGCTGCGCAGCGAACCCCCCGTCAAGACCTGGGGCCAGCAGATGAGCACCCGCTCCTCGTTCACCGTCGGCGAGGGCGAGCGGGTCGCGTTCGTGATGACCTGGCACCCCTCGCACGAGTCCCGGCCCGCCCGGATCGACCCGTACGAGGCGCTGGAGCAGAGCCTGGCGGACTGGCGCGAGTGGGCGGGCAGGTGCCTGTGCCAGGGCCCCCACCGCGAAGCCGTGGTCCGCTCCCTGATCACCCTCAAGGCCCTGACCTACGCCCCCACCGGCGGCATCGTCGCGGCCCCCACCACCTCGCTGCCCGAGGAGATCGGCGGCGTGCGCAACTGGGACTACCGCTACTGCTGGCTGCGCGACTCGACGCTGACGCTGGAGGCCCTGGTCGCGGGCGGATACACGGAGGAGGCGGCGGCCTGGCGCGACTGGCTGCTCCGCGCGGTCGCGGGCGACCCGGCCGACCTCCAGATCATGTACGGCCTGGGCGGCGAGCGGCGGCTGCCGGAGACGGAACTGCCGTGGCTGAAGGGGTATCTGGACTCCAGCCCGGTCCGGATCGGCAACGAGGCCGTGACGCAGCTCCAGCTCGATGTGTACGGGGAGGTCATCGACTCGCTCCATCTGGCCCGCACCGAGGGCATGGCCGCCAAGCCGCACACCTGGAACGTCGAGCTCAGCCTGCTCGGCTTCCTGGAGGCCCGCTGGCGCGAGCCCGACGAGGGGCTGTGGGAGGTGCGCGGCCCCCGCCGCCACTTCGTCCACTCCAAGGTGATGGCCTGGGTCGCCGCCGACCGCGCGGTGCGCGCCCTGGAGTCCGACCCGCAGCGGCGCGGCGACGCGGAGCGCTGGCGGCGGATGCGGGACGAGGTGCACCGGGAGGTCTGCGAGAAGGGCTTCGACCCGGTCCGCAACACCTTCACCCAGTCGTACGGCTCGCGGCAGCTGGACGCGGCGACGCTGCTGATCCCCCGCGTCGGCTTCCTTCCGGGCGACGATCCCCGGGTGATCGGGACGGTCGACGCGGTCCGGGCGGAGCTGGGCCGCGACGGTTTCGTACGCCGCTACAGCATCGACGACAGCACGGTGGACGGGCTGCCCGGCGGCGAGGGGGCCTTCCTGGCCTGCTCGTTCTGGCTGGCCGACGCGCTGCGGCTGACCGGCCGCGAGAAGGAGGCGCGCGAGCTGTTCGAACGCCTGCTGGCGCTCCGCAACGACGTGGGGCTGCTGGCCGAGGAGTACGACCCGTCGAGCGGCCGTCAGCTGGGCAACTTCCCGCAGGCGTTCAGCCACATCGGCCTGGTGGCCACCGCGATGGGGCTGGGGGGAGGATAGGCGCATGGATCTTGGACTGAAGGACCGTGTCTACGTCGTCACCGGCGCCTCCCGCGGCCTCGGCCTCGCGGCGGCGCGGGAGCTGGCGGCGGACGGCGCGAAGGTGCTGCTGACCGGCCGCGACGAGAAGGCGGTGGCCTCGGCCGCCGAGGAGCTGGGCGCCGGGGCGCTGGGCGTGGCCGCCGACAACGCGGACCCGGCGACCCCCGCCCGGCTGATCGCCGCCGCCCGCGAGCGGTTCGGCCGCGTCGACGGCGTGCTGATCAGCGTCGGCGGCCCGCCGCCCGGCTTCCTCGCCGACAACACGGACGAGCAGTGGAGGGCCGCCTTCGACTCGGTGTTCCTGGGCGCGGTCCGGATGGCCCGGGCGGCGGCGGACGAGCTGGACGAGGGCGGTGTGATCGGCTTCGTCCTCTCGGGCTCGGTCCATGAACCGATCCCCGGTCTGACCATCTCCAACGGGCTGCGGCCGGGGCTCGCGGGCTTCGCCAAGTCGCTGGCCGACGAGCTCGGCCCGCGCGGCGTCCGAGTGGTCGGGCTGCTGCCGTCCCGGATCGACACGGACCGGGTGCGCCAGCTGGACGCGCTGTCGGGCGACGCGGAGGCGTCCCGGGCGTCCAACGAGTCGCGGATCCCGCTGCGCCGCTACGGCACGCCGGAGGAGTTCGGCCGCACGGCCGCGTTCCTGCTCTCGCCCGCCGCGTCGTATCTGACGGGCCTGATGCTGCCGGTCGACGGCGGGGCACGGCACGGGTTCTGAGGGATCACCACCGGCCCCGGGGCGCCGCGACGGGTCCCGGGACCCGCTGCCGGAGCACCGCCGGCCGACGCTCGGCGGGCTCGGCCCGGCGGCGGGGGCCGGTGGGCACCGGCCCGGCGGCGGGGGCCGCTTGTAGGCATCGGCCCGGCGACGGGGGCGCTGGTGAGCACCGGCCCGGCGGCGCGGGGGCCGCCAGTGAGCACCGGGTCGACGGCGCACGACCGCTAGTGGGCACCGGCCCGACGGGCAGGGGCCTCCGGCGGGCATCGGCCCGGTCTTGCGGGCCTCAATTCACCCGTCGCGCCCGGTGTTTGACGCCCCGCAGCCGAACGTCGGCCGGGAGCTCGGCCAGGCCCGCCGAGTCGCGGGCGTGTGCCAGGGCCTGCGAGACGAGCAGGGTGAGCGTCTCGGCCGGGGCCGCGTGGGGCTCCAGGGCCAGCGCGATCCGGGCCTCGGGCGTGGTGCGCCGCCCGTGCAGGGTGACATGGGCGCGCGCCACCCCGGGCAGCGACTCGGCCTCGCCCGCCAGCACCGCCTCCAGGGCCCGGCCCCGCAGCAGCGCGCCCGCGCCGTCGCCGGAGTCCACCAGGATCTCGGCCAGCCGGGCCCGGCGCAGCTGGGCGAGCAGCCACCACAGGGCGAGCAGCACCAGCACCGCGAGCGCGGCGATCACCACCGGCCACCACCAGCCGTGCTGGTGCCAGCGCTCCCGGCGGGCGTGGCTCAGCAGGACGTCGTGCCTGCCGTGCCAGGGCCACCACGAGGGGACGGCGAGGCCGGACCCGGCCGCGAGGGCCGCGCCGCCCGCCGCCACCAGGGCCAGCCCGGCGAGGCCGATCAGCACCCGGTTCACCGTCCTGAGCATGCGTGCCCCCTTCCCGGCGCCGGCACGGCTACCGCTTCCTGGCCGCGCGGCCGACGTGCACGGAGAGGCCGGGCCGTCCGGCCAGCCCGAGTTCCTTGATGCCCGCGCCGAGCGCGGCGTCCAGGTCCGCCCGTACGTCGTCGAGTTCGCGGAAGTGCGACTCGGCCCGTACGGCGACCTTGGCGCGGCCCATCCTGACCCGCGCCGACTGCACGCCCGGAACCTCCATCGCCCGGTCCCGCAGCACCAGCGCGGCGGCGGACCGGTCCAGTCCGGCCCGCACCCCGGCCGTGGTGCGGCGCATCGGGAGCACGTCCCGCAGCCCCGGCGTCAGCGCGAGCACGATCAGCCAGAGGCCCAGGAGCACCGCCGCGCCCGCGCCCGCCAGGACCACCGCGTCGTCCAGCGCGTGCACGGCCGACCAGTGCGCGAGCCGGCGGCGCCAGCGCATCGCGGGCCGGTCGGCGCGGACGGCCGCGATGTCGTACAGCAGGGGCCCGGCCAGCGCGAGCACGGCCAGCGCGACCAGGAGGGCGGGGCCGCGGCGCGCGGACCAGAAGCGGCCCGCGCGCTCGTCGGTGACGGTCGGCACGGGGTCGTAGGCGGCGGACGACCGGGACTGGTCGAGGCCGTCCTCGTCGCCGGGGAGCGGCCCGCCGGGGGTCTTCTCCAGGACGACGGGCAGCCGCCGGGTGCCGGCGCCGTCCCCTTCCCCGGTCCCGTACCCGGGCGCGCCGGGGCCGGTGCGCTCCGGTTCGGCCGGTCCGCCGGGCTCGCTCATCGGATCCTCCCCGGGTCCGTGCCGCGGGTGTGCGGGGAGTGCAGCCGCTCGATCTGCACCGCCACCTCGGGCACCTCCATGCCCGCCAACGCCCTTACCCGTTCGGCCACTTGCCGACGCACGGCCCCGCACTGGGCACCGATGTCGGAGGGGTAGCCGAGCTCCAGGCTGACGCGGACGCGGGCCACCTCCTGGTGGACCGTGACCGTGGCGTGGGGCGCGGCGCCGCCCTCGGGCGGTGCGCCCAGCGCCTCGCGCGCCGCCCGGGCCGCGATCTTCGCCACGACCCGGTCGGCGATCCGGGTCGCGCCGCGCTCGGCGGGCTCCACCCGCGCGGGCCCGGCGCGACCCGGATCGCCTCGCTCCGGACCCGGCGGATCCGGCTCCCTGCGGCCGGGGGCCGTCGACGACACCGTCATGGGGCGCGGTCACCGCCGCCGGTCGCCGCGGTCGCCCCGGGGCCGGAAGAAGTCGCCCGGTTCGAGATCGCCCTCCAGGAACCGGCCCACCACGAACCCGATCGCTCCTAGCGCCGCCACCAGCAAGAACGCTCCGAACCCGCCGAAGTATCCGGCGAATCCGAGCGCCATGCCGGCCACCATGCCGATCACCGCCATGCTCATCCTGAGCTCCTCAGTCGGGGGCCTGGTCTACTGGAGCCGCGACTCCGGCTCGTCCTCTTCCTCGTCCGGGAGTTTGACGTCGCTCACCGCGATGTTGACCTCGACGACCTCCAGCCCCGTCATGCGCTCGACGGCCGCGATCACGTTCTCCCGCACCGCGCGGGCCACATCGGAGATCGACACGCCGTAATCGACCACGATCTCCAGATCGAGCGCCGTCTGGACCTCGCCGACCTCGGCCTTCACCCCGCGCGCCACCGCGGCCTTGCTCGCACCGGGTACCCGGTCGCGGACCGCGCCGAACGTACGGGACAGTCCGCTGCCCATCGCGTGGACGCCCACGACCTCCCGGGCCGCGAGACCCGCGATCTTCTCCACCACGCCGTCGGCGATGGTGGTCCGGCCGCGGGTCCCCGGATCGCCGCCGCCGCGCCGGGCGCCGGACTTCCTGGCACCGCCCTCGGAGGTCTCCCTGCCGCCCTGGCCGGACGGTTCGGGGCGGCTGCGTTCTGCGGTGTCGCTCATGGCGTTCGTCCCTTTCGGATTCCCCCCGGCTGCCCACACTAAGTGTGGTTGCCCCATCCCGCGCCGGGGATGCGGCAGCCGGGGGCGCAACCCCCCGGGCGGAGCACGCTCAGTCCGACAGACCCGCCAGGTCCCGCAGCCGGCGCGCCTGAGCGGCCCGCTCGGCGACGCGCTGGTCCTCGTAACCGCGGTCGGCGACGCCCCGCAGCAGCGCCTTGGTCTCCACCACCGCGTCCCGGGGCGCGGCGAGCAGCGCGCCCGCCAAGTCCCGTACGGCCGCGTCGAGTTCCGCGCCCGGCACCGCGAGGTTGGCGAGGCCGGTGCGCTCCGCCTCCTCGGCGCCGACGAAGCGGCCGGTGGCGCAGATCTCCAGCGCGCGGGCATAGCCCACCAGGGAGACCAGCGGGTGGGTGCCGGTCAGGTCCGGCACCAGGCCCAGGCTGGTCTCGCGCATGGCGAACTGCACGTCGTCGGCGACGACGCGCAGGTCACAGGCGAGCGCGAGCTGGAAGCCCGCACCGATCGCATGCCCCTGGACGGCCGCGATGGACACGATGTCGTTGCGGCGCCACCAGGTGAACGCTTCCTGGTACTCGGCGATGACCGCGTCCAGCTCCGCGTCGGAGCCGCGCGCCAGGTCCAGGAAGGACGGCTCGCCGTCGAAGCCCTCGGGGGTGAAGGCCTGACGGTCGAGCCCGGCGGAGAAGGACTTGCCCTCGCCCCGCAGGACCACGACCCGGACGGACCCGGGGAGTTCCTGTCCGGCCGCCACCAACGCCCGCCACAGAGCGGGAGACTGGGCGTTGCGCTTGTCCGGATTGGTCAGGGTCACCGTGGCGACTGCGTCGTCCACGGTGAGCCGGACGCCGTCCTTGTCGAGTACGGGATCGGGCACGGCCATGGGGCACCTCCGGGTTACTGTGCGGTCAACAAGTGACTGCACAGTAACCACCCGGCCGACCGCACGGCCGACCGGGTGGCCACCGGGCCCGGCGGGCCGGTCGCCATGGCCCAGGTCAGGCCGAGGCGGTCTTCTTGCCGCGTGTCGCTCCGCCGCGTCCGCGCAGTACCACCCCGGACTCGCTGAGCATCCGGTGGACGAATCCGTAGGAGCGGCCGGTCTCTTCGGCCAACGCCCGGATGCTCGCACCGGAGTCGTACTTCTTCTTCAGGTCTGCCGCGAGCTTGTCGCGCGCGGCGCCGGTAACCCGGCTGCCCTTCTTCAGAGTCTCGGCCACCCGTGCCTCCTCATGGGAAGTGCGCTCTGGACTTCTCATGATCACCCCTCCCGGGCTTCCTGGCCACCCATTCGGCAAGGTCCATCCGACCGGGTTTCGGGGCGCGCCCTAGTGCGGCACGGGCGGAACTCAAGATTCCGGACGGCTCGGAAGTGACCTTTCGCCCAGACGCGCCAAGAAGTACCTGGTCAGGCGTGTGCGCCCGGTCACTCTCCGGAATGGTCCCGTACGGTACGTATCGGATCTTGATCCCGTGCATGACACGCCGGGGTACGAGACGCACTCACTCAGATTGAGGATCACGCGTAGGCCGAATGATCCATATGGAGTGGATCAGTCGCCCAGGGTCACGCCAGGGCGACCAGATCCGCGTAGTCCGGGCCCCACAGGTCCTCGACGCCGTCGGGCAGCAGGATGATCCGCTCGGGCTGGAGCGCCTCGACCGCGCCCTCGTCGTGCGTCACCAGGACGACCGCGCCCTTGTAGGTGCGCAGCGCGCCCAGGATCTCCTCACGGCTGGCCGGGTCGAGGTTGTTGGTCGGCTCGTCGAGCAGCAGCACGTTGGCGGACGAGACCACCAGCGTGGCCAGGGCCAGCCGGGTCTTCTCGCCGCCGGAGAGCACGCCGGCGGGCTTGTCCACGTCGTCGCCGGAGAACAGGAACGAGCCCAGCGTCTTGCGGACCTCGACCAGGTCCAGGTCGGGCGCCGAGGAGCGCATGTTCTCCAGGACCGTGCGGTCCGGGTCGAGCGTCTCGTGCTCCTGGGCGTAGTAGCCCAGCTTGAGGCCGTGGCCCGGGGTGACCTCGCCGGTGTCCGGGGACTCGGCGCCCGCGAGCAGCCGCAGCAAGGTGGTCTTGCCCGCGCCGTTGAGGCCGAGGATGACGACCCGGGAGCCCTTGTCGATGGCCAGGTCGACGTCGGTGAAGATCTCCAGCGAACCGTACGACTTCGACAGGCCCTCGGCGGTCAGCGGCGTCTTGCCGCAGGGCGCCGGGTCCGGGAAGCGCAGCTTGGCGACCTTGTCGGAGACCCGGACGGCCTCCAGGCCCGACAGGAGGCGCTCGGCGCGCTTGGCCATGTTCTGCGCGGCCACCGTCTTGGTCGCCTTGGCGCGCATCTTGTCGGCCTGCGAGTTCAGCGCGGCGGCCTTCTTCTCCGCGTTCTGGCGCTCGCGCTTGCG
The DNA here is from genome assembly GCF_041080675.1 of Streptomyces sp. cg36. Classification (NCBI taxonomy): domain Bacteria; kingdom Bacillati; phylum Actinomycetota; class Actinomycetes; order Kitasatosporales; family Streptomycetaceae; genus Streptomyces; species Streptomyces cyclosori. Next base: position 6,108,029 of record NZ_CP163520.1, on the reverse strand, counting down.
GCGCTTCTCGTCGGCCTCGCGCTGCTGCTGGTAGAGCTTCCAGCCCATGTTGTAGACATCGATCTGGGAGCGGTTGGCGTCCAGGTAGAACACCTTGTTGACGACCGTCTCGACCAGGTCGACATCGTGGGAGATCACGATGAAGCCGCCCCGGTACGTCTTGAGGTAGTCGCGCAGCCAGACGATCGAGTCGGCGTCGAGGTGGTTGGTCGGCTCGTCCAGGAGCAGGGTGTCGGCGTCCGAGAAGAGGATGCGGGCGAGCTCGACGCGGCGGCGCTGACCGCCGGAGAGGGTGTGCAGCGGCTGGCCGAGCACCCGGTCGGGCAGCCCGAGGGCCGCCGCGATGGTGGCGGCCTCCGCCTCGGCCGCGTACCCGCCCTTGGTCAGGAACTCGGTCTCCAGGCGCTCGTACTTCTTCATCGCCTTCTCGCGCGTGGCGCCCTTGCCGTTCGCCATGCGGTCCTCGTTCTCGCGCATCTTGCGCAGCACCTCGTCGAGGCCGCGGGCGGAGAGCACCCGGTCGCGGGCGAGGACGTCGAGGTCACCGGTGCGGGGGTCCTGCGGCAGATAGCCGACCTCGCCGGAGCGGGTGATGGTGCCGCCGGCCGGGATGCCCTCACCGGCCAGGCACTTGGTGAGGGTGGTCTTGCCTGCTCCGTTGCGGCCGACGAGGCCGATGCGGTCGCCCTTGGCGACACGGAAGGAGGCGTTCTCGATGAGGATGCGAGCGCCGGCGCGCAGCTCGATGCCGGTGGCGGTGATCACGGAAATACTCCAGGGCGGTGTGGACGGCGGGATGGACGGGGGTCGCGGACGATCGACGCCGTCTAATGCACAAGGAGAATTGCCATGCGGACAATTCTAGCGGGGGCGTGCAACTGCTTTTACGTGCGGTGATCCCTTGGCCGCGACCCGGTGGGCAGCTCGTTGCCGAGCGGCGTGCGGCCGGGCGCGATCCGCCCCAGGCCGTCCACCGCCACCAGCTCCTGGCTCCACGCGTCCCGGTCCCGGCAGGGCTGGGCGACGATCAGTACGCCCGCCACGCGCGCGGTCCGGTCCGGGTCGAAGGCGCAGCCGCGCCGGGCGGGCAGCGTCCAGCGAAGATCACCGTCGGCCGTGCGGTACGCGGCGATCCGCTCGGGGGTGAGCACCGCGAGCATGCCGCCCTCCCCCGCGCCCGGCCCGGGCCGCCCGAGCTCCTGGAGCACGCCCCCGGCCCGGCCGGGGCGGGCCGCCAGCCAGCCCGCGAGGCCCGGCACGGCCCGGTGCCAGCGGACCGCGCCGACCGAGAGCACGCGCGCGGAGTCGGTGACCAGACCGTCGCTCCACAGCGCGAAGGCGTGCCCGGGCGCGGTGCGCACGGCGAGCGGACGCCGCCCCTCGCGCCGGTAGGTCCAGCCGCGCGCCCCGCTCCCCGGGGCGTACGCCTCCACGGCCGCACCCCGTACGCGCACGTACGCGCGCGCGTACGGAGCGGCCGGCGGCACGGTGAGGCGGTCGCCGTAGGGCGCGGGCCGGGCGTGCTGGGCGGCGGCGACCAGGGGCAGGGCCAGCACGGCGGCGCCGAGCGCCAGCGCGAGACGGTTCCGGTCCATGAGGCGCCGAGCGTATCGGCCGCCGCGTCAAAACGGGCGCGACGCACTGTCCTGTTCGATACTCGGGGTGACATCGGCGAGCGGAGGGTGAGCGACCCATGCAGTTCGACGACGACGCCGATCTGGACACGTCCGAGGTCAAGGACGTACGCGGCAGTCGTGTCCCGGGCGGCCGGGCCACCATCGGCGGCGGCATCGCCGGGATCATCGCCCTGGTCCTGGGGCTCCTCTTCGGCGTGGGCCCCGAGCAGCTGGGGCTCTCCTCCGGCGACTCCCAGCCCGCGACCTCGGTCTCCGCGCAGGGGCAGGTGCAGGCGAGCTGCCGCAAGGGGCGGGACGCCAACACCAAGGAGGACTGCCGGATCCTCGCGGTGGTCAACAGCGTGCAGGACTACTGGGGCCAGGAGTTCCCGCGCCGGGGCGGGCGCTACTCCCGCGCCCAGACCGTCTTCTTCACCGGCCGGGTCCCCACCGCGTGCGGCAACGCGACGTCGGCGGTCGGGCCGTTCTACTGCCCCGGCGACCGCCAGGTCTATCTGGACCTCGGCTTCTTCGAGGAGCTGCGGACCAAGTTCGGCTCCAGCGGCGGCCCGTTCGCGCAGGCGTACGTGGTGGCGCACGAGTACGGACACCACATCCAGAACCTGATGGGCACCCTCGCCAAGTCGCAGGACGGCCGCCAGGGAGCGAACAGCAACGCGGTGAAGGTCGAGCTCCAGGCCGACTGCTACGCCGGGGTGTGGGCGCACCACGCGACCACCACCCCGGACGAGCGGACCGGACGCCCGCTGCTGACCCGGCTCACCCAGCAGGACATCGACGACGGCCTGGACGCGGCGGCGGCCGTGGGCGACGACCGCATCCAGGAGAAGTTCCAGGGCCGGGTCACCCCGGAATCCTGGACCCACGGCTCGGCCCAGCAGCGCCAGCAGTGGTTCACCACGGGATTCCGCAGTGGCGACATGGGGCGGTGCAATACGTTTGCGGGGTGAGGGGTGAGGGGTGACGGGGGTCGGGTGGCAGATGGCGGGTGACAGCGGTCGGCTGACGGGTGGCAGGTGACGGCGGTCAGCGGTCAGATGACAGATGTCGGCTGACGGCTGACGGCTGACGGCTGACGGCTGACGGCTGACGGCTGACGGCTGACGGCTGACGGCTGACGGCTGACGGCTATCAGCTGTCGGTCCGCCACTGGCAACTGTCGGATGACGACTGGCAGATGTCAGATATCAGACGCCGACTGGCAGATGGCAGCTGACAGCTGACGACTAACCACCACCCACCAGCCCCACCACCCCCACTCCCCCGCCCTACACCCCGCCCGTATGCACCTGGAAGGCCGCCCGGCGGACCGCCTTGGCGAGGGCCGGGTCCGGGTGGGCCGCTGCCAGGGCGACCAGGACCTGGACGGTACGGGGGTGGCCCACCACCCTCACCTCGTCCAGCAGCGCCGCCACGGTGCCCTGCACCGCCGAGTCGAGGTGACGCACCATCAGCTCCACCTCGCCGTGGTCGGCGACGGCCGCCGCCGTGTCCACCCACAGCCAGGTCGACTCCTCCCGGGTGAGGACGGAGGTGGCGTCCTCCGGGTCGGTGCCCTCGTGCTCGGCGAGCCAGAGCAGGGCATACGGCCGCAGGAAGACCTCGTCGGTGGCGGCGCGCACCTCGGGCTCGGCGGGGGCGCCCACCACCCGCAGGGCCTCGAAGGCGAGTCCGCGCACCAGGGCGTCCTCGCCCCGCGCGGCGTCGAGCAGTTCGGTGACCGCGCTGCCGACGGGCCGCGCGGCGAGCCAGGCGCGGTACTCGGCACGGGCCGGACCCGGGGTGAGCCGGGCGCAGCCGCGCAGCATGTCATCGGCGGACTGCTCGATGTTGCCCGCCGGGCTCTGCGCGGCGACGCAGATCTGTTCCAGCTTGACCCAGACCGCCCAACTGCCGAGCGGGGTGAGCGTCGCCGAGCCCCGGCCGAGGGTGAGCGCGCCGACGGCGGCGAGCGCGGCGAGCACCCAGTCGAGCAGCAGGGAGAGGAAGGCGAGGGCGGCGGGCGGGTCGCCGGCGCCGTCCGCGTCGCCCCCGTACGGCACTTCGCAGCGCTCGTCGCGGAGTTCGGCGACGCGCTGGCCGAGCAGGTCCAGCAGGGCCGGTACGAGGACGGGCCCGGCCGAGAGCTGGAGCAGCGAGAGCACCTGCGGGACGGCCTCGACGACCTCGGCCACGGCGGCGGGCGCGATGGCGGCCGGGGCGGGGTGGACGATCGACCAGGCGTCGAAGAGGGCGACCCAGCCGCGCAGCACGGCCGCGTCGTCGCGGTCCCAGGCGCGCAGCCGCCAGCCGGGGCGGGCGGTGCCGCCGTGCAGTTCGATCAGTCCGGCGAGCCGGGCCCGGTCCCAGCCCTCGCGCACCTGGCCCGGCGTCAGGTCCAGGGTGGCGGCGGCCAGTTCGGCGGCGGCGCCGGACAGGCTGCCGGTCGGGGCGGGGCGCGGTGCGCCGCCCCGGGCGCGCTCGGCGTCGGCCCAGCGGGCGACCCGGACGGCGTCGGCGAGCACCGCTCTGGCCTGGCGGGCCAGTTCGGCCGCGGCCGGGGTGCCCTCCGGTGGGCGGGAGGCCGGCCTGGCGCGCCGGTCCGTCACGGCGCGGCGGGCGGTGGCGAGCGGGCGGGCATCCTTCGCGTGCGGTGCGCGGACAAGCCGCAGTCTGGAGTCTCGCGGCAACTTCTCTTCAGGCTTCCGGGACGTCACGGGTGCAGTCTTCCCGCTGACGGGCCGAAAGCCCAAACGGAATGCGGTCCGCTGGTTCCGGGGGGCCGGGAAAGGTGCCCGGCCGTCCCTCCTACATCAGGGGCGTCAGGAAGCGCCGCAGTGCCTCCTCGTACCTGGCGGGGTCCGCGTTCCACATCGAGGCGTGCGGGGCCTGCGGGACGGTGTGCAGGGTGACCAGGTCGGGGCGGCGGGCCGCGAGGGCGCGGGTGGGGTGCCAGGGGGCCAGGGTGTCGTCGGGGCCGTGGAAGACCAGGGCCGGCACGCGCAGGGCGGCCGGGTCGACCGCCTCGCGCAGGTGGTCGCCGTGCGGGCCGGTGCGGCCCTGGGCGGCCCGTACGGCGAGCGGCAGCAGGGCGGCCGGGGCCCCGTTGGCGACGGCGAGGGCGCGCAGGGTGCCTTCCCAGTCGAGGACCGGCGAGTCCAGGACGACGCCCGCGACGCGGTCGCGCAGCGCCGAGCCGGTGGTGGTGTGCAGCGCCATGGTGGCGCCGGTGGACCAGCCGTGCAGGATGACGCGCCGGGCGCCGCGCCGGACCGCGTAGCGGACGGCGGCGTCCAGGTCGCGCCACTCGGAGTCGCCGAGGTGGGCGAGGCCGTCGGGCGAGCGGGGCGCGCCCTCGTCGCCCCGGTAGGCGGGGACGAGGACGGGGAGGCGGTGGCGGTGCAGGAAGCCCGCGATGTTCAGCGCGTGCTCGCGGGTGGTGCCGATGCCGTGCACGGCGATGACCCAGGTGTCCCGGACGCCCTCCACCAGCCAGGCGGGCAGCGAGCCCAGTTCGGACGGGATCTCCACGTCCTCGTAGGACAGGCCGAGGGTGGCGGGGGTGCCGCGGTGGATCTGCGGGGTGAGCCGGACCCGGTCCCCCGCCGCCGGGGTGCCTTCGGTGACCCGTTCCAGGCGGCGCACCACGGTGTCGGCCGGGTGCGGCGCGTCCTCGACGACGGGTCCGACCACGGCGTGGATGCCGGGGCCCTCGATCGCGTACACGCCGGGGCGTTGCGCGGCCAGGCAGCGGGTCAGGGTGATCCGGCCGGGCGCGGTGGCGTGCACGGTGAGTTCGGGGTCGGCGGGCAGGGGGCGGCCCGGCGGCGCCTTGAGGGCGGCGTCGCTCGCGTACCGTCCGGCGGCCACCGCTGCCGCGCCGACGCCGATGAGTGTGGTGACGGCCGCTGCCGTCGCTGTTGCCGGGCGCACCGCTCCAGTGTGGGCAGCCGTCGCGCGCGCGGCCAGTGGACGGGGTCCTACCGGGTCACTCCCCCGGCCCGGCCCCGGGCTGTCCGTACCCCCGGAACTGCTCGGCGGCCCGGTCCAGGTCGGCCGGGGAGAGCAGGGAGGGGGTGCGGCCGGGGATCGCGGAGGCGGTGAGCCAGAGGCGGCACATCCACTCCAGCTGGGCGGTGCGGTCGTACGCCTCGGAGAGGGTGGTTCCGTAAGTGATCGTTCCGTGGTTGCGCAGCAGGCAGGCGGTGCGGCCCTCCAGTGCGCGCACCATGTTTCGCGCCAGTTCCTCGGTGCCGTACAGCGCGTACGGCGCGACCTGGACCGGACCACCGAGGGCGGCGGTCATGTAGTGGACCGGCGGCAGCTCGTCGACCAGGGTGGAGACGGCGGTGGCGTGCACGGCGTGGGTGTGGACGACGGCGCGGGCGGCGGTGTTCGCGTGCACGGCGAGGTGCACGGGCAGCTCGCTGGTGGGGCGGAGCGTGCCGGTCACCTGGCGGCCGGTGAGGTCGACGGCGACGGTGTCGTCGGGGCCGAGGCGGTCGTAGGGGACGCCGCTCGGGGTGACCAGGACGAGGTCGCCCACGCGTACCGAGACGTTGCCGGAGGTGCCCACGACCAGGCCCTCCTCGGCGGTGCGGCGCGCGGTGGCGGTCAGTTCGGCCCAGGCGGCGGCGATCGTTTCGCGGTCGTTCGGCTCTCCCATGGGGCGATCCTCGCAGGCCGTGCGGCGGGCGCCAGAGGGTGACCAGTATCTCTTTCTCTGGGGCATTTGAACGCTTGAAGGCGTTTGTCAGGGCCTGCACACCGCAAAAAGCGGTCAGATACACCGCAGGGCCGGACCCAGTTCACCTTCCGTTCATCCAGGTTACTTACGTTCATCGCAACACTGACGTCGAACGATTGCCTGGGTAAATGGAACACATCACGCTGCTGCTCGCCATTGTGGTCGTGACAGCTCTAGTGTTCGATTTCACGAACGGTTTCCATGACACCGCCAACGCGATGGCCACCACCATCTCGACCGGCGCACTGAAGCCCAAAGCCGCGGTGGCCATGTCCGCCGCGCTCAACCTGGTCGGCGCGTTCCTGTCGGTGGAGGTCGCCAAGACGATCTCCGGCGGGATCGTCAACGAAAAGGGCATCAGAACCGAAGTGATCTTCGCGGCCCTGGTCGGCGCCATCCTGTGGAACCTGGTGACCTGGCTGCTCGGTCTGCCGTCCAGCTCGTCCCACGCCCTGTTCGGCGGTCTGATCGGCGCGGCCGTGATGTCGGCCGGCTGGTCCTCGGTCAACGGCTCCACCGTCGTCACCAAGGTGCTGCTGCCCGCCGTCGCCGCCCCGATCGTCGCGGGCGTCGCCTCGATGCTGGCGACCCGCCTCACGTACCGGATCAACCGCAACACGGACGAGAAGGCCACCGCCAAGGGCTACCGGGCCGGACAGATCGCCTCCGCCGGTCTCGTCTCGCTCGCCCACGGCACCAACGACGCGCAGAAGACCATGGGCATCATCACCCTGGCCCTGGTCACCGGCGGTGTGCTGCACCCGGGCGCCAACCCCCCGATGTGGGTCATCGTCTCGGCCGGCCTGGCCATCGCCATGGGCACCTACCTCGGCGGCTGGCGCATCATCCGCACCATGGGCAAGGGCCTGACCGAGCTGGCGCCGCCGCAGGGCTTCGCCGCCCAGTCCGGTGCCGCCACCGTCATCCTGGCCTCCTCGCACCTCGGCTTCTCCCTCTCCACCACCCAGGTCTGCTCCGGCTCCGTCATGGGCGCGGGTCTGGGCCGCAAGGGCGGTGTGGTCCGCTGGTCCACCGCGACCCGGATGTTCGTGGCGTGGGGCCTGACCCTGCCGGCCGCCGGTCTGGTGGGCGCGGGCGCCGAGTTCCTCACCGGCCAGGGCACCTGGGGCGTCGTCCTCGTGGCGATCCTGCTGGTCGCGGGCTCCGGCTTCATCTGGAAGCTGTCGCGCCGCGAGCCGGTCGACCACAACGACGTCACCGCCGCTCCCGCCGCCACCGAGACCCCGGCCGAGCCCGCGGGCGTGGTGACCACCGCCATGGCCGCCGTCACCCCGCCCCCGACCGCCGCCGCCGTGGCCGTGGCCGCCGACCTGACGGCGACCATCGCGGCCCCGGCCCCGGTGGCCCCCGCCGACCCGCCCCGCCCGGCCACGGTCTGACGGCCGCCGCGCACCCGAAGGAATCGTCATGCACATCGACTGGGCAGCTCTCGGCACCGTCTTCGGTGTCAGCCTCATCGTCACCGTCGGCCTGGTGGGCCTGTTCACCGTCGGCATCGTCGGACTCAGCAAGCAGCAGTCCGCGGCGGCCGGCAAGGGCAACGTCACGGTGGCCCGCACCACCGCCTACCTCTGCTTCGCGCTCTGCGCTGCGGCCGTCGCGTACGGCATCAACCTGATCGTCGGCAAGTAGCGCCGCACGCGTCGCACGCACCACCGGAACCGCCCCGCGGCACGGCCGCGGGGCGGTTCTCTGTGTGCCCCAACACACTCTCCCGTCGCAGGTCAGCAGCGAGTTGACGGGCGTTCCCCGGCGTGGTGGACTGCCCGAGCCATTTACGGCGGCAGAAGAGGAAGCCGGTGCGAATCCGGCGCGGTCCCGCCACTGTCACCGGGGAAGCATCCCCGTGAGCCAGGAACTCTCACCGCCGGTCGACGTCGTACCAGGGCGCGGACACCCTGAGTGAGGACACACCGCCATGCGCGCCTGCCAGTTCTCGGCACCCCCCACCCGTACCGGAGTTCCTCGCGGCGTTGCGAAGGGCTGACCCCGATGCGTGCCGACCGCACCTTCGCGTACGGCGCCACCGCCGGGCTCCTCGGTGACCTGCTCCTCGGCGACCCGCGCCGGGGCCACCCGGTCGCGGCGTTCGGCCGGGCCGCCGCCGCCGTCGAGCGCGCGCTGTGGCGCGACCACCGGGGCTGGGGCGCGCTGCACACCGCCGTGTGCGCCGGGGGCGCCGCGGGCGCCGCACTGCTCGCCACGCGCGCGGTGCGCGGCCGGCCGGCCGCCTCCGCCGCCCTGACCGCCGCCGCCACCTGGGCCGTCGTCGGCGGCACCTCGCTCGGCCGGGAGGCCCGCGCGATCGGCGCCGCCCTCGACGCGGGGGACGTCGAGGCGGCCCGCGCGCGGCTGCCCCATCTGTGCGGGCGCGACCCGCAGACCCTGGACGCGCCCGGCATCGCGCGCGCCGTCGTCGAGTCCGTCGCCGAGAACACCTCCGACGCCGTGGTCGGCGCCCTGGTGTGGGGGGCGCTCGCGGGGGTGCCCGGCCTGGTGGCGTTCCGCGCCGTCAACACCCTGGACGCGATGGTCGGCCACCGCTCGCCGCGCCACCTGCGCTACGGCTGGGCCTCGGCGCGCCTGGACGACGTGGCGGGCTGGCCCGGCGCCCGGCTCACCGCCGCCCTCGCGGTGGCCGCCGGGGGCTCCCCGCGCGCGGCCACGCGCGCGTGGCGGGCGGACGCGGCCAAGCACCCGAGCCCCAACGCGGGCCCGGTGGAAGCGTCGTTCGCGGGTGCGCTCGGCGTCCGGCTGGGCGGCACGCTCTCGTACGGCGGACGGGTCGAGCACCGGCCCGTCCTCAACGGCCCAGGCCGGGCCGTCGAGGTCGGTGACATCGAACGAGCGGTGCGGCTGTCGCGGCGGGTGGGCTGGCTGGCCCTGGGCGTCGCTGTCGCGGTGAGGAAGGTACGTACATGAGCGGCGGTCTGCTGATCGCGGGCACCACGTCCGACGCCGGGAAGAGCGTCGTCACCGCGGGCATCTGCCGGTGGCTGGTGCGCCAGGGCGTGAAGGTGGCGCCGTTCAAGGGACAGAACATGTCCCTCAACTCGTTCGTCACGCGCGAGGGCGCGGAGATCGGCCGGGCGCAGGCGATGCAGGCGCAGGCGGCGCGCGTCGAGCCGTCCGCGCTGATGAACCCCGTGCTGCTCAAGCCGGGGAGCGACCGTTCGAGCCAGGTCGTGCTCATGGGCCGGCCGGTGGGCGAACTGAGCGCCCGCGGCTACCACGGCGGACGCCAGGAAGCACTCCTGGGCACCGTTCTGGACTGTCTGGAGCGGCTGCGGGGCACATATGACGCCGTGATCTGCGAAGGGGCGGGCAGCCCGGCCGAGATCAATCTGCGGCGCACCGACATCGTGAACATGGGCATCGCGCGGGCGGCGAAACTGCCGGTCGTGGTGGTCGGCGACATCGACCGGGGCGGGGTGTTCGCCTCGTTCTTCGGCACGACCGCGCTGCTCAGCCCGGAGGACCAGGCCCTGGTGGCGGGGTACATGGTCAACAAGTTCCGCGGCGACGTCACGCTCCTGGAACCGGGCATCGACATGCTGCACGGCCTCACCGGGCGGCACACGTACGGGATCCTGCCGTACGCGCACGGGCTCGGCATCGACGAGGAGGACGGGCTGCGGGTCTCGCTGCGCGGCACCGTGCGCGAGTCCGTGGTGGCGCCGCCGGTCGGCGAGGACGTGCTGCGCGTGGCGGTCTGCGCGGTGCCGCTGATGTCCAACTTCACCGATGTCGACGCGCTCGCCGCCGAGCCGGGCGTGGTCGTGCGGTTCGTGGACCGGCCCGAGGAGCTCGTCGACGCGGATCTGGTCGTCGTGCCGGGAACCCGGGGCACGGTCCGGGCGTTGGAGTGGCTGAGGGAACGGGGGCTGGCGCGGGAGCTGGCGCGCAGGGCGGCCGAGGGGCGTCCGGTGCTGGGGATCTGCGGCGGGTTCCAGGTGCTCGCAGAGCACATCGAGGACGAGGTCGAGTCGCGGGCGGGCTCCGTGACGGGTCTCGGACTGCTGCCCGTGCGGGTGCGGTTCGCGGCCGAGAAGACACTTGCACGGCCGACCGGTGAGGCGCTGGGCGAGCGCGTGGAGGGATACGAGATCCACCACGGCGTCGCCGAAGTGCTGGGCGGGGAAGCCTTCTTGGACGGATGCCGGGTCGGTGCGGTCTGGGGGACGCACTGGCACGGGTCACTTGAGAGCGACGGATTCAGGCGGCGGTTCCTGGAGCGGGTCGCGAGCGCCACCGGACGGCGTTTCGTGCCCGCCCCCGACACGTCGTTCGGTGCGCTGCGCGAGGAGCAGCTGGACCGCCTCGGGGACCTCATCGAAGAACACGCGGACACGGACGCCCTCATGCGGCTCATCGAGCAGGGGGCTCCGGTCGGACTTCCCTTCATCGCACCAGGAGCGCCCGCATGAGCACTGTGCTGTTGCTGTCGACCGCCGACACCGACCTCCTGGCGGCCCGGGCCTCCGGGGCGCCCTACCGGATCGGCAACCCGACCCGTCTCGACGTGGCCGAGGAGCTGCCCGCCCTGCTCGACGGGGCGGCCGTCGCCGTGGTGCGCCTGCTCGGCGGCAAGCGCGCCTGGGAGGACGGGCTGGCGGCGCTGCGGGCCGCCGGGATCCCCACCGTGCTGCTGGGCGGGGAGTCGGTGCCGGACGCCGAGCTGATGGCCGAGTCGTCGGTGCCCGCCGGTGTGGTCGCCGAGGCCCTGCGCTATCTGGTGGAGGGCGGCCCGGGCAATCTGGTGGAGCTGGCCCGCTTCCTCTCCGACACCGTGCTGCTGACCGGCGTCGGCTTCGCCGAGCCGCAGCCGATGCCCGAGTGGGGCGTGCACGGCAGGCGCGCGCGGCTCGCGGACCGGCCGACCGTGGGCGTGCTCTTCTACCGCGCGCACGAGCTGTCCGGCAACACCGCGTTCGTCGACGTCCTGTGCGACAGCATCGAGGCCCACGGCGCCAACGCCCTTCCGGTGTACGTGGGTTCGCTGCGCGGTGCCGAGCCCGCGCTGTACGAGACGCTGGGCCGGGCCGACGCGCTGGTCGCCACCGTCCTGGCGGCGGGCGGCGCCACCGCCGCGCGGGCCAGTGCGGGCGGCGACGAGGACGCCTGGGACATCGGCGCCCTGGCCGAGCTGGACGTGCCGGTGCTGCAAGGGCTCTGCCTCACCTCCGCCAAGGCCGTCTGGGAGGCGTCGAACGCGGCGGTCTCCCCCATGGACGCGGCGATGCAGGTGGCCATCCCCGAGTTCGACGGCCGGCTGATCACGGTCCCGTTCTCCTTCAAGGAACAGGGCCCGGACGAGGTGCCGGTCTATGTCGCCGACCCCGAGCGGGCCTCCCGGGTCGCCGGGATCGCGGTGCGCCACGCCCGGCTCAGGCACAAGCCCAACGCGGAGAAGAGGATCGCGCTGGTCTTCACCGCCTACCCCACCAAGCACTCCCGGGTGGGCAACGCGGTGGGCCTGGACACCCCCGCCTCCGCCGTCCGCGTCCTGGACGCCCTGCGCGACGCGGGGTACGCGGTGGAGGGCCACCCGGACGACGGGGACGAGCTGATCCACCGGCTGATCGCGGCGGGCGGCCACGACGTGGAGTGGCTCACCGAGGAGCAGCTGGCCGCCGCCCCCGCGCGCGTACCGCTCGCCGACTACCGCTCCTGGTTCGAGGAGCTGGCGCCCGAGCTGCGCGCGAGCATCCGGGAGCACTGGGGCGAGCCCCCGGGACAGCTGTACGTGGACGGCGACGAGATCGTGCTCGCCTCCCTCCGGTTCGGCAACGTGGTGGTGATGATCCAGCCGCCGCGCGGCTTCGGCGAGAACCCGATCGCGATCTACCACGACCCCGACATGCCGCCCTCCCACCACTATCTGGCGGCCTACCGCTGGCTGGAGACCCCGGTGTCGCGGGGCGGCTTCGGCGCCGACGCCGTCGTGCACATGGGCAAGCACGGCACCCTGGAGTGGCTGCCCGGCAAGGGCCTCGGCCTCTCCGCGGGCTGCGGCCCGGACGCGGTCCTGGGCGAACTGCCGCTGGTGTACCCGTTCATTGTCAACGACCCGGGCGAGGGCACCCAGGCCAAGCGGCGCGGCCACGCCACCGTCGTGGACCATCTGGTCCCCCCGATGGCCCGCGCCGACACCTACGGCGACCTGGCCAAACTGGAGCAACTCCTCGACGAGTACGCCCTGGTGAGCGATCTCGACCCGACGAAGGCCCCGGCGGTGCGGGCCCAGATCTGGACGCTGGTCAAGGCCGCCGAGCTCCACCACGACCTGCACCTCGACGAGCAGCCGGACGACGGCGACTTCGACGAGTTCGTGCTGCACATCGACGGCTATCTGTGTGAGATCAAGGACGTGCAGATCCGTGACGGGCTGCACGTCCTGGGCGGCGGCCCCGAGGCCGGGCCCCGGGTCAACCTGGTGCTCGCGGTGCTGCGCGCCTCCCAGGTGTGGGGCGGCGAGGCGGACGCGCTGCCGGGTCTGCGCGCCGCGCTGGCCGAGCACTTCGGGCTGGCCGAGAAGGAGTTGCTGGCCGAGCCGGGCGCCCCGGTCAAGGTGGCGGCGGAGCTGACGGAGCTGGTGGCGGGCCCGGCCCGCAGCGCGGCCGACGCGATCGACCTCCTGGAGCAGCTGTGCCGCCGGCTGGCGGAGGGCATGGAGGAGCGCGGCTGGGACGCGGCGCAGTGTCCGGGCCTGGTGGCCGAGGTGCTGGGCGGCCCGCTCCCGGCCGCGGTGGCGGTGCTGGAGTTCGCCTGCCGCGAGGTGGTGCCGCGCCTGGCGCGCACCAGCGACGAGATCGGGCACGTCCTGCACGCCCTGGACGGCGGTTACGTCCCGGCGGGCCCCTCGGGCTCCCCCACCCGCGGCCTGGTCAACGTGCTGCCCACCGGGCGGAACTTCTACTCGGTGGACCCCAAGGCCATCCCGTCCCGGCTGAGCTGGGAGGTCGGCCAGGCGCTCGCGGACTCGCTGGTGGCGCGCTACCTCGCGGACACGGGCGCGTACCCGAAGTCCGTGGGCCTCACCGTCTGGGGCACCTCGGCGATGCGCACCCAGGGCGACGACATCGCCGAGGTCCTGGCGCTGCTCGGCTGCCGCCCGGTGTGGGACGACGCGTCGCGGCGCGTCACCGGCTTCGAGGTGGTGCCCGCCGCCGAGCTCGGCCGTCCGCGCATCGATGTCACGGTCCGCATCTCCGGCTTCTTCCGGGACGCGTTCCCGCACGTGGTGGGGCTGATCGACGACGCGGTGCGGGCGGTGGCGGAGCTGGACGAGCCGGCCGCCGCCAACTACGTGCGGGCGCACGTGGACGAGGACACCGCCGAGCACGGCGACCGCCGCCGCGCCACGGCCCGTATCTTCGGCTCCAAGCCGGGGGCGTACGGGGCGGGGCTGCTCCCGCTGATCGACGCCCGCAACTGGCGCTCCGACGCGGACCTCGCCGAGGTGTACGCGGTGTGGGGCGGCTACGCGTACGGACGGGGGCTGGACGGCCGGGCGGCCCGGGGCGACATGGAGACGGCGTTCCGGCGGATCGCGGTGGCGGCGAAGAACGTCGACACCCGCGAGCACGACCTGGTCGACGCCGACGACTACTTCCAGTACCACGGCGGCATGGTGGCCACGGTGCGGCATCTGACGGGGACGGGCCCCGAGGCGTACGTGGGCGACTCGGCCACGCCCGACCAGGTCAGGACGCGCACCCTCGGCGAGGAGACCCACCGGGTCTTTCGCGCGCGCGTGGTCAACCCGCGCTGGATGGCGGCGATGCGCCGCCACGGCTACAAGGGCGCGTTCGAGATGGCGGCGACCGTGGACTACCTGTTCGGGTACGACGCGACGGCGGGCGTGGTCGACGACTGGATGTACGAGAAGCTCGCGTCCGAGTACGTGTTCTCCGCCGAGAACCAGGAGTTCATGCGCAGGTCCAATCCCTGGGCCTTGCGCGGCATCACCGAGCGGCTGCTGGAGGCCGCCGACCGAGGTCTGTGGGCGGAGCCCGAGGCGGCGACGCTGGAGCGGCTGCGCGCGACCTATCTGCAGCTTGAGGGCGATCTGGAGAGTGACAACGCATGAGTACGCCGTATCCGTTCAGCGCGATCGTCGGTCAGGACGACCTACGGCTGGCCCTCCTGCTGAACGCGGTGTCGCCGCAGGTGGGAGGGGTCCTGGTGCGCGGCGAGAAGGGCACCGCGAAGAGCACCGCGGTGCGGGCGCTCTCGGCGCTGCTGCCCGAGGTCGACGTCGTCACCGGGTGCCGGTTCTCCTGTGACCCCGCGGGCCCCGATCCGGCCTGCCCGGACGGGCCGCACGAGGCCGGGGCCGGGGCGCCGCGCGCCGCGCGCATGGTCGAGCTCCCCGTCGGCGCCTCCGAGGACCGGCTGGTGGGCGCGCTCGACATCGAGCGGGCGCTGGCGGAGGGCGTGAAGGCGTTCGAGCCGGGTCTGCTGGCCCACGCCCACCGCGGGATCCTGTACGTGGACGAGGTCAACCTCCTCCACGACCACCTCGTGGACCTGCTGCTCGACGCCGCCGCGATGGGCGCCTCGTACGTGGAGCGCGAGGGCGTGTCCGTCCGGCACGCGGCGCGGTTCCTGCTGGTGGGGACCATGAACCCCGAAGAGGGCGAGCTGCGCCCGCAGTTGCTGGACCGGTTCGGGCTGACCGTGGAGGTGAAGGCGTCCCGGGAGCCGGACCAGCGGGTCGAGGTGGTCCGCCGGCGCCTGGCCTACGACGACGACCCGGCCGCCTTCGCGGTGCGCTGGGCCGACGAGGAGGCCGCCGTGCGGGCGCGGATCGTGGCGGCGCGCGCGCTGCTGCCGCAGGTGCGGCTCGGGGACGCGGCGCTGCGGCAGATCGCCGCCACCTGCGCCGCGTTCGAGGTGGACGGCATGCGCGCCGACCTGGTGATGGCCCGGACCGCGACCGCGCTGGCGGCGTGGGCGGGGCGTACGGACGTGCTCGCGGAGGACGTGCGGCAGGCAGCGCTGCTGGCGCTGCCGCACCGCCGCCGCCGCAATCCGTTCGACGCGCCGGGCCTGGACGAGGACAAGCTGGACGACACCCTGGAGGAGTTCGGGGACCAGGACGAGGACCCGGATCCGGACCCGGACGGGCCGGGCGGCGGGGGCGGGCAGCCTCCGCGAGACGGCGGTCCGGCGCCCGAGACGGGCGGCGGGGACGCCCCGGCCCGCCCCGAGGAGGGCGAGGGCGGCGAGCCGCAGAGCGCGGGCGGCGCCGAACAGCAGCCCGTCCGCGCCGGTGAGCCGTTCCGTACGAAGATGCTGAGCGTGCCGGGCCTCGGCGAGGGCGCGGCGGGCCGCCGCTCCCGCGCGCGCACGGCACACGGGCGCACGACGGGGGCCAAGCGCCCCCGGGGCACGCTCACCAAGCTGCATCTGGCGGCGACGGTGCGGGCGGCGGCCCCGCACCAGCGGGCGCGCGGCCGGTCGGGGCCGGGGCTGGTGGTGCGCCGGGACGACCTGCGGCAGGCGACCCGGGAGGGCCGCGAGGGCAATCTGGTGCTCTTCGTCGTCGACGCGTCGGGGTCGATGGCTGCCCGGCAGCGGATGGGCGCGGTCAAGGGCGCGGTGCTCTCGCTGCTGCTCGACGCCTACCAGCGGCGCGACAAGGTGGGTCTGATCACCTTCCGGGGCAAGGACGCGGAGGTGGCGCTGCCGCCGACGTCGTCGGTGGACGCGGCGGCGGCCCGGCTGGAGACGCTCCCCACCGGCGGGCGCACCCCGCTGGCGGCGGGGCTGCTGAAGGCCCACGACGTGCTGCGGGTGGAGCGGATGCGCGATCCGTCGCGGCGCCCGCTGCTCGTGGTGGTGACGGACGGGCGGGCGACCGGCGGGGTGGACCCGGTGGCGCTGGCGGGCCGCTCCGCGCGGCTGCTGGCCGCCGAGGGCGTGGCGAGCGTGGTCGTGGACTGCGAGGCGGGCGCCGTCCGCCTCGGCCTCGCGGCCGAGCTGGCGCGGGAGCTGCAGGGACCGGCGGTGACGCTCGACGAGTTGCGGGCGGATTCGATCGCCGGTCTGGTCAAGGACGTGACGGGGACTTCGAGGAGGGCCGCCTGATGCCGCAGGGACAGCCGAGCGTGGTGCCGGAGGACGGGCTGACGACGCGTCAGCGACGCAACCGTCCGCTGGTCATGGTGCACACGGGGATCGGCAAGGGGAAGTCGACGGCCGCGTTCGGGCTCGCGCTGCGGGCCTGGAACCAGGGCTGGCCGATCGGGGTGTTCCAGTTCGTCAAGTCGGCGAAGTGGAAGGTCGGCGAGGAGAACGCGCTGCGCGTGCTGGGCGCCTCCGGCGAGGGCGGCAGCGTCGCCTGGCACAAGATGGGCGAGGGCTGGTCCTGGGTCCAGCGCGACGAGCAGGTCGACAACGAGGAGAAGGCCCGCGAGGGCTGGGAGCAGGTCAAGCGGGACCTGGCCGCCGAGACCTACAAGCTGTACGTGCTGGACGAGTTCGCCTACCCGATGCACTGGGGCTGGGTGGACACCGACGAGGTCGTCTCGGTGCTGCGGGACCGGCCGGGCACCCAGCACGTGGTGATCACGGGGCGCAACGCACCGGAGAAGCTGCTGGAGTTCGCGGACCTGGTGACCGACATGTCGAAGGTCAAGCACCCGATGGACGCCGGTCAGAAGGGGCAGCGGGGCATCGAGTGGTAGCACGTCTCGTCATCGCCGCGCCGTCGTCGGGCAGCGGGAAGACCACGGTCGCGACGGGCCTGATGGCCGCGTTCGCCGCGACCGGGCTCGCGGTGTCCCCGCACAAGGTCGGCCCCGACTACATCGACCCCGGCTACCACGCCCTGGCCACGGGGCGCCCCGGGCGCAACCTCGACGCGTACATGTGCGGCCCGGAGCTGATGGCTCCGCTGCTCGCGCACGGCGCGCGGGGGTGCGACGTCGCGGTGGTCGAGGGGGTCATGGGGCTGTACGACGGCGCCTCGGGCCTCGGGGAGCTCGCCTCCACCGCGCAGGTCTCCAAACTGCTGCGGGCACCGGTGGTGCTGGTGGTGGACGCCTCCTCGCAGTCGCGGTCGGTGGCGGCGCTGGTGCACGGCTTCGCGTCCTGGGACCCGCGGGTGCGGCTCGGCGGGGTGATCCTCAACAAGGTCGGCTCGGACCGGCACGAGGAGCTGCTGCGGGCGGCCCTGGAGGAGTCGGGGGTGGAGGTGCTGGGCGCCCTGCGGCGCGCGGCCCCGCTGTCGACGCCGTCGCGGCACCTGGGCCTGGTGCCGGTGGCCGAGCGGCGCGCCGACGCGGTGGCGGCGGTCGCGGCGATGGCCGAGCAGGTGCGCCAAGGGTGCGATCTGGCCGCGCTGCTGGCGCTGGCCCGCTCGGCACCGGACCTCGCCTGCTCGCCGTGGGACGCGGCGGCGGCGCTGGCCGCCGACCCCGCCGGAGGGCTGCGCCCCGGGGCGCGCGACGGGGCGGAGACGGCCGGTGGCCGAGGCCCCGGGCGGACGGCCGGGGAACCGGCCGAAGGAGGTGCGGCCACGGCGGGCCGGCGGCCCGTGGTGGCCCTCGCGGGGGGACCCGCGTTCACCTTCTCGTACGCCGAGCACGCCGAGCTGCTGACCGCCGCGGGCGCGGACGTCGTCGTCTTCGATCCGCTCCGGGACGAGTCGCTGCCCGAGCGGACCGCCGGTCTGGTCATCGGCGGCGGCTTCCCCGAGGTCTACGCGGCCGAGCTCAGCGCCAACGAGCCGCTGCGCAAGGCGGTCGGCGACCTCGCGCGGTCCGGCGGCTCCGTGGCCGCCGAGTGCGCCGGGCTGCTCTATCTGGCGCGCTCGCTCGACGGGCAGCCGATGTGCGGGGTGCTGGACGCCGATGCCCGGATGTCGCAGCGGCTCACCCTCGGCTACCGCGAGGCGGTCGCGATCGGTGACAACTGCCTGGCCGCCGCCGGGACGCGGCTGCGCGGCCACGAGTTCCACCGGACCGTGCTCGACCCGGGCGCGGGCCCCTCGCCCGCCTGGGGGATGGTCCACCCGGAGCGCCGGGTCGAGGGATTCGTCCAGCAGGGCGTGCACGCCAGCTATCTGCACACGCACTGGGCCGCCCGGCCCGCTGTGGCCCGGCGGTTCGTCGAAGGGTGCGCGCCATGAGCAGGCTGGTCGGCGTGGGCGTGGGCCCCGGGGATCCGGAGCTGGTGACCGTGAAGGGCGTACGGGCCCTGCGGGAGGCCGATGTCGTCGTGGTGCCGGTGCTGGCCGACGCCGACGGACACGACGGGGGCGAGCCCGGCCGCGCCGAGGCGACCGTGCTCCACTACGTGGACCGCTCCAAGGTCGTCCGGGTCGTCTTCGCGCTGAACGAGCGGAGCGACCGGGGCCGGCGCGAGGCGGCGTGGGACGCGGCGGGCGAGGCGGTCGCCGCGCTGCTGCCCGCGCACCCCACGGTGGCGTTCGCGACCCTGGGCGACCCCCATGTGTATTCGACGTTCACCTATCTCGCCCAGACCGTCGCGGAGCTGGTGCCCGGGACCGAGATCGAGACGGTCCCCGGGATCACCGCGATGCAGGACCTGGCGGCCCGCTCGGGCGCGGTGCTCACCGAGGGGACCGAGCCGCTGACGCTGGTCCCGGTGACCGCGGGCACCACCGTGCTCAGGGACGCGCTGGAGGGCCCGGGGACGGTGGTGGCGTACAAGTTCGGGCGCCAGGCGGGCGAGGTCGCGCGGGCGCTGCGGGCGACCGGCCGGATCGAGGACGCGGTGTGGGGTTCGGCGCTCGGGCTCGACGGGGAGTCGATCCGCCCGGCCGCCGAGCTGGACGGCGCCGAGCTGCCGTATCTGTCGACGCTGATCGCGCCCGCGCGGCGCCGGGGCCGCGGCGGCAAGCTGTGAGGCCGCCACCGGCCGGGAGCGGCGCGCCCCGCTCACCCCGCGAGCCCCACCACCAGCCAGATGAAGCCCACCCCGGCGACCGTGAAGAGCAGCGTCGACAGGGCCGGATGGTCGTGGTGGGCCTCCGGCAGGATCTCGGCGGCGGCCAGGTACAGCAGCACTCCGCCGAAGAAGCCGAGATAGCTTCCGAGCAGCTCGGCCGGAAGGGTGAACAGCAGCGTCGAGGCGGCGCCGACCATCGGGGCGAGCGCGTCGGCCACGAGCATGGCGACGGCCTTGCGCTTCTCGTTCCCGTACAGGCTGGTGATCGTGTAGGTGTTGAAGCCGTCGGCGAAGTCATGGGTGATCACGGCGAGTGCCACGGCCGCGCCCATGCCGCCGCCCACCTGGAAGGCGGCGCCGATCGCGATGCCGTCCATCAGGCTGTGGCCGACCATCGCGCCCGCCGCCGTCAGCCCCACCTGCGGCGCCCTCCGGTCGCCCCCGTGCGCCGCCCGGCGCACGGCGAGGAGCCGTTCGACCAGGTGGGCGACGAGGAAGCCGCCGACGAACAGGAGCAGCGCGGCCGGTACGCCGAAGACGTCGTCGCCCGCCGCCTCCAGCGCCTCCGGCAGCAGGTCGAGACCGACCACCCCGAGCATCAGGCCGCCCGCCAGTCCCAGCACCAGATGGCGCCGGTCGGTGACGCGCTGGGCCGTCCAGCCGCCGACCAGGGTCATCAGGAACGCGCCGAGCGCCACGAACACCGCCATGCCCCTTGCTAACCGACCGACCCGCCCGCGCGCATTTCGCTTTACCGACTGTGTGACCTACGAACCGACCGTGTGAGGTACGAGAGGAGCTCCCATGGCCGATGCCCCCACCGGCAGGCTGACCGTCGTCGGCGCCGGACCCGGCGCCGCGGACCTGCTGACGTTCCGTGCCGCGCGGGCGATCGCCGAGGCCGATGTGGTCATCTGGGCGGCGAGCCTGGTGCAGGCCGAGGTCCTGGAGCACGCGCGGGAGGGCGCCGAGATCCTGGACTCGGCGGCGCTGTCCCTGGAAGAGGTCGTCGCGGTGTACGAGCGGGCCGCGCGGGAGGGGCTGCGGGTCGCCAGGATCCACTCGGGCGACCCGGCGCTGTGGGGCGGCACCCAGGAGCAGCTCGACCGGGTCGCGGGGCTCGGCCTGGAGGTGGAGATCGTCCCCGGGGTGTCGTCGTTCTCGGCGGTCGCCGCGCTCGCCCAGCGCGAGCTGACGATCCCCGAGGTCGCCCAGTCGGTGATCCTGACCCGGCTCGGCGGCGGCAAGACGCCGATGCCGCCCGGTGAGGAGGTGCGCGAGTTCGCCCGGCACGGCACCACGATGGCGGTCTTCCTGTCGGCGGCCCGCTCGGGCCAGCTGGTGGCGGAGCTGCTGGAAGGCGGCTATCCGACCTCGACGCCGGTCGTCGTCGCCCACCAGGCGACCTGGCCGGAGGAGTTGGTGCTGCGCTGCACGATCGCGACGCTGGAGGAGACGGTGAAGGAGCACCGGCTCTGGAAGCACACCCTCTTCCTGGTGGGACCGGCCCTGTCCGCCTCGGGCACCCGCTCGCACCTGTACCACCCGGGCCACTTCCACGGCTTCCGCCGGGCCGACCCGCAGGCCCGCCGGGCGCTGCGGGCGGAGCGGGCCGAGCGGGCCGAGCGGGCGGAGCGTTCCCCCTCATGAACGCCGCCGCCGGTACGGGCGGGTGCGCGCGCCCGGCCGCCCCGCGCCCCCTCCCGCCGCCCCGGGGCGACCGCCCGGGGGCTCCGGCCGCAACGGTTCCCGAAGGAGCTGCCCAGTGATCGGACTGATCTCCGCCACGGCGGCGGGCGCCCGCGCCCGTGACCGGCTGGCCGCGGCCTGGCCCGGCCGGGTCCGGGTGTACGAGGGGCCGGTGCGGGAGGCCGTGGCGCGCGCCTTCGCCGAGTGCGACGCCCTGGTGTGCTTCCTCGCCACGGGCGCCACGGTCCGGCTGCTGGCCCCGCTCCTGACGGACAAGGCGTCCGACCCGGGTGTGGTCTGCGTCGACGAGGGCGTCCGGTTCGCGGTGTCGCTGCTCGGCGGCCACGGCGGCGGTGCCAACCGGCTGGCGGCCGAGGCCGCCGAGGTGCTGGGCTGCGCGCCGGTGGTGACCACCGCCGGCGACGCGGTGGGCGCGGCGAGCCTGGACACCCTGGGCCTGCCGGTGGAGGGCGCGGTGGCCGCGGTGGCGCGGGCGGTCCTGGACGGCGAGGCGGTGGAGCTGCGGGCGGACGCGGTGTGGCCGCTGCCCGCGCTGCCCCCGAACGTGCGCCCCGGCGCCCGGGGCCCGGCCGTCCTGCACCTCACCGACCGCGTCCTGCCGCTCGGCCCCGGTGAAGCCGTCCTGCGGCCCAAGTCCCTGGTCGTGGGCGTGGGTTCGGCCAAGGGCGTATCCGTCGACGAGGTGCTCGGGCTGGTCCGGGACGCGCTCGCGGACGCGGGCCTGAGCCCGCTCGCGGTGGCCGCGCTGGCCACCGTGGACGCGAAGGCGCGGGAGCCGGGCATCGTGGCGGCGGCGGCCCGGCTCGGCGTGCCCCTGACCACGTACGGCGCCGCGGAGCTCGCCCGGATCCCCGTCCCGCATCCCTCCGGCGCGCCGCTGGCGGCGGTGGGGACGCCGAGCGTGGCGGAGGCCGCCGCGCTCGCGGGCGGCGGCGAACTGCTGGTGCCGAAGCGGAAGTCGGGCCCCGCGGGGCGGGCCGCGATGGCCACCTGCGCGGTGGCGCGGCGGGCCCCGCGCGGCCGGCTCGCGGTCGTCGGGCTCGGCCCCGGCGCCCGCGACCTGCTCACCCCGCGCGCCCGGGAGGAGCTGCGCCGGGCCTCGGTGCTCGTCGGGCTCGACCAGTACGTGGACCGGATCCGCGATCTGCTGCGGCCCGGCACCACGGTCCTGGAGTCCGGTCTCGGCGCCGAGGAGGAGCGGGCCCGTACCGCGGTCGCCCGGGCCCGCGAGGGGCACGCGGTGGCCCTGATCGGCTCCGGCGACGCCGGGGTGTACGCGATGGCCGCGCCCGCGCTCGCCGAGGCGGCCGGCGACATCGACGTGGTGGGCGTGCCGGGGGTGACGGCCGCGCTGGCCGCCGCCGCCGTCCTGGGGGCGCCGCTGGGCCACGACCACGTCTCGATCAGCCTCTCGGACCTGCACACGCCGTGGGAGGTGATCGAGCGCCGGGTGCGGGCGGCGGCGGAGGCGGACCTGGTGGTGACGTTCTACAACCCGCGCAGCCGGGGCCGCGACTGGCAGCTGCCCGAGGCGCTCCGCATCCTGGCCGGGCACCGCGCCCCGCACACCCCGGTGGGGGTGGTGCGGGCCGCCTCGCACCCCGACGAGCGCAGCCGGGTGACCACGCTCGGCGGACTGGATCCGGCGACGGTGGACATGATGACGGTGGTGACCGTCGGCAGCACGGCCACCCGCGAGATCGCCGGCCGCATGGTCACCCCGCGCGGCTACCGGTGGCAGACCGGACCCGCCGAGGGGGACGCGTGAGCCGCGCCCCCGGGGCGGACGTCGGCCGCCGCCGCACCGCCGCCCCCGTACCCCCCTCCCACCACCGCCCCGGCAAGGAGAATCCGTGACGACTCCCCAGAACCGGCCGGCCCTGCTCGTCGCGGGGCACGGCACCCGGGACGAGGCCGGGGCCGAGGCGTTCCGCGCGTTCGTCGCGGAGCTCGGCCGCCGCGATCCCGGGCTGCCCGTGGCGGGCGGCTTCATCGAGCTGTCGGCGCCGCCGCTGGGCGAGGCCGTGGCCTCACTGGTGGAGCGGGGCGTGCGGCGGTTCGCGGCCGTCCCGCTGATGCTGGTGTCCGCCGGGCACGCCAAGGGCGACATCCCGGCGGCGCTGGCCCGCGAGAAGGAGCGCCACCCCGGCGTCTCCTACGCGTACGGGCGTCCACTCGGCCCGCACCCGGCGCTGCTCGCGGTCCTGGAGCGGCGGGTCGAGGAGGCCGCCGGTGATCTGGAGCGGTCGCAGGTGACGGTCCTGCTGGTGGGCCGGGGCTCCACCGATCCGGACGCCAACGCCGAGGTGCACAAGGCGGCCCGGCTGTTCTGGGAGGGGCGCGGCTACGCGGGCGTGGAGACGGCGTTCGTGTCGCTGGCCGCGCCGGACGTGCCGGCCGGGCTCGACCGCTGCGAGCGGCTGGGCGCCCGCGCGATCGTGGTCCTGCCGTACTTCCTGTTCACCGGCGTCCTGCCGGACCGGGTGCGGCGGCAGACCGGGGCGTGGGCGGCGGCGCACCAGGCTCTTGACGTGCGCGCGGCCGAGGTCATCGGCGCGGCGGAGGAGCTGCACACACTGGTGCTGGAGCGGTATGAGGAGGCGGTGCGCGGGGATCTGCGGATGAACTGCGACTCCTGTGTCTACCGGATCGCCCTGCCCGGTTTCGAGGACAAGGTGGGACTGGCCCAGCAGCCCCACTTCCACCCGGACGAGGACGGACCCCATCATCACCCCCATGGCAGCCATGCGCACGCACACCACTGAGCACGATCTGCGCCACCACGGCGACGCCGAGGTCCGGGACGTCGGCGGCGAGCTGACGGACCTCGCGGTCAACGTCCGGTCGGGCACTCCCCCGGACTGGCTGCGGGAGCGCATCGCCGCGTCCCTGACCGGTCTCGCCGCCTATCCCGACGGGCGGGCGGCGCGGGCCGCGGTCGCGCGGCGGCACGGGCTGCCCGAGGAGCGGGTGCTGCTGACGGCGGGCGCCGCGGAGGCGTTCGTGCTGCTGGCCCGGGCGCTGCCGGTGCGCTGTCCGGTGGTGGTGCATCCGCAGTTCACCGAGCCGGAGGCGGCGCTGCGGGACGCCGGGCACACGGTGCGGCGGGTGCTGCTGCGCCCCGGGGACGGCTTCCGGCTCGACCCGGCCTCGGTGCCGCCCGAGGCCGACCTCGTGGTGGTGGGCAACCCGACCAACCCGACGTCGGTGCTGCACCCGGCGAAGCTCATCGACTCACTGGCCCGGCCGGGGCGGACGCTGGTGGTGGACGAGGCGTTCATGGACGCGGTGCCGGGCGAGCGGGAGGCGCTGGCGGGACGTACGGACGTGCCGGGGCTCGTCGTGCTGCGCAGCCTCACCAAGACGTGGGGGCTGGCGGGGCTGCGGATCGGCTATGTGCTGGCCGAGCCGGAGGTGGTGGCCGCGCTGGAGCGGGCGCAGCCGCTGTGGCCGGTCTCCACGCCCGCGCTGGTGGCGGCCGAGGAGTGCGTCTCGCCGCGCGCGCTGGCCGAGGCGGAGGCGGCGGCGCTGAGCCTGGCGGCGGACCGGGAGCATCTGACGGCCGGGCTGGGCGAGTTCGACGAGGTACGGGTGGTGGAGGCGGCGGAGGGGCCGTTCGTGCTGGCCCGGATGGCGGGGGCGGCGGAGGTGCGGGCGCGGCTGCGCGGGCTGGGGTTCGCGGTGCGACGGGGCGACACGTTCCCGGGCCTCGGCCCGGAGTGGCTGCGGATCGCGGTCCGGGACCGGGTCACGACGAACCGTTTCCTCCAAGCACTGGACCAGGCCCTGACACTGACGGCGACCCACACGCCCCACGCCTGAACCGGCACGGGCCCCGCGCCGCCCGCACAGAACGATCCGACTCCACCCCAGGGACGCGGGGCCCGCACAGAACGCCCCGCTCCCAGGGGCGCGGGGAACCGCGCGACCAGCCACCCACGGCCCGCACGGAACAATCCGCCCCCAGGGCCACGGACCCCACCCGCCCGCACAGAACACCCGCCTCCCCCGGGGCGCGGGGAACTGCGCGACCAGCCACGCACGGCCCGCGGTGAACCCCGCACCCCGATCCCCCGCACCCCACAGACCCCGCCCCGCCCCGGAACCCCTCAGCCGCGCCGCCGAGCGACCAGCACCGCTCCCCCGCCCGCCACCAGCAGCGCCAGCGCCCCGCCGACCACGTACGGCGTCGACGAGCCGCCGCCGGTCTCCGCCAGGGCCAGCTTCGGGTCGGCCTCGGTCGCCTGGGGGCGCACCGAGGTGCTCGACGCCCGGGTCGGGGCGGCCGGGGTCGGGGCCTCGCAGGTCGCCTCCGCCAGGGTCACCTCGCCGGTCACCTCGGCCACGTTCAGCTTCAGGGGGTTCACCGACACCCGCAGGCTCAGGGCCGTCGCGGCGGCGGTACGGCTCGTGGTGCGCGTGGAAGACAGGTCCAGGGTGACCTCGCCGACCCCGGGCACCGCCACCCGGGTCGTGCCGCCCGTCGTCAGGGTGACCTTCTTGCCCAGGGCGGTCACCGAGCCCAGCAGGTTGGCGGTGGCCGTCGGCCGCTTGCCCGCCTCGCAGACCGCCTTGCTGGTGACTTCCTGGACCTCGATCAGGGAGAGCAGCGGCAGTCCGGGGACGTGGAGGCGGGCGTGCAGGAGGTGGGTGCTGCCGGTGGCCCGGTGGGCGTCGACCGTCGCCACGGCGTCCGCGACGTCCGCGTTGAGGACGTCGACGGGCCGGCCCTTGGCCACGCCGTCCAGCTTCACCTGGAGCGCGGTCCGGCGGGAACTCTCGGGCGCCCGGACCTCGTTGAGGGTGGTCTTGAGCGGGACGTCGACCGTCTTGTTCAGCAGCGAGACATCGAGCCCGGTGCGCAGCACGACCGCGCTCGCCTGCCCGCCGTGCCCGCCGCCCGTGGCGTGTGCCGGGACGGGCGCCGCGAGGGCCAGCGACCCCAGCGTCAGCGCGACGGCGGCCGACTTACGTGCGGGCAGGCGGAAGTTGATGGTGTTCAAGGTGGTGGAACCCCCACAGGAGACATGAGCCGCCACCCCGCGCCCGCCCACGGGGACTCGTGGGGCTCGGGTGAGCCAGGGGCGCGCCGGTGACGTGAGACACCGGAATCTTTACGCACGGAGAGTGAACGCACCGATACCTGGCGTCAGTTCACCCGAAAGGGGCGAATGCGGGGTTCTGTTCGGCATCGCACGCGCGGGCGTTCGAGCTCATCGCTCCCGGCGGCCTCCCTGGGGCGTGCGCCGGTCGCCCCGCCCCGGCGCACGCCTCGCGAGGGCATGGGGGCACAACGAGCCCGCACCCCCGGCCGTCACTGCGCGCGTCAGCCCCCGGCCACTCACCGCCCCGGCCCGCGGCCACCCTCCACGTCGGCCCGCGCCCCCGCCTCAGCCCACGATCCGCCCGTTCAGCACGATCCGGCTCGGCGCCGCCAGCACCCGTACGTCCGCGCGCGGGTCCTCCTCGTACACCACGAGGTCCGCCGGCGCGCCCTCCTCCAGGACCGGGCGGCCCAGCCAGGTCCGGGCGCCCCAGGTCGTGGCGGAGAGGGCCTCGACGGGCGGGATGCCCGCCTTCACCAGCTCGGCCACCTCCTCGGCGACCAGGCCGTGCGCCATCGAGCCGCCCGCGTCGGTGCCGACGAAGACGGGGATCCCGGCGTCGTGGGCCGCGCGGACCGTGTCGTAGCGGCGGGCGTGGAGCCGGCGCATATGGGCCGACCAGTTCGGGAACTTGGCCTCGCCGCCGTCCGCGAGGTGCGGGAACGTGGCGATGTTGACCAGGGTGGGCACGATGGCGACACCGCGCTCGGCGAAGAGCGGGATCGTCTCCTCGGTGAGGCCCGTGGCGTGCTCGACGCAGTCGATGCCCGCCTCCACCAGGTCGCGGAGCGAGTCCTCGGCGAAGCAGTGGGCCGTCACCCGGGCGCCGAGCCGGTGCGCCTCGGCGATCGCCGCCTCGACCTCGCCGCGCGGCCAGCAGGCCGTCAGGTCGCCCACCTCGCGGTCGATCCAGTCGCCGACCAGCTTCACCCAGCCGTCGCCGCGGCGCGCCTCGCGGGCCACGTACGCGACGAGGTCGCCGGGCTCGATCTCATGGGCGTAGTTGCGGATGTAGCGGCGGGTGCGGGCGATGTGGCGGCCCGCCCGGATGATCTTCGGCAGGTCCTCGCGGCCGTCGATCCAGCGGGTGTCGGAGGGCGAGCCCGCGTCCCGCAGCAGCAGGGTGCCCGTCTCGCGGTCCCGCAGCGCCTGCTTCTCGCTGGTCTCGTCGTCGACCGGGCCGTGCTGGTCGAGCCCGACGTGGCAGTGCGCGTCGACCAGGCCGGGCAGCGCCCAGCCGGCAAGCGTGACGGCCTCCACCGCGCCCGGCGGGCGTTCGTAGGTGATCCGGCCGTCCACCGCCCACAGTTCGTCGCGCACGTCCTCGGGCCCGGCGAGCACCCGCCCCTTCACATGCAGCACCACGTGATCGCTCATGGTCAGCACTGTACGAGGCGCTGGGTACCCTCGACCGGGTACACCCACCGATGTACCGAGCACCCCGCTGATGTGAAGAAGGCACCGCTGTGACGCACCCGTTCCTCGATCTGGCCCCGCTGACCGCCGACCGCTTCGCGGCCATCGAGCGGCGGGTGGCCGCGCTGCTCGCCACCGAGCAGGACGTCGTGATCATGCAGGGCGAGGCGCTGCTGCCGCTGGAGGGCTGCATCCGGGGCGCGGCCCACCCGGGTTCCACCGCGCTGAACGTGGTGACCGGCCCGTACGGCCAGACGTTCGGCGACTGGCTGCGGGACTGCGGCGCGCACGTGGTCGACCTGGAGGTGCCCTTCCACGCGGCGGTCACCGCCGAGCAGATCGACCGGGCGCTCACCGAGCACCCGGAGATCGACTTCGTCTCACTGGTGCACGCGGAGGCGGCCACCGGCAACACCAACCCGGTGGCGGAGATCGGCGAGGTGGTCCGCCGGCACGGGGCGCTGTTCATGCTGGACGCGGTCGCCTCGGTGGGCGCCGAGCCGCTGCTGCCGGACGCGTGGGGCGTGGACCTGTGCGTGATCGGCGCGCAGAAGGCGATGGGCGGCCCGGCGGGCGTCTCGGCGGTGTCGGTGAGCGGGCGCGCCTGGGAGCGGATCGCCGCCAACCCCCGGGCCCCGCGCCGCTCCTACCTCTCGCTGCTGGACTGGAAGGAGCGCTGGATCGACGGCGGGCGCAAGGCCCTGCTGCACGCTCCGGCGCAGCTGGAGATGCTGGCGCTGGAGGCGTGTGTGGAGCGGATCGAGGCGGCGGGCCCGGAGACGGTGATGGCCCGGCACGCCTCGGCCGCCGCCGCGACCCGGGCGGGCGCCTCGGCGCTGGGCGGCGGCCTCACGCCGTACGTCCACGACGCCCGGGACGCGGCGCCGGTGGCCACGACGCTGCGCACCCCCGAGGGGGTCGACGCCGCCGGGCTGGTCGCCGCGGCGCTGGCGGCCGACCCGTCGCTGCCGCTGATCGCGGGCGGCGGGGCGCTGGCCAAGGAGATGATCCGGGTCAACCACTACGGCGCCGACGCCACCGAGGAGGCCGTGCGCGGTTCGCTGGCGGCGCTGGGGGCCGCGCTGGCCGCAGCCGGGCGCCAGGTCGACACGGAAGCCGCCCTCAAGGCCGTCGCGCACACCTGGTGACTTCCTTTTCCATCAATAGCGCAGCCAAATAGAAGATTAATTCCAGTAAACGGGAAGCTACTTTATCGAGAGTAGCTTCCCGTTTTCTTCTGCCCCGGCCCGTTGATCTCAAACGCAAGATCCCGACAAGGTTTTCCGGGCGGTTGTACGGGTGTGATCGAACCCACAATGGCGCCTTTTTGTCCGGCAATTACCGGACAAACCGCCTCGCGCGTACACCTGCGTGATAACACAGACGGACGCCGTGCACACCCCCTCCCGGGAATGCGATTTCGATTTTCCCTGGGTAAATTCCTTCCGCATGACCGCCGCACAGACCGTTGTCCATATCGACACCCCACGCGTCGAGGACGGCGCCGCGATCTGGCGTATCGCCCGCGACTCGCAAGTCCTGGACCTCAACTCCTCGTACAGCTATCTGCTCTGGTGCCGCGACTTCGCCGCCACCTCCGTGGTGGCGCGCGACGCCACCGGTGAGCCGATCGCCTTCGTCACCGGCTACGTCCGCCCCGACCGGCCCGGGACGCTGGTCGTCTGGCAGGTCGCCGTGGACCGCGAGCACCGGGGGCGCGGCCTGGCCGGCGCCCTGCTCGAAGCGCTGACCGGGAAGGTCGCCGACACCCACGGCGTCAGCACCGTCGAGACCACCGTGACCCCCGACAACACCGCCTCCGACCGGCTGTTCACCTCCTTCGCCGAGCGGCGCGGCACCGCGCCCCGCCGCGAAGTCCTCTTCGACAGCGGGCTGTTCCCCGACGCGGGGCACGCGGCGGAAGTCCTCTACCGGATCGACCTGGGAGTACGACTGTGACCATCACCCCGCCCGCGCTGAGCGTCTTCGAGTCCGTCGAGTCCGAGGTGCGCAGCTACTGCCGCGGCTGGCCCGCCGTCTTCGACCGCGCCCAGGGCGCCCGGCTCACCGACGAGGACGGCCACGACTACCTGGACTTCTTCGCCGGGGCCGGCTCACTCAACTACGGGCACAACAACCCGGTGCTCAAACGCGCGCTCCTGGACTATCTGGAACGCGACGGCATCACCCACGGCCTGGACATGGCCACCACGTCGAAACGGGCGTTCCTGGAGACGTTCCACGACGTGATCCTGCGCCCGCGCGACCTGCCGTACAAGGTGATGTTCCCCGGCCCGACCGGCACCAACGCGGTCGAGGCGGCGCTGAAGCTGGCCCGCAAGGTCAAGGGCCGCGAGTCGATCGTCTCCTTCACCAACGCCTTCCACGGCATGTCGCTCGGCTCGCTCGCCGTCACCGGCAACGCCTTCAAGCGCGCCGGGGCCGGGATCCCGCTGGTGCACGGCACGCCGATGCCGTTCGACAACTACCTGGACGGGCAGGTGCCCGACTTCCTGTGGTTCGAGCGGCTCCTGGAGGACCAGGGCTCCGGGCTCAACAAGCCCGCGGCCGTGATCGTGGAGACCGTGCAGGGCGAGGGCGGCATCAACGTGGCCCGGCCCCAGTGGCTGCGGGCGCTCGCCGATCTGTGCCGGCGCCAGGACATGCTGCTGATCGTCGACGACATCCAGATGGGGTGCGGGCGCACCGGCGCGTTCTTCTCGTTCGAGGAGGCGGGCATCAGCCCGGACATCGTCACGCTCTCCAAGTCGATCAGCGGCTACGGACTGCCCATGTCGCTCTGCCTGTTCAAGCCGGAGCTGGACGTGTGGGAGCCGGGCGAGCACAACGGCACCTTCCGCGGCAACAACCCCGCCTTCGTCACCGCGACCGCGGCCCTGGAGGCGTACTGGTCGGACGGCGGCGCCCTGGAGAAGCAGACCAGGACCCGGGGCGAGCAGGTCGAGCAGGCGCTGATCTCCCTCACCGAGGAGAACCTGGTCGACGTCAAGGAGTACCGGGGCCACGGTCTGGTCTGGGGCCTGGAGTTCCACGACAAGGACCGGGCGGGCAGGGTGGCGCGGCGCGCCTTCGACCTCGGCCTGCTGGTGGAGACGTCCGGCCCGCGGAGCGAGGTGGCCAAGCTGCTGCCGCCGCTGACCATCACCGAGGACGAGCTGGACGAGGGGCTGCGCACCCTCGCCCGCGCCGTCCGCGAGACGGCCGTCTGAGCCGTACCTACGAGGAAAGGGAGCAACCCACTGTGATCGTCCGCTCGTTGAAGGACATCGAGGGCACCGACCGCCACGTCCGGGCCGCCTCCGGCACCTGGGAGAGCAAGCGGATCGTGCTCGCCAAGGAGAAGGTCGGCTTCTCCCTGCACGAGACGGTCCTGTACGCGGGCACCGAGACGTCGATGTGGTACGCCAACCACATCGAGGCGGTGCTGTGCGTGGAGGGCGAGGCCGAGCTCACCGACCACGAGAGCGGCGAGACCCACTGGATCGAGCCCGGCACGATGTACCTGCTGAACGGCCATGAGCGCCACACCCTGCGTCCCAAGACCGACTTCCGCTGCGTCTGCGTCTTCAACCCGCCCGTCACCGGACGGGAGGACCACGACGAGAACGGCGTCTACCCGCTGCTGACCGAACCCGAGGAGGGCTGATCGACATGCAGGACCTGTACCCCACCCGCGGCGCCGCCGAAGTGGTGACGCCCCGTCAGGACCCGGTCGTCTGGGGCCCGTCGGAGGGCTTCGAGTCGTACGAGAAGGACGGCTTCCTCACCGTCGACCAGCTGCTCGCCGACGACGAGGTGGCCTTCTACCGGCGCGAGCTGGAGCGGATGATCGCCGATCCGGCGGTCCGCGCCGACGAGCGCTCGATCGTGGAGCCGCAGACGCGGTCGGTGCGCTCGGTCTTCGAGGTGCACCGGCTGAGCGAGGTCTTCGCGGGTCTGGTGCGCGACGAGCGCGTGGTCGGCACCGCCCGGCGGATCCTGGGCTCGGACGTGTACGTCCACCAGTCGCGGATCAATGTGAAGCCGGGGTTCGGCGCGTCGGGCTTCTACTGGCACTCGGACTTCGAGACCTGGCACGCCGAGGACGGTCTGCCCCGGATGCGGACCGTGTCGGTGTCGATCGCGCTCACCGAGAACCACGACACCAACGGCGGCCTGATGATCATGCCCGGTTCGCACCGGGACTTCCTCGGGTGCGCCGGGGCCACGCCCGAGGACAACTACAAGAAGTCGCTGCAGATGCAGGACGCGGGCACGCCGTCCGACGGGGCGCTGACCACGATGGCCGACCGGCACGGCATCCGGCTGTTCACCGGCCGCGCGGGCTCGGCGACCTGGTTCGACTGCAACTGCATGCACGGCTCCGGGGACAACATCACCCCGTATCCGCGCAGCAACGTCTTCATCGTCTTCAACAGCGTGGAGAACGCGGCGGCCGAGCCGTTCGCGGCCCCGGTGCGGCGCCCGGAGTTCATCGGCGCGAGAGACTTCACGCCGGTGCGGTGATCGTTGGTACGGTCGGTCCATGGCTGATGCGACTTCACGAACTCCCGTCACCGGCGCCGATGTCGAGCACTCCGTGCGGCTCTCGGTCACCGCGCTGCGGGCGGGGCTCGGCGCGGACTGGAGCGTGCGGGCGGGCTCCCTGGAGTGGGACTGCTGGGAGACCGTCGAGCACCTCTCGGACGACCTCTTCGCGTACGCCGTGCAGCTCGGCCCGCAGCAGCCGCCGCTCGACGGCGAGGTGCCGTACCTGTGGGAGGCGAAGCGGCCCGGCGGGCCCCGCAACGCGGTGCACGCCGACCGCGCGGCCGGGCCCGCCGGGCTCCTCCAGACCCTGGAGGCCAGCGGCGCCCTGCTGACCGCGATGGTCCGCACGTCCTCCCCGGAGGTGCGCGCCCACCACGGCTTCGGCGTCTCGGACCCGGAGGGCTTCGCGGCGATGGGGATCGTGGAGACCCTGCTGCACACCCATGACGTGGCCCAGGGCCTCGGCGTCGGCTGGACGCCGCCCGGCGGACTGTGCGACCGGGTGCTGGCGCGGCTGTTCCGCGACGTCCCGGCCGAGCCGGACCGGTGGCGCGTGCTGCTGTGGGCCACCGGCCGGGCCGACCTGCCGGAGCTGCCGCACCAGGACACCTGGCGCTGGTACGGCGAGCCCCTCACCGAAGCAGCCAGATCCTGAGCTCGCCGACCGGGGCGAACCCGGCGCGCACGGCGGCGTCGAGGTCGTCGCCGCTCTCGTAGCCGACGACGTCGAGGCCGGGCCGGTGGCGGGCGAGCGCGTCCAGGCATCCGGCCCAGGCCGCGTCGAGGCCGCCGTCGGCCGCGAACAGGTTGGAGACGCCCACCACCGGCCCGCTCGTACTGGCGACGGCGCCCGCCACGGTCCGGCCGTCCGCGTCCCGGGCCGCGAGGAAGGTGTGCGCGTCCTCTTCGAGCAGCGCGGGCGGGAAGAGACCGCCGCCCTCCCCGTCCGACCAGGCCAGCTCCCAGGCGGCCAACTCCTCGGCCGTGCGCACCGGTTCCCAGCCGCCGGTGCCCGGCCCGGGCGCGGGGCGGTGGATCCACCGGGCGTCGAAGAGGACCCCGAAGCCGTCGGCCGTCAGGTCGAGGGTGGCGAAGCTGTCCTTGACGGAGGCGCCCGGAGCGGCGTCGATCAGGGGCACGATGTCGCCCGCCCGCGCCCCGGGCGCGAGGGTCACCGCGTCCGGGTAGTACAGCGGGGTGCGCCGGGGGCTGGTCCAGGCGCGCGGGCCCCACTCCCCCGTGATGCCGTGCGCGCGGCACAGGGCGGCGCACCACTCGGCGTTGTTGCGGACGGCGTCCGCCATCCGCCCGTTCTGCTGGATGTCCATGGTCACGGCCCGATCCTCCCTCGGGGAACCGGGCCGTGAACAGGGGTTTTCCCGGGGTCAGCCGACGGTCGCGGCGGCGTCCAGGGCGGGGTAGTCGAGGTAGCCCCGGTCGTCCCCGCCGAAGAAACTCGCCGGGTCGGGGGCGTTGAACGGGCCGCCCGCGCGCAGCCGCCGCGGCAGGTCCGGGTTGGCGAGGAAGAGCGCCCCGTACGACAGGAGGTCGGTGGTGCCGTCCTCGATCAGGCGCAGCTCGTCGGGGCCGGTGGGGCCGCTGGTGGCGGCGTTGAGGACGATCGTGCCCTCGAACAGCTTGCGCAGGGTCAGGGTGAGCTCCCGGATCTCGGGGCCGCCCTCCAGGATGTGCAGATAGGCGAGGCCGAGCGGGGCGAGTTCGCGCACCAGCGCGGTGTACGTGGCCTCGGGCGCGGGCTCAAAGACGTCGTTGTACGGGTTTCCGGGCGAGATGCGCAGCGCGGTGCGGCCCGCGCCGATCTCGGCGGCGACGGCCTTGACCACCTCGGCGGCGAACCGGGCGCGGGCCTCGTCGGAGCCGCCCCAGCGGTCGGTGCGCAGATTGGTGTTGGGGGCGAGGAACTGCTGGATGAGGTAGCCGTTGGCGCCGTGCAGCTCCACGCCGTCGAAGCCCGCCGCGACGGCGTTGCGCGCGGCCGACACGAAGGCGCCGATGGTCTCCAGGACCTCGTCGCCGGTCAGCTCGCGCGGGGTGACGAACGCCTGCGGGCCGTTGTGGGTGTAGACCTGCCCGGCGGCGGCGACCGGCGAGGGGGCGACGTTGTGCAGGTCGCCGGGGAGCAGATCGGGGTGGCCGATCCGGCCGGCGTGCATCAGCTGGGCGAAGATCCGGCCGCCCCGGGCGTGCACGGCGTCGGTGACCGTGCGCCAGGCGGCCACCTGCTCCTCGCTGTGCAGGCCCGGGGTGTCGGGGTAGCCCTGGCCGACCTCCGCCGGCTGGATGCCCTCGGTGATGATCAGCCCGGCGGTGGCGCGCTGGGCGTAGTACTCGGCCGTGGACGCGGTGGGCGAGTTCCCGGGGCCGTAGGCGCGGCTGCGGGTCATCGGGGCCATGGCGATGCGGTTGGAAAGGCGCAGGCCGGACAGGTCGATCGGGTCGAAGGCGGTGGTCATGACAGCTCCAGGGGAGGGTTATGTGGTCGGCCAAGTAATCCGACGCCGCCAACTGTAACCCATTGATTGGCCGACCAAGGTAAACTTCTGGCATGACCCCGGAGACCCGCGCCCAAGACCCCCTCTGTACCGAGGCGGCACCCACCGCCTGCACCGAAGGGCTGTCCCGCACGCCCGGCGCGGCCCGCGGCGGCCCGGTCAGCCACGCCGTGTCCCGGGTGGCCCGGCTGCACCGCCTCGCCGCGGGCCGGGCCCTGCGCGCGACCGGGCTCTACCCGGGCCAGGAGATCCTGATGATGCACCTGTGGGACGCGGGCGCGGTGCGCCAGTCCGAGCTCATCCGGGTGATGGAGCTCGACCCGTCCACGGTGACGAAGATGCTCCAGCGCCTTGAGCAGTCGGGGCACGTCCGCCGCCGCCCCGACCCCGCCGACCGGCGCGCCTCCCTGGTCGAGGCGACGCCCGCCGGCCAGGCCCTGCGCCATGAGGTCGAGGCCGCGTGGTGCGGCCTGGAGGACACGACCCTGGCCGGCCTCGACCCGGCCGAACGGGCCCTGCTGAGCGGCCTGTTGGAGAAGCTGGAGGCGAACCTGTGCCCGCTGGTGAGCGAGGAGGAGTGCCTCGCGGAGCCGGGCGCGCCGGCCCGCCGCCCCACAGCGGGCCGCAAGAGCCCGTCAGACGGCCGCTAGGACGTCAAGGGCGCGGTCCACGTCCGCCGAGGAGTTGTAGAGGTGGACCGCGAAGCGCAGATTGCCGCCCCGGGCCGAGCAGGACACCCCGGCCCGCATCAGCTCCTCCCGCACGCCGTCCAGGCCCGGCACCGCGACGACCGCCGAGTCCTCGGCGACGGACCGGTGGCCGAGGGCGGTGAGCCCGGCGCGCAGCCGGTCCGCGAGCGCCAGGGCGTGGGCGTGCACCGCGCCGATGCCCACCGACTCCAGCAGCGCGAGCGAGTGCTGTGCCGCGTGGTACGAGAGGAACGAGCCGGGCTCGTCGTAGCGGCGCGCGGTGCGGGCGAGCGCGCGCACCGGGCCGTAGTTGTCGCCGAGGTCCTCGGCGGCGAACCACCCCGAGTGCAGGGCCCCGAGCCGCTCCTGGGCCTCCTCGGTGACGGTGAGGAACGAGGTGCCGCGCGGGCAGGCGAGGAACTTGAACCCGGCGGTGACCGTGTAGTCGTGGGCGCCCGCGTCCAGCGGCAGCCAGCCCGCCGACTGGCTGGCGTCGAGCAGCGTACGGGCGCCGTGCGCCGCCGCCGCGGCCCGTACCGCGGCCAGGTCGGCGACCCGGCCGTCGGCCGACTGCACGGAGGAGAAGGCGATCAGCGCGGTGTCCGGCCGCACCTCCTCGGCCAGCGCCTCCAGCGGCACGTACCGCATCTTGAGGTCGCCGCGCACCGCGAACGGCTGCACCACCGAGCTGAACTCCCCCTCGGGAGCGAGGACTTCGGCCCCGGCGGGCAGCCCGTGGGCGATCAGGGCGACGTGCACGGAGACCGACGAGCCGAGCGCGACCCGGTCGGCGCCGACCCCGGCGAGCCGGGCGAACGAGCTCCGCACGGCGGCGAGCGCCTCGAAGCTGCCCGCGCCGTCGCGGGTGCCCGCCGCGTTCGCCCCGGCGAGCTCGGCGACGGCGGCGACGGCCCGCCGGGGCAGCAGGCCGCAGCTGGAGGTGTTCAGATACGTCGTCTCGGGCGCGAACTCGTCGCCCGACAAAGGCTCCAGGATCTCCATGATCCCACCCTGGGGTCCCCCGGCCCCGGGGTCAATCGGCGACGGCGGGTCAGGCGCGCGGGACCTCGCACCCGTCCGGGCCGCACGCGTCCGCGTCGGTGCCGAGCGTGGCCAGTACGGGGGTGTGCTCCTGCCACGCCTGGGTCAGCGCCTGGGTGAAGACCTCGGCGGGCTGGCCGCCGGAGATGCCGTACTTGCGGTCGACGACGAAGAACGGCACCGCGCTGGCGCCCAGCGCCGCCGCCTCGGCCTCGTCCGCCCGCACCTCGTCGGCGTAGGCGCTCTCGTCGGCGAGCACGGCGCGCGCCTCGTCCGCGTCCAGGCCCGCCTCCACGGCGAGGGCGAGGAGCACCTCGGCGTCGAAGACCGAGCGCTCCTCGGCGAAGTTGGCCCGGTAGGCGAGGTCGAGCAGCTCGCCCTGGCGGCCACGGGCCTTGGCCAGGTGCAGCAGCCGGTGGATGTCGAAGGTGTTGCCGTGGTCGCGGCCGTCGACGAGGTAGCCCAGGCCCTCGGCGTGGGCGTTGGAGGCGACGTGCTCCTCCATGCCCCGGGCCTCGTCCAGGGTGCGGCCGTACTTCTCGGCCAGCATCGGGATCACCGGGCCGACCTGGTCCTTGGGCCGGTTCGGGTCGAGCTCGAAGGAGCGGTGCACGACCTCGACGTCATCGCGGTGGGCGAACTCGGCCAGACCCTTCTCGAAACGGGCCTTTCCGACATAGCACCAGGGGCAGGCGATGTCGCTCCAGATCTCGACGCGCATGTCACTTCTCTCCGACTCGATGATGATTTTGTGTGACTTTCAAGTATGGCAACACGGGTCCGCCCCGGCGCATTCCCCGGCCTCCCGCCCGGCTCACCCCACCCGCTCCAGCCTGCTGAAACTGGCCCGGTAGGCGCTGGGGGTGAGGCCGGTGCGCCGCACCAGATGGGCCCGGAGCGAGTCCGCGCTGCCCAAGCCGCACGCCCCGGCGATCCGGTCCACGGCGAGCGTGGTGGTCTCCAGGAGCTCCTTGGCCCGCTCGATGCGCTGGTGCAGCAGCCACTGCAGCGGGCTGACCCCGCTCTCGGCGTGGAAGCGCCGGGTCAGGGTGCGCACGCTCACCCCCGCGTGCCGGGCCAGGTCGGTGAGGGTCAGCGGCTTGTCGAGGTTGCGCATCGCCCAGCCCCGGGTGTCGGCGCACACCACGCCCCGCTCGGCGGGCAGCGGGGTCTGGGTGAACTGGGTCTGCCCGCCCGGCCGCACCGGCGCCACCAGCGCGGCCCGCGCCACCTGGTTGGCGACGGCTGCCCCGTAGTCGGTACGGATCATGTGGAGGCACATGTCGATGCCCGCCGCGTAGCCGGAGGAGGTCATCACGTTGCCGTCCTCGACGTAGAGGACGTCGCCCTTGAGGTCGAGCGAGGGATAGCGGCTGCGCAGCTCCCCGGCCAGCTCCCAGTACGTGGTGGCGCTGCGCCCGTCGAGCAGCCCGGCCTCGGCGAGCACGAAGGCGCCGCTGCAGATGGAGGTGATCCGCCGCCCTTCGGCGGCGGCCCGCCGCACCGCGGCCACCGTGTCCGGGTCGACCTCGTACCGCTTCCCGGTCCCGGCGACCAGCACGGTGTCCGCCTCCGCCACGGCGTCCAGGCCCCGCCCCACCGACAGGTCGAGCCCGCCGGTGGTGGCGATCGGGCCCGGCCGGGGCGTGCAGACGGTGAGCTCGTAGCCCGGCGCCCCGTCGATCTCCACCTTGGCGAAGAGCAGCTCGGGGATGGCCAGGTTGAACATCGACACCGGCGACGGCGCGATCACCACCACGTGGTGGGGCCGCCAGGGCGCGGACGGCTCGACGGGTACGGCTCGCGGGGCGGACTTCATGGCCAGAACCTCCGGATGCATGGCATTCAGGCCACTACTGTAACCGGGGGCGGCCCGTCACGCTGAGGACATGTCACCGAACGCCGTACGCCAAGAGGCCACCGCCACCGCCCAGTTGGGGCCCGCACGCCCCGCCTCCGCCCCCGGCCTCACCCTGGCCGCCGCCCTGCTGGGCTTCGCCCTGATCACCCTGGACGCGTCCGTGGTGAACGTGGCGCTGCCCGCGATCGGCTCCGACCTCGGCGGCGGGATGACCGGGCTCCAGTGGGTGGTGGACGCCTACACCCTGGCGTTCGCCGCGCTGATGCTCTCGACCGGTGCCTTCGCCGACCGGATCGGCGCGGCCCGCGCCTACGCGCTGGGCACGGTCGTCTTCACCCTCGCCTCCGCCGCCTGCGGCCTGGCCCCGGACCTCGGCGTGCTCGTCGGCGCCCGGGTCGTCCAGGGCACGGCCGCCGCCGTGGTGCTGCCCGCCTCGCTCGCCCTGGTCCGCCAGGCGTACGCCGACCCGGCGCGGCGGGCCCGCGCGGTGGCGCTGTGGGCGGCCGGCGGCTCGGTCGCCGTGGCGCTCGGCCCGGTCGCGGGCGGCGCCCTCACCACCGCCTGGGACTGGCGCGGGATCTTCTTCATCAACCTCCCCCTCGGCCTCGCCGCCCTCGCCCTGACCGCCCGCGCGCCGCGCGCCGAGCGCCGCCGCACGCCCCTGGACCTGCCGGGCCAGCTGACGGCGGCCCTCGCCCTGGCCGCGCTCGCCTTCGCGGTGATCGAGTCCGGGCCGGTCCGCGTCGGGGCGGGCGCGGTGGCGCTGCTCGCGGGGGCCGCGTTCTGGCTGATCGAGTCGCGCGCGGCGCACCCGGTCGTCCCGCTCGGGCTGTTCCGTACGCCGACGGTGGCCGTCGCGGTCGCGGTGGGCTCGGCGGCGAGCGTGGCGTTCTACGGCGTGATCTTCGTCTTCAGCCTCTACTTCCAGCGGGTGCGGGGCGAGTCGGCGCTGGTGGCGGGGGTGATGTTCCTGCCGATGACCGCCCTGATCCCGGTCACCAACGTCCTCTCCGGCAAGCTCGCCAACCGCTACGGCGCGCGCCGCCCGATGCTGCTCGGCCAGCTGCTGGCGGTGGCGGGCCTGCTGCTCCTGCTCGTCGCCGACACCCGCACCCCCGTCCTGGTGGCCGCGTTCTTGATGGTGCCCCTCGCGCTCGGCTGCGCCCTGTCCATCCCGGCCCTGACCGCCGCGATGATGGAGGCGGTCCCGGCGGAGCGGGCGGGCCTGGCGGCCGGGGTGCTGAACGCGGGCCGCCAGGTGGCGGGCGCGCTGAGCGTGGCGCTGGCGGGGTCGCTGGTCGGCGAGGGCACCGGATTCGTCCCCGGGATGCGCACGACGCTGCTGGTGTCGGCGGCCCTGTTCGCCGCGACCGCGCTGGCCACCTGGCGGCTGACCGCCCCGGGCGTCCCCCGGCGCAACGGGTAGGTTCGGGAGCCGGGAACCCGCCCTTGACCCTCACACCGTGTCAGCCGGTGGAGTCGGAGCCATCATGTTCACCATCGGAGACTTCGCCCGGCACGGCCGTGTGTCGGTCCGGATGCTGCGCCACTACGACGCCACCGGACTGCTGCGCCCCGCCCATGTCGACCCCGCCACCGGCTACCGCTTCTACACGGCGGCCCAGCTGGCCCGGCTCAACCGCGTCATCGCCCTCAAGGACCTCGGCTTCACCCTCCTCCAGGTGCGCGAGATCCTGGACGAGAAGGTGGACACGGCGGAACTGCGCGGCATGCTGCGGCTGCGCCAGGCCGAGCTGGCGGCGGCGATCGAGACCGGGCGGGCGCGGCTGCGCCAGGTCGAGGCGAGGCTCCGGTCGATCGAGAGCGAGGGGCACATGCCCACCGACGACGTGGTCCTGAAGAGCGTCCCGGCGATCCGGGTCGCCGAACTGACCGGCACGGCCGAGAGCTTCGAGCCGGAGCACATCACGGCGGTGATCCGCCCCCTCTACCAGGAGCTGTTCCAGCGCCTGGCCGCGGCGGGCATCGCCCCGAGCGGCCCCGGCATCGCCTGGTACGAGGACGGGCCGCGGGGCGGCGGAGCGATCACGGTCCACGCGGGCGTCCAGGTCTCCGCGCCCCCCGGCCACCACGACGCGCTGCGCGTCCACGACCTGCCCGCCGTGGACCGGGCGG
This sequence comes from Streptomyces sp. cg36, assembly GCF_041080675.1. Classification (NCBI taxonomy): domain Bacteria; kingdom Bacillati; phylum Actinomycetota; class Actinomycetes; order Kitasatosporales; family Streptomycetaceae; genus Streptomyces; species Streptomyces cyclosori. The sequence goes on along the minus strand of NZ_CP163520.1, from coordinate 6,067,702 downwards.
CGACGGCGGTCCACCGGGGGCCGATGTCCCAGGTCCTGACCACGGTCCAGACCCTGGCCCACTGGATCGAGGAGAACGGCTACCGCTCCACGGCGTACCCCAGGGAGGTCACCCTGGAGTGCCCGGAAGACGAAGCGGACTGGGTGACGGAGCTGCAGGAGCCGGTGGGGAAGGCATAGCGGAAGGGGCGGCGGGCCCGTCGGGGGCCGGGAGCCGGGCGGCCGGGCCCGGGCAGGTTCAGGAAACGGGCGGGGCGGCGGGCTCGTACCTGCCGTCCACCCGCCTCGGGACCCCCGCCCCCGGCCCCTCCCGCAGCTCCACCGGCAGCAGCGCCTGCGGCGTGTCCTGGTAGGTCACCGGACGCAGCCAGCGCTCCACGGCCGTCGACCCCACCGACGTGGAGGCCGAGGTGGTGGCGGGGTAGGGGCCTCCGTGGTGCTGGGCGGGCGCGACCGCCACCCCGGTCGGCCAGCCGTCCACCAGCACCCGTCCGGCGAGCGGGACCAGTTCGGCGAGGAGTCCGGCTCCCCCTCCGGCGCCCCCGGCCTCCGCGCGCGACAGGTGCAGCGTCGCCGTGAGGTTCCCCGGCAGCCGCGAGAGCACCTCGGTGACCTCGGCCGGGTGCGCGTAGCGCGCGACCACCGTCACCGGCCCGAAGCACTCCTCCAGGAGCAGGTCGTGCGGCCCCGCCGAGGCGAGCGCGGCGGCCCGTACGGTGAGGAACCCCGCGCTCACGGTGTGCGCGCCGCCCGCGCCGGGCGTCACGGGTGCCTCGACCCCGTCGAGCGCGGCCCGCTCGGCGACGCCGGTGACGAACGCGTCCCGCATCCGGTGGTCGAGCATCACCCCCGCCTCGGAGTCGCTGACCGCCGCCGTCAGCGCCTTGACCAGCGCGTCGCCCCCGGCCCCGGCGGGGGCGAGGACGAAGCCCGGCTTGGTGCAGAACTGGCCGACGCCCAGCGTCATCGACGCCGCGAGCCCGGCCCCGATCAGCTCGCCGCGCTCCTCGGCCGCCGCCTCGGTGACCACCACCGGGTTGAGGGAGCCCAGTTCGCCGTGGAAGGGGATCGGCACCGGCCGGGCCGCCGCCGCGTCGAAGAGGGCGCGCCCGCCGCGTACCGACCCGGTGAAGCCGGCGGCGGCGACCAGCGGATGGCGCACCAGCGCGAGCCCCGCCCCGAAGCCGTGGACCAGCGTCACCACGTCCTTGGGCAGTCCGGCCCGTTCGGCGGCCCGCCGCAGCAGCGCCGCGCACAGTTCGGCGGTGGCGGGGTGGTCGGGGTGCGCCTTGACCACGACGGGGCAGCCGGCCGCGAGCGCGCTGGCGGTGTCGCCGCCGGGGACGGAGAAGGCGAGCGGGAAGTTGGACGCCGCGTACACCGCGACGACGCCCAGTGCCACCTTCGTCCGCCGCAGGTCGGGCCAGGGCGGGGTGCGGTCCGCGTCGGCGTGGTCGATGCGCACGTCCAGGAAGGCGCCCTCGTCCACGACGTCCGCGAAGGCCCGCAACTGGGCGGTGGTGCGGGCGAGTTCACCGGTGAGCCGGACCGGGCCGAGGGCCGTCTCGGCGTCGGCGGCCTCCACCACGTGCCCGGCGGAGCCGTCGAGGAGGTCGGCGGCGGCGCGCAGCAGCGCGGCCCGGGCGCCCCGGTCGGCGAGCGCGCCGCGCGCCGCGCGGGCGGCCCGGACGGCCGCGTCCACCTCGTACTCGGTGGCCTCACAAGCGACTTCCTCGCGCGGCTTCCCGGTTCGGGGGTCGACGCTCCAGACTGGTGCTGCGCTCACGCGATGTCCTTCCGGGTACCGGTCCCGCCCGTGGTCCGGGAACGGGACCTCGCTGGCCGTCCTTGCCCGCACTGCTCCCCCACCAGGGTTTGTTCGGTATTCTGAACATTGTTCCTGCTGGTGAATATGCTGGACTCTATTGACGGGCGTTCTGCGTTGGCAAGACGCGCAGACGAGAAGGGGCGAGGTCGAATGTCGACTCCGGATACGGGCGGGGCCCAGGTCAAGTCCGCCGTGCGCACGGTGGAGCTGCTCGAATATTTCGCGGGACGCCCCGGAATGCACTCCCTGGCAGCCGTCCAGGAGGCCGTCGGCTATCCGAAGTCCAGCCTCTACATGCTGCTGCGCACCCTGGTCGAGCTCGGCTGGGTGGAGACCGACGCCACCGGCACGCGGTACGGCATCGGGGTGCGCGCCCTGCTCGTGGGCACCTCGTACATCGACGGCGACGAGGTCGTGGCCGCCGCCCGCCCCACCCTCGACCGGCTCTCCGACGACACCACGGAGACCATCCACCTCGCCCGCCTCGACGGCACCAACGTGGTCTATCTGGCCACCCGCCAGTCGCAGCACTATCTGCGCCCCTTCACCCGCGTCGGCCGCCGGCTGCCCGCGCACTCGACCTCGCTGGGCAAGGCGCTGCTCGCCACCCACAGCGACGAGCAGGTGCGCAAGCTGCTCCCGGAGACCCTCCAGCAGCTCACCGAGCACACCATCACCGACCGCGAGAAGCTGATCGAGGAGCTGCACCAGATCCGCGAGCAGGGGTACGCGGTGGACCGCGAGGAGAACACGCTGGGGCTGCGCTGCTTCGGCGTCGCCATCCCGTACCGCACCCCCGCGCGCGACGCCATCAGCTGCTCGGTCCCGGTGGCGCGGCTGACCCCGGCGCACGAGCAGATGGTCAAGGACGCCCTGTTCGACGCCCGCGACCGGCTGACACTGGCCACCCGTAGGCTCTGAGGCATGTCTTCGAACCCCGCGGCCCGGCCCCGTCCGTCCGTCGTCCTGCGCGAGGTGCGCGGCGGCGACCTGCCGTTGTTCTACGCGCAGATGAGCGACCCCGAGTCGGTGCGCATGGCGGCCTTCGGCCCCGAGGACCCGGCCGACCGGGCCCGCTTCGACGCGCACTGGGCCCGGATCCTCTCCTCCGACGCCGTCATCCGCACGGTGCTGGCCGACGGCGAGGTCGTCGGCCACGCGTCGGTGTACGGCCCGCCGGACGAGCGCGAGGTGACCTACTGGGTGGACCGCGCCCACTGGGGGCGCGGCGTCGCCACCGCCGCGCTCTCGGCGCTGGTCGCGCTCGTCCCGGTGCGCCCGCTGCACGCGCGCGCGGCGGCCGACAACACCGGCTCGATCCGGGTGCTCCAGAAGTGCGGCTTCGACATCGTCGGCCACGACCGGGGGTTCGCCCAGGCCCGGGGCCGGGAGATCGACGAGGTCGTCCTGCTGCTGGCGCCCTGACGCCGCCCGCCGAGGGGCCCGCCGGCAGATGAGAGCTTCCTGAGAAAACCGGCCATAGGGAACGAATGCCCTCATCCGGCTCGTCTTCTGTCCGGGATGAACAAAACGATCAGGCGCGCCTCGGTCTTCTGTCTGCTCATGGTGCTCGCCCTCCTCGGACGAGCCACCTATGTGCAGTTCTACAAAGGCCAGGCCCTCGCGGACGACAAGCTGAACCGGCGGAACACCATCGCGCTGTACGCGAACCCGCTCGGGGACATCATCGTGGCCGGGTCCCCGGTCACCGGATCGGAGAGGACGAAGAGCGGCGACCTCGCGTACAAACGCACCTACACCGACGGCGCCCTGTACTCGGCGGTGACCGGCTTCAGTTCACAGGTGTACGGGGCGACCCAGCTGGAGGGCATCTACAGCAAGGTGCTGGACGGCACCGACAGCCGGATGAAGGACCCGCTCTCGGCGCTCACCGGCGAGCGGGCGGCCGGCGGGAACGTGCTGACGACCATCGACCCGGCCGTGCAGAAGGCGGCCTACCAGGCGCTGGGCAAGAAGAAGGGCGCGGCCGTCGCCATCGACCCGAAGACCGGCCGGATCCTCGGCATGGTCTCCACCCCGTCGTACGACCCGTCGAAGATCGCCGGTTCCACCGACGGCGCCGCCTGGAAGGCGCTCAACGACGACCCGGACAAGCCGATGGTCAACCGGGCGATGCGGCAGCCGCTGCCGCCGGGCTCGACGTTCAAGCTGGTGGTGGCGGCAGCGGCGCTGGAGAACGGGCTGTACCCGTCGGTGGACGTGAAGACCGACAGCCCCAACCCGTACACCCTGCCGAACACCCGGACGGTGCTGACCAACGAGAACCCGTCCGCGCCCTGCGAGAACGCCACGATCCGCACGGCGCTGCAGTACTCCTGCAACAACGTCTTCGCGAAGATGGCGGACGGCCTCGGCCAGGACAAGGTCAGGGCCATGGCGGAGAAGCTCGGCTTCAACGACGCCAAGCAGGACGTGCCGGTGCGGGCGACGCCCAGCGTGTACCCCAAGGGCATGGACCGGGCGCAGACCGCGCTGACGGGCATCGGCCAGTTCGACGTGACCGCGACCCCGCTCCAGATGGCCATGGTGTCGGCCGCCATTGCCAACGACGGAGTCATGGCGGCGCCCCATATGGTCTCCAAGGTGACGGACGCCGACGGCGACACCCTCCAGTCGTACGAGGACGGCGACGACCGGCGGATCATGTCGGCGCGGACCGCGAGCCAGCTGCGCGGCGCGATGGTCACGGTCGTCGAGCAGGGCACCGGATCCAACGCCAAGGTCGACGGCGCCGAGGTCGGCGGCAAGACGGGCACCGCCCAGCACGGCGTGGGCAACTCCAAGACGCCGTACGCCTGGTTCACCTCGTACGCGAAGAGCTCCACCACCGGCAAGGAGGTGGCGGTCGCCGTCCTCATCGAGGACTCGGGCGCCGCCCGCTCGGAGGTCAGCGGCAACGGGCTCGCGGCGCCGGTCGCGCAGAAGATGATGCGGGCGGCCCTGGGCTCCGCGTAGGGCACGGCCGCCCGTGCGCCCAGGGCGTCCGCCCGATCCGTACGGGCGGCCTCAGCGGCGACATTGGCGCCGTGAACGAGATCGGGGAGAAGCGGAAGGGCCGGGCGCGGCCACTGGGGCGGGTGCTCGGCGACCGGGCGGCGCGGCTGTATCTGACCGGGGTGGTGGTCTCCGGCTTCGGCTCGTCGGCGATGTGGCTCACCGCCGGGATCTGGGCCAAGTCGCTGACCGGGTCCAGCACGACGGCGGCGCTCACGGTCTTCGCCCTGTGGGCGCCGACGCTGGTGGGCCCGGTGCTGGGCGCGGTGGCCGACCGGGTGCGGCGGCGCCCGCTGCTGGTGGGGAGCAACCTGGCGATGGCGGCCCTGCTCCTGCCGCTGCTCGCGGTGGACGGGGCGGGCCGCGTCTGGATCCTGTTCGCGGTGCTCCTGGTGTACGGGGCCAACGGCGTGGTCCAGGACGCCGCCGAGACCGCGCTGGTGGCGAAGGCCGTCGACCGGGAACTCCTCGCCGACTTCAACGGTCTGCGCATGACGGTCAACGAGGGCATGAAACTGGTGGCCCCGCTGGCCGGGGCCGGGATGTACGCGCGCTGGGGCGGGGCGGCGGTCGCGGCCCTGGACGCGGTGACGTTCCTGCTGGCGGCCGGGGTCTTCGCGCTGGTCCCGGTGCGGGAGGAGCGGCCCGGCGGCGCCCGGCGGGCGGGGACGGCCGAGGGCGCGCGGACGCTGTGGGCGTCGCCGGTGCTGCGGCCCCTGGTGCTCGCGGGCGGGGCCACCATGCTGTGCGCGGGCCTGAACGGGGCCGCGCTCTACGCGGTCGTCGACGAACGCCTGGGCCGCCCGCCCGCGTTCGCGGGGGTGCTGTACGCGGTGCAGGGCGTCGGGTCGGTGGCGGCGGGCCTGCTGGCCGGGCCGCTGCTGCGCAGACTGCCCGCGCGGACGTTCGCGGCGGCGGGCACCGCGCTCTTCGCCCTCTCGGTGGGCCTGCGGGCGCTGCCGTACGACGTGACGGCGCTGGCGGCCGGGGCGGGCATCGGGCTCGGGCTGCCTTGCGTACTGGTGGCGGCGCTGACGTCGGTGCAGCGGGAGGTGCCGGACGCCGTGCTCGGCCGCACGGCGGCGACGGCCGGCACCCTGCTGTTCGTGCCGAACGCGCTGGCGACGGGCCTGGGGGCGGCGCTGGTGGGATGGGTGGACGTACGGGTGCTGCTGCCGCTGGTGGGCGCGGGCGCGCTCGCCGTGGCGACGGCGCTGGCCCGCCCCGCGCCGGTGCGACGGGGGGCGTGAGTCGGCGCGGGTCGGCGGGGCCGGGGCGCGCCCCGGTGCTGCCCCGGTTCCGGCCCCGTCAGGTCAGCGCCCCCGACTTCCGGACCGCCGCCAGGTCCTCGTCCGAGGCCAGACCCGCGTGGTACAGGCGCAGTTCGGTCGCGCCCGCCGCCGCCGCCCGGTCGGCGTCCTCGGCGAGGGTGTGCGGGGTGCCGCCCAGGCCCGACACCACGGTGAGGTTGGCGGCCAGCACCCCGCCCGTCCGGGCCGCGTGGGGAGCGAAGGCGCCCAGCGCGTCCGTACGGCCGGAGGGGCAGGGCGCCACCACGCCGTCCGCGAGGGCGAACACTGCGGCCGGGTCCACGCCCGCGTTCGCCCCGCACCGGTGGACCCCCGGATCCGCGTGCAGCAGGACCCGGAACTCCGGCCCGGCGGCGGCCCGTACGGCCCCGACGACCTCTTCCTGGAACGTGCGGGCGACCGCCGCCCGGTGGCCCACGGTCGCCTCCAGGAGCGTCTCCCCGGCCGGGCCCGTCGTCGGCGCCCCGCGCCACACCGGCTCCAGCGCGGCCCGCACCCCCGCCGCCAACTGCTCGTCGTCCAGGCCCTCCTGGGCGTACCCGGACCGGCAGACGGCGCAGAAGCAGAGCGACATCAGATACTGGGCGGTGTCGTCGAGGCCGACGCCCGAGGTCTTGTCGTGGGCGTGCAGATGGGCCAGCCCGTACCAGCCGCAGGACTCCAGCTCGGTCCCGCGCGCCCCGGGCCGTACCGCCGCCTCGGCGGCCAGCGAGACCAGATGGGACCGGACCTCGGGGCGCGCCACGCACGGCGCCCACGGGTAGCGGTCGCCGTAGGCGTTGACCACCGAGGTGCCGGGGTGTTCCGCGCCGAGGCGGGAGTTGTGGGCGAGGACGACCCAGGAGTGGACGTCGAGTCCGGCCCGCGCCAGCGCCTCGGCGGCCTCGCCGTAGGCGTCGCCCAGGGCCCAGGATCCGGCGGGGTGGGGCCGCAGCTCCCGCCCCGACCAGCGCCGTTCGTCCGGCGGATAGAGGACCGCCGCGTACTCGGCGGTGACCACGCGGTGGCGCGGGTGGCGCGGGGTGAGGGCGCGGGTGGAGTGGTAGGCGGCGGCCAGCGTCACCTGGCGGACGCCGAGGTCCACCAGCCGCCCGGCGGCGGCCGGGTCGCCGACGACGTCCCAGGGGTAGAGGAACGCGGAGGCCCTCACGCGCCCGCCCCGGCAGCGGGGGCCGCGCCTTCGACCGCGCCCGGCCCGGAAGCGGGAGCCGCCCCGCCGGCACGGCCGTCGGCGAGCAGCGCCCGGCCCCGCTCGATCAGCGCGGCGAGCTGTTCGACGTGGGCCGGGTCGGGCTCGTTCAGCGGGGGCCGTACGTCGCCGACCTCCAGACCGGCCAGCCGCACTCCCGCCTTGACCAGCGAGACGGCGTATCCCCGGCCCTGGTTGCGCAGTTCGACGAGGGGGACGAAGAACCCGTCGAGCAGCAGGTTCACCGTGGCGTCGTCGCCGTGCGCCAGCGCCCGGTGGAAGGCGAGGGCGAGGTCGGGCGCGAAGCAGAAGACCGCCGAGGAGTAGAGGGTGACGCCGATGCCCCGGTAGGCGAGGGCGGTGAGTTCGGCGGTGGGCAGCCCGTTGAAGTACAGGAACTCCCGGCCGGGGAGCTCGCGGCGGACCGTGCTGACGGTGCGCTGCATCAGGTCGAGGTCGCCGATGCCGTCCTTGAGGCCGATCACGCCCTCGGTGCGGGCGAGTTCGACGACGGTCGCGGGGGTGAGGACCGCGTTGTCGCGCTGGTAGACGATGGTGTCGAGCGAGGTGGCGGCGGCGAGCTCGGTGTAGTGGCGCAGCAGTCCCTCCTGGTCGGCGGCGACCAGGTAGGGCGGCAGGGCGAGCAGCCCGTCGGCGCCCGCCTCCTCGGCCAGGCGCGCGTACTGGACCGCGAGGGCCGTCCCGTACCCCGCGCCCGCCACCACCGGCACCCGGCCGGCCGCCTCCGCCACCGCCGCGGCCACGCACTCCCGGAACTCCGCCGGGGTGAGCGCGTGGAACTCGCCGGTCCCGCAGCACGCGAAGACGGCCCCCGCACCGGCCTCGATCCCGCCCGCGACATGGGCGCGGAAGGCGTCGAGGTCGAGGGTGCCGTCCGGCCGGAAGGGGGTCACGGGGAAGAAGAGCAGACCGTCCAGTCGGGCGGCGAGCGGGGCGGGGTTCACGGGCGTCACGGGCGCTCCCTGAGCAAGGCGTCGTGTACAATTCTGATTGGCGTCCATATTTCTGAACATCGCCACGCTAAGGCAGCCGCGCGACGGCGGTCAAGGCGCCCGCCGCCGATCCGCCGGGCCGACACACGGCGCCCGCCCGCTCTTGACGGAGCGGAATCCAGCTCCCTAGCGTGTCCACGGATATGAATGGCGTCCACGCAAATGTCCGGCCCCGCGCCGGTCACCGCGCCCGCCCCTCCCGTACGCCCCGCCGCCCGCGCCCCGAGGAGACAGCCCATGCCCGCTCCCCGCACCGTCCTGCTCACCGGCGCGGCCGGTGGCCTCGGCACCCTGATGCGGGAGCTGCTCCCGGCGTACGGCTACGCGCTGCGCCTCCTCGACGTGCGGCCGGTCCCGGGCGCGCCGGAGGCGATCACCGCGGACCTCGCCGACCGGGACGCGCTGCGCGAGGCGGTCCGGGGCGTCGACGCGGTGCTCCACCTCGCGGGCATCTCGCTGGAGGCGTCCTTCGACAAGATCCTCCGGGCCAACATCGAGGGCACCCAGCACCTCTACGAGGCAGCCCGCCAAGAGGGCGTCGCGCGCGTGGTCTTCGCCTCCTCCAACCACGTGGTCGGCTTCACCCCGCGCCCGCGCGGGAAGGTGCCGCTGGCGCCGGACGAGCTGATCCCGGTCGACACCCTCCGCCGCCCGGACACCTTCTACGGCCTGTCCAAGGCGTTCGGCGAGGACCTGGCCCAGTTCTACTGGGACAAGCACGGCCTGGAGACCGTCTCGGTGCGGATCGGCTCCTGCTTCCCCGAGCCCACCTCGGTGCGGATGCTCTCCCTCTGGCTGAGCCCCGCCGACGGGGCCCGGCTCTTCCACGCGGCCCTGAGCGCCGAGGGCGTCGGCCACACCGTCGTCCACGGCTCCTCCGCCAACACCCGGCTGTGGTGGGACCTCGCCTCGGCGCGGGCGCTGGGGTACGAACCGCTGGACGACTCCGAGCGGTACGCCGCGAAACTCCTCGCCGAACAGGGCGAACCCGCCCCCGGGGACCCCGACGACACCTGGCTCGGCGGGCACTTCACCACCCGTCCGCCGCAGTGGCCGCACTGAATCCGGGATTCGCGGGACATTCAAGGAACCGTAAAGCGGCGCCGCTCGTTCCCGGGACATGACCGCAATGACACCTGGCTCGAACCTTCCGCTCCCGACCGCCCGAGTGGCGGTGGACGTCGCCGCCCCGGTGCGGCTCGACGTGTCGGGCCTGCTGCTCACCGCCGACGGCAAGGTGCGCTCCGACGACGACTTCATCTTCTACAACCAGCCGTCGGGCCCCGGTGTCACCTACCGGTCCGGCGGCGGCTCCGGGCCCGACTCGATCGTGGTGGACACGGCGGCCGTGCCGCCCGGCATCGAGAAGATCGTCGTCACCGCGAGCCCCGACGCGGCGGGCCAGACCTTCCAGGGCATCGAGCCCACGGCCACCCTGCGCAACGCCGACGACGGCAGCGTGATCGCCACCTTCACCCCGCCGGGCCTGGGCGGCGAGACCGCGCTGGTGGTCATGGAGGTCTATCTGCGCGGCGGCGCCTGGAAGGCCCGCGCGGTCGGCCAGGGGTACGCCAACGGGCTGGCGGGCATCGCCACCGACTTCGGCGTCACGGTGGAGGAGGAGCCGCAGGCCGCCGCCCCGGCACCCGCCGCGCCGCTCCAGCCCGCCCCCGTGGCCGCGCCGCCGATGCCCGCCGCTCCCCCGGCCGCCCCGCCCGCGCCCGCCGCCGCCCCCGGCAGCGGGAAGATCAACCTGGACAAGGGCCGGGTGAGCCTCCAGAAGAACCAGACGGTGTCGCTGGTCAAGGGCGGGCGCCCGCTGCTCTCCCAGGTCAAGATGGGGCTCGGCTGGGAGCCCGCGTTCCGCGGCAAGAGCATCGACCTGGACGCGTCGGTGATCGCCTACGGCCCGCAGCGCAACCACCTGGACAGCTGCTACTTCGGCAAGCTCTCCATCCTGGGCGGCGCCGTCAAGCACTCCGGCGACAACCTCACGGGCGAGGGCGCGGGCGACGACGAGGTGATCGTCGTCGACCTGGGCCGCCTCCCGGCCGAGGCGACGGGCCTGGTCTTCACGGTGAACTCGTTCTCCGGCCAGAAGTTCACCGAGGTCGCCAAGGCGTACTGCCGGCTGATCGACGCCGCGACCGGCGAGGAGCTGGTCCGCTTCGACCTCACCGGCGCCGAGCCGCAGACCGGCGTGATGATGGCGAAGCTGATCCGCCAGTTCTCCGGCGAGTGGGAGATGACGGCGCTGGGGAACTTCGTGAAGTCCCGGACCGTGCGCGGCATGGTGAAGCCGTCGGCCGAGGCGCTCTGACCTCCGCGGGACCGCCCCGGCCGGCCCAGGCCCGCCGCCCGCCCCGCGCGGTGCGGCGGGCCTCGCGCGTACCGGGACCGGCCCTCGGCGCGCCCCGGCACCCGGGCTCCCGCGTACGGGGACGGCGTCGGCTCACTCGTGAAACTGGAGGAACTCCACAACAGGCGAGGGACAAAACACTCCCCTCCGACCCTGCCGCGCGACCGTTCCCGCCTGGCAGGGTCGAGGTCATGAGTGATCAAGAAGAGGTACTGGTGACCGGGCTCGGCGCGATCACCCCCGTGGGCATCGACACCGCGTCCACCTGGTCCGGACTGCTGAGCGGCCGGTCCGGGGCCACCCTGCTCACCGAGGAGTGGGCGGCCGGGCTGCCGGTCTCGGTCGCCGCCGGGCTGCCCGTCGACCCGGCGTCCCTGCTGGACCGGGTGGAGGCCCGCCGGCTTGATCGATGTGAACAACTGGCGCTGATCGGCTCCCGCGAGGCATGGCGGGACGCGGGCGCCCCGGAGGTGGCGCCGGAGCGGCTGGCCGTGGTGATCGGCACCGGCACCGGCGGCGTCCTGACCACGCTGGGCCAGGACGACACCTATGAGAAGAGCGGCGCCCGCAGGCTCTCCCCGTACGCGGTCCCCATGCTGATGCCCAACGGCCCGGCCGCCTGGGTCTCCATGGACCTCGGCGCGCGGGGCGGGGCGCGCACCCCGGTGAGCGCCTGCGCGTCCGGGGCCGAGGCCGTCGCGATGGGGCTCGACCTGATCCGCGCGGGCCGGGCGGACGTGGTGGTCGCGGGCGGCACGGAGGCGTGTCTGCACCCGTTCACGCTGGCCGCGTTCGCGCAGATGAAGGCGCTGTCGCCGCGGGAGAGCGACCCCGAGGCGGCGTCCCGGCCGTTCGACGCGGACCGCAGCGGATTCGTGATGGGCGAGGGCGCGGGCGTACTGGTCCTGGAGCGCGCCTCGTTCGCGCGGGCGCGGAAGGCGCGGGTGTACGGGGCGGTGGCGGGCGCGGCCGTCACGTCCAGCGCCGACCACATCACCGCCTCCGACGTGGCCGGGCAGGTGCGGGCGATCGAGTCGGCCCTGGCGGACGCGCGGCTGGGGGCCGCCGACATCGGCGTGGTCCACGCCCACGCCACCTCGACGCCGTCCGGTGACCTCGCCGAGGCGCAGGCGGTGGCGCGGGCGATCGGCACGCATCCGGTGGTCACCGCCACCAAGTCGATGACCGGCCACATGCTCGGCGCCTCCGGCGCGGTCGGCGCGATGGCGGCGCTGCTCGCCCTGTACGAGGGCACCGTCCCGGCCACCCGCAATCTGGAGCGGCTCGACCCGGAGGTCGCCCTCGACGTGGTGGCGGGCGAGAACCGCACCGGCGCGTGGGACGCGGCCCTGGCCAACTCCTTCGGGTTCGGCGGCCACAACGTGAGCCTGGTGCTGACCCGGGCCTGATCGCCCGGCCTCGCGCGAGGGCCCGCCCGGCCCCGGTCCGGGCGCCGGGCGGCGGGGGTCCCCGCGCCGGTGGGGAGGCGTACTGGACGCGCCGATCTCCCGCACCCCACAGTGTGGTCCGGCCCACCGTTCGGACGCGCAACCGACCGGCGCGCCGCCTGCGTCGCACATGGTGACGGCAGAGGGACTTGGGGCTGGAGGCGGGGTGCGGGAGATCGGCGGGTACCGGCTCGTCGCGCTGCTCGGCGAGGGCGGGATGGGCCAGGTGCACCTCGCCCGGTCCGCGTCCGGGCGGCTGGTGGCGCTGAAGACGGTCCACCCCCGGCTGGCGGCGGATCCGCGGTTCCGCGAGCGGTTCCGCCGGGAGGTGGCGGCGGCGCGGGCCGTGGACGGGCCGTACACCGCCGGGGTGCTGGCGGCCGACCCGGAGGCGGAGCCGCCGTGGCTGGCCCAGGCGTACTGCGCGGGCCCGTCCCTCGCCGAGGCCGTCTCCGCGCTCGGGCCGCTCAGCGCGCCCCAACTGGCCGCCCTGGGCGCCCTGTTGGCGGAGGCGCTGACCACCGTGCACCGCGCGCGGCTGGTCCACCGCGACCTCAAGCCCGCCCATGTGATCGTCACCCGGGACGGGCCCAAGGTCATCGACTTCGGGATCGCCAAGGGCGTCGGTGAGGGCGACGCCCTCACCGGCAGCGGCGAGATCGTCGGCTCCCCCGGGTTCATCGCGCCCGAGCAGCTGGCCCGGGACGCCGAACCGGGCCCGCCCGCCGATGTGTTCGCGCTCGGCGCCCTGCTGGCGCTCTGCGTCACCGGCCGCAATCCGTTCGGCGCGGGCAGCGCCCCCGAGGTCCTCCACCGCACCCTGCACGAGGAGCCGGACCTGGACGGGCTGCCGGGGCCCGAGTGGCGGGAGTTCCTCGGCCGGTGCCTGGCCCGCGACCCGGCCGACCGGCCCACCGCGGCCGAGGTCCTCACCTGGTGCGCCGCGCGTGGCGAGCCCACGCCGTGGTGGGAGGAGGAGCAGGTCACCGCCCTGATCCGGCGGCACGAGGAGGCCACCGACGAGCTGATCGAGGCGGGGCCCGCCCCCGAGGAGCCCCCGGGCGGGGAGAACGGCCCGGCCCCGGGCGCCTCCCGGCGGCGCTTCCTGTTCTGGTCGGCCTCGGGCGCCGTCGCCGCGGCCGGGGTCTCGGCGGCCGTGGCGCTCGACGGGGACGGCGGCCGGGCCGCCGCGGCCCCGGCCCGGACAGCGGCCCGGCCGCGCGGCCGGACGCTGTGGACGCGGGAGCTCGGCGCCACCCAGTACGGCGGCTCCCTGCTGCGCCACGGCGACGCCCTCTACGTCCACGACACCGCCTCCCTGACCCGGCTGGACCCGGCGACCGGCGCGGTCCGCTGGCAGCGGGACGCCCGGGACACGGGCCAGGTCGTGCCGGACGGCGCGGACACCGTCCACGTCGTGCGCACCGCGCTCGGCATGGCCCCGACCCTGGCCGCCCTCGACGCGGCCACCGGCGATGTCCGCTGGGAGACCCGCGGCGCCGTCCCGGACGGACTGCGCCCGCGCACCTCGCCGCTGCCGGGAACCGCCGAACTCGACGGCACCCGCGCGGTGCTGGCGACCGGGGACGGTGTGGTCTGCCTGGTCACGTACGCGTCGTACGACCAGTGGTCGCTGCGCACCGAGGGGCGCAAGCCCTGGCGGGCCTACGGCTACGACGCGGCCACCGGGCGCGGGCTCTGGTACCACGAGGGGACCTCGGGCGCGGTGACCGCGCTGCGGTACGCGGGCGGCCGGTTCGCGATCGCCGCCTCCGCCCACGGCGGCCCGGACGGCTCCGGGCGGCCCGACCCGCGCTCGCGCGAGCCCCTGTTCGTCCTGCGGGCCGCCGACGGCGGCCAGGAGGCGGCCATACCCGGCGGCGCGGCCCGCCCCGACGCCCACCCCGGCGCCTCGGGCACCGGCTACTTCGCGCTCGGCCAGGCGGTCGGCGCCGTGGAGCTGGCGACCGGGACCACCCTCTGGTCCCGGGGCGTCACCGACTCCGTCTCGGTGACCCCGAGGGCCACCGGCGGCCTGGTGCACGCCGGTTCGTACGCCGAGATCAGCGCCCTGGACGCGGCCACCGGCCGGACCCGCTGGCTGCGCACGGACGTGGCCCGGCTGGGCGGGGACGCCGAGGAGCCGCCGCTGCTCGCGGACGGACGGCTCTACGCCACCGGCCCGGAGCCGGGCACCGACCAGCCCGCCCTGGGCGGGCCGAAGTGGGGCGTGCACGCCCTGGACCCGGCGACGGGCGAGACGGCGTGGGCCGCGCCCTTCACGGGCACCGGCGAGCTGCGCGCCGCCGCCGGGGGCTCCCTGGTGCACGTCTTCGTCGGTACGGTCCTCACCACGTTCCACGGCCCGGACGGCCCGGTGTGAGCGACCCGCTGCTTCCCGGCGACCCCCGCGCGCTGGGCGGGATCCGGCTGCTGGGCAGGCTGGGCGCGGGCGGCATGGGGCAGGTGTACCTGGGGCGCACGCCCGGCGGGCGCCTGGTGGCGGTGAAGACCGTCCACGCCCACCTCGCGGACGACCCGCACTACCGGGAGCGGTTCCGGCGCGAGGCGGCGGCGGCCCGGGCGGTGACCGGCGCGCACACGGCGGCCGTCCTGGACGCCGACCCGGACTCCGCGGTGCCGTGGCTGGCGACGGCGTTCCTGCCGGGCGTGACGCTGAGCCGGGCGGTGGCCCGGAGCGGCGCCCTGCGCCCGGCGGCGGTACGGGCGCTCGGCTCGGCCCTCGCCGAGGCCCTCACCCGGATCCACGCGGCGGGCCTGGTCCACCGCGACCTCAAACCCTCCAACGTGCTGGTGACGGCGGACGGGCCGCGGGTCATCGACTTCGGCATCGCCCGCGCGGTGGGGCGCGGCGGCCTCACCGAGGCGGGCTCGACGCTGGGCACCCCGGGCTATCTTGCACCCGAACTCATCGCCGGGGACGGGCCGCCGGCCACGGCCGCCGCCGATGTGTTCGCCCTGGGCGCGGTGCTGGCGTACGCGGCGACCGGCCGCGATCCTTTCGGCACCGGCGCGGTGGCGGTCCTGCTGTTCCGGGCCGTCCACGAGGAGCCGGACCTGGCCGGTGTCTCGCGCACGGCGGGACTGCGCGACGTGGTGGCGCGCTGCCTGGACAAGGACCCCGCGTCCCGGCCGACCGTGCGGACCGTGCTGCGGGCGCTGCGCGACCCCCGGCCGCCGCTGTGGTGGCGCGAGGAGCCGGTGCGCTCGCTGGTCCTCACCGACGAGCCGGTCCCGGAGCCCGCCGACGCTCCCCCGCCCGCCGGGACCGGGCCGCCGCCCGCGGCCTCGGAGACCGGACACCGCCGCGAGACGGCCCGGCGCGGGCTGCTGCTGGCCGGCGGGGCGGGACTGGCCGGGCTGTTCGCGTACGCGGTGCTGCGGCCCTCGCACCCGGGCCCGGAGTCCGGGACGGGCCGGCGGCCGGTGGTGCGCGCCGGGCGGGACGGGACCCGCTGGACCCTGGAGCCCGGCCCCGGGGCGGTGCGGGCGATGCTGGCGACGGGGTCCTCGCTGCTGGTCCACGGCACCGACTCGGCATCCCCGGCCACCGGTGTGGTGGAGGCGCGGGCTGCCGGGGACGGCGCGGTCGGCTGGCGGCGGGCGTCCGACGGGGTCGGCGGCCGGTGGGGGGTGTCCGGCCCGCTGCTGCTGGCGCCGGACCTGGGGCTGCCCGCCGTCCGCCTGTCCGACGGCGCCCTGCGGCTGGCGCCTCCGCGCCCCGCCTCCGTGCCCGGCTGGTTCACCTCGGCGGGCGGGCTGCTGATCGGCTCGTACGCCGCCACGTCCACCACCAGCGCCGTGCGGGCCCTGGACCCGGCGACCGGCCGGGTGCGCTGGAGCCGTCCGCCTGGCCCGGCCACCGCGCCGCCCGCCGTGCTCGGCGGGGCCCTGCTGCTGGCCCCCGCGCCCGGCCAGTACGGTCCGGTGGTCTGCGCGGGCGTGGCGGACGGGGTGACGCGCTGGACGTACGCGCCGACCGGGGCCGACGGGGCGGTGCTCGCGCTGTGTGCGTCGGCGGACCGGTTCGCGCTGCTCACCACGGCGGGCCGGGTGGTGCTGCTCGGGGCCGGGGACGGGCAAGTGGTCAAGGGCGGGGGCCAGTTGGAGGGGGTGGGGCTGCCGGCGGGCGCGACCGCGCTCGCCCCGGTGGCGGGCACCCTGCTGCTGGCCGCCGGGGACCGGCTGTACGGGTTCGCGCCCGACGACGTGCGCCGCCGCTGGTCGCGGCCGACCGTCGGTCTGGACGTGAGCTGGCCCGGACGGCTCGGCGGGGCCCGCGCGCCGGTGACCGGCGGCGGCCTGCTGCTGCACTGGCGCGACGCGGACACCCTGGAGGCGCTGGCGGCGGCGAGCGGCCGGGTCCGCTGGAGCGCGCGGGTGGGCGGCGGGGTCGCCCAGCTCCCGCCGGTGGTGGCGGGCCCCACGGTGTACGCGGCGGCGGGCGCCGTCTGCACCGCCCTGCGCCTGGCCGACGGCCGCGCCCGGACGGCCCGCACGCTCCCGGACCGGGTGAGCGGGCTCGCGGCGGACGCGACGGGCTGGTACGCCCGTATCGGCACGGAGGCGATACGGGCGTACGACGGGCCGGTCTGACGGGCGCGGCCCCCGGCCCGGAGCGGGCCTAGCGGGGCTGGCGGCGCCAGGGGCCGGTGATGGCCAGCATGATGCCCGGTTCCTGGATGTTCGCGAACAGGGTGTGGCCGTCGGGCGAGAAGGTCACCCCGGTGAACTCGCTGTACTCCGGCTCCTGTTCGGTGCCCTGGTTGAGCTCGTTGCGGGCGATCGGGTAGGTGCGGCCGGAGTCGGTGGCGCCGAACAGGTGCTGCACGCCCTCGCCGTCCTCGGCGATGACCAGACCGCCGTACGGGGAGACCGTGATGTTGTCCGGGCCGTCGAACGCGCCGTCCGCGCCGGGGTCCGGGTTGACGCCGAGCAGCACCTTCAGGGTGAGGGTCCGGCGGCGCGGGTCGTAGAACCACACCTGGCCGTCGTGGGGCACCGGGGACTCGTCCCGGGCGTACGAGGAGACGAGGTACGCGCCGCCGTCGCCCCACCACATGCCCTCCAGCTTGCGGGCGCGGGTGACCTGCTCGCCGGTGAACTGCTTGCGCACGGAGGTGGTGCGGGCGTCGCGGTCGGGCACGTCGACCCAGTCCACCCCGTACACCGTGCCGGTCCTCGTGGCGCGCGAGAGGTCGTCCACGAACCGGCCGCCCGTGTCGAAGCAGCGGGTGGCCTGGAGCACCCCGGCGTCGTCGGCGAGGGTGCGCAGGCGGCCCCGGCCGTGCTTGAAGCCGTGCGGCGGGGTCCAGCGGTAGAGGAGGCCGTTGGGGCCGGAGGCGTCCTCGGTGAGGTAGAGGTGGCCGCGCCGGGGGTCGACGACCACGGCCTCGTGGGCGTACCGGCCGAGCGCCTTGACCGGGCGCGGGGCGCGGTTGGCGCGCCGGTCGTGGGGGTCGACCTCGAAGACGTAGCCGTGGTCCTTGGTCATCCCGTTGAACCCGGCACGGTCCTCGGTCTCCTCGCAGGTCAGCCAGGTGCCCCAAGGGGTGGCGCCGCCCGCGCAGTTGGTGGAGGTGCCCGCGATGCCGACCCACTCGGCGACCGGGCCGCCGTGCGGGCGCACCTCGACGACCGTGCAGCCGCCGGACGCGGCCGGGTCGTACACCAGCCCCTCGGTGAGCGGCACCGGGTGCGGCCAGTTCTGGCGCGGGCCCTTCAGCTCGTGGTTGTTGACCAGCAGGACCGCCCCGCGCGCGCCCTCGAAGGCGGCGGTGCCGTCGTGGTTGGAGGGGGTCGTCTCGCCGGACTCCAGCCTGGTGACGCCGCTGTGGGTGACGATCCGGTACGAGAAGCCCTTCGGCAGGGCGAGTACGCCCTTCGGGTCGGGCAGCAGGGGGCCGTAGCCCGGCTCGTGGGGGTGCCCGTGCCCGGCCGGGCCGTACTCCTCGGCGGCGAGGGCGCCGGGCGCCGTGGCCAGCGCGCCGACCGTGCCGGTGAGGGCGACTCCGGCGCCGGTGAGGGCGGAATTCCTGGCGAACTCCCTGCGGCTGAGCGACATCGCGGGTCTCCTGACGGGGGTGCGGAGAGGGCGGGGGGCGCGGCCAGGGTCCCGGGGGCGGGCGAACCCCGCGCCAACACGGGGTGTCGCCCACCCCAACTCCCTTGCCCCTGGGGGGCCGCCCTCCACCTGCGGCCCGGTGGGGGCCACTCGCGCAGTTCCCCGCGCCCCCAAAAGACCGGCCGCCGCCCGCCTGCGGACCGTGGCGAGTTGCTCGCGCAGTTCCCCGCGCCCCAAAAGACCGGCCGCCGTCCACCTGCGGACCGTGGCGAGTTGCTCGCGCAGTTCCCCGCGCCCCTAAAAACCGGCCGCCGTCCACCTGCGGACCGTGGCGAGTTGCTCGCGCAGTTCCCCGCGCCCCTTCGGGGCGCCCCGAAGGGGCGCATTTGAGGGGCGCGGGGAACTGCGCGACCAGTTGGAGACAGCCCGCAGACAAACTCCGGGCCGAAAGGGGCGCGGGGAACTGCGCGAGCGGCCCCCACCGGCCCGCAGACGAACTCCGGGCCCAAAAAGGGGCGCTACGCCCGCGACCGCGCCTTGAAGGCGGCCTTCCGGGCCTCCTTCGCCACCTTCTTCTCCGGGTGCAACCGCCCCATCGCCTCCAGGACGTCCGCCGTGGCGGGATGGTCGACCCGCCAGGCCGCGTCGAAGAACCCGCTGTGCTGGCCGACCAGCCCCTCCACCAGCCCCTGGAGCTCCTCCAGGTCCCCGTCGACCGCCAGCTGCGCGGCGATCGTGTCGACGGCCAGCCAGAACACCATCGACTCCGGCGGCGCCGGAACGTCCGCCGCGCCCCGCTCGGCGAGCCAGACCCGGGCGAGGCCGCCGAGCTCGACGTCGTCCAGGACGGCGCGCAGCGCGGGCTCCGCCTCCGCGCCGGTGAGCGCGAGCGCCTGCTGGCAGTGGAGCCGGCGCAGCGGCCCGCGCTCGTCCGAGCCGCGGGCGGCGGCCAGCAACTCGGCGACCGCGCCGGGCAGTTCGTGCCGCGCCAGCCACTGCTCGGTCTCGGCGCGGGCCGCCGCCTCCGGGTAGTAGGCGATCCCGTCGAGCAGCACGTCCGCGCCCTTGTCCGCGAGGTCGCCGACGGCCGGGGCGTCCACGCCCGCCTCCAGCATCCGGGCCCGTACGCCGTAGAGGCCGAGCGGGGTGAGGCGGACCATGCCGTACCGGGCGACGTCCTCGTCGTCGACGGGCGGGGCGGGCTCCTCGCCCTCCTCGGCCATCAGGGCCTCGTCCACCGGCCGGTACGCGACCAGGCCGATCGGCTCCAGGAGGCGGAACTGGTCGTCGAGGCGCATCATCGCGTCCGACACCTGCTCCAGGATGTCGTCGGTGGGCTCGCCCATGTCGTCCGGGACGATCATCGAGGCGGCCAGCGCGGGCAGCGGCACCGGGCCCTCGCCCGCGCCGCCCTCGGTGACGGTGAGCAGGTAGAGGTTGCCGAGCACGCCCTCCAGGAAGTCGGCCTCGGCCTGGGGGTCCCAGTCCAGCCGGTCGAAGTCGATCTCGCCGTCGTCGCCGATGAGGTCGGCGAAGTCGTCGAGCACCGGGGCGGTCGCGTCCGCGAACACCGCGTCGAACGCGTCGAGCCAGGTGGTGAGGACGTCCTGCGGGGAGCCGGAGGTGAGCAGGGCCAGGCTCTCGCCGGGTGCGGCGGTGCCCTCGCCGTCCTCGTCCTCGGGGTCCTCGACCTCCACCAGGCCCGCGTCGACGGCCACCCGCCACGCCTCGCTGGCCTCGGCCGCGCCGTCCTCGTCGGCGGTCAGGCCCAGCTCGGCCGCGGCGGCGGGCAGTTGCTCCTCCACGAGCTCGCCCCCGGCGCCGACGCGGGTGCCGGGCCCGGCCCAGCGGGCCAGCCGGACCGCGCGGGCCAGCAGCGGGGCGGCCAGCGCCTCCCGCGCGAGCTCGGCCTCGGAGTGCAGCCGCACCGGCGGCAGGGTGGGGCGGTCTCCGGACATCTGTGACGTACTCCTCGGGGGAAGCGGTGTGGTGCGAGAGGGACCCAGCGTAGACGCATTTCGCCGGGTATCGCCGCGCCCGGCCCCGGTACGCGGCACGGCCTCCGGCGCGTTCCGGCCGGGGGCGGCGGCGGTTGCGTCCGGGAATCCGGGACGGCCCGGGGCACCCCGGACCCGGCCGTTCATCCGGCCGTCGAATTCCGGCCACCCGGCGACCCTTGACAACTGCCCCGCTCAGCCAAGAGATTGACGCGCGTAGAACTTGCTGCACACCTGAGCAGCACCGCACCCGCACGTGCACCTGACCCTCACCCCCCGGAGTTTGTTGATGCCCGTTCCGAGATCCGCCGCCGTCTCCGCCGTCGTCGCCGCCGCGCTGGGCGCCGGTCTGCTGGCCGCCGGTTCGTCCGCCGCCGCCGACCCGGCCGCCACCGCCACCGCCACCGCGGTCCGCATCCACGACATCCAGGGCACGACCCGCACCTCGCCGCTGGCCGGCCAGCAGGTGGCGGACGTGCCCGGCGTCGTCACCGGCGTGCGGACGTACGGCTCGTCGAAGGGCTTCTGGTTCCAGGACACGACGCCGGACGCCGACCCGGCGACCAGCGAGGGCATCTTCGTCTTCACCAGTTCGGCGCCGAAGGTGGCCGTCGGTGACGCGGTGACGGTCTCGGGCACGGTCACCGAGTACGTCCCGGGCGGCCTCTCCTCCGGCAACCAGTCGCTGACCCAGATATCGAAGCCGGCCGTGACGGTCGTCTCCTCGGGCAACGCGCTGCCCGCCCCGGTCGTGATCACGGCCCGCTCGGTGCCCGACCGCTACACCCCGGCGGGCGACCCGGCCGCCGGCAACAGCGTCAACAACCTGACCCTGAAGCCGAAGAAGTACGCCCTGGACTACTACGAGTCCCTGGAGGGCATGAACGTCCGCATCGGCACCTCGCGGATCGTCGGCGCCACCGACCCGTACAGCGAGCTGTGGGTCACCGTGAAGCCGCACGAGAACCGCACCAAGCGGGGCGGCACGCTCTACTCGTCCTACGACGACCAGAACACCGGCCGCCTCCAGGTCCAGAGCCTGGTGCCGACCGCCCAGCAGCCGTTCCCCACCGCGAACGTCGGCGACACGCTCACCGGCACCACCGAGGGGCCGCTGGACTTCAACCAGTTCGGCGGGTACACGATCACCGCCCGTACGCTCGGCACGGTCAAGGACAACGGCCTCAAGCGGGAGAGCACCCGCAAGCAGCGCACCGGTGAGCTCGCGGTCGCAACCTACAACGTGGAGAACCTGGACCCGACCGACCCGCAGTCCAAGTTCGACGCGCTGGCCGACGGCATCGTCACCCACCTCGCCTCGCCCGACATCGTGGCCCTGGAGGAGATCCAGGACAACAACGGCGCCAAGAACGACGGCACGGTCGACGCCTCCGTCACGGTCAAGAAGTTCACGGACGCGATCCTCGCCAAGGGCGGCCCCGCCTACCAGTGGCGCTCGATCGACCCGGAGAACCTGAAGGACGGCGGCGAGCCTGGCGGCAACATCCGCCAGGGCTTCCTCTTCAACCCGGCGCGGGTCTCCTTCACCGACCGCCCCGGCGGCGACTACAAGACCGCCGTCGGCGTCACCGGCACCAAGGGCCGCCCGGCCCTCACCCTCTCCCCCGGCCGGATCGACCCGGCGAACCCGGCGTGGGCGGACAGCCGCAAGCCGCTCGCGGGCGAGTTCGTCTTCAAGGGCAAGACGGTCTTCGTGATCGCCAACCACTTCTCCTCCAAGGGCGGCGACGAGGGCCTGGTCTCGCAGCACCAGCCGGTCCCGCGCTCCTCGGAGGCCAAGCGGCTGCTCCAGGCGCAGGCCGTCAACGGGTTCGTGAAGCAGCTCCTCGCGGTCGACAAGCACGCCCGGGTCCTGGCCCTCGGCGACATCAACGACTTCGACTTCTCGGGCACCACCAAGGCGCTGGAGGACGGCGGCGCGCTGCGCTCGGCGTTCCGCGCGCTGCCGAAGAAGGAGCGTTACTCCTACGTGTACCAGGGCAACACCCAGGTGCTCGACCAGATCCTGCACAGCCCGGCGATCCGGGACTTCGACTACGACAGCGTGCACATCAACGCGGAGTTCGCGGACCAGACCAGCGACCACGACCCGCAGGTCATCCGCTTCCGCCCGTAGCGACGGCCGGGGCGGGGTGACGGCGGCGGAAGGCGGCGCCCGTCACCCCGCCCCTCGCGCTGTCGGGGCGGACCCGCTCACGCCTCCTTGTCGCCGAGGCGCGCCAACTCGCTCTGGAACCAGTCGAGCCGGGCCTGGAGCAGCGCCGCCTCGGCGGCCAGCTCCGGCACGGTCCGGCCGGGCGCGGCGGCGCCCGTCTCCTCGGCGGGCCCCGCGCACAGCTTCAGCCCGGCGCCCGCGCGCCCGGCGAAGTCGGCGAACGACACGGTGGCCCGCTGCCCCGCGCACACCGCGCACACCGGCTCCACGACCCGCCAGCCGGGCCGCCCCCAGCCCGCGTCGGCGAGCCCGGTGGCCGGGCGTCCGCAGCGGCAGGGGCCGACGGTGGCGGTGCGCACCCGCTGGCGGGCGTACCGCATGCCGCGTTCGAACCTGATGTAGCGGCCCAGCACCGCGACTTCGAGCAGCAGCGCGCCCCGGTGCTCGCCCACGCAGGTCAGCGCCGCCGCCTCGGCGCGCCGGTGCAGGCAGTGGAAGCCGCAGTCGCACCGGCGCGAGGGCGGGCGGTGGCGCCGGCCGTAGGCGCAGCCCGCGTCGTCGAGCACCCCGTAGGGCAGGGCGGCGCCGAGCGAGACGCCGAGGAACCCGGCCCGGGAGCCGTCCTGGGAGAGCGCCGCGCGGGCGATCTTGTAGCCGATGGGCGGCTCCGTCGGGCGTTCCTCGGGGAGCCGCAGCCTCATCGGGCCGCCGTCACCTCGGCCGGGACCTCGGCCGGAACCTCTTCGGGCACGGGCGCCTCGGCCCGTACGGCCTCGGCCTCCTCGGGCCGTTCTTCCGCGACACCAGTGGCGAGAGCCTTGCCGAGCTTCATGTCGACCTCCTGGAGGGGGCACACCGGCTTCTCATGGTGACGCAAGGGCCGCCGGTCGCCAAGAGCGCGCGGTCCGCCCACAGTTCAGCGATGCTGATGAATATCCGGGAGAAACTCTCAGTAGACCTTCACGCCCGTCGGCCCGAGACTTCGGGAATGAGTACTTCCCGCCCTTTCGGGCGCGCACTGTGCGCCATGGTCACGCCCTTCGCCGCCGACGGCGGCCTCGACCTCGACGCCGCCCGGCGGCTCGCCGCGCACCTGGTGGCCGAGGGCTGCGACGGCCTGGTCCTCAACGGCACCACCGGTGAGGCCCCGACCACCTCCGACGCGGAGAAGACCGCGCTGGTGCGGGCGGCGCGCGAGGCGGTCGGCGCGGACGTGCCCGTCGTGGCAGGGGTGGGCAGCGCCGACACCCGGCACACCGTGGAGCTGGCCCGCGCGGCCGAACGGGCGGGCGCGGACGGCCTGTTGGTGGTCACGCCGTACTACAGCCGCCCGCCGCAGGACGCGGTGGAGGCCCACTTCCGTACGGTCGCGGACGCCACGGCGCTGCCGGTGATGCTGTACGACATCCCGGGCCGGACCGGGGTGCGGATCGGCACGGAGTCGCTGCTGCGGCTGGCGGAGCACGAGCGGATCGTGGCGGTCAAGGACTGCGCGTACGACCTGCTGGGCTCCACCAAGGTGATCGGCCGCACCTCGCTGGCGTACTACTCGGGCTGCGAGGAGCTGAACCTGCCGCTGTACGCGGTGGGGGGCGCGGGATACGTCAGCACGGTGGCGAACGTGGCGCCGGGGCAGCTGCGGGCCCCGCTCGACGCCCACGACAAGGGCGACCCGGCGGAGGCGGCCCGTCTCAACCACCGCACGCTCGCGCTGGCGGAGCTGATGATGGCGGCGGGCCTGCCGGGCGCGGTGACCGCGAAGGCGCTGCTGGGCGGCCCGGTGCGGGAGCCCCTGCGGCCCGCCACCGCGGAACAGGCCGGGGCGCTGCGCAGGGCGCACGCCGCTCTGATGGCCGCGCCGTAGGAGCGCGGCGCGCGTCCGGCCGCGCGGTGTGCGTGGCCGGACGCGCCCTCGCGGCGCCTCAGTTGTGCGCGTGCAGGACCTCGTTGAGCCCGCCCCACACCGCGTTGTTGGGCCGGGCCTCGACGGCGCCGGTGACCGAGTTCCGGCGGAACAGGATGTTCGAGGCGCCGGAGAGCTCACGGGCCTTGACGATCTGGCCGTCGGGCATCGTCACACGGGTGCCCGCGGTGACGTAGAGCCCGGCCTCGACCACGCACTCGTCGCCCAGCGCGATGCCCACGCCCGCCTCCGCGCCGACCAGGCAGCGCTCGCCGATGACGATGCGGACGTTGCCGCCGCCCGACAGGGTGCCCATGGTGGAGGCGCCGCCGCCGATGTCGGAGCCGTCGCCGACGACGACACCGGCGGAGATGCGGCCCTCGACCATGGACGTGCCGAGCGTGCCCGCGTTGAAGTTCACGAAGCCCTCGTGCATGACGGTGGTGCCCTCGGCCAGGTGGGCGCCGAGGCGCACCCGGTCGGCGTCGGCGATGCGGACGCCCTTGGGGGCCACGTAGTCGGTCATGCGCGGGAACTTGTCGACGGACGTCACCTGGAGGTGGAGTCCGGCGGCGCGGGCGTTCAGCCGCACCGTCTCCAGCTCGTCGACGGCGACCGGGCCCAGCGAGGTCCAGGCGACGTTGGCGAGCAGGCCGAAGAGGCCGTCGAGGTTCTGGCCGTGCGGCTTGACCAGGCGGTGCGAGAGCAGGTGCAGCCGCAGGTAGGCGTCGTGCGCGTCCAGCGGCTTGTCGTCGAGCGAGGCGATGACCGTACGGACGGCGACGACCTCGACGCCCCGGCGCTCGTCGACGCCGAGCGCGGCGGCGGCGCCCTTGCCGAGGAGGGCGGTGGCCTGGTCGGCGGTGAGGCGCTCGGTGCCGGCCGGGCCGGCTTCGGCGGCCAGCTCGGGGGCGGGGAACCAGGTGTCGAGAACGGTGCCGTCGCCGGCGAGGGTGGCGAGGCCGGCGGCGACGGCGCCGGTGGAGCGAGAAGCAGTAGCAGTCGTGTCGGTCATGGCACAGAACCTAACCGGCGGCGGCCCGCCGGGGCGAACCGGTCTCAAGTGACGAGCGCGCGTCGGCCCCGGTCAGCGGCGCCCGCGAACCCCCCGCCCGCAGCACCGCGAGCCCGGCGAGGCCCGCCAGGACGGCGCACAGCGGCCACAGCAGGGCGGGCGCGGCGGTGTAGAGGGCGCCGCCGAGCGGCGGGGCCAGCACCTGCCCGCTGATGGAGGCACCGGCGTACAGGCTCTGGAAGCGGCCCTGGGCGTGGGCGGGCGCCTGGTCGGCGACGTAGGCGGTGGCGGTGGTCTTGTAGAGGATCTCGCCGAGGGTGAGCGACACCATCAGCGCGAGGGCCCAGCCGAGCGAGGCGCCCGGGATGAGCAGCGCGTAGCCGAGGCCGACCAGGAGCAGCCCGCAGCCGATCACCGGGAGCGGGGCCCGGCCGCGCAGGGCGTGCACGGCGGGCAGTTCGAGGCAGAGGATCACACCGCCGTTGACGGCGATCAGCCAGCCGTAGACATGGGCGTCCATGCCGTGGTCGGCGAGGAAGACGGGCAGGGTGGAGTACTGCTGGCGGTAGACGAGGTCGACGCAGACGATCGCGGCGAGCAGGACGAGCACGGCGGGCCGCATCCGCAGCTCCTGCCACAGGCCGCGCTCGGCCCGTTCGTGGCCCGGCCGGGCGGGGGCGGCGGCGCGGGCGGGCAGCACCCGGGCCGCGTAGGCGGCGAAGAGCAGGGTGCCGATGCCGTCGGCGGCGAAGAGCCAGTCGTAGGACCAGTGGGCGGCGACGAGCGCGCCCAGCGGCGGTCCGACGGTGAAGCCCGCGTTGGAGGCGAACCGCATCACGGCGAAGCCCTGGCGGCGGCTGCCCTCGGGGACGCCGACGGCGACCAGCGCCGAGTTGGCGGCCCGGACGACTCCGGAGGCGTACTGGGCCAGCGGGAGCGCGGCGATCAGGACCGGGGTGGGCAGCAGCGCGAGGACGGCCAGCAGGCTGCCGCTGACCAGGGCTCCGGCGAGCAGGGCGCGGCGGTGGCCGTAGCGGTCGCCGAACCAGCCGCCGGTGAAGTTCCCGGCGACCAGGCCGATTCCGCCGATCCCGCCGATCAGCCCGGCCTGGGCGACGCCCAGTCCGCGCGGGCCGGTCAGATAGACGAAGAGGTAGACGAACGTGAAGCTCACGACCGCGTTGAAGAAGATGCCGAAGCAGAGCATCCGGACGGTTCTGGGCACCGCGCGCAAGGTCTTCACGACGACGTCCCCCCTGGTGTCGTACGAGCCGGAACCCGGAGTGAGTTCCTTATGGGAACGGACTATGTCAGCATGGGGGCCGCAGGTCAACGGCGTACGGCCGGACCGTACGGAAGGATGGCGGCATGCCCCAACGCACTCGCCTCCATGACGAGCACTGCGCCATCGCCCAGGCCCTCGACGTCGTCGGCGACTGGTGGACCCTGCTGATCGTGCGCGACGCCGCACGCGGGGTGCACCGGTTCGACGCGCTCCAGCGGGAGCTCGGCATGTCCCGCAAGGTGCTCGCCGAACGGCTGAAGCTGCTCGTGGAGACCGAGGTCCTCACGCGGGAGCCGTACCAGGACCGCCCCGTGCGGTACGAGTACCGGCTCACCCCCCGCGGCCGTGCCCTGCTGCCCGTACTGATCGCACTCCAGGACTGGGGAGACACCTGGGTGCTGGGAGAAGGAGAGACGATGGCCACGGCGACCGAGACGTCCGGGGAGACCGAGCGGGTACGGGAGCTGGTGGGCACGAAGGTGCCGGCGCTCCTGCTGACCGACTTCGACGGGGAGCCGCGCGACCCGGTGTCGCCGGACACCCCGCACACGGTCCTGTACCTCTTCCCGGGCGCCTACGCCCGCAAGGAGTCGTACCCGCCCGGCTGGGCCGGGATCCCGGGGGCGCCCGGGTGCACGCTGGAGTCGTGCACCTACCGCGACCAGCTGGCGGAGTTCACGGCGGCGGGCGCGACCGTGCACGGGGTGTCCACCCAGCGCCCGGACGAGCAGCGGGCGTTCGCGGACAAGGAGCGGCTGCGCTTCCCGCTCCTGTCGGACGCGGAGCTGACGCTGACGGCGGCGCTGCGGCTGCCGACGTTCCGCACGGCCGGGGTGAGCCGGCTCAAGCGGCTGACGCTGGTGGTCGACCGGGACCGCACGGTGGTGGAGGCGCTGTACCCGATCACCGATGTCGAGGAGAGCGTGCGGGCGGCACTGGCGGTGGTGCGGGGGGCCGCCGGGGCGTGAGCCGGGCGGGGGCGGCGCGCGGCGGACTCAGTGCGCCGCGCCGCCGAGGTTGAGCAGCGCCACCCCGCCGATGACCAGCGCGATCCCGGCGAGCTTGGCGGCCGTCATCGTCTCGCCCAGGAAGACCATGCCGATCACGGCGATGACGGCCGTGCCCGCGCCGGACCAGATCGCGTACGCGGTGCCCACCGACATCGACTTCAGGGTGAGCGAGAGCAGATAGAAGGCGAGGAGGTATCCGCAGACGGTGACCAGCGAGGGCCAGAGCCTGGTGAAGCCTTCGCTGTACTTCATCGCGGAGGTCGCGGCGATCTCCGATGCGATGGCGCAGGAAAGCAGGACATAGGGCATGCGCCGAGCGTACACAGCGATGCGTACACCCGTACACAACGACTGGGTGAACGGTGGGGTGGACGGCCGGGTGTGCCATCAGGGCAGCAGCCGGGAGAGCAGCACGCGCGCGTACTCCTC
Organism: Streptomyces sp. cg36; assembly: GCF_041080675.1. Taxonomy (NCBI): domain Bacteria; kingdom Bacillati; phylum Actinomycetota; class Actinomycetes; order Kitasatosporales; family Streptomycetaceae; genus Streptomyces; species Streptomyces cyclosori. The sequence continues at coordinate 6,039,641 of NZ_CP163520.1, read as the reverse complement.
GTCGTAGTCGCCGCCGGTGAGCAGCGCCTGGAGGCAGATCCCGTCCATCAGGGCCACCAGGCCGCGCGCCGTCACCGGGTCCGTGTGGGGGGCCAGCAGCTCGGCCACGCCCTCGGTCCACTCGGCCGCCACCGGCCGCAGCGCGGGGCGCCGCAGCGCCGCCAGATACAGCTCGTACTCCAGCTCCGCCCGCGCCCGGTCCCCCGCGATCCACTCGCCCATCAGCCGGGCCAGTTCGGCGGCCACGTCCACGCCCGGCGCCGCCAGCGCCCCGCGGTCGCGGAGCACGGCGGCGAACCCCTCGTTGGCCTGGCGCAACGCGGCGACCAGCAGCTCGTCGAGGGTGGCGAAGTGGTACGTGGTGGAGCCCAGCGGCACATCGGCCTCGGCGGCGGCGCTGCGGTGGCTGAGCCCGGCGATGCCGCGCTCGCCGACCACCCGGATCGCCGCGTCGATGATGCGGCGCCGCCGTTCGGGGTCGTACCGGCGGGCCATCAGTCGCACGTTCCCTGGTCGCAGGCCATGCCCCGACCGTACCCGGACGGCGGGTCCGGGCGGCCGGGGCGGGGCGGCGGCGGTCAGCCGGTCAGCCGGTCAGCCGGTGACGGTGAACCAGGTGGCGCGGGACTTCTTCCACTCGGGGTGCGTGAGGTCCTTGGCCTCGGTGCCGTCCCCGTACAGATCGGCCGACCCGTCGTCGGTGATCAGCTGGGCGCGGGCGCCCGGCACCGTCAGGTCCGGCACGTCCACCACGGCCTCCCAGCCGCCCGGGTCGCTGGTGGGCAGGGAGCGCAGCTTGACCGGGGCGTGCGCGGCGACGCCGTCCCAGGAGTAGAGCGCGTACGGGTCGGAGTTGTCGTCGGCCGCCCACGAGCCGGCGACGATCAGGTACTGGTCGGCCGCGTTCTTGCGGATGTCCCGGATGCTCAGCCCGCCCAGGTCCAGCTCGACGGGCGTCCCGAAGACGGCCTTGGCGCCGCTGCCCAGCACCTTGTCGAAGTTGGTGACGGGCACGATCAGCGCCCTGCCGCCGTTCACCGGGGGCACCAGCGGAGCGCGGAAGCCGATGTACGCGGTGGTGGCCGAGCCGGGCGCGAACTCCAGCCCCTCCACGTTGAACCCGTCGATCTGCTTGGGCACCTGGCCCGTGGCGGTCCCGGCGGCGAAGCCGTACCGGTCGCCGTTGGCGCGGTCCCAGGCGACCAGGTCGTCGCGGAGCTTCTTGTAGGAGCGGCCGAGGGTGAGCTGGGTGTTCGCCCCGGATCCGGTCACGGTGGTGGTGAAGACGGTGTTGCGGTCGGCCTTGTACTCGCCGTCCTTGTTGTTGCCGAGCGAGCCGGTCCAGTACACGGTGTCGCCGACCCGGGCCGCGCCCTCGATGTCGATCTCCTTGGAGACCCCGAGCTGGGAGCTGAAGTCCCAGGTCCTCACGGGCGCACCGGACTTCGCACGGTCGTAGAGCCGCAGCGTGTTGGACTCGTCGTCGGCGACCACGGCGTACCCGCCGCCCACGTCGACGGCGGCGGAGGCGTCGCTGGAGCCGGTCAGATAGCGGGTGTCCGGGCCGTCCTGGACGGCGGCGGAGGCGGCGTAGTGCAGCGTCTTGGTGACGCTCTTGCCGCCGAGGCCCGTCAGCTTGAGGGTGAGGTCGGTGTAGCCGCGCCCGCGCGCGGCCACCGCGACCTGCCGGGTGGCCCCGCTCCCGGTGACGCTCACGTCGCCGGGCGCGGCGACCGACGCCTTGGTGCTGGCGGAGGCGGCGAGGGTGAGCGCGGACGCGTCGGCCCCGCTCTGCCCCACGGTCACGGTCACCACGGGGTCCCCACTCGCCCCCACGGCACCCGAGAGGTACCCGGCCGAGAGCGAGAGGGTCGGGGTGCCGTAACCGGCCGCGTGCGCGGGGGCGTTCAGACCCATGGCGGACAGCGTAAGAGCCCCGCTCACGGCCGCGAGGGCAACGCGCTTGGCACGGGAAACGTCATACAGCACTGGGGGCCTCTCGTCGGCGTGATGTCGACGAGAAGAGTCGTGTGCGTGCGCCAATTCCGGCCGTACGGGATACGTACGGAAGGCGAACAACGCCGGACGGCCCTCATGCGTCGCAGCGCATGAGGGCCGTCCGGCGTACGGGTGGGGCGGGTGGGATCAGACGTTGAACCCCAGCGCGCGCAGCTGCTCGCGGCCGTCGTCCGTGATCTTGTCCGGGCCCCACGGCGGCATCCAGACCCAATTGATCTTGAGTTCGTTGACGATGCCCTCGGTCGCGGACTTCGCCTGGTCCTCGATCACATCGGTCAGCGGGCAGGCCGCCGACGTCAGGGTCATGTCCAGGGTGGCGACGTTGGAGTCGTCGATGTGGATGCCGTAGATCAGGCCCAGGTTGACGACGTCGATGCCCAGCTCGGGGTCGACGACGTCGTACAGCGCCTCTCGTACTTCTTCCTCCGAGGCCGGCTTCAACGTGGCCTCCGCGTTCTCGCTCATGCGCTCTTCCTCTCGGCTCCGGCACCCAGTGCCTGGGCCGTCGCGTCCTTCCAGGCCATCCAGCTCAGCAGGGCGCACTTGACGCGCGCCGGGTACTTGGAGACGCCGGCGAACGCCACCGCGTCCTCCAGCACCTCCTCCATCGCGTCGTCCGGCTCCAGCTGGCCCTTCGACTGCATCAGCTCCAGGAAGGCGTCCTGGATCCGGCGCGCGTCGTCCAGGTCCTTGCCGACCAGCAGGTCGTTGAGGACCGAGGCGCTGGCCTGGCTGATGGAGCAGCCCTGGCCCTCGTACGAGATGTCCGAGATCCGCGAACCCTCGTACTTCACGCGCAGGGTGATCTCGTCCCCGCACGTCGGGTTCACGTGGTGCACCTCGGCGTCACCGTCCCGCAAGCCCCGCCCGTGCGGGTGCTTGTAGTGGTCCAGGATGACGTCCTGGTACATCGAATCCAGCTTCACGTCCTACCCCTAGCCGAAGAAGTTGCGTACGTGCTCCAGGCCGTCCACCAGGGCGTCGACCTCGGCGGGCGTGGAGTACAGGTAGAAAGACGCTCGCGTGGTCGCGGGAATTCCGTAGCGCAGGCAGACCGGACGGGCGCAGTGGTGGCCCACCCGCACCGCGATGCCCTGCTCGTCGAGGACCTGGCCCACGTCGTGCGGGTGGATGTCGCCCAGTGTGAAGGAGATCGCCGCGCCCCGGTCCTCGGCCGTGCTGGGGCCGATGATCCGCAGGTCGGGGACTTCGAGCAGCCGCTTGACCGCGTACTCGGTGATCGCGTGCTCATGCGCGGCGATCTTGTCCATGCCGATGGCCGCGAGGTAGTCCACGGCCGCGCCCAGGCCCACGGCCTGCGCGATCGGGGGCGTGCCCGCCTCGAACTTGTGCGGCGCCGGCGCGTACGTCGACGAGTGCATCGAGACCGTCTCGATCATCTCGCCGCCGCCCAGGAACGGCGGCAGGTCCTCCAGCAGCTCCTGGCGGCCCCACAGCACGCCGATGCCCGTCGGGCCGCACATCTTGTGGCCGGTGAAGGCCACGAAGTCGGCCTGGAGGGCCTGCACGTCCAGCGGCATGTGCGGCGCGGCCTGCGAGGCGTCGACGCACACCAGCGCGCCGACCTCCTGCGCGCGGCGGACGATCGCCTCGACCGGGTTGACCGTGCCCATCAGGTTCGAGACCAGCGTGAAGGAGACGATCTTCGTCTTCTCCGTGATGATCTCGTCGATGTTGGAGAGGTCGAGACGGCCGTCGTCGGTGAGGCCGAACCACTTCAGCTTCGCGCCGGTGCGCTGCGAGAGCAGCTGCCAGGGCACGATGTTGGAGTGGTGCTCCATCTCCGTGATGACTATCTCGGTCTCGTGGTCCACCCGGTAGGGCTCGTCGGCCCAGCCCAGCATGTTGGCGACCAGGTTGAGCGACTCCGAGGCGTTCTTGGTGAAGATCACCTCGTCGCGGCTGGGCGCGTTGATGAACGCGGCGACCTTGTCGCGCGCCCCTTCGTACAGCGCCGTGGCCTCCTCGGCCACCGTGTACACACCCCGGTGGACGTTGGCGTTGTGCCGCTCGTAGTACTCGTTCAGGGCGTCGAGCACCTGGCGCGGCTTCTGCGAAGTCGCCGCGCTGTCGAGGTACACGATCTTCTTCCCGTCGTGGACCACACGGTCCAGCAAGGGGAAGTCCTTGCGGATCGCCTCTGTGTCGAGGAGGCCCGGCAGAATCGTCACTCGGAAGCGCCGCCCTTCGTGTAAGCCTCGTAGCCCTCGTTCTCCAGCTTGTCGGCGAGCTCGGCGCCGCCGGACTCGGCGATGCGGCCGTTCGCGAACACGTGCACGAAGTCGGGCTTGATGTAACGCAGGATGCGGGTGTAGTGCGTGATCAGCAGGGTGCCGACCTCACCGGTCTCGCGGACGCGGTTGACGCCCTCGGAGACGATCCGCAGCGCGTCGACGTCCAGACCCGAGTCGGTCTCGTCCAGGATCGCGATCTTCGGCTTGAGGAGCTCCAGCTGCAGGATCTCGTGGCGCTTCTTCTCACCGCCGGAGAAGCCCTCGTTGACGTTGCGCTCGGCGAAGGCCGGGTCCATCTGGAGCTGCTCCATCGCGGACTTGACCTCCTTCACCCAGGTGCGCAGCTTGGGGGCCTCGCCGCGCACGGCCGTGGCCGAGGTGCGCAGGAAGTTGGAGACCGAGACGCCGGGGACCTCGACCGGGTACTGCATGGCGAGGAAGACGCCGGCGCGGGCGCGCTCGTCGACGGACATCTCCAGGACGTCCTCGCCGTCCAGGGTGACCGTGCCGCCGGTGATCGTGTACTTGGGGTGACCCGCGAGCGAGTACGCGAGGGTGGACTTGCCGGAGCCGTTGGGACCCATGATGGCGTGGGTCTCGCCCTGCTTCACGGTCAGGTCGACGCCCTTGAGGATCGCCCGGGGGCCGTTCTCGGCTTCCACGGAGACGTGCAGGTCGCGGATTTCAAGCGTTGCCATGGGGACTTAGTTCTCCTGGGACACGGAGACGAGAACATCGTCCCCTTCGATCTTTACGGGGTATACGGGCACGGGTCGCGTGGCCGGCAGGCCGGACGGCTTGCCGGTGCGGAGGTCGAACGTGGAGCCGTGCAGCCAGCACTCGATCTGGCAGTCCTCCACCTCGCCCTCCGACAGCGAGACGTTCGCGTGCGAGCAGATGTCGTGGATCGCGAACACCTCGCCCGCGGTGCGGACGACCGACACCGGCGTGCCGTCGAGTTCCACCCGCACCGGGGTGTCCTCCTCCAGCTCGCTCAGTGCGCAGGCGCGGACGAAGGCGGACATCAGACGGACGCCTCCAGCTCCGCCTCGATCTTGGCGAGCAGGCGCTCCTCGACGTCGGCGACGCCGACCTGCTGGACGAGCTCGGCGAAGAAGCCGCGCACGACGAGGCGGCGGGCCTCGGCGGCCGGGATGCCGCGCGCCATCAGGTAGAAGAGCTGCTCGTCGTCGAACCGGCCGGTGGCCGAGGCGTGACCGGCGCCGGCGATCTCACCGGTCTCGATCTCCAGGTTCGGCACGGAGTCGACGCGGGCGCCGTCGGTGAGCACGAGGTTGCGGTTCATCTCGTACGTGTCGGTGCCCTCGGCCGCGGCCTGGATGAGGACGTCGCCGATCCACACGGCGTGCGCGTCGTCGCCCTGGAGGGCGCCCTTGTACACGGCGTTGGACTTGCAGTGCGGCGTGTTGTGGTCGACCAGGAGGCGGTGCTCCTGGTGCTGGCCCTTGTCGGTGAAGTACAGGCCGTAGAGCTCGGCCTCGCCGCCGGTGCCCGCGTAGGAGACGCGCGGGTGGAGGCGGACCAGGTCGCCGCCGAAGGTGACCACGACGGACTTGAAGGAGGCGTCCCGGCCGACCAGCGCGTTGTGCTGGGCGACGTGGACGGCCTTGTCGTCCCAGTCCTGCACGGAGACGACGGTCAGCTTGGCGCCGTCGCCCAGGACGTAGTCGACGTTGGCCGCGAGGACCGCGTCGCCGGTGTGGTCGATGACCACGACGGCCTCGGCGAACGCGCCGAGCTCGATGACCTGGTGCGCGAAGACGGTGCCGCCCTCGCCGTGCACGGCGATGCGGATCGGCTCGCTGAGGACGGCCTCCTTGGCGACGGTGACGACCGACGCCTTCTCGAACGACGAGTACGCCTGGGCGGCGACGCGGTCGACCGGCTTGCCGGCCCGGCCGAGCCGCTCGTCGTCACGGCCGACGGTCTCGACGGTGACGCCCTCGGGGGCGGTCACCTCGACCCGCACGCCGTCGCCGGTGGCGACCGCGGTGCCGTCGTGCAGCCCGCGCAGCCGCGCCATCGGCGTGAACCGCCACTCCTCCTCACGGCCGTGCGGGACCGGGAAGTCCGCGACGTCGAAGGACGGGGGCGCGCTCATGCGCGTGGCGACGGTCGACTCGGCGGCCACCGCGATCGAGCCGGCCGTGGTGGAACCGGCCGGGATGTTCTGAGCCTCAGCCATGGCTGTCGTAGTGCTCTCTTCCTGAATCAGAATCTGCTCAACTGCCGGACGGGGAGCGGTCGTCAGCCGACCGAGCCCTCCATCTGCAGCTCGATCAGCCGGTTGAGCTCCAGGGCGTACTCCATGGGCAGCTCCTTGGCGATCGGCTCGACGAAGCCGCGCACGATCATCGCCATCGCCTCGAACTCCGTCAGACCGCGGCTCATCAGGTAGAAGAGCTGGTCCTCGGAGACCTTGGAGACGGTCGCCTCGTGGCCCATGGACACGTCGTCCTCGCGGACGTCCACGTACGGGTAGGTGTCGGAGCGGGAGATCGTGTCGACGAGCAGCGCGTCGCACAGCACGTTGGACTTCGATCCGGCCGCGCCCTCGCCGATCTCGACCAGACCGCGGTACGAGGTACGGCCGCCACCGCGCGCCACCGACTTGGAGACGATGTTGGACGAGGTGTTCGGCGCCATGTGGACCATCTTGGAGCCGGCGTCCTGGTGCTGGCCCTCGCCCGCGAAGGCGATGGAGAGCGTCTCGCCCTTGGCGTGCTCGCCCATCAGGTAGACGGCCGGGTACTTCATGGTGACCTTGGAACCGATGTTGCCGTCGATCCACTCCATGGTCGCGCCCTCGTACGCCACGGCGCGCTTGGTGACCAGGTTGTAGACGTTGTTCGACCAGTTCTGGATCGTCGTGTAGCGGCAGCGGCCGCCCTTCTTGACGATGATCTCGACGACGGCGCTGTGCAGCGAGTCCGAGGAGTAGATCGGGGCGGTGCAGCCCTCGACGTAGTGGACGTACGCGTCCTCGTCGACGATGATCAGCGTCCGCTCGAACTGGCCCATGTTCTCCGTGTTGATGCGGAAGTAGGCCTGGAGCGGGATGTCGACGTGGACGCCCTTGGGCACGTAGATGAACGAGCCGCCGGACCACACGGCCGTGTTCAGCGACGCGAACTTGTTGTCGCCGACCGGGATGACGGTGCCGAAGTACTCCTGGAAGAGCTCCGGGTGCTCCTTCAGCGCGGTGTCGGTGTCGAGGAAGATGACGCCCTGCGCCTCCAGGTCCTCGCGGATCTGGTGGTAGACGACCTCGGACTCGTACTGGGCCGCGACACCGGCCACCAGGCGCTGCTTCTCCGCCTCGGGGATGCCGAGCTTGTCGTACGTGTTCTTGATGTCCTCGGGCAGGTCCTCCCAGGACTCCGCCTGCTTCTCGGTGGACCGCACGAAGTACTTGATGTTGTCGAAGTCGATGCCCGAGAGGTCCGAGCCCCACTTCGGCATGGGCTTCTTGCCGAACAGCCGCAGGCCCTTGAGCCGCAGCTTCAGCATCCACTCCGGCTCGTTCTTCTTCGCCGAGATGTCGCGGACGACTGCCTCGGAGAGCCCGCGCTTGGCTGCGGCGCCCGCCGCGTCGGAGTCGGCCCAGCCGTACTCGTAGTTGCCCAGGCCCTCAAGTTCGGGGTGGGCAGTCTCCGTGGGGAGAGTCATGCGGGGTTCCTCCCGGCCGTGCTCGTGGATGCTGATTCGGTGTCTTGCGGGGACTGTGGTGCGCTGTGCGGGATGAACGTCGTGCACACCCCGTCGCCGTGGGCGATGGTGGCCAGACGTTGCACATGGGTCCCGAGGAGGCGGGAGAAGAACTCCGTCTCCGCCTCGCACAGCTGCGGGAACTGCTCGGCGGCGTGCGCGACCGGGCAGTGGTGCTGGCAGAGCTGCTCGCCCCGTCCGGGGAGGGGCGCGCTGCGCGCCGTAGCAGCGTACCCGTCGGCGGTCAAGGCCCTGGCCAGGGCCTCGGTCCGCTCCTCGGGCGGCGCCGCGGCCACGGCTTCGCGGTAGCTCTCCGCCTGGGACTCGATACGGGCCCGGGCGAAGGCGACGACGGCTTCCTCGCCGGCCGCGCCGCCGCCCGCGGACTTCTCGATCCAGCGGAGCGCGTCCACGGCCAGCTTGTCGTACGACTGGTCGAAGGCGTCCCGCCCGCAGTCCGTGAGGGCGAAGACCTTGGCGGGCCTGCCGCGGGTCCGCGCCCCGTACACCCGCTGTTCGCGGGGGGCCACGACCTCGTCGGCCACCAGGGCGTCGAGGTGGCGGCGGACGGCGGCCTGGGTGAGGCCGAGCCGCTTCGCGAGGTCCGCGACGGTGGAGGGACCGTGGTCCAGGATGGAGCGCGCGACCCGGTTGCGGGTGGACCGCTCACCGGTCGCGAGTTCCTCCTGCGGAGCCTCGCCGACGTTTTTCACAACACCATTGTTGCGTAATTCCTCAGAGCCTGACAAGCCACGTCGCGATCATCGAGCGGTGCGCTGCATCACTTAGGCATACCTAAGCTGACCTGCGGAAACGATCTTTGATCGATCAAATGGGGCACCCCCGAATTGAGCCCCCGCGACCGGCTTGACCTCGGGTAACGGCCGGACGGGGGGTGTTTTCGCACGTCATCCGCGGATCGCTTCCGGCGGCCCCCGCACACCCGCCGCGCGGCCCCTTCGACGGCCGGAAATCAAGGGTCGCGCACCCGCGCGTCCACGCCCCCGTACGACCCCCGACCCACGGTCCGGCGCCCTTCCCGCGCTGCCTAGACTGGCTCGTCATGAAGAGCGAGTCCGTCGTCCAGGTGACCGGCCTGGTCAAACGGTACGGATCGAAGACCGCCGTGGACGGCCTCGACCTGCGGGTCGCCGCCGGGACCGTCACCGCCGTCCTCGGCCCCAACGGTGCCGGCAAGACCACCACCATCGAGGTCTGCGAGGGCTACCGCAGGCCCGACGCGGGCACCGTCCGGGTCCTCGGCCTGGACCCCGTCACCGAGGCCGAGCGGCTGCGCCCGCGCATCGGCGTGATGCTCCAGTCGGGCGGCGTCTACTCCGGCGCCCGCGCCGAGGAGATGCTGCGCCACATGGCCAAGCTGCACGCCCACCCGCTGGACGTGCCCGCGCTGATCGAGCGCCTGGGCCTCGGCGAGTGCGGACGCACCACCTACCGGCGGCTCTCCGGCGGCCAGCAGCAGCGCCTGGCGCTCGCCATGGCCGTGGTCGGCCGCCCCGAACTGGTCTTCCTGGACGAGCCGACGGCCGGGCTCGACCCGCAGGCCCGCCGCGCCACCTGGGACCTGGTCCGCGAACTGCGCGCCGACGGCGTCTCCACCGTCCTGACCACCCACTTCATGGACGAGGCCGAAGAGCTCTCGGACGACGTGGCGATCGTGGACGCGGGCAAGGTCGTCGCCCAGGGCTCCCCCGAGACGCTCTGCCGCGGCGGCGCCGAGAACACCCTGCGCTTCACCGGCCGCCCCGGCCTCGACCTCGCCTCGCTCCTCAAGGCGCTCCCCGACGGCACGGCCGCCGCCGAGCTCACCGCGGGCGCGTACCGCATCAGCGGCACCGTGGACCCCCAGCTGCTGGCCACCGTCACCTCTTGGTGCGCCCAGCACGGCGTGCTCCCCGACGGCATCGCGGTCGAGCGCCACACCCTTGAGGACGTCTTCCTGGAACTGACCGGTAGGGAGCTGCGCCGATGAGCGCCGGTGCTGGTACGTACACGCCGAAGCCGGGGGCCGCGCCCGTCGGCCGGATGATCAGCGCGCAGACCGCGCTGGAGACGCGGATGCTGCTGCGCAACGGCGAGCAGCTGCTGCTCACCGTGGTCATCCCGACGCTGCTGCTGGTGCTGTTCAGCGGGGTCGACATCATCGACACCGGCGCGGGCAAGTCCGTGGACTTCCTCACACCGGGCGTCCTCGCGCTCGCCGTGATGTCCACCGCCTTCACCGGCCAGGCCATCGCCACCGGCTTCGAGCGCCGCTACGGCGTGCTCAAGCGGCTCGGCGCCTCCCCGCTGCCGCGCTGGGCGCTGATGACCGCCAAGACGCTGTCGGTGCTGGTCACCGAGGTGCTCCAGGTCGTCCTGCTGATCGTGATCGCCCTCGCGCTCGGCTGGTCGCCGCACGGCAACCCGCTTGCCGTGCTGCTGCTCCTGGTGCTCGGCACCGCCGCGTTCTCGGGGCTCGGGCTGCTGATGGCGGGCACGCTCAAGGCCGAGGCGACGCTCGCCGCCGCCAATCTGGTCTTCCTGCTGCTGCTGGTGGGCGGCGGGGTCATCGTGCCGATGGACAAGTTCCCGGACGGCGTGCGGGACGCGCTCGGCCTGCTGCCGATCTCGGCCCTCTCCGACGGGCTGCGCGACGTCCTCCAGCACGGCGCCTCGATGCCCTGGGGCGACCTGGGGATCCTGGCGGTCTGGGCGGTGCTGGGCCTCGGTGCGGCGGCCCGGTTCTTCCGCTGGGAGTAGCCGGTCCGGCCGGGGGCCGGCGGCTCGTTCCGGCCCCCTCGTGAAAACGTGCACAAACGGCCCCCTACGATAGGGCCCATGCCGAACGTGACCCGAGCCGATGTGGCTCAGGCGGTGCGCAACCCGCTCGCCTTCATCGCCGAGCGGTGGACGCCGTCCCCGCGGACCGTCCAGCGCGCGGCGCTCAGCGCCGTCGTCATGGCCGTCGTCATCGTGGTGACCGGCGGCGCGGTCCGGCTCACCGGCTCCGGGCTCGGCTGCCCGACCTGGCCCAAGTGCACCGACCAGAGCCTGACGCCGACCGGCGAGATGAACTTCCACAGCGCCGTCGAGTTCGGCAACCGGATGCTCACCTACGTGCTGTGCGCGGCCGTCGGCTGGGCGATCGTCGCGGCCCGCGCGGCCAAGCCCCGGCGGCGCTCGGTCACCCGGCTCGGCTGGGCCCAGTTCTGGATCGTGATGGGCAACGCGGTGCTGGGCGGCGTCGTCGTCCTGGTCGGCCTCAACCCGTACACGGTCGCGGCGCACTTCCTGCTCTCCACCGCGCTCCTCACGGTCGCGATGACGACCTGGCAGCGCACCCGCGAGGGCGACGACGCGCCGCGCCCGCTGGTCGGCAAGGCCGTGGTCCAGCTGACCTGGCTGCTGGTGGTCGCCGCGGGCCTGCTGGTCGCGGTCGGCACGGTCGTCACCGGTTCGGGGCGACACGCGGGCGACTCCAGCGACGTGGAGCGCATCCCGCTGAACTGGACGATGATCAGCCAGCTCCACGCCGACCTCGCCTGGGTCGTGGTGGCCCTCACGGTCGCGCTCTGGTTCGTCCTGAAGGCGGTCGACGCCCCGGCGGGCCCGCGCGACCGCGCCCGCGACCTGTTCCTGGTGCTGATGGGCCAGGGGATCATCGGCTACGTCCAGTACTTCACCAAGACGCCCGAGGCCCTGGTGGCCCTGCACATGTTCGGCTCCTGCCTGGTGTGGATCGCGGTGGTCCGCGTCCTGCTCTCGCTCCGCGAGCGCCCGCAGACCGCCGTGACCGTGCCCGCCCAGTCAGACCCGGCCCTCACCCGCGCCTGACAGCCCGTACACCCGCCGGGCGTTGCCCGCGCCGATCAGCGCGGCGACCCGGTCCGCGTCGGTGCGCGCCCACGCCCCCTCGGCCACCCACGCGCCCAGCACCCGGCCGAGCGCGTGGTGGAAGAGCCGGGCGCCCACCACGTGCAGCTCGGGCAGGCCGCGCGCGCCGCTGGAGTAGAGCAGCTTCCCGAACGGGGCCAGCTCCAGCAGCTCGGCCAGTACGTCGGCGGCCCGCGCCCCGGTGCGCACCAGGGCCGGGCCCACGTCCGCGTACACGTGCGGGAAGACGCTCGCCAGATGGGCGGCCTGGCGGTGGTACGGATAGCCGTGCAGCAGCACCAGGTCGGTGCCGAGACCGTTGGTGGCGGCGGCGAAGCCCGCGAGCCCGGTCGGATCGGCCATGCCCAGGCGCAGCTGGAGCGGGCGTCCCGAGGCCACCGCGCTCCACAGCACGTGCCGCAGCAGCACCGGGTCCTCCAGCGGCTCCTGGATGCGGCGCCGGGTGAGCCAGCGCCCCGCCGCCCCGCGCACCTCCCCGGGGCCCGGCGGGGCCGGGTCGAGGGGCTCGCGCGCGGCGGTGACGGAGAGGAAGGCGACGGCCGAGGTGGCCGCGGTGTGCACGGCCTCGGCGAGGTTGGCCAGAAAGGCGTCGACGGTCCCCGAGGTGTCGGCGACCTGTTCGGCCAGCAGCTCCAGGCGGACGATCTCATGGGCCTCGGCGGCCCCGGCGGCGGCCAGCTCGCCCGGTCCGGTGAGGTCGCCGGGCAGTCCGGTGAGGTCGCCGGGCAGTCCGGTGTCGACCAGATAGGCGCGGACGCCGGAGCCGCGCAGCAGCCGCCGGCCGGTCTCCAGGACGCCCAGCTCGCGGCGGCGGGCCAGATAGCGGGCCGGCGGGCAGTGCGCCTCCAGGCCGAGCAGCGGCGGACACCAGCGGCGCACGGCGAAGCCGGTCTGGGTGTCGAAGAACGTGGTGCCGGGCGCGGGCGGCGCGCCGGTCCTGCCCAGCTGCGTCTCGAACGTGCCGAGCCCCAGTTCGGTGCGGAGCACGCCGTGGCAGTACTGGTCCACCAGCTCCGGCTGGGGCACAGCGTCGATCATCCGGGGCTCCCTGGCTGGACGGCTCTTCCATCCCGCCTAACGGGTGAGCCCCGGATGAGTGTTGCGGTTCGTTCAGCCGTTCTTCGGACCGCCGAGCTGGATTCCCGCCATCCGGGTCCACTCGTACGGGCCGGTCTTCACCTTCAGCGCGAACTCGCCGTCGAACTCGTCGTGGACGGTGATCCCGGCCTTCTCGACGGCGCTCAGCGCGATCTCCCGGCTGGGGGCCACCAGGTCGCCCCAGCCGCCGTCGGAGCCGACGAGGACGATCCGGGCGCCCCGCTGACCGAGGTACGCGACCTGGCCCTCGGCGCCGCCGTGCTCCTTGGCGAAGTTGCCGATCTGGCGGGCGAGCTTCGCCGCCCGCCGCTCGTCCTTGGCGGCCTGCTTCTCGTCAACCTGGGTGTCTGCCATGCCCAGGATGCTACTCGCGGGTAGCCCCGGATGCGACGGGAGGGCCCAGTGGCCTGCGCCACTGGGCCCTCCCGTACGAAGGAGCGGGTCGGCTACCGCAGGAAGGGGTCCACCGCGACGGCCACGAAGAGGATCGAGACATAGGTGATGGACCAGTGGAACAGCCGCATCTCCTTGAGCTTGGCGCCCGTCACCTCGGCCTTGGCGCGGTTCTGCAGCCCGTGCGCCTCCCACAGCCAGAAGCCGCCCGCGAGCAGCGCCACCGCCGTGTAGAACCAGCCGGTGTAGCCGAGCGGGGTCAGCAGCAGCGAGACCGCCACCATCACCCAGCTGTAGAGGACGATCTGACGCGCGACCACCTTGTTGGAGGCGACCACCGGCAGCATCGGCACGCCCACGCGCGCGTAGTCGTCCTTCACCTTCATGGAGAGCGGCCAGTAGTGCGGCGGCGTCCAGAAGAACATCACCAGGAAGAGGATGACCGGTGCCCAGGACATCGAGTTGGTCACCGAGGACCAGCCGATGAGGACGGGCAGACAGCCCGCGATGCCGCCCCAGACGATGTTCTGGGAGGTGCGGCGCTTCAGCAGCATCGTGTAGACGACCACGTAGAAGAGCAGCGCACCGAGGGACAGCGCGGCGGACAGCCAGTTGACGAGGAGGCCGAACCACAGCGTGGAGACCACCGCGAGGGTGAGGCCGAAGGCCAGGCACTCGCGCGGCGAGACCATGCCGGTCACCAGTGGCCGCTGCGAGGTCCGGTCCATCAGCGCGTCGATGTCGCGGTCGATGAACATGTTCAGCGCGTTGGCGCCGCCGGCCGAGAGATAGCCGCCGACGGTGGTCGCGACCACCAGCCACAGCGACGGAACGCCCTGCTCGGCCAGGAACATCACCGGAATGGTGGTGATGAGGAGCAGTTCGATGATCCGCGGCTTGGTCAGTGCCACGAACGCCTTGACGCGGGCCCCGAACGGCCGATGGCCCCCCGGGCTGGGAGTCAAGACGACCCCTGCGGGTCGGGACTCGACGGCCGTCACGCACACCCCTGACAGAGAATTCCCAGCAAGTCCCGGGGCAATCGGTCGGATGGGCCCGGACGTTCCGGGCGTGAATGCCCGGTAAAGACTTGCGCGTACCACGCCACTCTAGACGTTGCCCCTCCACCGCCCTTCGCGGGGGTGGGGTCGTGTTGGGGCGGGTCGCGAAAGGCCGGGCCATGAGGCGGAAGTGAACGCTCTTGGGCACTCTGGAGATGTGTGTCCCAACCGGTGGGCACTCGAAAAAGTGATCGTTGCGGCGGAGGTAGGCTCGACAACGCCCGGTGCGCCCTCAGTCACCGGGAACGAACATGTGGAGAGGAGCCCTGACCCAGGGTGAGCACCAAGCCGACCACCACAGACCTTGAGTGGACCGAACTGGACCAGCGGGCCGTAGACACCGGCCGCGTCCTGGCCGCGGATGCTGTACAGAAGGTCGGCAACGGCCATCCTGGTACGGCGATGAGCCTGTCCCCGGCCGCGTACACCCTCTTCCAGAAGGTGATGCGCCACGACCCGGCGGACCCGGACTGGACCGGCCGCGACCGCTTCGTGCTGTCCGCGGGCCACTCGTCCCTGACGCTCTACATCCAGCTGTACCTGGCCGGGTTCGGGCTTGAGCTCGACGACCTGAAGGCGTTCCGGACCTGGGGTTCGCGGACCCCGGGCCACCCGGAGTACGGCCACACCCCGGGCGTGGAGACCACCACCGGCCCGCTCGGCCAGGGTGTCGCCAACGCCGTGGGCATGGCCATGGCCGCCCGCTACGAGCGCGGCCTGTTCGACCCGTCGGCCGCTCGGGGCGAGTCCCCGTTCGACCACTTCATCTACGCGATCGCGGGCGACGGCTGCCTCCAGGAGGGCATCTCCGCCGAGGCGTCCTCGCTGGCCGGGCACCAGAAGCTCGGCAACCTGATCCTGCTGTGGGACGACAACCACATCTCGATCGAGGGCGACACCGAGACGGCCGTGTCCGAGGACACGATGAAGCGGTACGAGGCGTACGGCTGGCACGTCCAGCGCGTCGAGCCGCAGGCCGACGGCGACCTCGACCCCAAGGCGCTGTACGCGGCGATCGAGGCGGCCAAGGCCGAGACCGGGCGCCCCTCGTTCATCGCGATGCGCTCGATCATCGCCTGGCCCGCGCCGAACGCGCAGAACACCGAGGCCGCGCACGGCTCGGCGCTCGGCGACGACGAGGTCGCGGCCACCAAGCGCGTCCTCGGCTTCGACCCGGAGCGGACCTTCGAGGTCGCCGACGAGGTCATCGCGCACACCCGCGCCGCCCTGGACCGCGGCCGTGAGGCGCGGGCCGAGTGGGAGAAGTCGTTCGCCGCCTGGCGCACGGCCAACCCGGAGCGCGCCGCCGAGTTCGACCGGATCGCGGCGGGCGAGCTGCCGGCCGGCTGGGAGCAGCACCTGCCCGCCTTCGAGACCGGCAAGGGCGTCGCCACCCGCGCGGCCTCCGGCAAGGTCCTGGCGGCGCTCGGCGCGGTCATCCCGGAGCTGTGGGGCGGCTCGGCCGACCTCGCGGGCTCGAACAACACGACGATCGACAAGAACTCGTCGTTCCTGCCCGAGGGCAACCCGCTGCCGGAGGCCGACCCGTACGGCCGCACGATCCACTACGGCATCCGCGAGCACTCGATGGCCGCCGAGATGAACGGCATCGCGCTGCACGGCAACACCCGCATCTACGGCGGCACCTTCCTGGTGTTCTCCGACTACATGCGCAACGCGGTGCGCCTGTCGGCCCTGATGCACCTGCCGGTGACGTACGTGTGGACGCACGACTCCATCGGTCTGGGCGAGGACGGCCCGACCCACCAGCCCGTCGAGCACCTGGCCTCGCTCCGCGCGATCCCCGGTCTCAACGTGGTCCGTCCGGCCGACGCCAACGAGACGGCCATCGCCTGGCGCGAGGTCCTCAAGCGCTACACCAAGGTGTTCGGCAAGGGCGCCCCGCACGGCCTGGTGCTGACCCGTCAGGGCGTGCCGACGTACGAGGCGGACGAGAACGCGGCCAAGGGCGGCTATGTGCTCTTCGACGCGGACGGCGGCGACGCCCAGGTCGTGCTGATCGGCACCGGCTCCGAGGTCCAGCTGGCCGTCGAGGCCCGCGAGCAGCTCCAGGCGGCCGGCGTGCCGACCCGGGTGGTCTCGATGCCGTGCGTGGAGTGGTTCGAGGAGCAGGACCAGGCGTACAAGGACAGCGTCCTGCCGCCGTCGGTCCGGGCCCGGGTCGCGGTCGAGGCCGGCATCGGTCTGACCTGGCACCGGTACGTGGGCGACGCGGGCCGGATCGTCTCGCTGGAGCACTTCGGCGCGTCGGCGGACGGCAAGGTCCTCTTCCGCGAGTTCGGCTTCACCGCCGAGCACGTGGCCGCCGCCGCCCGGGAATCTCTCGCCGCCGCCACGCGCTGACGCCGGTATACGAACTAGTAGGAGATGCATTTCTCATGACAGACGCACTCAAGCGCCTCTCCGACGAGGGCGTGGCGATCTGGCTCGACGACCTGTCGCGCAAGCGGATCACCTCCGGCAACCTGGCCGAGCTGATCGACCAGTCGCACGTGGTGGGTGTCACCACCAACCCGTCGATCTTCCAGAAGGCGATCAGCCAGGGTGACGGCTACGACGCCCAGCTCGCCGACCTCGCGGCCCGCAAGGTGACCGTCGAAGAGGCGATCCGGATGATCACGACGGCAGACGTGAGGGACGCCGCCGACATCCTGCGCCCGGTCTTCGACGCGACCGAGGGCCAGGACGGCCGGGTCTCCATCGAGGTCGACCCGCGCCTGGCGCACAACACCGCGGCGACGGTCGCCGAGGCCAAGCAGCTGGCGTGGCTGGTGGACCGGCCGAACACGCTCATCAAGATCCCGGCGACCAAGGCGGGCCTGCCCGCGATCACCGAGGTCATCGGCAAGGGCATCAGCGTCAACGTCACGCTGATCTTCTCGCTGGAGCGCTACCGCGAGGTCATGGACGCCTACCTGGCCGGCCTGGAGAAGGCCAAGGAGCGCGGCCTGGACCTGGCGAAGATCCACTCCGTGGCGTCCTTCTTCGTGTCCCGGGTGGACACCGAGATCGACAAGCGGATCGACGCGCTGGGCACCGACGAGGCCAAGGCCGCCCGCGGCAAGGCCGGTCTGGCCAACGCCCGGCTCGCCTACCAGGCGTACGAGGAGGTCTTCTCCTCGGACCGCTGGACCGCGCTCGACAAGGCGCACGCCAACAAGCAGCGTCCGCTGTGGGCCTCGACCGGGGTGAAGGACAAGGCGTACAAGGACACCCTGTACGTCGACGACCTGGTCGCGCCCAACACGGTGAACACCATGCCGGAGGCCACCCTGGAGGCGGCCGCCGACCACGGGCAGATCACCGGCGACACCGTGACCGGCACCTACGAGCAGTCCCGTGCCGAGCTCGACGCGGTCGAGAAGCTGGGGATCTCCTACGACGAGGTCGTGCAGCTCCTGGAGGACGAGGGCGTCGAGAAGTTCGAGGCGGCCTGGAACGACCTGCTCAAGTCGACCGAGGCGGAGCTCAAGCGCCTGGCACCTTCGGAGGGCTAAACCTTGTCAAGCAGCAATCCGCTGCGTGACGCCGCAGACCGACGGCTCCCGCGCATCGCGGGGCCGTCGGGCCTGGTGATCTTTGGCGTCACGGGCGATTTGTCCCGTAAAAAGTTGATGCCCGCCGTCTATGACCTCGCCAACCGGGGGCTGCTCCCGCCGGGCTTCTCGCTGATCGGTTTCGCCCGTCGCGAGTGGCAGGACGAGGACTTCGCGCAGGAGGTGCACGACGCCGTCAAGGCGCACGCGCGCACCCCCTTCCGCGAGGAGGTCTGGCAGCAGCTCATCCAGGGCATGCGGTTCGTCCAGGGCGACTTCGACGACGACAACGCCTTCGAGCAGCTGAAGTCCACCATCGCCGAGCTCGACAAGGCGCAGGGCACCGGCGGCAACTTCGCGTTCTACCTCTCGGTGCCGCCGAAGTTCTTCCCGCAGGTCGTCCAGCAGCTCAAGAAGCACGGGCTCGCCGACCAGAAGGAGGGCTCCTGGCGCCGCGCGGTCATCGAGAAGCCCTTCGGCCACGACCTGGTCTCCGCGCAGGAGCTCAACCAGGTCGTCCACGAGGTCTTCCCGCCGGACGAGGTCTTCCGGATCGACCACTACCTCGGCAAGGAGACCGTCCAGAACATCCTGGCGCTCCGCTTCGCCAACACCATGTTCGAGCCGCTCTGGAACCGGTCGTACGTCGACCACGTCCAGATCACCATGGCCGAGGACATCGGCATCGGCGGCCGGGCCGGGTACTACGACGGCATCGGCGCCGCCCGTGACGTCATCCAGAACCACCTCCTCCAGCTGCTCGCGCTGACCGCGATGGAGGAGCCCGCCTCCTTCGACGCCGACGCGCTGGCGGCCGAGAAGACCAAGGTGCTCGGCGCCGTGCGGCTGCCGAAGGACCTGGGAGCCAACGCGGTGCGCGGCCAGTACGCGGCCGGGTGGCAGGGCGGCGAGAAGGCCGTCGGCTACCTCCAGGAAGACGGCATCGACCCCAAGTCGAAGACCGACACCTACGCCGCGGTGAAGCTGGAGATCGACAACCGCCGCTGGGCGGGCGTCCCCTTCTACCTGCGCACCGGCAAGCGCCTGGGCCGCCGGGTCACCGAGATCGCGGTGGTCTTCCAGCGCGCCCCGCACTCCCCCTTCGACCACACGGCGACGGAGGAGCTGGGCCAGAACGCCCTGGTCATCCGGGTCCAGCCGGACGAGGGCGTGACCGTGCGGTTCGGCTCCAAGGTG
This sequence comes from Streptomyces sp. cg36, assembly GCF_041080675.1. Taxonomy (NCBI): domain Bacteria; kingdom Bacillati; phylum Actinomycetota; class Actinomycetes; order Kitasatosporales; family Streptomycetaceae; genus Streptomyces; species Streptomyces cyclosori. The sequence continues at coordinate 6,020,438 of NZ_CP163520.1, read as the reverse complement.
CCCGGCACCTCGATGGAGGTCCGGGACGTCTCGATGGACTTCGCCTACGGCGAGTCCTTCACCGAGTCCAGCCCGGAGGCGTACGAGAGGCTCATCCTCGACGTCCTGCTCGGCGACTCCAACCTCTTCCCGCGCCTGGAGGAGGTCGAGCTGTCCTGGAAGATCCTCGACCCGATCGAGCGGTACTGGGACACCCACGGCAAGCCCGCGCAGTACGCGTCGGGCACCTGGGGCCCGGTCGAGGCGGACGAAATGCTCGCACGAGACGGACGGAGCTGGCGCCGGCCATGAAGATCGACCTTACGGACACCACGGCCAGCAAGATCAACAAGGCGCTCGTCCAGGGCCGCCGCGCCATCGGCACCCCCGCCGTCGGCATGGTCCTGACCCTGGTCATCGTCACCGACGAGGAGAACGCGTACGACGCGCTCCGTGCCGCCAGCGACGCCTCGCGCGAGCACCCCTCGCGCACCCTGGTCGTCATCAAGCGGGTCTCGCGCACCCCCCGCGACCGCACCCAGTCGCGGCTCGACGCCGAGGTGCGGGTCGGGGCGGACGCGGGCACCGGCGAGACGGTCATCCTGCGGCTCTACGGCGAGGTCTCCGACCACGCCCAGTCCGTGGTGCTGCCGCTGCTGCTGCCGGACGCGCCCGTCGTCGTCTGGTGGCCGGTCAACGCGCCGCTGGACCCCACCAACGACCCGCTGGGCTCGCTGGCCCAGCGCCGGGTCACCGACACCTACGCGGCCGAGCAGCCCATCCACGAGCTGACCGCCCGCGCCGAGACCTACACCCCGGGCGACACCGACCTGTCGTGGACCCGCATCACGCCCTGGCGTTCGATGCTGGCCGCGGCGCTCGACCAGGTGTCGTGCAAGGTGACCTCGGTCGAGGTGGAGGGCGAGGAGTTCAACCCGAGCTGCGAGCTGCTCGCCATGTGGCTCGCGGACCGGCTGGACGTGCCGGTGCGCCGTTCCCTCTCGTCCGGGCCCGGGCTCACCGCCGTCCGGATGGAGACGGACTGCGGGCCGATCGTCCTGGACCGGGCCGACGGCTCGCTGGCCACGCTCTCCATGCAGGGCCAGCCGGACCGCGCGGTGGCGCTCAAGCGCCGCGAGACGGCCGAGCTGATCGCCGAGGAGCTGCGGCGCCTGGACCCGGACGACACCTACGCCTCCGCGCTGAAGTTCGGTGTGGACCGGCTGGGCGAGCCGGTCCCGGCGCAGGCCGAGGAGGCCGCGGCGCAGGCCGCCGGGTCCGGCCCGCAGCCGGAGGCAGCCGAGGCCAAGCCCGCCGCGAAGAAGGCCCCGGCCAAGAAGGCGGCGGCCAAGTGAACACCCCTCAGCTCGTCGTCCACCGCGACAAGGAGCTGATGGCGCAGGCCGCGGCGGCCCGGCTGATCACGAAGGTGGTGGACGCCCAGGCCGCGCGCGGCTCGGCGTCGGTGGTCCTCACCGGCGGGCGCAACGGCAACGGGCTGCTCGCGGCCCTCGCCTCCTCCCCCGCCCGGGACGCGATCGACTGGTCGCGGCTCGACCTGTGGTGGGGCGACGAGCGGTTCCTGCCCGAGGGCGACCCGGAGCGCAATGTCACGCAGGCCCGCGCGGCGCTGCTGGACGCGGTGCCGGTGGACCCGCGGCGGGTGCACGCCATGCCCGCCTCGGACGGGCCGTACGGCTCGGACGTGGACGCCGCCGCCGCTGCCTACGCCGAGGAGCTGGCCGCCGCGGCCGGCCCCGAGGACCACGGCGACGTCCCGGCGTTCGACGTGCTGATGCTGGGCGTCGGCCCCGACACCCATGTGGCCTCGCTCTTCCCGGAGCTGCCCGGGGTGCGCGAGCAGGAGCGGACGGTGGTCGGGGTGCACGGCGCGCCCAAACCGCCGCCGGTGCGGGTCTCCCTGACCCTGCCGGCGATCCGGTCGGCCCGCGAGGTGTGGCTGCTCGCGGCGGGCGAGGACAAGGCGCGGGCCGCGGCCATCGCCCTGTCCGGCGCGGGCGAGGTCCAGGCCCCGGCCGCGGGTGCGTACGGCCGTGGCCGCACCCTGTGGCTGCTGGACTCGGCGGCGGCCTCGCAGCTGCCGCGCGCCCTGTACCCGCCGGCTTCGCCGTGAGGTCCGGGCGCTGAGCCGGGCGGGCCCGGTCCACCTCACGGTGGGCCGGGCCCGTCGCTTTGCGGGATCAACGCCCCCGCAGCGCGCGGTACTTGGCGACCAGGGCCTTGCTGGAGGCGTCCAGGCCCGGTACGTCCGCCCCCTGGGTCAGCGCGGGCTCGACGCGCTTGGCGAGGACCTTGCCCAGCTCCACGCCCCACTGGTCGAAGGAGTCGATGTTCCAGACGGCGCCCTGGACGAACACCTTGTGCTCGTAGAGCGCGATCAGCTGGCCGAGGACGGAGGGCGTGAGCTCCTTGGCCAGGACCGTGGTCGTGGGGTGGTTGCCGAGGAACGTCTTGTGCGGCACCAGCTCCTCGGCCACGCCCTCGGCGCGCACCTCCTCCGGGGTCTTGCCGAACGCCAGCGCCTGCGTTTGGGCGAAGAAGTTGGCCATCAGCAGGTCGTGCTGGGCGACCAGGCCGGGCAGCAGGTCGGCGACCGGCTCGGCGAAGCCGATGAAGTCGGCGGGGATGACCTTGGTGCCCTGGTGGATCAGCTGGTAGTAGGCGTGCTGGCCGTTGGTGCCGGGGGTGCCCCAGACGACCGGGCCGGTCTGCCAGCGCACCGGGTTGCCGTCGCGGTCCACCGACTTGCCGTTGGACTCCATGTCCAGCTGCTGGAGGTAGGCCGTGAACTTCGACAGATAGTGGCTGTAGGGCAGGACCGCGTGCGACTGCGCGTCGAAGAACGCCCCGTACCAGACGCCGAGCAGGCCGAGCAGGAGCGGTGCGTTCTCCTCGGGGGGCGCGGTGCGGAAGTGCTCGTCGACGAGGTGGAAGCCGTCGAGCAGTTCACGGAACCGGTCCGGGCCGATGGCGATCATCAGCGAGAGGCCGATCGCCGAGTCGAACGAGTAGCGCCCGCCGACCCAGTCCCAGAACTCGAACATGTTGGCCGTGTCGATGCCGAAGTCCTCGACCTTCTCCGCGTTGGTGGAGAGGGCCACGAAGTGCTTGGCGACGGCTTCCTGACCGGCGTTCAGCCCGGTGAGCAGCCAGCTGCGCGCGGAGGTGGCGTTGGTGATGGTCTCAATGGTCGTGAAGGTCTTGGAGGCGATGATGAAGAGCGTCTCGGCCGGGTCCAGGTCGCGGACGGCCTCGTGCAGATCGGCGCCGTCCACGTTGGAGACGAAACGGACCGTCAGATCCCGGTCGGCGAAGGAGCGCAGCGCCTCGTACGCCATCGCCGGACCGAGGTCGGAGCCGCCGATGCCGATGTTGACGACGTTCCTGATCCGCTTGCCGGTGTGCCCGGTCCACCGGCCCGCGCGCACCCGCTCGGAGAAGTCGGCCATCTTGTCGAGCACCGCGTGCACACCCGGCACCACGTTCTCGCCGTCGACCTCGATCACCGCGTCGCGCGGGGCGCGCAGGGCGGTGTGCAGCACCGCCCGGTCCTCGGTGGTGTTGATCTTCTCGCCGCGGAACATCGCGTCCCGCAGCCCGGCCACGTCGGTCGCCACGGCGAGTTCGCGCAGCAGCGCCAGCGTCTCGTCGGTGACGAGGTGCTTCGAGTAGTCGAGATGGAGGTCGCCGACGGCCAGGGTGTAGCCGGTGCCCCGGCCGGGGTCGGCGGCGAAGAGCTCGCGCAGATGGGTGTCGCCCAACTGCTCGCGGTGCTTGCCCAGTGCGGCCCACTCGGGCATCTGGTTGAGGGCGCTGCGCGCCTGCCCCTTGTTGGTGTTCATCTCGGACATCAGCCCACTTCCTCGTACTCGCGTACGTACCTGCCCCGCTGCCCCTCCAAAGTAGTTGATCAGGACGTAAGCGCAGGAATCAGAGCGCCGACTGCGGCCAGGAACAAGCCGGACGCCAGCAGCGCGGGCGTGTTGAGCCCCCAGGCGCCGGCCGTGGCGCCGCCCAGGACCGCGCCCAGCGGGGCACCGGCCACGGCGAGGGTGCGGAAGGCGGCGCTGGTGCGCCCCAGCATCTCCCGGGGAGTTCGCTCCTGCATCAGCGTCACCTGGTTGACGTTCCACACCATGCCCATCGCGCCGAACACCGCCATGGCCGCGACCGTCACCCACAGCTCCCGTATCCCCCCGATGGCGGCCAGGCAGCCCGTCTGGACCGCGCCCGCCAGGAGCACGCTGCGGGGGCGGCCCAGGCGCCGGGCGAGCCGGTGGGTGAGGGATCCGCCCGCCACCGCGCCCGCCCCGTACGCCGCGATCGCCGCCGCGTATCCCGCGTGGCCCGCGTGCAGCCAGCCCGTGACGTGCAGGACCAGGGTGGCGATGAGCGCGCCCACGCCCATGTTGCACAGGGTGGTGGCCGTGCACAGGCCGCGCAGGACGCGGTCCCGCCACAGCGCCCTCAGCCCTTCGGCGGTCTCGCCGCGCAGCGTCGAGCCGGGCGGGCGCGCGGGCCGGTCCGGCGCGCCCGCCCGCAGCGACGCCACCAGGGCCGCCGCCAGCACATAGGTGGCCGCGTCCGCCGCGTACGGCACGGCGGGGCCCGCGGCCAGGAGCAGCGGCACCAGCGGGGCGGCGAGGAAGCCCCCCGCCAGCTGCTGGCCGGTCATCAGCCGGGCGTTGGCCCGGCCGAGCGCGGACTTCGGCACCAGCGAGGGCAGCAGGGCGGTCGCCGCGTTGTCGAAGAGCGTCTGCAGCGAGGTGAGCGCGAAGGCGAGCGCGACGAGCAGGGCGAGGGACGCCTGCCCGAGGGCCACGGCCGCGGCGAAGGCGGCGACCAGCGCACCGCGCACCAGGTCGACCGCCCACATGGCCCGGCGCTGGTCGACCCGGTCGGCGACGGCGCCGCCGAGCAGTCCGAACAGCAGCCAGGGCAGGAAGCCGACCGCGGTCACCAGCGAGACCTTCAGGGGGTCACTGGTCAGTGAGGCGGCGAGCAGCGGCAGCGCGGCCGTGCGCAGCGAGTCCCCGAACCGGGACACGACCGCGGCCGTCCACAGCCGGCCGAAGCCCCCGCGCCAGCTCGGCGCCTGCGCCACGGCCGCGCCGACGGCCTCCGCTGCTGCCACAACTCCCCCATGTGATCGACTGCTTCACACGGTAGGGCGAGCCACTGACAATGCCGTCCGGCACGCGTCCGGCCTGCGGTGATACCGAAAGGGCCCGGTGGACGAACCGCGTTCGTCCACCGGGCCCTTCGCTGTCAGATCTCGCCGCGGAGCTTGGCGAGCGCCTCCGCCAGGATCGCCTCGCCGTCCGCGTCGCTGCGGCGCTCGCGCACATACGCGAGGTGGGTCTTGTACGGCTCCGTGCGCGGCGGGTCCGGCGGGTTGTCCCGGTCCTGACCGGCCGGGAAGCCGCAGCGCGGGCAGTCCCACGTCTCCGGAACCTGTGCGTCACTGGCGAAGCTCGGCTGCGTCTCGTGCCCGTTCGAGCACCAGAAGGAGATGCGCAGGCGCGGCGCGGACTCTCCGCGCTCCGCCTCACCCATCGGCCCCGCTCCGACCCGGCTTCCCCGGATCGCGTTGCCACTTGCCACGGTCGTAACTCCCTGCGTGATGGTGCTCGAAGATGCCCCAGTCTACGTAAGGCCCAACGCGCGTCCAGTGATTGTAGTTACACCCGTACCTGAACGCGGAGACGACAGATCAGTTGTCCAGCTTCATCAGCAGACCAAGTACGACAATGCTCGCGAACCACAGCAGACCGACCACCACGGTGATGCGGTCGAGGTTGCGCTCGGCGACCGAGGAGCCGCCGACGGACGACTGCATTCCGCCACCGAACATGTCGGAGAGGCCGCCGCCCTTTCCCTTGTGCATCAGCACCAGCAGCATCAGCAGCAGGCTGAAGACGATCAGGGCAATCGAGAACCCGACAATCACGGCTGGACCAACTTCCTAGGACTGATATGGCGACGGGGGCCGGGGGGACGTATTCCATAATCCCGAGCCCGACCCCCGCAAGGGTACGACGGATCCGCGCTACCGCATACTCACTGGTCGCGGAAGCGGACGATCTTGACGAACTCGTCGGCGTCCAGCGCCGCGCCGCCCACCAGGGCGCCGTCGACGTCCGGCTGCGCCATGATCGCGGCCACGTTGGACGCCTTGACCGAGCCGCCGTACTGGATGCGGACCTTGTCGGCCAGCTCCTGCGAGTACAGCTCGGCGAGACGGCCGCGGATGGCGCCGCACACCTCCTGCGCGTCCTCGGGCGTGGCGACCTCGCCGGTGCCGATGGCCCACACCGGCTCGTACGCGATCACGACGGACTCGGCCTGCTCGGCCGGGACGTCCTTGAGGCCGCCGTCCAGCTGGGCCAGCGTGTAGGAGACCTGGTCACCGGCCTTGCGGACGTCCAGGCCCTCGCCGACGCAGAGGATCGGGGTCAGACCGTGCTTGAAGGCGGCCTTGACCTTGGCGTTGCAGAGCTCGTCGCTCTCGTTGTGGTACTGGCGGCGCTCGGAGTGGCCGACGGCCACGTACGTGCACTTCAGCTTGGCCAGCATCGGGCCCGAGATCTCGCCGGTGTAGGCGCCGGAGTCCTGCGCCGAGATGTCCTGGGCGCCGTACTTGATCTTGAGCTTGTCGCCGTCGACCAGGGTCTGGACCGACCGCAGGTCCACGAAGGGCGGCAGGACCGCGACCTCGACGGCGTCGTAGTCCTTGTCGGCCAGGGCGAAGGCGAGCTTCTGGACGTGCGCGATGGCCTCAAGGTGGTTGAGGTTCATCTTCCAGTTGCCGGCCATCAGCGGGATGCGCGTGGTCACGGTGTTCAGTCCTCCAGTGCGGCAAGGCCGGGAAGCGTCTTGCCCTCAAGGTATTCCAGGCTCGCGCCGCCGCCGGTCGAGATGTGACCGAAGGCGTTCTCGTCGAAGCCGAGGGTGCGTACGGCGGCGGCCGAGTCGCCGCCGCCCACGACGGTGAAGCCGTCGCAGTTGAGCAGCGCCCGCGCGATCGCCTGGGTGCCGCCCGCGTAGTCGGGGTGCTCGAAGACGCCGACCGGGCCGTTCCAGAAGACCGTCTCCGCGTCCGCGATCTTCTCCGCGTACAGCTCGCGCGTCTTCGGGCCGATGTCCAGGCCCTCCTTGTCGGCGGGGATCTGATCCGCGTCGACGGTGACGAAGTCGGCCGGGGCCTTGGTCTTCAGGTCCGGGAACTCGGACGAGGCCAGGATGTCGACCGGCAGGACCAGCTCGACGCCGGTCTTCTCGGCGCGCTCCATGTACTCCGTGACGACCGGGATCTGGTCCTCCTGGAGCAGCGAGATGCCGACCTCGTGGCCCTTGGCCTTGAGGAAGGTGTACGCCATGCCGCCGCCGATGAGGATGCGGTCGGCCTTGCCGAGCAGCTCGTCGATGACGGCGAGCTTGTCGGAGACCTTGGCGCCGCCGAGGATCACCACGTACGGGCGCTTGACGTCGGCGGTGAGCTTCTTCAGGACGCCGACCTCGGTGGCGATGAGGAAGCCGGCCGCGTGCGGCAGCCGCGCGGGCAGGTCGTAGACCGAGGCGTGCTTGCGGTGCACCGCGCCGAAGCCGTCGCCCACGTAGACGTCGGCGAGCTCGGCGAGCCGGTCCGCGAAGGCGCCGCGCTCGGCGTCGTCCTTGCTGGTCTCACCGGCGTTGAAGCGCAGGTTCTCCAGGACGGCGACCTGGCCGTCGGCCAGCGCCGCGACGGTCGCGCCGGCGGAGTCGCCGACGGTGTCGGTGGCGAACGCGACGTCCGTGCCCAGCAGTTCACCGAGCCGCCGCGCCGCCGGAGCGAGCGAGAAGGCCGGGTCCGGGGCGCCCTTGGGGCGGCCCAGGTGCGAGGCGACGACCACGCGCGCGCCGGCCTCGGCGAGCTTGGCGATCGTCGGCTGGACGGCGCGGATGCGGCCGTCGTCGGTGATGGTGGTGCCGTCGAGCGGCACGTTGAGGTCGGCGCGGACGAAGACCCGCTTGCCGGAGACGCCCTCGGCGAGAAGTTCGTCGATGGTCTTCATGTGTTTCTGCGACTCCTTGGAGAAGGACGAGGCAAGCGACAGGGCTCGTGCGGCGCATCGTTGCGCTGCCCGAGCCCTGTGCTCACATCGAGATGCCTGCCCTGAGACTTATCAGACCTAGAGCTGGCCGCCGACGAAGACGGTGAGGTCGACGAGGCGGTTCGAGTAGCCCCACTCATTGTCGTACCAGCCGAGGATCTTCACCGACTTGCCCTCCTGGACCATGGTCAGGGAGGAGTCGAAGGTGCAGGACGCCGGGTCGCTGACGATGTCGGAGGAGACGATCGGGTCCTCGGTGTACGCCAGGATGCCCGCCAGCTCGCCCTCGGCGGCCTTCTTGAACGCGGCGTTGACCTCGTCCTTGGTCACCTCGCGCTCCAGCTCCACGACGAGGTCGGTGGCCGAGCCCGTCGGGACCGGGACGCGCATCGCGATGCCGTCGAGCTTGCCCTTGAGCTTGGGCAGCACCAGCGCGGTGGCCTTGGCAGCACCGGTGGTGGTGGGGATGATGTTCTCGGCGGCGGCGCGGGCGCGGCGCAGGTCCGAGTGCGGGAAGTCCAGGATGCGCTGGTCGTTGGTGTACGCGTGGACCGTCGTCATCAGACCCTTGACGATGCCGAAGTTCTCGTCGAGGACCTTGGCCATCGGCGCCACGCAGTTGGTGGTGCAGGAGGCGTTGGAGATGACGTGGTGGTTGGCCGCGTCGTACTTGTCCTGGTTGACGCCCATCACGATGGTGATGTCCTCGTCCTTGGCCGGAGCCGAGATCAGGACCTTCTTGGCGCCACCGGCGATGTGCTTCTCGGCGTCGGCCTTCTTGGTGAAGATGCCGGTCGACTCGATGACGATGTCGACGCCCAGCTGACCCCAGGGGATGTCGGCCGGGTTGCGCTCGGAGAGCACCTTGATGGTGTGGCCGTCCACCGTGATGGTGTCGGCGGTGTGCGTCACCTCGGCCTTGAGGCGGCCCAGGATGGTGTCGTACTTCAGCAGGTGCGCGGTGGTCGCCGTGTCACCGAGGTCGTTGACAGCCACGATCTGGATGTCAGCACCCTGCTCCAGCAGCGCGCGGAAGTAGTTGCGCCCGATGCGGCCGAAGCCGTTGATGCCTACGCGGATCGTCACGAACCGATCTCCTCGTTGGTACGCCGGGTTCGCACGCCGGCGAGTTTTAATTTGGGATGTCCCCGACCGCCTACGACCCTACCTCTCCCCGAGCCGGGGAGTGACATCGAGCGCATTCGGCGCAGCGGGGCGGTCACCCGTATATGACCGACGGCCCGTACCTACCAACGGGTACGGGCCGTCGGGGGGACTTTCGTCCCCACTACCGAGCGTGACCGGCGGTACCGGTCAGCCGGTGGGGCTTGACACGGACACGGTCAGCCGCGCAGCGAGCGCAGCGCCTGGCCGATCACGTTCTTGCGGTCGGCTGCCGACGGCACGTGCTCCAGGCCGAAGCCGAGCAGCACGGTGTCGTGGGTGGTGACGGCCGCCTGGGAGTGGAACAGCGCCTGGGACCTGGCCCAGTCGCCCGCGTTGCCGGGGCTGCCCGCGGGCGGGCCGGGCACGCTCCAGGGGCCGAGCGAGGTCTCGAAGCCCTCGGTGTCCCGCGCCGCGCCGCCGACGACCAGCCTGGTGTCGTCGACGAAGGCGCCCACGCCCCCGGTGCCGGGGTCCGACACATAGGAGATGGCGAGCTCGACCTGCTTGCCCGCGTACGGGCTGAGGTCGACCGAGACCGGCTGCCAGCCGTTGGAGGAGCCGCTGAACCGGTTCCAGGCGCCCGAGGTGCCGGTCGGGGTGCAGGCACTGCCACCGACGGTCAGGTAGTGCGCGAGGAACGGGTGCGCCTGGACGTAGTAGCCCTGCTCGCACTGGGTGGGCACGGTCTGGCTGGTGCCGCCGTTGGTGTCCGGCAGGGTCGTCCAGTCCTGTTGGCCGACCGTGTGCGCCTCGACGATCACGTTGTCGAAGCCGGGCTCGGTGTCATAGCTGAGCTGGAACTTCAGGCTGGGCTGGTCGGCCGCCGTGGTGGTGCTCAGGTCGACGGTCCTGGACAGCCGCATATAGGCGTTGTCCTGGTGCTTGGCCGCCGCGAACCAGTCGCCGACGGCGGGCTCGAACGGGGTGCGGATGCCCGGGTAGCTGCCCGCCGCCGCGCTCTTGAACTGCGGGAACTGATCGGGCTTGAGGGTGTCCGAGGTGATCGTGTACGCCCCGGCCAGGTTGAGCGGGTTGTCGCTCGCGTCGCCGAGCGCGGCCTTGGCGCCGGCCAGCCGCCCGGAGCCCTCGAAGGCGGGCGGCGACTTCAGGCCGACGCGGTTGTAGGCGCCGAGGTAGTACTGGGCGAAGTCGTCGGAGTCGGCGCCGCCGAGGTCCACGGTGCCGCCCGCCTGCTCACCGGCGTTGACGAGCTTGCCGCCCTCGTTGAGGAAGTCGCGCACGGCGAGGGTGACCGCGGCGGTGGGCCGCTGGGCGCCGGTGTACCAGACCGCCGTCCTGAAGTGGCTGAGCACGCCGAGCGCGCTGGGCGTGCCCTGGGTGGCCACGTCCCACACGGCGGACTCGCGCCCGTTGTCGGCGAGCGCCTTGGTGTACGCGTCGACGTGCTGGGCGGGCGCGGTGCCGCCCTCCTCCGCGATCACCAGGGTGTCGCCCTCGGGCCGGTCGGCCACGGTGTAGGTGAAGGGGGTGCTGGAGGTCCGCCGGCCCGCCTGGGTGCGGCCGGTGTACCAGACCTCGACCTTGGAGCCGGTCCTCGCGCCCTCGACGGTCGCCCGGTACTGGTCGAAGTGGATGTTGTCCTCGCCGCCGTAGACGTCGCCGCCCCGCCACGCCTTGAGGTCCTCGGTGTGGGTACGGCCGCCGTTGACGCGGTAGTTGAGCGTCTTGTCGCGCACCGACTTGCGTACGGTGACGGCGACCTCCTGGTCCTCGCCGCGGGCGTACGAGGTGGTGAAGGCGTCCGGGGTGAAGTCGGGGGCGTCGATGCCGACCGGCGAGACCGGCTGGTCGGGGTGGCGCGCGGTGTCGGCGACGGCCAGCGCGAACGGGATGTTCTTGGTGAACTCCTGCTGGATCAGCTTCTCGTCGTCGGGGAAGTTGAAGACCGACTGGCAGTCGCCCGGCTTCCACTGGTCGTTGGGGTCGACCTGCGAGGCGGTCTGGCAGGTCGACATCTCCGGGGTGAACATGTGGACGCCGTTGACGTTGCCCGCGTGGCCGTCGGCCTCGCCGTTGGTGGTGTACAGCTCGGAGGAGAGCTGCGAGCGGTAGCCCGGGATCGCGGGCTTGTCGGGCGTGCCGGCCAGCGACTTGTAGAGGACGTCGTCCGGGGTCGGGGTGGCGACCTGCCAGCCCACTCCGTACAGCAGCAGCTCGGCCGCCGAGTGGTAGTTGATGGCGTAGCCGAAGCCGACCCGCTTCTCGAAGGCGTCCAGCGCCTTGGTCTCCGGCTCGGAGCCCGCGGAGGGGCCGCGGTAGGTCTCGTCGGCGGGGTCGGGCGACGAACCCTCGTTGTCGTAGCCCCACTTGTACGGGAAGTTGCGGTTGGGGTCGACGCCGTCGCCCGCGGTGATCTTCCCGTCGCCGTTGTTGTCGCGCAGGTTCTTGCGCCACAGCCGCTGCTCGGTGCCGGTGAAGGTGTAGTCGTAGCCGTCGGGGTTGGCGGAGAGCACGAACCACAGCTCGGTGGAGTCCACGATCTTGGTGATCCGCGGGTCCTTGCCGTAGTTGTCGAGGTAGTAGTGCATCAGCCGCCGGGTCATCTCCGGGGTGATCCACTCCCGGGCGTGCTGGTTCGACATGTACAGCACGGAGGGCTTGGCGCCGTCGCGGCTCTTGTTGGCGCCCTTGGTGAGCTTGAGGGCGAGGATGTCCTGGCCCCTGACCGTCTTGCCGATCGACTCGACCTTGGTCAGCTCCGGGTGCGCGGCCTGGGTGGCGACGATCTCCTTGGCCAGGCCGTTGCTCCCGCTGTAGGGGCGGAAGACTCCGTCGCCCTGGGCCTTGACGCGCTTCTCGGTCGCCGCCGAGAGCTTGTGCTCGGTGATGTCGACGCCCTGCTTCTTCAGCTCACCGGCCTGGCGCGCGGTGAGGTACAGCTCGACGGTCGCGGATCCCCTGGCGGGCACCTGTGCCGTCAGTTCCTGGCCGTCGACGCCCTCCCGGAGCAGCAGCGGCAGCTGCGCCTTGGTGACGTCGGCGTGCCAGACGGAGAGTCCTTCGCCGCCGCTCGGGCCGGCGTGGGCGACGGGTGCCGCCGCCAGACCGGCCGTGAGCAGTGAAGCCGCGGCGAGGATCGCTCTCGCTCTGCGTCTCATTAGCCCCCCTTGCTGTTGTGTGCCACGAAAGTGGACAGACGCCAGGCTCATGACACTTCATGATCATGTCAATAGGGTGTGAGGGTGGACAACCCGGAACCGGCGCCCATCGAATGGGCGCCGTCCACGGCGTGTCGAACCCTAGGCGTACGGGGGCCGCGCCAGGGGCGCGGACACGGCCCCGGGCCGGTGATTCATCCGATCGGAGGATCAGCCGACCAGGCCGTCGGCCATCTCCTCGGTGAGGTTGGACTCGGTGCCGGGGATCCCCAGGTCCTGGGCCCGCTTGTCCGCCATCGCGAGCAGCCGGCGGATCCGGCCCGCGACCGCGTCCTTGGTCAGCGGCGGGTCGGCGAGCGCGCCCAGCTCCTCCAGGGACGCCTGCTTGTGCTCCATGCGCAGCCGCCCGGCGGCCGCGAGGTGCTCCGGCACCTCCTCGCCCAGGATCTCCAGGGCGCGCTGCACCCGGGCCCCGGCGGCCACGGCGGCCCGGGCCGAACGGCGCAGATTGGCGTCGTCGAAGTTGGCCAGCCGGTTGGCGGTGGCCCGGACCTCGCGGCGCATCCGCCGCTCCTCCCAGGCCAGCACCGACTCGTGCGCGCCGAGGCGGGTCAGCAGGGCGCCGATCGCGTCACCGTCCCGGACGACCACGCGGTCCACCCCGCGCACCTCCCGGGCCTTGGCGGCGATCTGCAGCCGGCGCGCCGCGCCGACCAGCGCCAGCGCGGCCTCCGGGCCCGGGCAGGTCACCTCCAGGGAGGAGGAGCGGCCCGGCTCGGTGAGCGAGCCGTGCGCGAGGAACGCCCCGCGCCAGGCCGCCTCGGCGTCACAGGTGGCCCCCGAGACCACCTGGGGCGGCAGGCCCCGGATGGGACGGCCGCGGCCGTCGACGAGGCCGGTCTGGCGGGCCAGCTGGTCGCCGCCCGCCACCACCCGTACGACGAAGCGCGAGCCGCGGCGCAGACCGCTCGGAGCCATCACGATCAGCTCGGAGCTGTGACCGAAGATCTCCAGGATGTCCCGCTTGAGGCGGCGCGCCGCCATCCCGGTGTCCAGCTCCGCCTCGATCACGATGCGGCCGCTGACCAGGTGGAGTCCGCCCGCGAACCGCAGGATCGACGAGACCTCCGCCTTTCTGCAGCAGGTCCGGGTGACGGGGAGCCGGGAGATCTCGTCCTTCACCGCTGCCGTCATCGCCATGGGCCGATCCTTCCATGCATCCGAAAAATACGGTCGTACGCGGCTGCCAACAGCTCCCGGTCGTGCTTCGGGGACCCGTCGGGCGCGGCGACCGCCGCCAGCTCGACCACGGCACCGAGCTGCTTGGCGGCATCGGCGAGGGACTCGCGGTCGGGCACGGCGGCCTCGTCGGCCAGCACCACGTCCAGGGCGAGTTTAGGGGCGTGTCGTCCCAAAACCTCCAAATGACGCTGCGGAGAGAAGCCATCGGTTTCCCCGGGCTGCGGCGCCAGATTCAGCGAGAGCACCTTGCGCGCCTTGGTGACGGTGAGCGCGTCCAGCAGCTCGGGGACCAGCAGGTGCGGGATCACCGAGGAGAACCAGGACCCCGGACCGAGCACCACCCAGTCGGCGTCCAGGACGGCCTCCACCGCCTCCGGGACGGCCGGCGGGTCGTGCGGGACGAGGTTGACGGACTGCACCTCGCCCGGGGTGAGCGCCACCGTGGCCTGCCCGCGCACGGTGTCCACGTCGGTCGGGCGCGCCGGGTCGTGGCCCCGGACCAGCGCCTCCAGCTCCAGCGGGACCGCGGACATCGGCAGCACCCGGCCGTGCGCGCCCAGCAGCTTGCCGACCAGGTCGAGCGCCTGGACGTGGTCGCCCAGCTGCTCCCACAGGGCCACGATCAGCAGATTGCCGACCGCGTGCTCGTGCAGCTCGCCCTTGGACTGGAAGCGGTGCTGGATGACCCGGGCCCAGGTCTGGCCCCAGTCGTCGTCACCGCAGAGCGCCGCCAGGGCCTTGCGCAGATCGCCCGGCGGCAGCACGCCCAGCTCCTCCCGGAGCCGGCCGCTGGAGCCGCCGTCGTCGGCCACGGTGACGACGGCGGTGAGGTCGCCGGTGATCCGGCGCAGCGCCGCGAGCGACGCGGAGAGGCCCATGCCGCCGCCCAGGGCGACGACCTTGGGCTGGGCGCCGCGCTTGCGGCCGGTGCGCAGCACCGGTCCGCGCGTGCGCCGTCGGTACACCTTCACTCGCGCCCCATGTCCCGGTGGACGACCACGGTCTCGATCCCCTCGGAGGCGAGGCGGGCGGCGAGCTTCTCGGACATCGCGACGGAGCGGTGCTTGCCGCCGGTGCAGCCCACGGCGATCGTCACGTACCGCTTGCCCTCGCGGCGGTAGCCCGTCGCGATCAGCTGGAGCAGCTCGCTGTACTGGTTGAGGAACTCCTTGGCGCCGGGCTGGTTGAAGACGTAGCCCGACACCTCCTCGTTCAGACCCGTGTACGGGCGCAGCTCGGGCACCCAATGCGGGTTCGGCAGGAAGCGGCAGTCGACCACCAGGTCGGCGTCGACCGGCAGGCCGTACTTGTAGCCGAACGACATCACCGTGGCGCGCAGCTCCGGCTCCTCGTCGCCGGCGAACTGGGCGTCCATCTTGGCGCGCAGCTCGTGCACGTTCAGGCTGGAGGTGTCGATGACCAGGTCGGCGTCGCCGCGCAGCTCGCGCAGCAGATCGCGCTCGGCCTCGATGCCGTCGACGATCCGGCCGTCGCCCTGCAGCGGGTGCGGGCGGCGGACCGACTCGAAGCGGCGCACCAGCGCGTCGTCGGAGGACTCCAGGAAGACGATCCGACGGGTGACCTGCTTGGCGTCGAGGTCCGCCAGCGACTCGCGGAGGTTGTCGAAGAAGCGGCGGCCCCGCACGTCGACCACGACGGCGATGCGGGCCACATTGCCCTGGGACCGGGCGCCGAGCTCCACCATGGTGGGGATCAGCGCGGGCGGCAGGTTGTCGACGACGAACCAGCCGAGGTCCTCCAGGCACTTGGCGGCGGTGCTGCGGCCGGCGCCGGACATCCCGGAGATGATCACCAGCTCGGGGATGGCCGGTTCGGCGGCGTCGTTCGTCGTGCCCGTACTCACGTGTGCTGCTCCAGATTCTGCGTCTGTTCGGTGGTGCTCAGTCATTTCGCGGATCCCCCGTCGTCCTCTTCAATGATCTCTCCTGTCGCCGTGTTCACGGCGGGTGCGGCCGGAGCTGCCTGCGCCAGGGCCGCGGCCAGGGTCTCGGCCGTCTTGCGGCCTATCCCCGGAACTTCACAGATCTGCTCGATTGTCGCCGACCGGAGCTTCTTCACCGAGCCGAAATGCTTGATCAGAGCCTGTTTGCGCGAGTCGCCCAGGCCCGGCACGGCATCCAGCGGGCTCGCCTTGAACCGCTTGGTCCGCTTGGCCCGCTGATAGGTGATGGCGAAGCGGTGGGCCTCGTCACGCACGCGCTGGAGCAGATAGAGGCCCTCGCTGGAGCGCGGCAGGACGACCGGGTCGTCGTCGTCCGGCAGCCAGACCTCCTCCAGGCGCTTGGCGAGCCCGCAGACCGCCACGTCGTCCATCCCCAGCTCGTCCAGCGCCCGCTTGGCCGCCGCCACCTGCGGCTGGCCGCCGTCGACCACCACCAGCTGCGGCGGGTAGGCGAACCGCTTGGGCCGCCCGTCCTCGGTGCGGGGGCCGGTCTCCACGGGGGCCTCGCCGGGCGCCGGGACCTCGCCGGAGGCGGCCGGGCCGGACCCGCCGTCCTCCTCGCCGTCCGCCCACTCCCCCAGCCGGGCGCTCTCGGCCAGATAGCGCTTGAAGCGGCGGGTGATCACCTCGTGCATGGACCGGACGTCGTCCTGGCCCTCGAAGCCCTTGATCTGGAAGCGGCGGTACTCGCTCTTGCGGGCCAGGCCGTCCTCGAAGACGACCATGGAGGCCACCACGTCCTCGCCCTGGAGGTGCGAGATGTCGAAGCACTCGATCCGCAGGGGCGCGCTGTCCAGGTCCAGGGCCTGCGCGATCTCCTCCAGGGCGCGCGAGCGGGTGGTCAGGTCGGAGGCGCGCTTGGTCTTGTGCAGCGCGAGCGCCTGCTGCGCGTTGCGCGCGACCGTCGCCATCAGGTCCTTCTTGTCGCCGCGCTGCGGGATCCGCAGCGAGACCTGCGAGCCGCGCCGCCCGGCGAGCCAGGCGCCGACCGAGTCCGCGTCCTCCGGCAGCGCCGGAACCAGCACCTCCTTCGGTACGGAGTCGCCGGTCTCCTCCCCGTACAGCTGCTGCAGCGCGTGCTCGACCAGACCCGCCGTGTCGACGTTCTCCACCTTGTCGGTGACCCAGCCGCGCTGGCCGCGCACCCGGCCGCCGCGCACGTGGAAGATCTGGACGGCCGCCTCCAGCTCGTCCTCGGCGACCGCGATCAGGTCGGCGTCGGTGGCGTCGGTGAAGACCACCGCGTTCTTCTCCAGGGCGCGGCGCAGCGCCCCGATGTCGTCGCGCAGCCGCGCCGCCCGCTCGTACTCCATCTCCTCGGCCGCCGCCGCCATCTCCTTCTCCAGACGGCGCAGGTACGTGCCGGTGCGGCCGGCCATGAAGTCGCAGAAGTCCTCGGCGAGTTCGCGGTGCTCCTCGGGGGTGACCCGGCCGACGCACGGGGCCGCGCACTTGCCGATGTAGCCGAGCAGACAGGGGCGGCCGATCTGGGCGGAACGCTTGAACACCCCGGCGGAGCAGGTCCGTACGGGGAAGACGCGGAGCATCAGGTCGACGGTCTCGCGGATCGCCCACGCGTGTCCGTACGGACCGAAGTAGCGCACGCCCTTCTTCTTGGCGCCGCGCATCACCTGGACCCTCGGGTACTCCTCGTTGAGGGTGACCGCGAGGTACGGATAGCTCTTGTCGTCGCGGTACTTGACGTTGAACCGCGGGTCGAACTCCTTGATCCACGAGTATTCGAGCTGGAGGGCCTCGACCTCGGTGCTGACGACCGTCCACTCCACCGACGCCGCCGTGGTGACCATCGTGGCGGTGCGCGGATGCAGACTCGTGAGCGGCTGGAAGTAGTTCGCGAGCCGCTGGCGCAGGGACTTGGCCTTGCCGACGTAGATCACCCGGCGGTGGTCGTCCCGGAACTTGTAGACCCCCGGCGAGTCGGGGATCTGTCCCGGCTTGGGGCGGTAGGTGGAGGGGTCAGCCATGCCCACCACCCTACTGGCGGGGACCGACAACGCGGTTTCACGGGGGCACGGGCCCGTTCCCCCGTTCGCACGGGGCCGAGAACCCCGCCGAGGGGCCCGGCGGGCCGTCCGGGGCGCGGGGAACCGCGCGACCGGCCACGCACGATCCGCGGCCGGCCGCACGGTCCTGAGAGGGGCCTACGCCCGGCCGCGCCCCCGTCGGCGGCGCAGCGCCGCGGTGCCCAGTCCGAGCGCCGCGAGGGCTCCCGCACCGGCCGTCACCGAGGTGGCCGCGAGTGCGCCGTGCCCGCCGGTGGCGGTCGCCGCCGCCTGGGCCCGGGCCTCCTCGGGGCTCTGCCCGTATCCCCCGGCCTTGCCGGACCTGGCGTACGCGGAGCCCGGCAGCTTGTCGCCGTAGTCCCGCCGGACGCGCTGCTGGTAGGCGGCCAGGGTGGTGCCCTTGGCGCCGACCGCCCGCACCGCGTCCTCGTCCAGCGGGAGCACGGTGGCGCCCTTCTGGACGTACCAGGCGTTGATCTGCGGCTCCTGGAAGACGGTGCCGCCCGGCAGCACGCGCGCGCCCGCCGCGGCATAGCGGGACTCGTCGTCACCGGTGGCTATGTTCACCACCTTCCAGGTGGTGCCCTGCGGGACCGTCCACAGGGACGCCTTCTGGCCGTCCGAGGAGACGGCCGTCGAGGCGAGGTACTCCAGCTTCGCGACGGGTGCGCCCGCCCGCCCGGCGACGAACTCCGGGGAGAGCGTGTAGACGGGCACCGCGTCGCCCTGGACGCGCGGGGCGGCGGCGGTCAGGGAGACCCTGCCGTCCCGGGCGAAGAAGCGGGAGAGCGTGTCGAGGGTGGCGGGTGCGGTGGCCGCCCGGTGCGCGGCGGCCCGGGAGTCGGCCGTGGCCGTGGGGGGCTGCGCGGCCACCGCGTACGGGGCGGCGAGCGCGGCCAGGACCGCGGCAGCGCCCGCGGCTGAGGACAGACGTCGCAGGTTCATCGTCGTCACGCCCCGATCCGGTAGAGCGAGTGGGTCCAGGAGAACGAGTCGTTGTCGACGTACCAGTCGTGCGACGCCCAGTTGTAGCGGTTGCTGGACGGCCACGGGTCGCCCCAGTAGACCCAGTCGCTGGCGGTGTCGTACCCGTAGATCACATGCATGTGACCGCCGCCGCTGGACCACTGGATGCGGCTCTCCATGGGCCGGTTGGCGTTGATCTCGCTCTGTACGGTCGTGTAGCGCAGCCAGCCGGTCACGTACGAGCCGGTGCTGATCCCGGCCCAGCGCAGGGCGGTCTGCACATTGCCCAGGTCCGCCTGCCAGTTGGGGCAGTCGTAGCCCTGCTGGCGGCCGAAGGCGGCGTTGCAGAACTGGTTCTGGCTGTAGGTGCGCCCGAACCAGGTCGCGATGGTGTTGCCGCTGGCGGCCCAGCACCAGTTGTCCTTCTGCTGGGCCTGCATGGTGATGTTGAGCCGCTTGGACGTGGCTGCCGTGGCGGACGGCGTGTCGGCGGCGGTGGGGGTGCCGGCCGCGTGGTCGGCGGCGGCGGTCGTGGACGTGGCGGCTGTGGTGGCGGCTTGCTCGTGCGGGGATGCGACGGCGCTCGCCGTGGGGGCGGCGAGCAGGGCCGTCACCACGAGGGCGAGGGCCGAAAGCCGTCTCTTGCGGTTGTGCATCGCGTTCCTCCCGAAGCGGGGGGTGTGGGGATTGGAGGAGCGCGTCCGGACGCTTTCGGTGAGCATCGAACGTTGTCGTGGGCCGGTCAACGCGCTTCAATGCGGGATGAGACCCGGGTGTGAACGGAGTGGCCGCGAAGTGAACGTGCCTTCCGGGCCCACCAGGCCCCCCGGGTCCCCCGGCGACCCGTGACCACCCCCCGCCGTGAACGTTCACTGTGCGGCCCGAAGAGCCCTGACCGGCGGCACGGCTGCATCCGGCCCCCCCATGGCCGCCCCCCACCGGATCCGAAGCAGTCCCGAGGGAGTCCCCCATGCTCCACACCGATGCCGATCTGGCACAGGTGCTGCACACCGGCCCGTTCCATCTGGCGCTGCGCGCCGCGCTCGCCGTCCGCGGACTTCCGCTCCAGCGCGTGCAGCACCATCTCGCCGGACGCGGTGTCAAGGTCGGCGTGACCAGCCTGAGTTACTGGCAGCAGGGCGCCCGCCGCCCGCAGCGGGCCGAGTCGCTGCGCGCGGTGCGCGCCCTGGAGGAGGTGCTCGGGCTGCCGGAGCGGTCGCTGCTGCGGCTGCTCGACGACGGCGAGGCGCGCACCGAGACGGAACGCCCGGCGGGCCGCTCCTACCGCTCGCTGGTCGAGGCGTCCGGGGCCGTGGAGCGGCTGATCGCCGATCTGGAGTCACCCGTGGACGGCGGGCTGCACACGGTGGGCCACCACGAGCGGATCCACATCGGGGCGCGCCGCGAGCTGGTCGGCCGCGCCTCGCAGCACGTGGTCCGGGCCCACCGCGACGGCGTCGACCGCTATCTCGCCATCCACCGGGGCGATCCGGGCTGCGATCCGGCGCGGGTGGCGGTGCGCGCCACCGAGAACTGCCGCACCGGCCGGGTGCGCTGGGACCCGGAGACCGGCGTCCTGGTGGCCGAGCTGCTCTTCGACGCCCGGCTGCGGGCCGGGGAGACCTATCTCTTCGGCTACGGCTTCGACGACGGCACGGCGGGCGAGAGCGGCGAATACGTCCGCGGCTTCAGCTTCGCGGGCGGCCAGTACGTCCTCCAGGTCCGCTTCGACGAGGAGGCCCTGCCGGTGCGCTGCCGCCGCTTCGCCCAGACGTCGG
The DNA here is from genome assembly GCF_041080675.1 of Streptomyces sp. cg36. Taxonomy (NCBI): domain Bacteria; kingdom Bacillati; phylum Actinomycetota; class Actinomycetes; order Kitasatosporales; family Streptomycetaceae; genus Streptomyces; species Streptomyces cyclosori. The sequence goes on along the minus strand of NZ_CP163520.1, from coordinate 6,000,086 downwards.
CGGGCGCGCCCCGCTCCGCCCGCGGCGACCTCACCCTGACCGGCCTGCACCGCACGGTCCACCTGGTCGAGCAGGGAGTGCGGCCCGGGATCCTGGGGATCGACTGGGACTGGGAGTGAGGCGGTCTGCCTACGTACGTAGTACGTAGTACGTAGTACGTAGTACGTAGGCACGGTGTACGGGGTGTACGGGGGGACGGTGTACGCGGGCGCGTCCCGTCGGGCGCGCGGGTACGGCTCCGCGAGGGCCGGGCGGTCGGGCCGTCAGGCGTCCGGGCCGGCGACGAGCCTGCCGTCCTTCACCTTCACCGGGACGGCCGGCAGCGGCACGGTCGCCGGGCCGTGCACCGGCTGGCCGGTCATCACGTCGAAGCGGCTGCCGTGGCAGGGGCAGTTCCCGTGCCCGTCCTCGATCTTGTCGAGCACACAGCCCGCGTGGGTGCACTGGGCGCTGAACGCCTTGTACTCGCCCTTGGCCGGGCAGGACACCATCACGCGCTGCTCGCGGTAGAGCTTGGCGCCGCCGACCGGCACCTCGTCGGGCGCGCCCAGGGCGACCGGCGCGGTCGGGGTCGGCGTCTCGGCGTGGCCGAGCTTGGAGTCGGTGGAGCAGGCGGCCACGCCCAGCCCGGCGGCCCCGGCCAGGGCCGCGCCTTTCAGCACGGTACGACGGGCGGCGGGCTGGCCGGACATGGTGTCTCCACAGGTCATGGGGGTAGGTGACGCCATCGACGATACCGGCGGTGACCGTGTGCCCGGTGTGCGGGCCCGGCGCGGCGGGCGGCGGGCGGGGCTGGACGGGGCCGGGGCCGATGGGTGTACGTTCGGCCGGGTGATCGTCGTCGCCGGAGAAGCCCTGATCGACCTGGTCCCCGCGCGCCCCGGCGACCGGCTCGGCCCGCTCGTGCCCCGGCCCGGGGGCGGCCCGTACAACACGGCGGTGGCCCTGGGGCGGCTCGGCGCCGCCACCGCCTTCTGCTCCCGGGTGTCGACGGACGGCTTCGGCGAGGCCCTGCTCGACGGGCTGCGCTCGGCCGGGGTCGACACCTCCCTCGTCCAGCGCGGCCCCGAGCCGACGACGCTGGCGGTGGCGACGGTGGGCGCGGACGGCGCGGCGGGGTACGGCTTCTACGCCTCCGGCACCGCCGACCGCCTCTTCGAGCTGCCGCCCGAACTCCCCTCCGGTGTGACCGCGTTGGCGTTCGGCACCTGTTCGCTGGTCCTGGAGCCGGGGGCGAGCGCGTACGAGGCGCTGCTGCGGCGCGAGTCGGCGCGGGGCGTGTTCACCCTGCTGGATCCCAACGTCCGGGCGGGTCTGATCCCGGACGCGGACGCCTATCGGGCGCGCTTCCGCTCCTGGCTGCCGCATGTGTCGCTGCTGAAGATGTCCGAGGAGGACGCGGCGTGGCTGGGCGGCGGGGTACGGGAGTGGCTGGCGGCGGGGCCGGAGGCGGTGGTCCTGACGCGGGGCGCGGCGGGCCTGACGGTGTGGACCCGCTCCGGGCTGGAGGTCTCGGTCCCCGGTGAGCGGGTCGACGTGGTCGACACGATCGGGGCCGGGGACACGGTGAACGCGGCACTGCTGCGAACGGCGGCGGGACGCCACCTCTCGGCCCCACAGTGGCGGGAAGCACTGGCCTACGCGGCACAGGCGGCGGCCCTGACCTGCACAACCCAGGGAGCAAACCCACCCGAGGCGACCACCTTGAGACCCCCCACGCTCTGACCCCGCCCAAAAAGGGGCGAAAGCAGAGGGTCCAGGGCACAGCCCCGGGCACTTCAGGGGCGCGGAGAACTGCGCGAGAAGCGGGCACGGTCCGCAGACGAAGGCGGGTTTCAAGGGGCGCGGGGAGCTGCGCGAGCCTTCGTCCGCGGGCCGGTGGCGGGCTGGTCCCGCGGTTCCCCGCGCCCCTGGTGGCCGGCGGGCGAAGCCCCGGCCCCATAGCGCCGGCGGGAACGGCGCCTGCGAGCCGGCCCGGCCCGCAGGCGGCAAGGGGTCCCGGGGGCCGAAGCCCCCGGGACCGAGTGGTTCAGGCCTTGCGCGCCCGGGCAGCCGCCTTCTTGGCCGGAGCCGAGGCGGAAACCTTGGCGGGGGCCTTGGCCGCGGTCTTGGCCACCGCCTTCGCGGGAGCTTTCTTCGCCCCCCGCCGCTTCACCACCGGCGCAGCCTGCTCAGCGTCACTGATGCGATCGGCCCCCAGGATGTCGCGGAGGAACTTCCCGGTGTGACTGGCGGGCACCGAGGCGACCTGCTCCGGCGTGCCCTCCGCGATCACGAGACCACCCCCGCTGCCGCCCTCGGGCCCCATGTCCACGACCCAGTCCGCGGTCTTGATGACATCGAGGTTGTGCTCGATCACGATCACCGTGTTGCCCTTGTCGACCAGCCCGGACAGCACCTTGATCAGCTTCGAGATGTCCTCGAAGTGGAGACCGGTGGTCGGCTCGTCGAGCACGTACACCGTCCGCCCCGTCGACCGCTTCTGCAGCTCGGAGGCCAGCTTCACGCGCTGCGCCTCACCGCCCGACAGCGTCGGCGCGGACTGGCCGAGCCGGACGTAACCGAGGCCCACCTCGTTCAGCGTCCGCAGATGGCGGGCGATCGTCGGGACCGCCTCGAAGAAGTCGAGCGCCTCCTCGATCGGCATGTCGAGGACCTCGGCGATGGACTTGCCCTTGTAGTGGACCTCCAGCGTCTCCCGGTTGTAGCGCGCCCCGTGGCAGACCTCGCACGGCACGTACACGTCCGGCAGGAAGTTCATCTCGATCTTGATCGTGCCGTCGCCCGAGCAGTTCTCGCAGCGCCCGCCCTTGACGTTGAAGGAGAAGCGGCCGGGCAGATAGCCCCGCACCTTCGCCTCCATCGTCTCGGCGAACAGCTTGCGCACATTGTCGAAGACGCCGGTGTACGTGGCCGGATTGGACCGGGGCGTACGCCCGATCGGCGACTGGTCGACATGGACGACCTTGTCGACCAGGTCGTCGCCGTCCACGCGCGTGTGGCGCCCGGGGACCGCCCGCGCCCCGTTCAACTCGCGTGCCAGGTGGGTGTACAGGATGTCGTTGACCAGGGTCGACTTGCCGGAGCCGGAGACTCCGGTGACCGCGGTGAGCACCCCGAGCGGGAACGAGACGTCGATGTCGCGGAGGTTGTTCTCCTTGGCCCCGTGCACCGTGAGCCGGCGCGAGGGGTCCGCCGGGCGCCGTACGTCCGGCAGCGGGATGGCCTTCTTTCCCGCCAGGTACTGACCCGTCATCGACTCCTTGTTGGCGAGGAGCTGCTTCAACGGACCGCTGTGGACGACCTTGCCGCCGTGCTCACCGGCGCCGGGGCCGATGTCGACGACCCAGTCGGCCACCTTGATGGTGTCCTCGTCGTGCTCGACGACGATCAGGGTGTTGCCCATGTCGCGCAGCCGGACCAGCGTCTCGATCAGCCGGTGGTTGTCGCGCTGGTGCAGACCGATGGAGGGCTCGTCCAGCACGTACAACACGCCGACCAGGCCGGAGCCGATCTGGGTGGCGAGGCGGATGCGCTGGGCCTCGCCGCCGGACAGCGTCCCGGCGGCGCGGTTGAGCGAGAGGTAGTCGAGGCCGACGTCGACGAGGAAGCGCAGCCGCTCGTTGACCTCCTTCAGGACGCGCTCGGCGATCTTCTTGTCGCGCGCGTTGAGCTTGAGTTCACCCAGGAAGTCGGCGCAGTCGCTGATCGACATCGCGGAGACCTCGGCGATGGAGCGGTCCATCACGGTGACCGCGAGGACCAGCGGCTTCAGTCGCGAGCCCTCGCAGGTCGGGCAGGGGACCTCGCGCATGTAGCCCTCGAAGCGCTCGCGCGCCCCGTCGGACTCCGCCTCGGAGTGGCGCCGCTTGACGAACGGCACCGCGCCCTCGAAGGAGGTAGTGTAGGCGCGCTCCCTGCCGTACCGGTTGCGGTAACGCACCTCGATCTGGGTCTTGTGGCCGTACAGCAGCGCCTTCTTGGCACGCTGCGGCAGCCCCGCCCAGGGGATGTCGGTGCGGAAGCCGAGCTCGTCGGCGAGCGCGCCGACCAGCCGGGCGAAGTAGTCCTTGGTGTGGCCGAGCGACCACGGGGAGACCGCGCCCTCGTCGAGGGACTTGTCCTCGTCCGGAATGATCAGCTCGGGGTCGACCTCCATGCGCGTGCCGATGCCCGTGCAGTCGGGGCAGGCGCCGAAGGGCGAGTTGAAGGAGAAGGAGCGCGGCTCCAGCTCCTCGAAGGACAGGTCGTCGTACGGGCAGTACAGATGCTCCGAGTACATCCGCTCGCGCTCGGGGTCGTCGGCCGCGAGGTCGACGAAGTCGAGCACCACCATGCCGCCGGAGAGGCCCAGCGCGGTCTCCACCGAGTCGGTGAGGCGCCGCTTGGCGGAGTCCTTCACGGTGAGGCGGTCGATGACCACCTCGATGGTGTGCTTCTCCTGCTTCTTCAGCTTGGGCGGCTCGGAGAGCTGGATCGTCTCGCCGTCCACGCGCGCGCGGCTGTAGCCCTTGGTCTGGAGGTCGGCGAAGAGGTCGACGAACTCGCCCTTGCGCTCGCGCACCAGCGGCGAGAGCACCTGGAAGCGGCTGCCCTCGGGCAGCTCCAGGACCTTGTCGACGATGGCCTGCGGCGACTGGCGGGTGATCGGCCGGCGGCACTCGGGGCAGTGCGGCTTGCCGATGCGCGCGAAGAGCAGGCGCAGGTAGTCGTAGACCTCGGTGATGGTGCCGACCGTCGAGCGCGGGTTGCGCGAGGTCGACTTCTGGTCGATGGAGACCGCGGGCGACAGACCTTCGATGAAGTCGACGTCCGGCTTGTCCATCTGGCCGAGGAACTGGCGGGCGTACGAGGAGAGCGACTCGACGTAGCGGCGCTGCCCCTCGGCGAAGATCGTGTCGAAGGCGAGGGACGACTTGCCCGACCCCGAGAGCCCGGTGAAGACGATGAGGGAGTCGCGCGGGAGGTCGAGCGAGACGTTCTTGAGATTGTGCTCGCGCGCGCCACGGACGATGAGACGGTCGGCCACGCCGGTCCGCACCTTTCGTTGAAGAGAAGCAGGGGGCGGGACCCCCGTCTCAGACTATGGGGGGCCGCCAGGGCGATGGGTTGCTTTACAGCCAAGGATGCCTGATGCCACTGACGAGCCTATAGCACGCGCATTCGATTTACGGCCTCGTCAAGACCGCTTCACCCGAATGAGTGGCGGGGCTATCGTCGGCGCCATGATTGATCATGCGCACGACCTGGCAGCTGTACAGGAAGCCACCGACCGGCTGCTCACCGCAGCCGCCGCACTGGACAACGCGGCACTCGCCGGGCCGTCACGGCTTCCGGGCTGGAGCCGCGGCCACGTCCTCGCCCACCTGGCCCGCAACGCGGACGCGCTCGTCAACGTCCTGGGCGGACGGCCCATGTACGAGAGCGGCGAGGCCCGGGACGCCGACATCGCGCGCGACGCGACGCGCCCGCTCGACGTCCACCTCGCCGACCTGCGCGACAGCGCGGACCGCTTCCGGGCGGAGGGCGCCCGCCCCGCCGACTGGAGCCGGACGGTCGAGCTCCGCAACGGCGTCCTGGACGAGGCCGCCCGCATCCCCTTCCGCCGGCTGATCGAGGTCGAGCTGCACCACGTCGACCTGGGCGTCGGCTACGAACTGGAGGACCTGCCGGACGAGTTCGTCCGGCGCGAGATCCAGTTCCTGGCCGACCGGTTCGCGGGCAACGCCGCGGTCCCCCCGACCACCCTCACCGGCAACAACGGCCACAGCCTGAGCACCGGCGGCGACCAGGGCGCCCCGGTGACCGTCGGCGGCCCCCCGTGGGACCTGCTGGGCTGGCTCGCCGGGCGCAGGGACGGCTCCGCCCTGAAGGTCACCGGCGGGCCGCTGCCCGCCCTGCCGCCCCTGTAGGACCGGGCGCTACGCTGAGCCCATGACGTACAGCGGAACGGTCAAGGTCGGCGGTCCGGCGGATGTGCACGAGCTCGCCGACCTCATGATCTCCAAGGTCGCGGTGGGCCCGATGAACAACAACGCGTACCTGCTGCGCTGCCGGGCCACCGGCGAGCAACTGCTGATCGACGCGGCGGCCGAGCCCGCGACCCTGCTGACGCTGATCGGTGACGACGGCATCGCCGCCGTCGTCACCACCCACCGCCACGACGACCACTGGCAGGCGCTCGCCGAGGTCGTGGCCGCCACGGGCGCGCGCACGTACGCGGGCCGCCACGACGCCGAGGGCATCCCCGTGCCGACGGACGTCCCCGTCGAGGACGGCGACACCGTCCGCGTCGGCCGGGTGGAGCTCACCGCCCGGCACCTGGTCGGCCACACGCCCGGCTCGATCGCCCTGGTCTACGACGACCCGCACGGCCATCCGCACGTGTTCACCGGCGACTGCCTCTTCCCGGGCGGCGTCGGCAACACCCGGAAGGACCCGCAGGCGTTCGCCAGCCTGATCCACGACGTCGAGACCAAGCTCTTCGCCCCCCTGCCGGACGAGACCTGGGTCTACCCCGGCCACGGCGACGACACCACGCTCGGCGAGGAGCGCCCCAAGCTCCCGGAGTGGCACGCCCGGGGCTGGTAGGCCCCACCGGGGCGTCCGCGGGGGCGCAGGCGCGCCCCCGGGCCCCTACTCGTCCACTTCCAGGCGTACGAGCAGACTGCCGCGCCCGGGGCTCCCCGGGCGCTGCACCCCGAGCCGCCGCAGCCGCAGCGTCCGGCCGCCGACGGTGCCCGCGGGCACCAGCACCGTGCGCGGCCCGTCCAGGGTGTCGATACGGGTCTGGCCGCCGGACTCGGCGAGTTCGCGCGGGATGCGGTGGGTGCTGTGCAGGTCGTCGCCCCGCCGCCGGAACCGCGCGTCCGGCCGTTCGTGGACCTCGACGTAGAGGTCGCCGGCCGGTCCGCCGCCCTTGCCCGCCTCGCCCTTGCCGCGCAGCAGCAGCCGGGTGCCGTTCTCGACGCCCGCCGGGATCCGCAGCGCGAGCGTCCGGACCTCCCGGACGCGGCCCTCGCCACCGCACCGCGCGCACATGTGCCGGGCCACCGCCAGCCCCCGGCAGACCGGACAGACCACCGCGGTGTCGAACCGGATCTCCTTGGTGGCGCCGAAGACGGTCTCCTCCAGGGTGAGGTCCAGGCGGAGCAGCGCGTCCTGGCCCGTCCTGCGGGACCGCTCGGGCCCGGAACGCGGCGGACTCGCGGGCGGCGGCGGGACGCCCGGCGACAGGACCTCCGCGGGCCGGACCTCCGGGGGCGGGGCGCTCACGGGCGCGACTTCCGCCACGCGCGCGAGGACGACCCGGTACTCGACGTCGGCCCACATCCTCGGCGTCTGCCGCACCCCGCTGCGCCGCAGCCGCTCGTACACGTAGTCGTAGAGCTCGGTGACCGTGATGCGGCCGTCGCCGTCCAGGTCGGCCGCGCCGCTGCGCAGGCCCTCGATGAGGGCGCCGGTGAACCGGGAGGGCTGCGGGGCCGCCGTGTCCGGCCGCTCGCCCTCCCACGCGTACTCGATGCGGTTGGTGGCCGTCAGGACCACCCTGCCGTGGCCGGAGAGCTCCTCGCGCACGTGCACCTGGTCGTCGCCCTTGGAGCCCGGCAGGAAGGCGCCGCTGTAGCAGCAGTCGAGCAGCACCACGATGGTGCGGGCGCGGCAGCGCTCCATCCGGTCGTGCAGGAAGGCGGCGGGGATCGCGGTGGAGGCGGGCAGGCCCCGGTCGGTGTCGCGGGCCGCGAAGTAGAGGTGCCCGTCGTCGTCCTTGATGCCGTGGCCGGACAGATGGAGCAGCAGCAGGTCGTCGCGGCCCCGGTCGCGGAAGAACCCCTCCAGGGCGCGGGCCACCTGATGGGCCGGGCGGTCCCGCAGCTGCTCGGTGCGGAAGGCGCCGATGTCCGGGTGCCCCAGGACCTCGGCGAGGCCCCGGCAGTCCTGCCCGGGGGAACGCAGGGTGCGCAGCGCCGGGTCGTCGTACTCGCCGGTGGCGATGAGCAGGGCGTCCCGGCTCCCCGGGCCGTCGCTCCACCGCTCCCGTCTCGCCGGTCCGCCCTCCGGGTCGCGTCCGGTGCGGTCGCCGCTCTTCTCGGCGGGGCCCACCCGTCTCACTCCCCGTCGGACGGGGATCCCGCGGGGTCCTCCGGCGCCCCGGGAGCGGAATCCGGCCGGGGTGCGAGGAAGGCGTCGATCAGCCGCTGGCGCTCCTGCGGCGTGGCGTCGTCGAGTGCGATGCTGCGCCCGTCGAGCTCCACCCGGACGCCGCGCGCCGGACGGCTGCTCACCCAGGTGCCGAGCAGCCGGAACACCTCGGGGAGCACCACCGGGAGGGCCGTGACGACCAGTGCGCCGGCCACGACGGCGTCGCCCGGCTTGGCGCCGTCCGGGACGCGCCCGCCGGAGCGGGCCCGGACGTCGTGGACGTCGAGTTCGAGCAGCCGGTCGCGCAACTGCCGCGCCAGCGCGTCGAGTTCCTCGGCGTCCGCGCCCGGCCCGCCGGTCACCCACAGGTCCACGCTGGTGTCCGCGCTCATCGACGCCCCCGTCCCCGCCCCGCTCCCGCCTGCCGGATCCTCAGTGTAGTCAGCTCACTCCGGCCGCGACCGCGCTTCCGCACGCCCCCGTAACCGCCCGTGGGCACGGGTAGTTGGCGCGGCATGCACACCTCCCCCACCTCTGCCCGCACACACGCCCCACCGTCGATGGCGCGGCTCGGCGCCGCCTCGCTCGCCGGTACGGCGGTCGAGTTCTACGACTTCTTCGTGTACGGAACGGCCGCCGCGCTGGTGCTCGGCCCGCTCTTCTTCCCGACGTTCTCCCCGCTGGCGGGCACCCTGGCCGCGTTCGCGACCTTCGGCATCGGCTTCGTCGCCCGGCCGCTCGGCTCGGTCGTCTTCGGCCACATCGGCGACCGCCACGGCCGCCGTCCGGTGCTCTTCCTCTCGCTGGGTCTGACCGGTCTGGCCACCGTCGCCGTCGGCTGCGTGCCCTCGTACGCGTCCATCGGCGCCGCGGCTCCCGTCCTGCTGCTGCTCCTGCGCTTCCTCCAGGGGTTCGGGCTCGGCGGCGAGTGGGGCGGGGCCGTGCTGCTCGCCGTCGAGCACGCGCCCGCGCGGCGCCGGGTGCTGTGGTCGTCGTTTCCGCAGATGGGCCCGGCGGCCGGGTTCCTGCTGGCCAATGGCGTGATGCTGGCGCTGTCGGCGGGGCTCACCGACGCCGAGTTCCGCTCGTGGGGGTGGCGGGTCCCGTTCTGGGGGGCGGGGCTGCTCGCGGCGGGCGGGCTGCTGCTGCGCTCCTCGCTCCCCGAGACACCGCAGTTCGAGGAGATCGGCGAACGCGCCCGGCTGCCGCTGGCGGAGGTGGTGCGCGACCACTGGCGGCTGCTGCTGCTGACCGCGGGGGCGCTCTCCGTGGGGTACGCGGTGTTCTACGCGGTGACCACCTGGGCCCTCGCGTACGCCACGGAACGCCTGGGGGTGAGCCGTACGGTCATGCTGGTGTGCGTCATGGCCGCCGTCGCCGTCAAGGGCACGCTCACCCCGGTGGTGGCCGTGCTGGGCGACCGGCTGGGGCGGCGCCCGCTGTGCCTGGCGGGGTGCGCGGCCTGTGCGCTGTGGATGTTCCCGATGGTCGCGCTGCTCCAGACCGGCGAGCCGCTGCTGATGTTCACGGGCTTCCTGGGGGCGCTGCTCGGGTTCGTCACCATGTTCGCGGTGACCGCGGCCCATCTGCCGGAGCTGTACGAGCCGCGGGTGCGCTGCACGGGCGCGGCCGTCGGCTACAACCTGGGCGGGGTGCTGGGCGGCGCGCTGACGCCGGTGGTGGCGACCGCGCTGGCGCGCGGCGACGGGCCGCCGTGGGGCGTGGCGGCGTATCTGACGGCGCTCGCCCTGCTGAGCCTCGGCTGCTTCGCGCTGCTGCCGGATACCAGGCCCGCGCCCGCCGCGGCCGGGCCGGAGGCGGAGACGGCGGCACCCGCCTGAGCGCCGGTGCGCCGTGCACGCCGGGCGCCGGGGCGCGGGCGGAGGTGCGAGGACGGGCTCCGTGCGCCGGGACGGGGCTCCGCCGGGACGGGCGGCCCCGCCCCGGCGCCGGGCGCTACAGGGGCGCGGACTCCGCCACGTCGCAGTCCGTGAAGGCGGGCGGGCGGGTGGAGAGCGCCGCCAGCCGCTGGGCCAGCTCGGCCGTCTCCGGCGCGTCGCTGTTGGCCATCGCGTCCTCGTACGAGTCGAACTCGACCACGGCCAGATAGCGGTTGGGGTTGGCCCGGTCGCGCAGCAGGGTGCGGCGCGTGGGGGCGGACTTGCGGCCCTCGGCCCGGGCCCGCTCCTCGTACTGGCGGACGAGCTCGCGCATCTCGTCCGCGCGCTCGGTCTCGAAGTCGATGATCTGCGCGAACTTCATGGTTCCTCCTGGTCCGCGTGCTCCCGCGGGCCGGGAGCTCTCCCCGTCCAAGCAAGCACCGGCCGACCGGCACGGCAACCGGGCGCCCGGCCGACCGGTGCGCGCGGTGCGTACGCGCCGCGCGCCCCCGGGGGCCGGTCAGACCTCGACGCCCTTGCGGTCGCCCTCCTCGGCCGCCGCCTGCTTCTTGGCGGCCATCAGGCTGGTGATGGTGGTGATGACCAGCACGCCGCAGATGACGGCGAGCGAGACCGGGATGGAGATCTCCGGCACGTTCACCCCGTTCTCGTGCAGGGCGTGCAGCACCAGCTTCACTCCGATGAAGCCGAGGATCACCGAGAGGCCGTAGCTGAGGTGGACGAGCTTCTTGAGGAGGCCACCGATGAGGAAGTACAGCTGGCGCAGGCCCATCAGGGCGAACGCGTTGGCGGTGAAGACGATGTACGGGTCCTGGGTGAGGCCGAAGATCGCCGGGATGGAGTCCATCGCGAAGAGCACGTCGGTCATGCCGATGGCGAGCATCACGACCAGCAGCGGCGTCATGATCTTCTTGCCGTGCTCATGGATGAAGAGCTTGGTGCCGTGGTACTTGTCGGCCACGCCGAACTTCTGCTCGATGGACTTGAGCAGCCGGTTCTCCTCGAACTCCTCGTCCTCCTCGTCGGAGCGCGCCTCCTGGATCAGCTTCCAGGCGGTGTAGATCAGGAACGCGCCGAAGAGGTAGAAGACCCAGGAGAAGCTGGCGATGATCGCGGCGCCGGCCGCGATGAAGATCGCCCGCAGCACCAGCGCTATCAGCACGCCGAAGAGCAGGACGCGCTGCTGGAGCTGGGTCGGCACCGAGAACTTCGCCATGATCAGGATGAAGACGAAGAGGTTGTCGACGGAGAGCGACTTCTCGGTGATGAAGCCCGCGAAGAACTCGCCGGACGCCTGGCTGTTGCCGAAGACCAGCAGGCCGACGCCGAAGAGCGCGGCCAGCACGATCCAGACGACCGTCCAGATTCCGGCTTCCTTGATGGATACGTCATGGGGCTTGCGCCCGATGAAGAAGTCGACCGCGATGAGGGCGCACAGACCGAGAATGGTCAGCACCCAGAGGGTCATCGAAACGTCCACTGTGCCTCCGGCTTCGTACCGCTACTGATCAGCGTCGTCGCTGCCGGAGGTCTCCTCCACCCGAGCGCCGTGCGCGCCGGGCCGGTGTCCCGGGACCGGTCGTTCGGTCCGTATTGACGGGATCACCGCAGTCGGGAGTACTCCCCTCCGCATGGTCGAAGCCTACCCAATTACCAAGAGAAGGTAAAGGGAAAGGTAAAGGAGAACCAAGTCGCCCGCCCGGAGGCCGGTGCCCGCCCGGGGGTCCTGGTGCCCGCCCCGGAGGCCAGGGTCCGCCAGGGGGGCCGGCGCCCGCCCGGAGGCCGGTGTCAGCGCGGCCAGGCGCGCCTCGCCTCCGCCACCTGGCCGAGCACCCGCCCGAGGACCGCGCTGCCCGGCGGAACCAGCGGCGGCTCGTACGTCCAGGCGTGGCCCACCCACGGGTCGGCCAGATGGTCGCCCGGCACCGGTGTGAGCCGCAGCAGCGCCCGCCACAGCGGCTGGAGCACCGGCCCGTACGCGCTGGCCTCCTCGCGGTCGGCGACCATCAGCAGGTGCACCCCGACCGAGGGGCCCTCGTCGGCGAGGTAGCGCAGCTGGTTGACCGCGCGGTCGTCGAACCCGTGCGGGAAGTCGTTGACGATCAGGAGCTGCTCGGCGGTGTCCATGCCGGGCGGCAGCGCGTCCGCCCCGGCGCCGCCGCGCGCCGCCATCTGGAGCAGGTCGACGCGCTCGGTGAGCCCGCCCAGCACCGCCGCCACCCCCTGGGCACCGGCCGCGGGCGGCGCGGCGAGCACGCCCGCGCCCGTCAGCGGGGCGAGCGCCCCGGCCGCCGCCCCCGCCGGATCGACGACGTGCACCGCGAACTCGTGCGCCGGGTAGACCGCGAGCATCCGCGCCGCCAGCGCCACCGCGGTGTCCAGGGCGAGCCGCTTGAGCCGCTCGGGGTCCGTCACCGTCGCGGCCTCCGAGGAGGTGCGGCCGGAGTCGATCCACAGCCCGCGCTCCAGGGGCAGCCGCACCAGCATGGGGATCCGCAGCCCGGGCCGCTCCGGCAGCATGAGGTCACCCACGCGCAGCGCCATCGGGATCTCCATCGGGACCCGGTAGCCGTGCCAGACCGGGTTCTCCCAGCCCGCGAAGGCGGGCGGCAGGGCGGGCTCGACGACCTCGGACTCGGCGGTCAGCTGCGCCAGGTCCCGGTCGAACGCCTCCTTGGCCCGCTCGACCAGCTCCTCGCGCCGGGCCGAGGCGTCCGCGCGGGCCTGGTCGCCGGTGGAGCCGATCCGGCTGCGCGGATCGGAGAGCACGCGGTCCAGCTCCTGCTCCCGCCGCGAGTCCGCGAAGTCGACCGCGCTGCGGTACGCGGCGGTGGTGCGGGCCAGGTCCTCGAACATGCCCCACACCTGGTTGTACAGCCGCTCCTCCATCGACCAGCCGGTGGCGTCGCCCGCCACCGGGCGCGCGGGCTCGCCGGGGGCCGCCGGCGGCGCGGTGGGCGCCGGGGCCGGGGGCGCGCTGTGGCGGCGCGGGTGCGCGTAGTCGATGGGGCCGCCGTCGGTCAGCGGCTGCTGCGCCGGGGCGGGCGGCGGCACGGCCGCGCCCGGACCGCCGTCGGTGGCGCCGGGGCCGGGCGCCGCCGCCCGCACCCGCGCCTCGTCCGACGGGCGCGGCGGGGGCGCCGCGACCGAGCGGGCGGCGCCGAGCGCCACCGCGTCCAGGATCGTCGCGGCGAGCGGGTGGGCCTCCGCCAGCCCCTGGTCGAGGAGCATGGCGGCGAGACCGCCCGCGTAGCCCTGGCCGATCGCGCGGACCTTCCAGGCGCCGCCGCGCAGATAGAGCTCCAGGGCGACGACCGCCGACTCCGCGTCCAGGCCGGTGATCGTGTAGCTGGCGATCCCGGCGCCGTCGAGGCCGGTGACGGCCACCACGGGCGCGGAGACGGCGGCGAACCGGCCGGGCCCGCCGGCCTGGAGCGGCAGCGCCAGCAGCACGCTCACCCGGTGCACGTCCGCGGGCAGCGCCTCCAGGTCCACCGCGAGACGGTGGTCGGCGGCGGCCTGCCGCGGGACCTCCAGGCCCGGGAACGCGGGCGCGCCGGGGTGGACGACCCGGTCGGCCCCGCGCACCGTGCCGTTCTCGTCGCCGAGGGTGGCTCCGGCGACGAGGGGCGCGTCGGCCGACACGCGGATCTCCAGTCGGGTCTGGGGCAGGGGGTGGTTCTGTCCCCTTACCAGCTCGGCCGTCATCGCTCTGTCCCCTCGTCGAGTGCCGGTGGTGCGCGGTGGCGCGGGTGCGGGGCAGCTCCCGGCGGCATGCCTCCGGGAGCTGCGGTGCCGGCCGTGGCGGCCGGCGCGGTGCGGCGCGGTCCGCGGCCCACGGCCGGGGGCGCCCCGCTGTTACAGGTGCGGCAGGATCGCCGGCATCAGGTCCTGGAAAGTGCGGCCGTTGGACGGGTTGCCGATGGCGGTCATCTGCCAGCCGGTGCCCGCGCGGTGCACCTTGGCCATGATCTGCGCGGTGTACTGGCCGCCGCCGTCCAGCGTGTAGCGCGCCAGCTCCTGGCCGTTGGTCTCGTCCACGATGCGGCAGAACGCGTTCTGCACCTCCTGGAACGTCTGGCCGGTGAACGAGTTCACCGTGAAGACGATCTGGTCGATGTGGACCGGGACCCGCTGGAGGTCGACGAGGATGGACTCGTCGTCGCCGCCCTGGCCCGCGCCGCCCACCAGGTTGTCGCCGGTGTGGCGGACCGAGCCGTCGTCGCTGACGAGGTGGCGGAAGAACACCACGTCCACCGGCTGCTTGTCGGCGAACAGCACCGCGGAGGCGTCCAGGTCGATCTCCCGGGTGCGCGAGCCGAACAGGCCGCGGCGCGGGGCCGCCTGCCAGCCGAGCCCCATCCGTACCGCGGTCAGGGTGCCCCCACCCTGCTTCTCCAGGCTGATGGCCTGGCCCTTGGTCATATTGACCGTCACGCGCTGTCCCCTCTCCGCTTCTTACGTTCTCGGCCAGACCCTACGCAGTGGCGCGACGCGCGCCACCGCGCAGGGGTCGTTTGTGTCGGTGTTGCAACACACCGGACGCCGGGCCGTCAGACCTGGCCCGCCTCCCGCATCTGCCGCAACTCCTTCTTCAGTTCCCCGACTTCGTCCCGCAACCGGGCGGCGATCTCGAACTGCAGCTCGGCGGCGGCGGCCCGCATCCGCTCGGTCATCTCCTCGATCTGCTCGGCGAGCTCGGCGGCCGGGCGGTCGGTGAGCGTCCCGTCGCCCTTGGCCGCCCTGCCCTTGGCCTTCCCCGCCTTGGTGGCGAGGGCGGGCACCGGCGCCTTGGCGCCCTTGCCGTCCTTGCCCTTGCGGTAGCCGGAGCCGAGCAGCTGCTCGGTGTCGACCTCCTCGCGCGCGATGGTCGCGACGATGTCGTTGATCTTCTTCCGCAGCGGCTGCGGGTCGATCCCGTGCTCCTTGTTGTACGCGACCTGCTTCTCCCGGCGGCGGTTGGTCTCCTCGATGGCCTTCTCCATCGCCGGGGTGATCTTGTCGGCGTACATGTGGACCTCGCCGGAGACGTTGCGCGCCGCGCGGCCGATGGTCTGGATCAGCGAGGTGCCCGAGCGCAGGAAGCCCTCCTTGTCGGCGTCGAGGATCGCCACCAGCGACACCTCGGGCAGGTCGAGGCCCTCGCGGAGCAGGTTGATGCCGACCAGCACGTCGAACTCGCCCGCGCGCAGTTCGCGCAGCAGCTCGACCCGGCGCAGGGTGTCGACGTCGCTGTGCAGGTACCGCACCTGGATGCCCATCTCCAGGAAGTAGTCGGTCAGGTCCTCGGCCATCTTCTTGGTGAGGGTGGTGACCAGGACGCGCTCGTCCTTCTCGGTGCGCTTGCGGATCTCGTGCACCAGGTCGTCGATCTGACCCTCGGTGGGCTTGACCACGACCTCGGGGTCGACGAGGCCGGTGGGGCGGATGATCTGCTCCACGAAGCCGTCGCCGCGCGAGAGCTCGTACTTTCCGGGGGTCGCCGAGAGGTAGACGGTCTGGCCGACGCGACCCAGGAACTCCTCCCACTTCAGCGGCCGGTTGTCCATCGCGGAGGGCAGCCGGAAGCCGTGGTCGACCAGGGTGCGCTTGCGGGAGGCGTCGCCCTCGTACATCGCGCCGATCTGCGGGACGGTCACGTGCGACTCGTCCAGGACCAGCAGGAAGTCGTCCGGGAAGTAGTCGAGGAGCGTGTTGGGCGCGGTGCCGGGGGCGCGGTCGTCGAAGTGCATCGAGTAGTTCTCGACGCCCGAGCAGCTGCCGATCTGGCGCAGCATCTCGATGTCGTACGTGGTGCGCATCCGCAGCCGCTGGGCCTCCAGCAGCTTGCCCTGCTTCTCCAGCTCGGCCAGGCGCTGCTCCAGCTCCCGCTCGATGCCGTTGACCGCCTTCTCCATGCGCTCGGGGCCCGCCACGTAGTGGCTGGCGGGGAAGACGTAGAGCTCGCGGTCCTCGCTGATGACCTCGCCGGTGAGCGGGTGCAGGGTGGACAGCGCCTCGATCTCGTCGCCGAACATCTCGATCCGGACGGCCAGTTCCTCGTAGACCGGGAAGATCTCGATGGTGTCGCCGCGCACCCGGAACGTCCCGCGCGCGAAGGCGACGTCGTTGCGCGTGTACTGGATGTCGACGAAGCGGCGCAGCAGCTGGTCGCGGTCGATCTCCTCGCCGACCTTGAGCGGCACCATGCGGTCCACGTACTCCTGGGGCGTGCCGAGGCCGTAGATGCAGGAGACGGAGGCGACCACGATCACGTCGCGGCGGGTCAGCAGCGAGTTCGTCGCCGAGTGGCGCAGCCGCTCGACCTCCTCGTTGATCGAGGAGTCCTTCTCGATGTACGTGTCCGACTGCGGGACGTACGCCTCGGGCTGGTAGTAGTCGTAGTACGACACGAAGTACTCGACGGCGTTGTTGGGCAGGAGCTCGCGGAACTCGTTCGCCAGCTGGGCCGCCAGCGTCTTGTTCGGCGCCATGACGAGCGTGGGGCGCTGGAGCTTCTCGATCATCCAGGCAGTCGTCGCCGACTTTCCGGTGCCGGTCGCACCCAGCAGGACGACGTCCTTCTCACCTGCGCGGATGCGCCGCTCCAGCTCGGCGATGGCCGCCGGCTGGTCACCGCTGGGCTGGTAGGGGCTGACGACCTCGAAGGGCGCCACCGTACGTTCGATCTTGGAAACGGGCCGCATGGATCCACCGTACGACCCCCCACTGACAGTCGGGCGCGATCGGCCCGGCGGCGGGGTCCGTCCCGCCCCGGATCACCAGTCGTGGGGCGACGAGGAGCCCTCGCCCGGCAGCCGCTGGGAGGCCCATTCGGTCCGCTCGGGGAACGACGGCAGGTGCCGGGGCACCGGCGCCGGGCGCGGCGGGCGCTTCTCCCACTCCGGCTTGCCCATCACCACCAGCGGGTCGAACATCACGACGACCCCCGCCAGGACCAGGAACGCGGCGGGGCCGATGAGCATCGGCGCCAGCACGGTGGCGGGCGAGTCCCCGGTGGCCGGGCCCGTGCCGCTGTGCAGCCGGACGCTGAGCGCGGCCATGCCCGTGTAGTGCATTCCGGTCACCGCGACGCCCATGACGACGCTGGCGCCCAGGCTCGCCAGGAAGCCGTGCACCGAGACGGCCGCCCAGAGGGCGGCGGTGGCCGCGACCACCGCGATCACCACCGAGAGGCTGACGGTGAGGGTGTTGTACTCGAACTGGCCGTGCAGTTTGATTCCGGCCATGCCCAGGTAGTGCATCGAGGCCACGCCGAGCCCCGTGATGGTCCCGCCGGTGACCAGCGCCAGGGGCGTGGCCCCCCGGTAGCCGACGATGAAGATGCCGATGCCGACCATCACGATGGCCAGTCCCAGGCTCGCGTAGGTGATCCCCCGGTCGTAGCTGATGACCTCGTGACGGACCGTGAAGCCCATCATCGCGATGAAGTGCATGGTCCAGATCCCGGACCCTATGGAGGTGGCGCCGAGCGCCAGCCAGCCCACCCGGAACGAGCGCTGGGTCCGCAGGGACCTGGCGGTGCAGCGCAGCCCGAGCGCACCGCCCAGACAGGCCATGAGGAACGCCACTACCGGCGTGACGAGGCCGTAGCTGAAGCCGTCGACCGACCCGTGCATATACGTGTGCCCTTCACCCCGTACCGACTACCGACTGAAGAGGCCCGACTGCTGTCGCGGAGACCCTGGTTCGGGGCGACATTAAGGCTCGCCGAGCGACAGGCAAACATTTTCACGCCAATTTGTCGACACCTTGAACCGGAGAAGGGGTTCACGTGCCTTCGCGGGCCGCGCCGGAAGATCGTCCGGTGGTACGGACCTGGCGTCCGGTGAGCGGACGCGGCCGGGGCGCGGCGGACCGGGCGGGCGTTGTCAGTGGCGGGCCGTACGGTGGCGGCATGGACAGCGACGAGCAGTTCGAGGGGGCCGCGCGGGACGCGGAGCGGGCGGTGTGGGCGGTCGTGGACAGCGCCATCGGCCCGCTGCTCCTGGCCGCGACCGGGCAGGGCCTGGTGAGCGTGGTCTTCCACGCGCGCGAGGCGGTGCGGGACCGGGCGCTGCGGAGCCTGGCGGCCCGGCTGGGCGCCGATCCCGTCCCGGCGCCGCCCGGCGGCGCCTCCCCGCTCGCCGAGGCGATACGGCAGTTGGAGGCGTACTTCGCGGGAGAGCTGCGCGCCTTCGAGCTGCCCCTGGACTGGTCGCTGTCCTCCGGCTTCAACCGCCAGGTGCTCGGGGAGCTGGCGGCGACCGTTCCGTACGGAACGGTGGTGGGGTACGGCGACCTGGCCCGGCGGGTCGGCCAGCCCGGCGCGGCGCAGGCGGTCGGCGCGGCGATGGGGTCCAATCCGCTGCCGGTCGTGGTGCCCTGCCACCGGGTGGTGGAGAGCGACGGCGGGCTCGGCGGGTTCGGCGGCGGCCTGGAGACCAAGCGGCAGCTGCTCGCCCTGGAGGGAGTCCTGCCGCAGCCGCTGTTCTGAGGGTGCGGACCGGACCCCCGGCGGGGGCCCGGCGCGCACCGGCGGGCGGGGCGGCTACAGGCTGATGTGGTACGCCTTGCGCAGCGTCTCGTGCACGGTCCAGGTGGTGCGGTCGCCCTCGCGCAGCACGCACGCGTCACCGGGGCCGATCTCCAGCGTGTCGCCGCCCGCCACCTCCACCGTGGCGCGCCCGCTGACCACCACGAAGAGCTCGTTGGCCTCGGTGTCGGTCACCACGCCCGGGGTGATCTGCCAGATGCCCCGCAGCTGCTTGCCGTCCGGCGACTCCCACAGCACCTTGCCGGTGACCACCGGGTCGCCCGAGACGATCTGGCCGGGGTCCAGCGGCTCCGGCTCCAGCTCGGCGTCCGGGATGTGGACAACGAAGGAGGCGGGCCCGGCGGCCCCGGCGGAAGGGGTTTCGATCTGATCATTGGTCGTCATGGCGGGCCAATCTAGCCATGTCGTACCGCGCGGCCTCTGGCCGGGACCGCCGAGCGGGAGCATGCTCCCCGGTACGGGTCGCGGGGGCGGGCCCCGTGGGCCCTCGTGGCCGCCGCCTCCGCGCGCCTCTCCGGGCCGCGCCGGAGCGTGGCCGGGATCACCGCCGTGATGTTTGCGGGGTGTCCGGGCGCGCCAAGGATGGTGCATGCCCTACGACGACGTTCTGAAGGTGTCCGAGGAGGTGCGGGAGGCCCTGGACGCGGGGCGTCCCGTCGTCGCCCTGGAGTCGACGATCATCGCGCACGGCCTTCCGCGCCCCCGCAACCTGCGGGTCGCGACGGAGCTGGAGGAGCTGGTACGGGAGAGCGGCGCCGTCCCGGCCACCGTGGCCGTCCTGGACGGGAAACCCCATGTCGGCCTCGCCAAGGACCAGTTGGAGCGGGTCGCGTCGGGCGCGCCGCGCAAGCTCGGCCACCGCGATCTGCCGATGGCGCTGGCCGCCCGCGCCGACGGGGCGACCACGGTCTCCGCGACCGCGCGGCTGGCCCGCTGGGCGGGGATCCGCGTCTTCGCCACGGGCGGGCTCGGCGGCGTCCACCGGGGCTGGACCGAGACCCAGGACGAGTCGGCGGACCTGCGGCTGCTCGCCCGCACCCCGATCGCCGTGGTGTGCGCCGGGGTGAAGTCGATCCTGGACGTCCCGGCGACGCTGCAACGGCTGGAGACGCTCGGCATCGGCGTGGTCGGCTACGGCACGGACCGCTTCCCGGGGTTCTATCTGGCCAGCTCCGGCGAACCGGTCGACTGGACGGTCACCACCCCGCGGGAGGCCGCCGAGGTGATCCTGGCCCATGACGCGATCGGCGCCGACTCCGCGCTGATCGTGGCCAATCCGGTCGCGGAGGCCGACCAGCTCGACCCGGAACTGCACGACCGGGTGCTGGCCCGGGCCCTTGCCGACTGCCAGGCACAGGGCATCACGGGTCAGGCGGTCACGCCGTTCCTGCTCGACCAGTTGGTGCGGCACACCGGCGGGGCCTCCCTGGAGGCGAACGTGGCGGCGGTGCGCGGCAATGCGCGGCTGGCGGCGCGGATCGCGGCGGCGCTGTGACGGGCGGGCTGCTGGTCGTCGGCGACGTGGTCACCGACGTCGTCGCCCGGCACCGGGGACCGCTGGCGCCCGCCACGGACACGGCCGCCGAGATCCGTACGGTCCCGGGCGGCGCGGGCGCCAACGCGGCCTGCTGGGCGGCCCGCGCGGGCTGCGCGGACGTACGGATACTGGGGCGGACCGGCCGCGCCGAGGCCGCCTGGCACGAAGAGCGGCTGCGGCGTGCGGGGGTGCGCCCGCTCCTGGTCCCCGACCCGGCGGCCCCCACCGCCACCGTGGTCTCGCTGGTCGACACGGCGACCGGTGAGCGGACCTTCCTCACCGACAGCGGCGCCGTGTGGCGCATGGCGCCCGCCGACTGGAATCCCGTGTTCCTGGACGGCATCGGCCATCTGCACCTCTCCGGCTACCTCTTCTTCGCCGACTCCAGCCGCGAACTGGCCCTGGCCGCAGCCCGATCGGCGCTGGAGGCCGGGGTTCCGGTGAGCCTGGATCCCGCCTCGGCCGGGTTCCTGGCCGAGTGGGGCACCGACCGGTTCCTGGACGCGGCCGAGGGCGTCGAGGTGCTGCTGCCCAACGCCGACGAGGCCCGACTGCTCACCGGACGGGCCGAACCGGTGGACGCGGCGGCCGAGTTGAGCCACCGCTTCCCCCTGGTCGCGATGACGCTGGGGGCGGCCGGCGCACTGGTGGCCGCCGCCGGGGAGATCGTCGCCAAGGTGCCCGCACCGAGGGCCACCGCCGTCGACTCCACGGGGGCGGGCGACGCCTTCACCGGAGGCTTCCTGGCCGCCCGCCTGACGGGCGCCGAACCGTCCGAGGCGGCGGCAGCGGGCTGCCGGACGGGCGCGGAGGCGGTGACGGTGGTGGGCGGGCGGCCTCCGGTGCGTGATTGAGCGGCTGGGGGTGTCGAGGGCGTGCGGGCGGTCCGCGCCGGGCTTGGCGTGCGGGCGTCGGCGCGCGGCTGATCCGTGCGGGGGGCTTGGCGTTCGGTCAACCCGTGCAGGCGCCGACGTACGGCCGATCCGCGCGGGGCCCGGCATGCGGCAGATCCGTACAGGGGGCCCGGCGCACAGCCGCCGCCCTGCGGGGACCCGGCGGATCAGCCGTTCCACGCCGGGTGCAGCGCGTCGTCGGCCCGCACCACGACGTCGGCGGCGTCGGCCGGCCGCACCTCCTCCTCGTACCGCGCGAACGCGGGCAGCGTCCAGCGGGCGCCCTCCTCGGTGCGCCGCCGCAGCGCGCCGGGCGAGAGGCGCAGATGGACGGCGAGGTCGAACGGGAACCAGCGCCCGAGCAGCAGCGGCCCGTGCAGCACCAGCACTCCTCCCTTCGGGAGGAGCGTGTAGGGGGTGCGGGTGGCCCGGTCGGTCACCGGGTCCCACAGGTCGGGCAGCACCTGTCCGCCGCCACCGGGCTCCAGCGGGTCGAAGACCTCCCGCCAGAGCGCCGAGGTGTCGAACCAGCCGTCGACATAGGTGTCGGGGTCCTCCCGGCCGTACTCGTAGCGCAGCGAGGCCGGGCGCAGAAAGCCCTCGGTGGAGACGACCAGCACCGAACGCCCCCGTATCCGCAGGGCTTCGGCGAGCGCCCCCGCCAGCTCGCCGGGGCGGGCGGCGGGCGCGCCGTCGACACCGACGCGCAGCCACGGGCCGCCGTCGCGGGCGGGTGTGTCCATGGCCCGGTCGGCGAGAGCGCCGGTCAGCCGTTCCCAGGTGATCGCTTCGAGTCGCACGCCTCCATGATGCGTGGTGCACGCGCGCGCACCGGGGCGACCGCGCGGCGGGCGGTCACGCGCCGCGCAGCACGTCGGCCACAGGGCCCTCGCCCGCCACCTGGACGCGGCCGTCCTTGACGCCCTCCTCGAAGGTCAGCGTGCCCGCAGCGAGCGCCCGGCAGGTGTCCGCGTCCAGGACGAGCCGCGCGTCGGCATCCGGCGCGGGCCCGTCGCCGTACACCGGAGCGTCGCCCTCCGGGCCGGTCCGGACGTGGAACTCGCCCTCGTCCAGGCGTACGTCGAGGACGGCCGTCCCGTGCGGCAGGCGGCGCAGCAGGGGGATCAGCGGGATCGCGAACCAGTGCGCGCGCACGGCGTCGGTGGGCCGCCGCTCGGCGAGCTCCGGCGCGCCCCAGGCGGCGAGGGCGGTCAGGACGGGCAGCAACTCCCGGCCCCGCGCCGTCAGTTCGTACACCGTCGCCGCCGCGGGCGGGGGCAGCTTGCGGCGGGTGGCGAGCTCCTCGCGCTCCATGTCCTTGAGCCGGCCGGCCAGGACGTCGGTGGAGACGCCCGGCAGATCCGCGTGCAGATCTGTATAACGACGCGGTCCGGCGAGGAGTTCCCGGACGATCAGCAGCGTCCACCGGTCCCCGACGGCGTCGAGGGCGCGGGCAGCGGCGCAGTACTGGTCGTAGCTTCGACGGCGTGGCTGACGTGGCATGCGACGCAGTCTAGACACGATGTTGGACTTTCCAAGCGTCCACTTGGTAAAACCAAGTACGGAAGTACGGGAAGTCACACCAGAGGGATCTGGGCAACGCGGGAGGGCCACGCCATGGAGTTCCGGCAGTCGAGCAAGCTGAGCGAGGTCTGCTACGAGATCCGCGGCCCGGTGATCGAGCACGCCAACGCGCTGGAGGAGGCGGGCCACAGCGTGCTGCGCCTCAACACCGGCAACCCGGCCCTCTTCGGCTTCGAAGCGCCCGAGGAGATCCTCCAGGACATGATCCGGATGCTCCCGCGGGCCCACGGCTACACCGACTCGCGCGGCATCCTCTCGGCCCGCCGCGCCGTCGCCCAGCGCTACCAGGCCATGGGGCTGCCGGACGTCTCCGTGGACGACGTCTTCCTCGGCAACGGCGTCTCCGAGCTGGTCTCGATGGCCGTGCAGGCGCTCCTGGAGGACGGCGACGAAGTCCTCATCCCGGCCCCCGACTTCCCTCTCTGGACCGCCGTCACCACGCTGGCGGGCGGCAAGGCCGTGCACTACATCTGCGACGAGTCGGCCGAGTGGTACCCGGACCTCGACGACATGGCCGCGAAGATCACCGACCGCACCAAGGCCGTCGTCATCATCAACCCCAACAACCCCACGGGCGCGGTCTACCCCAAGGAGATCATCGAGGGCATCCTCGATCTCGCCCGCCGCCACCAGCTGATGGTGTTCGCGGACGAGATCTACGACCAGATCGTCTACGACGACGCCGTGGCCCACACCGCCGCCGCCCTCGCCCCGGACCTCGTCGTGCTGACCTTCAGCGGACTGTCCAAGACCTACCGGGTGGCCGGGTTCCGCTCCGGCTGGCTGGTCGTCAGCGGTCCCCAGCAGCACGCCAAGAGCTATCTGGAGGGCCTGACGATGCTCGCCTCCATGCGGCTGTGCCCCAACGCGCCCGCCCAGTACGCCATCCAGGCGGCGCTCGGCGGCCGTCAGACCATCAAGGAGCTGACCGCGCCCGGCGGACGGCTGCGCGAACAGCGCGACCGCGCCTGGGAGAAGCTCAACGAGATCCCCGGGGTGTCCTGTGTGAAGCCGAAGGGCGCGCTCTACGCGTTCCCCCGGATCGATCCGAAGATTCACCCGATCGAAGACGACGAGAAGTTCGTGCTTGACCTGCTCCTGCGGGAGAAGATCCAGGTCGTCCAGGGCACCGGCTTCAACTGGCCGCGCCCCGACCACTTCCGCATCCTGACACTGCCGCACGCCGACGACCTGGACGCGGCCATCAGCCGCATCGGGCGCTTCCTGAGCGGATACCGGCAGTAGCCGGGCGAGAGCGCCCGCGTACGCGCGGAATTCCGGGACGGGGAGGGGGGAATCCCCTCCATGAACGCGAACGGGAGCGGGAGCGGGCCCGGAGGCATAGCCGGCCTCCGGGCCCTGGGTGATGCCACCGAATTGCACACGCCGGCACGCTTGAGAACCCAGGTCAGTCTCATGTCGCCGCGCCCTGCCTTTGGACCACCGCGGATCGAGCTCCACGGGCCGGATTCGAACCGGCATGTCGACGCACCGGGGCCTGGGCCCGGTCGATCCGGCGATCGGCGGCGAATGCTGAGTCTGGAGCAATAGTCTGAGATTGACGACGGCTTCCGCGTCCCGCGGAGCCGCTCATTCACGACGAACTTCAGTTTCAGCTTCGCGCTCCTCGCGCGCCCCGACGGTGAAAAGGTCACCACCGGGGAGTCTTTGACGCTACCCGCTCACTGGCCGAAGAGGTAGCCGAATATCGCGTCGCCCACGCGCTGGTCGGTGACGTCGATCCCGTTCGCCTCCTCACGGGCGAACTTGACCGCCTGCTGCGCCTTCTCCACCCGGGCCAGCAGCTCGTTCACCCGGCGGGCGGGCAGCGCGCCGGAGAACTTCACGGTGGTCCAGTACCCGACAGGAACGTCCTCGTAGTACACCTCGACCTGCGCCGGGTGCTTCTCGGTCGCCTCCGCCTTGACGTGGTTGCGGGGCACCTTCTTCGTCCGCAGCGTCCTGACCGGCTCGGTCTTCCAGGAGTCGGTCGACGGGTCCTGCACCCACGACTCGGCCGCGTCGAGCACCGGCAGCTTGCGCACGAAGGTGGTGATGTCCGTCAGCTGCTTCTCCAGGAAGAGCAGGTACGAGACGGGCGCACCGCTCACCAGCACCCGCCCGTCCACGGTGACGTCGGCTCGCGCCTCGCAGTTCGCCCAGTCCTTGGTGGCGGTCACATCGAACAGCCGGGTGAGCGTCGCCGCGGTCTCGCGCAGCACGTCCTCCGCCTTGATCTGCACCAGCGTCGACTCGGGCGGCAGCTGCTCGCCCTCCTCGTCCTTCGGCTGATACGTCCGGGAGATGCCCGACAGCAAACCGGGCTTCTGCAACCCGTGATGAGCGGACGTCAGGTCCTGGTGGGACTTCGACTTGATTCCCTTTTCGACTGCGATGATCTGATTGAGTTTCGCCACGTGATGAACGCTAGCAATGCCAACACGGTTTGCCCCAACGATTATTGAGGGATCGAAGGGAGGGGGACGGAATACGGAGGAGAGGGAGGCCCGCACATTGCCGTCGCACCCACCGGAACACTCGCGCTCTTCGAGCCGGTCGCACTCCCTGAGCCACTCAGGCCCTTTGCCCCGGTCACGCTCTCTGGGCCGCTCACACTCCTCGGGGCGCTCAGACTCCCTGGGCCGGTCACGCCCTCTGGGCCGTGCTCGCTCCTTGGGGCGCTCACACGCTATGCGCCGGTCCCCCTCTCCGGCACGCTCAGACTCCCTGGGCCGCGCACACTTCCTGGGCCGTTCAGACTCTCCGGGGCGGCCGAAGCCCGCGTCCGGCCGGCCGCCGCGTCCGCCGTGCTCGTCATAGAGCCCCGCAGGCGCCACCGCTGCGCCGACTGCGACACCGGCCCGCTCCCCCGTCTCGTGCTGGACACGGGCAGCCCGCGCTGTCTGGACTGCGCGGACCTCGGCCACCTCGTGTTCCTGCCCCGGGGCGATCACGCCCTCACGCGCCGCGCGCGCGAGGAGAGCGCGCTGTCCGCCGTCGTCGTCCGCTTCAACCGCCGTCGGCGCCGCTACGAACGCCAGGGCGTCCTCGTCGAGGAGGCGGCGCTGGCCGTGGCCGAGCGGCGCTGTCTCGCCGACGCCGAGGCCCGCGCACGGCGCCGGGCCCGGGACGCGCTGCGTCGTGCCGCCGAGGACGTCCGCTTCACGGCCGCCCTGGAGGCCGAGATCCTGCGGCTGTTCCCGGGCTGTCCGCCCGGACGCGCCCACGACGTGGCCGTGCACGCCTCCGTGCGGGGCAGCGGCCGGGTGGGCCGCAGCGCGGCGGGGCGCGCCCTGGACGCGGACGCGGTCACGGCGGCGGTCCGCGCCTCCGTACGCCATCTGGACACGCCCTACGACGAGTTGCTGATGGCCCGGGTGCCGCGCAACCGGGCACGGGCGCGCGTGGCGGCACGGATCGAGGCGGTCCTGCGGGCCTGGGCGGCGGGCCGACCGGCCCCACCGGAGCGCTCCGCAGCCCCTGGAGCAGGTCGTCCGGGACGCGCCCGCCGCCCCTAGGACAGGTCGTAGGGGGCCGGCCCGGCAGGCGACGGCCGGTCCGGGGCCGTGTCTGCGCCCGGGCGTATCTCCAGCGCCTCCACCGGATCCCGCGTCGGCCTCCCCCGGGGCCACCAGTCGTCGCGGCCCGGGTCGGACTCGTACGGATACCAGAGGCCGTCCCGGCCGTACCGGAGCTGGCTGGTGGGGGCCGAGAGCTGGTTGCGCCAGGGGCGGAAGCCCGGGTGGCCGGCGGCGGCCAGAGCCGGACGGGCGCGGTCGAAGGGACCCGCCGGAGGGTCCCAGGGCGTTTCGAGGACGTCGAGTCCCGCGGAGCCGCCCTGCCGCCAGGCGGCCACCGCGCGGGCCAGGTCGGTGGCGGTGCGGCCGGTGGCCCGGCACAGCCCCGCGTACAGGGCGCGGGTGGTGGACGTCATGCCCGAGCCGGGGTGGGCGGCGGCCAGGCGCACCGCGTCCTGCCAGGTCGAGAGGGCGGCGACCGGGTCCTCCCCGGTGGTCAGCAGGGCGTGGGCGCGGGCCGCCGCCTCGCTGGCCAGCAGGTCGAGCGCGAGCGGGTCGGGCGCGCCCGGCATCGCGGGCGGGGCGGGCGGGTGGCCCGGCCGCTCAGGGGCCGGGAACGGGGGCGGCAGCGCGGGCCGCGCACCGGTCCGGACCGCCTCGCGCGCGGCGACCGTGGGCAGGTCGGGCGCGGGCGAGTGCCGCTCCACCGCCATCCGGGCGCTGTTGCGGCGGGTGAGTGCGGCGAGCGTCTCCTGCTCGCCCCGGCCGCGCATCAGCAGCAGCACGAACGGGTCCTCGTCGAGGAGCCGGGCCGTCTGGTAGCAGAGCGCCGCCGCGTGCTTGCACGGGTAGCCGTCGTCGGGGCAGGAGCAGTCCGGAACCAGGTCGCCGGGGCCGGGCAGCAGGTCGACCCGGTCGGCGAGGGTGTGCGGCAGGTCCTTGTCGAGCAGCGCCGCGATGTGGGCCGGGTCCTCGGCCGCGCCGTCGAGGAAGTCCTCCCACACCTCGTCCGACAGGGTGCGCAGGCGCAGTTGGGTGCGGTACGGGCGGGGGCGCGAGCCGTGTACGTACGCGGTGATGCGGCCGGGGGTGACGGTGATCGCGTCGACGTGGCCGCCCGCCGCGTAGGCCCGGCCCCTGGCCAGCCGCGCCGGGTCCAGGGCCAGCTCCTCCAGCGCCGTCACCCAGGCGCCGCCCCACCAGGTGCCGGTGGCCTCGGAACGGGCGCCCAGGGGCGGGAAGGTGCGGCGCCGGTCGTCGTGGCGGGACGTCGGGAGCGTGCTCATGCCGCCCTCCGCAGGGAGATCAGGTCGGCCAGTTCCCGGTCGGTGAGTTCGGTCAGGGCGCTCTCGCCGGAGCCGAGGACCGCGTCGGCCAGGGCGCGCTTGGCGGTGAGCATGTCCGCGATGCGGTCCTCGACCGTGCCCTCGGCGATCAGGCGGTGGACCTGCACCGGCTGGGTCTGGCCGATCCGGTAGGCGCGGTCGGTGGCCTGCTCCTCGACCGCGGGGTTCCACCAGCGGTCGTAGTGGACGACATGGCCCGCGCGGGTGAGGTTGAGACCGGTGCCCGCGGCCTTCAGGGAGAGGATGAAGACCGGCACCTCGCCGGACTGGAACGCGTCCACCAGACGGTCGCGCTCGGCCACCGGCGTCCCGCCGTGCAGGAGTTGGGAGGGGACCCCGCGCGCGGTGAGGTGCGCGGAGAGCAGCCGCGCCATCGCCACGTACTGGGTGAAGACCAGGACCGAGCCGTCCTCCGCCACGATCGTGTCGAGGAGTTCGTCGAGGAGGGCGAGCTTGCCGGAGCGGGCGGGCAGCCGGGGCGCGGTCTCCTTCAGATACTGCGCCGGGTGGTTGCAGATCTGCTTCAGCGCGGTGAGCAGCTTCATGATCAGGGCGCGCCGGGCGATGCCCTCGGCGGCCTCCACCTCGGCCATCGCCTCCCGGACGACGGCCTCGTACAGCGATGCCTGCTCGCGGGTGAGCGGCACGGGGTGGTCGGTCTCGGTCTTCGGCGGCAGCTCGGGCACGATGCCCGGGTCCGACTTCTTCCTCCGCAGGAGGAAGGGGCGGACCAGCCGCGCGAGGCGCTCCGCCGCGTGCTCGTCCTCCCCGTTCTCCACGATCCGGGCGTGGCGGGCGCGGAACGACTTGAGCGGGCCGAGCAGCCCCGGTGTCGTCCAGTCGAGCAGGGCCCACAGCTCGGAGAGGTTGTTCTCGACCGGGGTGCCGGTGAGGGCGATCCGGGCGGGCGCGGGGATGGTGCGCAGGGCCTTGGCGGTGGCCGAGAACGGGTTCTTCACGTGCTGCGCCTCGTCCGCCACGACCATCCCCCAGGCGTGCTCGGCCAGCCGGGGCGCGCTGGAGCGCATCGTGCCGTACGTGGTGAGGACGAAGCCGCCCTCGACTCCGGCCAGGCTGCGCGCGCTGCCGTGGAAGCGGCGCACCGGCACGCCGGGGGCGAACCGGGCGATCTCGCGCTGCCAGTTGCCCAGGAGCGAGGCCGGGCAGACGACCAGCGTCGGCTCGCTGCGGGCGCGGCGCAGGTGGAGGGCGATCACGGTGACGGTCTTGCCCAGGCCCATGTCGTCGGCGAGGCAGCTGCCCAGGCCGAGCGAGGTCATCAGGTCGAGCCAGGCGAGCCCGCGCAGCTGGTAGTCGCGCAGGACGGCGGTCAGGCCCGGTGGCTGCGCGGCGGGCCGGGGGCCCTCGGTGAGCCGGTCGCGCAGGTCGGCGAGGGCCCCGGCCGGGACCGCCTCGACGGTCTCGCCGTCGACCTCGGCGGTGCCGGTCAGCGCCATGGAGAGCGCGTCGACCGGATCGAGCAGGCCCAGGTCGCGCTTGCGCGCCTTGCGGACGAGCTCGGGGTCGGCGACCACCCACTGGCCGCGCAGCCGCACGATGGGGCGGTGCGCCTCGGCGAGCTCGTCCATCTCGGACCGGCTCAGCGGCTCGCCGCCGAGGGCCAACTCCCAGTTGAAGGTGAGCAGTTCACCGGCGTCGAAGAACGAGGTGCCGTCGGTCGCCGAGCCCGGCGCGGAGCGGACCACGGCGGTGGCGGTCAGGTCGCGGGCCAGCTCGCGCGGCCAGTGCACCGGCACTCCCGCCGCGTCGAGCCGGGTCGCCGCCGCGCCCAGCAGGTCGTACAGCTCCTCCTCGGTGAGCGGCAGCACGTCCGGCACCGGCCGTTCCAGCAGTCCGCCCAGGGGAGGCCAGACGCGGGCCGCGCGGCGCAGCGCCAGCAGGGCGTCGATCCGCGCGCGCGGGCCGAACGCCTCCGCCCGCTCCCCCGCCCACAGTCCGGCCGCGTCGACCACCAGGGTGGGGTCGGCGAGGCTGTGGACCTGGACGATCGCCGAGCCCGCCCGCCGGGCGTCCGCCTCGTCGTCGGTGTCGAACAGCCCGTACCCGGAGAGGTCGAGCCGCAGCGACACCCGTACGCCCGCGTCCATGCCCGCCGCGGCCTGCGCCGCCCACGCGCGCGCGTGCGGCAGGTGCTGGGGCCCGGCGGCGGCGAACGGCGCTCCCACGGCGTGGGCGGCGGCCGGGGTGCGCGGCAGGCCGTCCGCGACCGCGTCCAGGAAGGCCCGCACCAGCGCCTCCGGCTCGGGCAGCCGCAGCGGACGGCGGCCGGGCACCGGCGTCGCGTACGCCTCGTGGGGCATGGCGGCGGCGATGGCCCGGAGCTGGGCGATGTCGTCGGCGTCGAGCGGGCCCGCGCGCCAGGCGTCGTGGTCGGTGCCGGTCAGGCCGGGCAGCAGTCGGCCGCGCGCCACCAGGTGCAGGGCGTGCAGCGCGGCGGCGCCCCAGCAGGCGGTCGCCGGGTGCGCGGCCGGGTGGTACCGGGCCCGCACCAGCAGGGGCAGGGCCTCCACCACGGGCAGCGTGCGGGCGGCCACGACCCGGCTGCGGGCGCCGCTGCCGTGCCGGGCGACCACCGTCAGCTCGGTGGTCTCCTCCGCGCCCGGCGCCCCGGGCTCGCCGTCCGCGGCCTGCGGGCGCGGGCCGCCCGCCGGGTCCCAGAAGGCGATCCGGCCCTCGCGCGGCAGCCCCGAGGGCAGGAAGACGGCGGCGGCGGTCACGCCGGACCGCGGCGCGTCCGCCGTCGTCCGCCCGGTGCGCGTCATGTCCGGTCACCTCCCCTCGGTCGCGAGGTCGTGGACCGGCGCTCGGTCCCCGACTGCTCACGACCTTACGGGCGGGGTCCGACAATCGGGCGCCGCGACCTCAGCGCACCCCCTCCCACAAGGCGCGTTCCGCCGCACGCGGGTCCTGGACGACCTCGGCCGGGGTGTCCGGGGAGGCCCCGAAGACCATCGTCGTCCGGGTCTGCGGGCCGTACGCGTCCCAGCCCGGGTCACCGGTCGTCGCGAAGGCCACCCACGCCCCGTGCACGGCGTCCGCGACGGCCTGGGGCGGCTCGGCGCCGAGCATCGGCGTGTAGACGGGATCGCGCAGGTTGTCGAAGACGAAGGCGAGCTCGACGGCGTGGCAGGCCCCCAGCAGCCCGCCGAACTGCGGCGAGCGCCAGGCGAACTCGTACAGGTACGAGCCGGGCACCGACTCGACGGCGCGGATCGCGGGGATCCGGTAGAACCAGTCGGTCGCGACCGCGTCGAACAGTTCCCCGGGGGCGGCTCCCGGGCGGCTCCCGGCGTACACGGGCAGCGCCTTGTCCGGGTCGAGTCCGTACTCGGCCGCCGTGCGGCGCAGCTTGGCCTCGCCGAGCAGGTGGAGGCGTTCGGTGGGGACGAGGAAGAGGCGGTACTCCTCCCGGTTGCTGCCCGCCAGCAGCCGCACCCCGCGGTCGGCGGACGGCAGCGGCAGGGATTCCAGGACCGGCTCGAACGGCATCATGTTCAGCACCGCCTCGCCCCACAGCGCCGGGTCCGGCCGGGCGCCCATCTCGGCGCGCAGCTCCGACTGGGCCGGGAGCAGCGCCTCGAAGGGCACGGCGGCGAAGGCGTCCGCCAGGTCCGCGCCGTCGGCCCGGATGCCCAGTTTCGCCGCCAGCCGGGCGGTGATCAGGTCGGCCGTGTCGGGGAGCAGGTGGTGGTGGGCCGCGCCGCTCTGCAGGATCGCCTGGTGGAACAGCCCGCGCGCGCGTGACTGGGCGAGCAGCACGCCGATGCTCATCCCGCCCGCCGACTCCCCGAACACCGTCACCCGGTCCGGGGCGCCGCCGAACGCCTCGATGTTGTCGCGGACCCACTCCAGCGCGGCGATCTGGTCGAGCAGTCCGCGGTTGTCGGGCCGGCCGGGCAGCCGCAGGAAACCGTCCGTGCCCAGCCGGTAGTTGACGTTCACGCACACCACGCCGTCGCGCGCGAAGGCACGGCCGTCGTAGGCCGGCCCCACGCCGGAGCCGTTGGAGAACGCCCCGCCGTGCAGCCAGACCAGCACCGGCAGCCCGCCGCCGGGCCCCGGGTGCGGGGTCCAGAGGCTGAGGTTGAGGCAGTCCTCGCCCTGACCGCCGTCGGCGTCCGGGATGAGGACGTCCATGGGCGGCGCGTAGGGGGCGCGGGGGGCGGACGGACCGTGCTCCAGCGCGTCCCGCACGCCCTCCCAGGGGTCGGCCGGGGCCGGTTCGCGAAAGCGCAGCGGGCCGAAGGGTGGCGCGGCGTAGGGGATGCCGAGGAAGGACGTCACCCCGTCGCTCCCGGTCCGCCCGCGTACCGCACCCTTGCGGGTCGTGCACACCTTCGTACCCATCGCTTCCATCGGCGCCTCAGACTCCCTCGGCAAGCGTCTCCAGCAGGGCCGCGCCGAACGCTCCGGGCTGTTCGACGTGCACCGCGTGCCCGGCGTCGGGCACCGTCACCTCTCGTACCCTGCCGCCCACGCGCGCGTAAAGGCCCAGGACGTACCGTGTCTGGGCGACCATCGGCTGGGCCGGGGTGCCGTCCCAGCCGGGCACCGCGCCGATCGCGCCAAGGTGGGCGAGGTCGAACAGCGAGGTGTCGGAGACGATCACGTCGTCCGCGCCGCGCACCCAGGTCACCGGCGGCTTCACGGGCAGCGCCGCGACCACGTCGTGGAGGTCGTCGAGCCGGAAGTGCGTCGGGGCGAGGCAGTTGAGCACCCCGCGCGTGCCGGGGGCGGTTCCCGGCCAGGTCTCGCTGGGTCGGCTGTCACCGGGGTAGTGGTCGTCGCCGACCCGGGTGCTCAGCATCGACTCGACGAACTCGTCCTCCCGCCCCGGCCGCACCGGCGGTTTGACGTAACAGGTGGCGAGCACCCGGCGGGGCGAGAGCGGCGACGCCTCGCCCCGGTCGCCCTCGGCGAGCAGCCGTACGAAGTCGGGGTTGGCGGTGCCGCCGCCCGAGCCCGCGCCGTCCGGGGAGTTGAGCCA
This sequence comes from Streptomyces sp. cg36, assembly GCF_041080675.1. Taxonomy (NCBI): domain Bacteria; kingdom Bacillati; phylum Actinomycetota; class Actinomycetes; order Kitasatosporales; family Streptomycetaceae; genus Streptomyces; species Streptomyces cyclosori. The sequence goes on along the minus strand of NZ_CP163520.1, from coordinate 5,967,621 downwards.
TCCCTCCACGCCCCGGGTGCCCCCGAAGCCGTACGGGGAGACGGGGTTGACCAGAGTGAGCGAGCGCACCGTGCCCGGCCGGTCCCGCAGGTGTTGCAGGACCACACCGCCGCCCATGGACCAGCCGACGAAGTGTGCGCGTTCCACATGCAGCGCGTCGAGGAGCGCCGCCAGGTCGTCGGCGTAGTCGCGCAGTCCACGGGTCGCGTCGACCGGCAGCGGGTCGGTGCCGCCGAATCCGCGCAGGTCGACGGCGATCGGGCGGTAGCGCCGTGGCAGGGCGAGCATCGCGTCCTGCCAGAAGGCGGCGGACGAGACGTTGCCGTGCACGAAGACGACCGTCTCGCCCGCCTCTTTGGAGGCGTCCTCCAGGATCTGCTGGGTGAGCCGGGCGGTCTCTATCCGGCGGGCGGTGAGCGTGCTCATACGGGCCGTCCTAGGGGCGTCTGGCGGGTACGGGGCGGGCTGGCGGGGTCAGGCGAGCCAGGAGGCGACCTGGGCCTGTGCGGCGCTGTTCCAGCCGAGTTCGAGGTGGTTGGCGGACGTCACCGTGGCCTTGCCGCCGACGGTGGCGATGCCGGTGGAGTCGAGCGCGCTGGAGACGAAGACCACGCCGTCGCTGGGGCCGCGGTTCTCGTTGAAGATGCCCACGACGGACGGCGTGCCGCCCGCGAGCAGGTACGTCGTGACGGAGGCGGGGACCGAGGCCCGCTGGAGCGGGACGACCAGCGAGCCCGCGTCGATGGCCTTCTGGATGCCGTCGCCGGCCGTGTAGAAGCCCTGTCCGCCGTAGTAGGTCGTGTACCAGTCCTGGGCGCTCTGGTCGACGCCGTACACGCCGTCCCAGCGGGCCAGCATCTGCCGCTGGCCCGGGTAGTCGTCGTAGCCGCCGGAGGGCGTCATGGAGAACTCGGGGTGGGCCGTGTACGTGCCGTAGCAGGTCATCCGGGAGTGCGGCGAGGGCGCGTTGATCTTGCCTCCGCACTCCGGCCAGATCGAGAAGTCATGGGCCCAGCCGTGCGCGTACGGGTAGTCGTAGCCGCCGTTGGGGCCGCCCAGGGTGATCAGTTTGCGTACGTCGCCCGCGTAGGCGCGGCCCCAGGCGGGCTTCAGCGACGACACGTACGCGCGCGTGGAGACCTCTCCCTTGCTCCAGCCGACCAGATCCACCTGGGACACGCCCAGCTTGGCCCTGATCAGGGCGACCGCGTCGCCGACGGCCTGGGCCTGCATCAGGTTGTCGCCCTGCTTGTGGGCGAAGCCGATGGCGAAGACGCGGTGGCCCCGGGCCGCCAGGTACTGCATCAGCCCGGTCGAGGGGCACGACAGCGCGCCGCAGCCGTACCCGCCGGACTCCCCGGGGTTCGCCCAGGCCCGGTCGGCGGTGTCGTTGGCGCCGTGCACGAGCAGGACGGGCGTGGTCCGGGCCCCGGTGTTCCAGCCGGGCGCCGAGTAGAGCAGGAAGCGGTCGGAGGTGGGCCGGGTCGCTCCGCCGAAGTAGGTCACCCGGACGCCGTCCTGGTCGCCGCGGCCGTCCGGCGCGTAGCCCTCGGCACCGGCCGCCTGGAAGCCGGGCGTGGTGTCGCGGTAGCGCTCGACCCTCTCCCAGCCGTTGGTGACCGTACCGGCGCCGTAGGCGGCCTCCTGGGTGAGGTACGCGGGCGGGGCGGCGGCGGTCGCCTGGGCGGCCGTGGTGCGGGCGCCGGCGGTGCCTCCGGTCGCCAGGAGCGCGCCGATCACCGCCGCCGCCACTGCCGGTACCGCTCTCCATCCCCCACGGTGTCTGCTGCGCACGTCCGGGCCCCCTTGCCTGGGTCGAGCTGGCTGTGATCTGTCCGCCCCCAGACGCTAGGCAGCGGGCAGCGGGGTGGGGGATGTGTGCGGGCCACACAAGTGCGCTGAGGGGTATGGGGGCTCATACAGCGGGGAGCGGGGCGTCGCCCGCCCGGCCGCGCACGGGATGCCGGGGTGGCGATCCGCGTGCAGGGTGGCCGTACTGACCGCCGCACCACCGCCGTACAGACGAGGACCGCCCATGTCCGTGCCTGTGTCCCAGCTCGCGCCGTCCCCGTCCCCGTCCCCGTCCGCGTCGGCACGGCACGCGTCCGCCCGCAGGCGGCTGGCCGTCGCCGCCGGGGCCGCGCTCCTGGTGCTCGGCACTGGGGCCTGCTCCGCGCTCGGCCGCTCGGCGGTCGGCACCTTCTCGTACTCCACGGCGGCGGAACGTATCGTCAAGATCAGCAGCCCGTCGGTGAAGGGCTGCCACCGCACGGCCCCGGCGGGGGCCACCGCCGTCCTCAACAACACCCTGGTCGATGTGCGCATGTACCGGACGCCCGACTGCTCCGGCAAGGACCCGAAGTACATCCCCAGCCGGCTCTCCGACAACATCGCGCCGAACACGCTGCCGTGGCGCAGCTACACCTTCGTGCACTGAGAGTCCGGGTACGCCTTGGGGCACCGGGTCCGCCCGCGCACCCCGGTCACAGCACCAGCCAGCCGTGGCCGCAGTACCAGTGTCCGCCCGCGAGCAGATGGCCCGCGACGGCCCGCTCCACCGCCGTCCGCTGGAGCAGCGTCTCCACGGGCAGGTCGGGGTCCCCGAAGACGAACGAGACGGCGGTCCTGTCCTCGGGCTCCGTCGCCCGGTACGCCGGGGTGAACCTGCGCTGGAAGCGCACGATGTTGGAGTCCGCGGGCAGGTACCGCGCCAGCTGCGCGTCCAGCAGCCAGGAGTCGCAGACGGCGATCTCATAGGGCTCGTCGGGATAGTGGCGCGCGAAGAAGTCCCTGGCCAGCGCGAACGACGCGTCGCACGCCTCCGCCGTCAACGGCCCCCGGAAGTCCGGGACGTGCACCTTGAGGCAGGGATCGCCGGGGCCGAACGGCAGCCCGGAATCGCGCACCGCCTCACCGCTGCGCCGCCCCAGCCGCGACCGCTGGAACTGGAGCCTTCCCAACTGGTAGAGCTCGCCCCGGAAGTGCCACCGCAGCCAGTACGGCGCCACCAGGCCGGCGTTCCCGTGCCGGCGGCGGTGGACGGCCAGATGGCGCCCGAGGTCGGCGAGCGTGCGGCGGGCGATGTCGGCGGGCACCTCCCGTCCCCGGTGGTACGCGCGCGTATGCGGAAGGCAGCCGAGCAGGACCAGGACGGGGAACAGCCGCCCGGCCTCCCCCAGCCCGTCCGGGACGGCCGGTGGTTCCTGCTGCGCCCCCACCACGCCGATGTCCCGCACCAGCGCGCCCACCGACCGCGCCAGGAGTGCGCGGGACTCGGGATCGCGGAGCAACCGCCGCGCCAGGCGCACCAGTTCGTTGACGTCCTCGTGCGGCACCGCCAGGTCGAGCAGCGCCTCGGGCAGCTCGTCCCCCCACGGCAACAGCGCGTCCTCGTCCACCATGCGCGTCACCCTATGCGCCGGGTCGCCGACAGACGGGGCAGCGGGCTGCGGCGCCGTGCGGAACAGCTTGATCAAGCCATCCGGTGGGTAATATTCCCCTGGAAGAGGCGATGGCCATGCGCACTGGCAGTGAACCCACGACCGCGCGCAGTCCGCTGCGGATGCGGTTCTGGCTGAGCGTGTGGGGGCTGGTCTGGGCCCTCGGCGGCACGGCGGGCTTCGCCCTGGAGGGCAGGCCGGGCTGGACGGCCGCCTGCGCCGCGCTCGCCCTGGTGGTCATGGTCGATCTCGCCATGATCGTCCACCACATCCATCAGGGGCCGCACTACCAGCCGGGCCGCGACGTGCCCCCGTACCAGCCGCCGCGGCGGCACTGAGCGCCCGCAGCCCCTGCGCGCGCGGGGCTCACGTTCCCCGCGAACTGATCCCGTACTCGATCGACCCGCAGCCCCTGCGCGCGGGGCTCACGCCTCGGTGTCGAACCTGGCCGCTTGCAGGTACTCGGGCTTGGGGTCCAGGGCCGCGGCGAGTCGGAAGTGGCGCAGCGCCTGATCGGGGCGGGCACCGCGCTCATAGGTGCGGGCGAGGGCGAAGTGCGCGAACGCGTTGTCCGGCTCGCGCTCCAGGACCAGCTGGAACTCCAGCTCCGCCGAACGCAGTTGGGCCGCCGCGAAGAACGCGCGGGCGCGCAGCAGACGGGCCGCGGTGTTCTCGGGGTGGGCGGCGATGACCGAGTCGAGCAGCTTGACCGCGCCCCTGGGGTCGCGGGCGGCCAGCAGCTGTTCCGCCGCACGGAAGTCGATGACGTGCGTCTCCGGAGTGCTTTCGGCCACGATCGAGTCCTTTCGCTCGCTGCGCGTTGACAACGCACTGCCCAGTTCGCCTATTCCGTACTCATCCTCCCGGCGACGGGGCCGCGCGAGCCTCACACGGTGGCGACCGCCAGCACCAGGCCCACCGCCAGTACGGCCGCCCCCGCAGCTACAAACGCACGGTCCAGGCCGGTGCGTTCCCGCCCGACCAGAATGACGTCGCGCGGATCGGCCGGGTTGTACGAGAGGTGGACGCGGGCTCCCGGAGTGAGCGGGTCTCGGCGGGTCGGGGGGACCGGGGACGGCAGCTCCAGGACGCGCCCGTCGGCCGTCTCGTACTGCAGGAGCGGGCGTCCGGATCCGGGCGGCGCCGGTTTGACCAGCGCCCAGGCGAGCCCGCCCGCCTCGGCGATCCGCCGGGTCTCCCGCAGCCCGTACGCACCGGCCAGCAGCGCCACCAGGCCGCCGAAGGCCGTGAAACCCGCCAGTACGAAGAGCACACCGGGATCGTAATCCCGCGAGGGTGGGCGGGGGTGAACTTTTCGGACGACTCATACGGTTCGCGTACGCGCGCGGGGGCGGGCGGGCGCGGGCCGCCTCGGGCTTCAGCTACGCGCGCGAGAGGGACACGAACCGCCCGGGACGGCCGGGGGCTGCCGCGACCACTTCGGCTACGCGCGCGTGAGCGGCAAGCGCGGCTCCGGGCTTCGGCTACGCGCGCGTGAGGGCCGCAGGCGCACGATCCGACCGGCCTTGCGGTACAGCGCTTCAGCTACGCGCGCGTGAGGGCCGCGCCCCCGCCGAACGCGCGGCCGGGGACTTCCCGCTTCCCCGGCGCCTCTCGCCTCAGCCCGCCGAAGCCCGTTCCACGAGTTCGCCCCAGACCTTTCTGACCTGCGGCTCCAGCGCCTCCAGCGGGCCGTCGTTGTCGATGACCAGATCCGCTACGGCCAGGCGCTGCTCACGGGTCGCCTGGGCGGCCATCCTGGCCTCCGCCTCGGTCCGCGCCATGCCGCGCAGCCGGACGAGCCGGTCCAACTGGGTGGCCGGGGCCGCGTCGACCACGATCACCAGGTCGTACAGGGGTGCCAGACCGTTCTCCGTCAGCAGGGGCACGTCGTGGATCACCACCGCGTCCGCGCCCGCCCGCCCTTCGAGCTCCGCCGAGCGGGCCCCGACCAGGGGGTGGACGATGCCGTTGAGGACCGCCAGCTTCCGCTGGTCGGCGAAGACGATCGCCCCCAGGGCCGGACGGTCCAGCGTGCCCTCGGGCGTGAGGATCTCGGGGCCGAACGCCTCGACCACCGCCGCAAGCCCCTCGGTGCCCGGCTCGACGACCTCGCGGGCGATCTTGTCGGCGTCGACCAGCACCGCCCCGTACGAGACGAGCATGCGCGACACTTCGCTCTTGCCGGCACCGATTCCGCCGGTCAGACCCACCTTCAGCATGGGCGGCAGCCTAGGGGATGCCGCCCGTGCCGACGGTCACAGGTCCCCTTCGCGCTCCGCGAGGAACCGCTCGAACTCGCGGCCCAGTTCGTCCGCCGACGGCAGGTCGGCCGGTTCGGCGACGAGGTTGCCGCGCGTCTCGGCGCCCGCGATCGCGTCGTACTGGTGCTCAAGGCCCTGCACCAGGGTGACGAGTTCCTCGTCGCCCTCGCCGATCTGGCGCTCGATCTCCGTCTGGGTGCGCTGGGCCTCCGTGCGCAATCCGTGGGCGACGCTCGGCAGCACCAGGCCGGTCGCGGCCGTGATCGCTTCGAGGGCGGTCAGCGCCGCGTCCGGGTAGGCGGAACGCGCCACATAGTGCGGGACGTGCGTGGCGACGCCGAGGACGTCGTGGCCCGACTCCATCAGCCGGTACTCGATCAACGACTCGGCGCTGCCGGGCACCTGCGCCTCGTCGAAGGGCGAGCGGTGACCCGGCATCAGGTCGGTGCGGTTGCCGTGCGGAGTGATGCCGACCGGGCGGGTGTGCGGGACGCCCATCGGAATGCCGTGGAAGTTGACCGAAAGCCGTACGCCGAGGCGCTCGACGATCTGCCGCACGGCGACGGCGAAACGCTCCCACTCGACGTCCGGCTCGGGGCCGGACATCAACAGGAAGGGGGCGCCCGTGGCGTCCTGCACCAGGCGCACCTCGATGGCGGGGGTCTCGAATTCCGTCCAGCGGTCCCGCTTGAAGGTCAGCAGCGGCCGACGCGCGCGGTAGTCGACCAGTCTGTCGTGGTCGAAGCGGGCCACCACCTGGTGGGGCAGGGTGTCCAGCAGCTTTCCGACGATCTGCTCGCCGGTCTCACCCGCGTCGATGTATCCGTCGAAGTGGTACAGCATGACCAGGCCGGCCGACTCCTGCGCGAGCGCCATGTCGACGACTGCGAGGCCCTTCGGCTCCCATTCGTACAAACCCTGCGGATCAAGCACGATTACCGCTCCTCCTCGTGTTCGTAGGGAAGAACGCGCGGCGCGACAGCGACATTCCCGCGTACGCGCGTTTCACATGGCGTTCTCACAAGAGGAGCTGTACGGCTGAAAACCGACGGTTCCGGACTCTCGACGACCGTGGCGCCGATCCGTTCGGGCTGCCCGGCGAGAGGTCGACGTGGTCCAGACCTTGACATGCCCATGGGCTCTCCCTACCGTCACCTGGCAGTGCGTTGTTCATAAACGCGCCTCAGATTCAGGTACGAGAACGGTTACTCGTTCCCTCGCTTCGGAGGCCCCCCCATGCGTAACCGCACCTTGCTCGTCTCCTTGCTGGCCACTGGACTGGCCGCTGGCGGTCTGGGCGTCCTCACCGCGCCCGCCGACGCGTCCGCCACCGTGATCGAGGTGTCCACGGCCGCCCAGTTGAAGTCCGCGCTCACCGCCGCGACACCCGGCGATACGATCCGGCTCGCCGACGGCACGTACACCGGCAACTTCAAGACGACGGCGCCCGGCACCGCGTCCGCGCGGATCACCCTCACCGGCTCCTCGAAAGCCGTACTCACGGCGAGCGGCGGCTACGGCCTCCACCTCAACGGGGCCTCGTACTGGACGGTTCAGGGCCTCACGATCACCGGCGGCCAGAAGGGGATCATGATGGACTCGGCGGTCGGGGTCGTCATCGACTCGGTGACCGTGCACGGCCTGTCCATGGAGGGCGTGCACTTCCGCAAGTCCAGCAAGAACGGCGTCATCAAGAACTCGCGCATCTACGACACCGGCCGGGACGGTTCGGGCATGGGCGAGGGCGTGTACGTCGGCACGGCGGGCGACCTCTCCGACAGGAGCGACCAGGTGCAGATCCTCGACAACACCATCGGGCCCGGCGTCGGCGGTGAGAACGTCGACGTGAAGGAGGGCACCACGGGCACCCGGATCGCCGGAAACCACTTCGACGGCAGCGGACTCACCAACGCCAATTACGACGACTCCTGGGTCGACGTGAAGGGCAACAAGGTGGTGGTCGAGGGCAATACGGGCGTCCACACCCTCAACAACGGCTACGAGACGCACACCCAGCAGTCCGGCTGGGGCTGCGGCACCGTCTTCCGCTCCAACCGGTCGGACCTGAGCGACTCCCCCGGCGCCCTGCGGCTCGCCGTCAACGTCACCAACTACAGCGCGAGCGGCTGCCCGACCACGGTCTACAGCAGCAATACGGTCGTCGGCGGAAAGGGCCTGACCAACATCGCGGTCACCCCGTAGGACGGCATCCCCCCACACACAACGATGTAAGGCCCGCCCCCCATTGGGGAGCGGGCCTTACATTCGGCTATCTACCAGCTGGGGTCAGAGCGTCAGCTCTGGCCGCCCGCCAGCTTCTCGCGCAGGGCAGCCAGGGCCTCGTCCGACGCCAGGGCGCCGGAGTTGTCGTCCGACTCCGAGGAGTACGAACCACCCGAGATACCGGCACCGGCGTTGCCACCGGCGGCCGGGGCGGCAGCACCCTCGGCAGCGGCGGCCTCGTCGGCCTCGCGGGACTTGATGACCTGAGCCTGGTGCTGCTCGAAGCGAGCCTGAGCCTCGGCGTACTGGCCCTCCCAGGCCTCACGCTGCGTCTCGTAGCCCTCGAGCCAGTCGTTGGTCTCGGGGTCGAAGCCCTCGGGGTAGATGTAGTTGCCCTGGTCGTCGTAGGACGCGGCCATGCCGTACAGGGTCGGGTCGAACTCGACCGACGCCGGGTCGGCACCGAAGGACTCGTTGGCCTGCTTCAGCGACAGCGAGATCCGGCGACGCTCGAGGTCGATGTCGATGACCTTGACGAAGATCTCGTCGTTGACCTGGACGACCTGCTCCGGGATCTCCACGTGGCGCTCGGCCAGCTCGGAGATGTGGACCAGGCCCTCGATGCCCTCGTCGACGCGCACGAACGCACCGAACGGAACGAGCTTGGTGACCTTACCCGGGACGACCTGACCGATCTGGTGCGTACGGGCGAACTGCTGCCACGGGTCCTCCTGCGTCGCCTTCAGCGACAGGGAGACACGCTCGCGGTCCATGTCGACGTCGAGGACCTCGACGGTGACTTCCTGGCCGACCTCGACAACCTCGGACGGGTGGTCGATGTGCTTCCAGGACAGCTCGGAGACGTGCACGAGACCGTCGACGCCACCCAGGTCCACGAAGGCACCGAAGTTGACGATCGAGGAAACGACGCCGGAGCGGACCTGACCCTTCTGGAGGGTGGTGAGGAACGTCTGACGGACCTCGGACTGGGTCTGCTCCAGCCAGGCACGGCGGGACAGGACCACGTTGTTGCGGTTCTTGTCCAGCTCGATGATCTTCGCCTCGAGCTCCTTGCCCACGTAGGGCTGGAGGTCGCGGACGCGGCGCATCTCGACGAGGGAGGCCGGCAGGAAGCCACGGAGGCCGATGTCGAGGATGAGACCACCCTTGACGACCTCGATGACGGTACCGGTGACGATGCCGTCCTCTTCCTTGATCTTCTCGATGGTGCCCCAGGCACGCTCGTACTGAGCGCGCTTCTTCGAGAGGATCAGGCGGCCTTCCTTGTCCTCCTTCTGGAGAACCAGGGCCTCGATCTCGTCGCCGACCTTGACGACCTCGTTCGGGTCGACGTCGTGCTTGATCGAGAGCTCGCGGCTCGGGATGACACCTTCGGTCTTGTAACCGATGTCGAGCAGGACCTCGTCCCGGTCGACCTTCACGATGACGCCGTCGACGATGTCGCCGTCGTTGAAGTACTTGATCGTCTCGTCGATCGCGGCGAGGAAGGCTTCCTCGTTACCGATGTCGTTGACCGCAACCTGCGGGGTGGTGGCGGTGGTCTCGGTGCTGCTCGTCATGTGGGAAAGGGCTCCGGTACGGACATGAAGTCGTAGGTACTGCTACGCCGAGAGCCCGAATCGCCTCTGCAGAAGCCGGACAGCCTAGGAAGCGCCCGTCCTGGCGAACCGGGGGCGCCTCGACAACCGAGGGGACATACAACAGTGGAAGCGCGCCTGCTAGGTCTGAGGTGCGCAGGCTCGCAGCGCAACTTGTAGCATACGGGGGCAGCCGGACACGGTCAATGCGCGAAGGCGCACACCCGGGGCGGATCCCCGCATTCCCGGCACAACTAAGGTTCTACGAGGCCACGTAGGCCCATGCCGGCCCCCGCAGAACAGTGCGGCACATCCGCGCCGACGCTCTGCGCAAACTACAACGACGGGCACGATGATCCAAGAGCACGAGGCCGAATACGAGCCCGAGGCGACTCGGCGTGACGCTGGCGACGCGGAGAGCAGCCGCGCGAGCCGTGGCTGGTGGGACCGGAACGCCGACGAGTACCAGACCGATCACGGCGCGTTCCTCGGGGACGACCGTTTCGTCTGGGGTCCGGAGGGGCTCGACGAGGCCGATGCGGCGCTCCTGGGTCCCGTCCAGTCCCTGAAGGGACTGGACGTACTGGAGATCGGCGCCGGAGCGGCCCAGTGCTCGCGCTGGCTGGCCGCCCAGGGCGCCCGCCCGGTGGCGCTCGACCTCTCGCACCGCCAGCTCCAGCACGCCCTGCGCATCGACGGCGGTGCCGTGCCGCTGGTGGAGGCGGACGCGGGGGCGCTGCCGTTCGCGGACGGCTCCTTCGACCTCGCCTGCTCGGCCTATGGCGCGGTCCCCTTCGTCGCGGAGCCGGTGCGGGTCTTCCGCGAGGTGCGGCGGGTGCTGCGCCCCGGGGGCCGCTGGGTCTTCAGCGTCACGCACCCCATCCGCTGGGCGTTCCCCGACGAGCCGGGCCCCGAGGGCCTGAGCGTGGCCGCCTCCTACTTCGACCGCACGCCGTACGTGGAGCAGGACGAAAGCGGCGAGGCGGTCTACGTGGAGCACCACCGGACGCTGGGCGACCGGGTGCGGGACGTGGTGGCCGGCGGCTTCCGGCTGGTCGACCTGGTCGAGCCGGAATGGCCCGCCTGGAACACCCAGGAGTGGGGCGGCTGGTCCCCGCTGCGGGGCAATCTGATCCCGGGCACGGCGATCTTCGTGTGCGAGCGGGACTAGCGGGACCGGGCGCGAGGGGAGTCCGCGCTTAGGCGGACCGAGCGCGCGGGGCCGGGAACGAGCGGACGGTCGGGCCGAGCCGGGCCGAGGTGGGCCCGGCCGGGCAGGGAAGCCCGGCATCCCGACCCAAGAAGCCCTGGAACCCGACCCGAAAAGTATGACAAGCACACAAACCAGCTGGTCTGTGGACAACCGGAAACGGACTCGGGTCGGGACGTACGAAACTGTGGGCGTGATCCGAACCGACGCGATCGAGCGTCTTCCCGTACGCCATGCCGTGCCCGAGCTGTTGAGCGCGCTCGACCAGCGCGGCACGGCGGTCCTGTCCGCGCCCCCGGGCACCGGCAAGACCACGCTGGTGCCCCTGGCGCTGGCCGGGCTGACCGGCGCCGGCCCCCGGCGCAAGGTGCTGGTGGCCGAGCCGCGGCGGATGGCCGTGCGGGCCGCCGCACGACGCATGGCCTGGCTGCTGGGCCAAGAGGTCGGGGACGCGGTCGGCTACTCCGTGCGCGGCGAGCGCCGGACGGGACCCGGCACGGTCGTCGAAGTGGTGACCACCGGTGTGCTGCTCCAGCGGCTCCAGCGCGACCCCGAGCTCGCGGGGGTGGACGTGGTGCTGCTCGACGAGTGCCACGAGCGCCATCTCGACGCGGACACCGCGATCGCCTTCCTCATAGACGTACGGGCCACCCTGCGCCCGGAGCTGCGGCTGATCGCGGCCTCGGCCACCAGCGACGCGGACGCCTGGTCCCAGCTCCTGACCGTGACCGACGGCTCGGGCCCTGCCCCGGTGATCCGGAGCGAGGGGCAGGGACACGGGGCGGCAATCCACTACGCCCCGCCGCCCGCGGGCATCCGCCCGGCCCATGGCACCTGGGTCGACCCCCAGCTCCTGCGCCACGTCGCCGCGACGGTCCGCCAGGCCCTGGCGGCGCACGAAGGGGACCTGCTGTGCTTCCTGCCCGGCACCGGCGAGATCGCCAGGACGGCCGGGATGCTGGACGGGGTGGACGCCGAGGTGCTGCAACTGCACGGGCGCGCTCCCGCGGCGGTGCAGGACGCGGTGCTGCGGGGCGGCACCGGGCGGCGCCGTGTGGTCCTCGCCACCTCGGTGGCGGAGTCGAGCCTGACCGTGCCGGGCGTCCGGATCGTGGTGGACTCGGGTCTCGCCCGCGAGCCGCGCGTCGACCACGCCCGGGGTCTGGGTTCGCTGGCCACCGTGTCGGTGTCGGACGCGGGAGCCACTCAGCGACTCGGCCGGGCGGGCCGGGAGGCGTTCGGCACGGTCTACCGCTGCTGGGCACCCGCCGACGACGCCCGCCGCCCGCGCTTCCCCTCCCCCGAGATCAAGATCGCCGATCTGGCCGCGTTCGCCCTGCGGGCCGCCTGCTGGGGGGATCCGACCGCCCGAGGGCTCGCCCTGCTCGACGCCCCGCCCGCCGGTGCGATGGCGGCGGCCCGGACCGTCCTCACCGCGATCGGTGCGGTGGACGAGGACGGGCGGGCCACCGGCCGGGGCGTGAGCATGGCCCGCCTCGGCGTGCACCCCCGCCTGGCCCGGGCCCTCCTGGACGGCGCGGCCGAGGTCGGCGCGCGACGGGCGGCCGAGGTGGTGGCGCTGCTGAGCGAGGAGCCGCCGAGGGAGTACGGGGACGACCTGGCTGCCGCGTGGCGCACGGCCCGGCGCGGTGACGACGGGTACGGGGCGAGATGGCGCCAGGAGGTGCGGCGGCTGACGTCGGCGATATCGACGGAGTCCGGCTCCCCCGGCTCCGCGTCACCCCGGGCCGGGGCGCCGACTGGGGCCGGAGCCGCCGCCGGCGCTTCCACGGGCGCCGGGGCTGGACCGGTTCCGGGAACAGGACCGGGAGCGGGCACAGGAACGGGAGCGGGCTGGGGAACAGGGGCGTCGACCGCCGCTGGATCCGGCGGGACCGGCGTTGGATCGGGCGGCGGGACCGGCGCGGGATCGTCCGACGACGCCGTGGCCGGGCTGGTGACCGCGCTGGCGTTCCCGGAGCGGGTCGCGCGGGCGCGGGGCGAGGGCTCGTTCCTGATGGTGTCCGGGACCCGGGCCGAGCTGGGGCAGGGGTCCGGGCTGCGCAGTGCGCGGTGGCTGGCGGTGGCCGTCGCGGACCGGCCGGTGCAGGCCGCCTCGGCGCGGGTGCGGCTCGCCGCCGTGGTGGACGAGGGCATCGCACGGATGGCGGCCGGGCCGCTGTGGGCCGAGGGCGAGGAGGTGTACTGGGAGAACGGGGACGTGGTCGCCCGGGAGGCGGAGCGGCTGGGTGCGGTGGAGCTGTCGATACGGCCACTGAAGCGGCCGGACCCGGAGCTGGTGCGACAGGCGCTGCTGGAAGGGCTGGAGCGTGAGGGCGTCGGGCTGCTGCGCTGGGCGCGCGATGCCGAGGGGCTGCGCGAACGGCTGGCGTTCCTGCACCGGACGCTGGGTGACCCCTGGCCGGACGTGGCGGACGCGGCGCTCCTGTCGCGGGCCGAGGAGTGGCTGGAGCCCGAGCTGTCCCGGGCGCGCCGCCGGTCCGATCTGGAACGGCTGGACGCGGGGCAGGCGCTGACGCGGCTGCTGCCGTGGGCGAGCGGGGAGGCGGCGCGCCTGGACGAGCTGGCGCCCGAGCGCATCGAGGTGCCGAGCGGCTCCCGGATCAGGGTGGAGTACGGGGGTGCGCAGCCCGTGCTCGCGGTGAAGCTCCAGGAGATGTTCGGGCTGGAAGGCACCCCGGAGGTTGCCGGGGTGCCCGTGCTCATACATCTGCTCTCCCCCGCGGGACGCCCGGCCGCGGTCACGGCCGACCTGGCGAACTTCTGGCGCGAGGGGTACCGGGCGGTCCGTGCCGAGCTGCGCGGGCGCTACCCCAAGCACCCGTGGCCGGAGGACCCGTCCAAGGCCGAGCCGACCCGCCACACCAACGCCCGCCTCAAGCGGTGACGGGCGGGGCCCGGCCCCCGTGCGATGCCCGCCCCCCAGCGCGACGCCCCGCGCGTCGCCCGCTCCTCACGCGATGACCGGCTCCGGTAGTGGCCGGGGTGTTGGGGTCGGGTCGGTGGGGCGGCGGTCTCGGGCCTCCAGCCAGAGGGAGAGGGTGAGCAGTGCGGTGGCCAGGCCGACGAATCCCCAGGGGAGATAGGAGGTGAGCAGCAGGATCAGGGTGCGGTTCTTCTTGACCAGGGCGACTGTGTGGTCGACGTAGTCCTCGCGCATCTTCACGTGGCCGGAGAAGACGGTGATCCTGTCCTTGCCGAACAGGGCGCTGGCGTTGCGGAGTTCCTCCTGGTGGATCTCTTCGCCGTTGACCGGGCCGCCGGTGACGGGGTCGACCCAGAACATCCGCTTGGTGCTGTACCAGCGGGTCATGCCGGTCTGCTTGACGACCTCGGGGGTGACGCCGAGCGGCATCGCCTTGGGGAAGTCGACCTGGGTCCAGGGGATGGTCTGCTCGAAGTAGTAGACCTTGAGGCCGTGGAAGGTGGTGGTGCCTTTGTAGTGGATGGGGGCGGAGGTGCGGGTCTGGGCGTCGAAGTACTGGTAGTCCCGCTTCTCGGTCAGGAACGGCCACTTGAACTCGATGCCTTCGCGCCGGACGGGGTCGCCGTCGACCATCTCGCCGGTGGCGTGGACGGGGGCCTGGCTGTGGGCGTCGAAGATGTACCGCTCGGGGATGCGGGAGACGAACTGGCCCTTGTCGTCCATGACGTAGCTGAGGGCGTCCCAGACGACGACGTCCTTGCCCGCGGTCTTCTCGATCTTCCGGGACTCCTCGACGTTGCCCTTGAGGGTCTGGACGATGGTCACTTTGGGGACGGTGACGGACTTGAAGTGCTGGTAGTCGACGAGGGTGGCGTTCTTGGCCTCCAGGACCGTCTCCTGGTACTGGCTGGGCGGGATCTTGGCGAGCCGGGGGAAGGCGTACCAGCGCAGCAGTGGGGAGAGGGCCGCGAAGAACACGGCCAGGGCGAGCAGGATCAGGCTGGCTTTGCGTCGCATGCGGCCGGCTCTCCTTCTCCTTCCGGGGACCGCCCGGGACTACTTGGCGGGCGGTATGGCTCCGGGGGCGGTGGGGACGGTGGTGAGCAGGGGGTGGGGCGAGGTGGTGCCCTCGGGGCCGCCGATCGCGGAGATGGTCAGGACGAGGGCGAGGGCGGCGGCGAGCCCGATGGCGGCGGCGATGAGGGCGCGCATGCTCGGCCTCCCAAGAAGCTGATGGGTCGTCAGGATTGGGCACGGTAGCAACGCGGAGGTGAGATGAGAACACGCGGAACCGCCCCCGCTGCCGGTGTGGCGACGGGGGCGGTCCTGGGAGGGTGGCGGCGGCTGCCGCGGCCGGGTGGGGTCAGGCCACCTTGAGCTGGATGTCGAGGGTGGCGCCGCCCGGGGTGGTGAGGCGCAGGACGAAGGTGCCGGTCTGGCCGTCCGCGTAGATCTTGGGCAGCCGGAGGACACCGTCCGCGTCGGTCTTCAGGTCCTTCAGGGTCCGGATCGGGTTGCCCTTGTCGTCCTTGAAGTAGGGGCCCTTGTCGTTGACCTTGGGGTCCGCCGCGGCGGCGCCGGGGGCGGCCTTCTCCGGGGTGACGATCATCGCGGCGCTCACGCCGATGCCGGGGACGACGGCTCCCTTGCGGGTGGCCTTGACCTCGACGTAGTTGGCGAACTCGGCGCCGGGGGCGGCCGTCAGTTCCTTGCTGTCGGTGCGCGCGAGCGTGTCCGCCTGACGGGCCTCGACGGTCGCGGTCCACTTGAGCTCCGGCAGCGCGGTGCCGACGACGGTCGCCCGGAGCGTGAAGGTGCCGGTCTGCTCGCCGGCCCGGAGGGCGGGCGCGGTGGCCCGGCCGTCGGCGCCGGTGGTGACGGTGACCTCGGTGGCGCCGCCCGGGAACTTGGCGTCGGTGGACCCGGCGATCTGGAAGCGCACGGTGGCCTTGGCCATCGGGCGGCCCAGCTGGTCCTTGACCCGTACCTTGGCCTGCTCGCCGAAGGCGGAGCCCGCCGTGGCGGTCAGGGACTCGGTGCCCGCGTCCTCGAAGGTGCGCGCCTGCGTCGGCGGGAGCGGCTTGGGCGAGCCCGAGTCGCCCGGGGTGGGCTTCGAGGGCTCCGGGTGCGTCGGCTTCGGGCCGGGCTTGGACGGCTTGGGTGTCGGGCTCGGGGTGTGCGTCGACGGCGTGGGCGACGGGGTCGGCGTCGGGCCGGTGCCGGTTCCCGTGCCGGACGGCCTGCGGCCGGGGAGGTCGCTGCGGTTGCCGGGGAGCACGCCCGTGCCGTTGGGGATCTCGTGCGAGCCGCGCTTGTAGAACTCGAACCACGACAGGACGGTGCTCAGGTATTCCTGGGAGTGGTTGTAGCTGAGGATCGCCTGGTCCAGTTTGGCCTGGACGGAGAGGTCACGGTTGCCGCAGAGGTAGTAACCGGTGGCGAGCGAGGCGTCGTAGATGTTGTTGGGGTCCTTGACGCCGTCGCCGTTGCCGTCGCGGCCGGAGGTCGCCCAGGTGGAGGGGATGAACTGCATGGGGCCGACGGCGCGGTCGTGGACCGAGTCGCCGTCGTAGAGGCCGTGGTCGGTGTCGGAGATGTTGGCGAAGCCGACGCCGTTGAGGACCGGGCCGAGGATCGGGGAGAGCGTGGTGCCGTTGGCGTCGACCCGGCCGCCGTTGGCCTGGCCCGACTCGACCTTGCCGATGGCGGCGAGCATCTGCCAGGTCAGATGGCAGGCCGCCTTGTCACGGGCGAGCGCGGCCTCGGCCTTCTTGTAGGCGTCGAGGACGGTCGCGGGTATGCCCTCGGCGTCGGCGCCGAGGGCGGGCGGGTTGGTGCTCGGGGTGCCGCCCGGCGGGTTCGGGGAGACGAGGGGCGGAAGGTCCGTGTAGTACGGCGAGTTGCCGCTGGCCGGGGCGCCGGGGGGCGGGGTCGGGGCGCCGGACGCGGCGGGATCGCCGGTCGAGTTGTTCGCGAGGACGCCCGGTCCCTGGGACGCGGAGAGTGCCGCCACCGCCGCGGCGGCCACCGCGGTCGTGGTCGCTCCCCTGCGCAGCCGTCGGCCGATCTGCGGTGCCATACGTGAGCCCCTCCCCGTGGTCAGCAGTGCGCGCTCCCCAGCGCTAGGACTCAGGAGACCCTACGACACCCAAGGGGTTCCGCGACACCGGCCCTTGACCTTTATTCACCATTTCACCGCTTCATCACCCGGGCGTTGACCGGATATGGCGGAGAATCGGTTCCCAGTACCCGGCTCTCTGTAATAGGCGCGGGCCCGTGTCCCCGTCATGAGCGCGGGCCCGCGTCCTCGAGGGAACGCGGGCCCGCCCGCCGGGTGCGGCGCCCGGCGGGCGGGCCGGCCCGGCGCCGCCGGGCCGTGGATCAGTGCGCGGCGGACTCCCAGTCCGTGCCCGCGCCCACCGACACGTCCAGCGGGGCGCGCAGCTCCACCGCCGCGGACATCTCCGCGCGGACCAGGGCCTCGACGCGCTCGCGCTCGCCCGGTGCGACCTCCAGGACGATTTCGTCGTGGACCTGGAGGAGCAGCCGCGATTCCAGTGCGGCCTCGGTCAGTGCCCGGTCGACCTTGAGCATGGCGACCTTGACGATGTCGGCGGCCGTGCCCTGGATCGGGGCGTTGAGCGCCATCCGCTCGGCCATCTCGCGGCGCTGGCGGTTGTCGCTGTTGAGGTCGGGCAGATAGCGGCGGCGGCCGAGCATCGTCTCCGTGTATCCGGTGGCCCTGGCCTCCTCCACCACGCGCTGGAGGTAGTCCCGGACCCCGCCGAACCGCTCGAAGAAGGTGTCCATCAGACCGCGCGCCTCGGCGGCCTCGATGTTCAGCTGCTGGGAGAGGCCGAAGGCGGAGAGGCCGTACGCCAGTCCGTACGACATCGCCTTGATCTTGCGGCGCATCTCCGGGTCGACCTCGGTCTTGGCGACGCCGAAGACCTGGGAGGCGACCGTGGTGTGCAGGTCCTCGCCCGAGGCGAACGCCTCGATCAGGCCCGCGTCCTCGGAGAGGTGGGCCATCACGCGCAGTTCGATCTGGCTGTAGTCGGCGGTCAGCAGCGACTCGAAGCCCTCCCCGACGACGAAGCCGCGGCGGATCGCGCGGCCCTCGTCCGTACGCACCGGGATGTTCTGGAGGTTCGGGTCGGTCGAGGAGAGGCGGCCGGTGGCGGCGACCGTCTGGTTGAACGTGGTGTGGATGCGGCCGTCGGCCGCCACCGTCTTGATCAGGCCCTCGACGGTGACCCGCAGCTTCGCCTGCTCGCGGTGGCGCAGCATGATGACCGGCAGCTCGTGCTCGGTCTGGGCGGCGAGCCAGGCCAGCGCGTCCGCGTCCGTGGTGTAGCCGGTCTTGGTCTTCTTGGTCTTGGGCAGGGCGAGCTCGCCGAAGAGGACTTCCTGGAGCTGCTTGGGCGAGCCCAGGTTGAACTCGTGGCCCACCGAGGCGTGCGCCTCCTTCACCGCCTGCTGTACCGCGCCCGCGAACTGCTGCTCCATCGCCTCCAGGTGGGGGCGGTCGGCGGCGATGCCGTACCGCTCCATGCGGGCGAGCAGGATCGAGGTGGGGAGCTCCACGTCGTGCAGCAGGTCGGTGGCGCCGACCTCCTTGAGGCGCTCGGTGAAGGCGTCGCCCAGGTCGAGGACCGCGCGGGCCTGGGTCATCAGGGCCTCGGCCTCGGCCTGGTCGTCGGCGCCGAAGGCGAGCTGGCCGTCGGCGGCACCCGCCGGGGCGAGCTCGCGGCCCAGGTACTCCACGGACAGCGCGTCCAGGGCGAAGGAGCGGCGGCCGGGCTTGACCAGGTACGCGGCGAGGGCCGTGTCCATGGTGACGCCCGCGACGCTCCAGCCGTGCTCGGGGAAGACCCGCATCGCGGCCTTGGCGTTGTGCAGGACCTTCGGCCTTGCGGCGTCCGCGATCCAGGCGGCGAAGGCGCGCTCGTCGGCCTCGTCGAGCTGGGCCGGGTCGAACCAGGCGGCCGGGCCGTCGGCGGCGGCCAGCGCGATCTCGCCGACGCTGCCGGTGCCCAGCGCCCAGGCGTCGACCGTGGCGAGGCCGAGGGGGCCCGTGCCGTGCCGCTCCAGCCAGGGGGCGAGCTCGCCGGCGCCCAGCACCGAGCCGTCCAGTTCGACGCCCGCCGCCGGGGCCGGGGCCTCCGTCTCCTCCGCGCCCGGGTCGACGGCCAGCAGCCGCTCGCGCAGTGAGGCGTTGCGGATCTCCAGCACGTCCAGGACGCCGAGGACGGCCTGGCGGTCGTAGGGGGCGCGGGCCAGGTCGGCCGGACCCTTGGGGAGCTCCACGTCGCGCACCATCTCGGTGAGGCGGCGGTTGAGGCTGACGGACTCCAGGTGGTCCCTGAAGTTCTGCCCGGCCTTGCCCTTGACCTCGTCGGCGCGCGCGACCAGCTCGGCGAAGGAGCCGAACTGGTTGATCCACTTGGCCGCGGTCTTCTCGCCGACGCCCGGGATGCCCGGCAGGTTGTCGGACGGGTCGCCGCGCAGGGCCGCGAAGTCGGGGTACTGCTGCGGGGTCAGGCCGTACTTCTCCTCGACCTTCTCCGGGGTGAAGCGGGTCAGCTCGGAGACGCCCTTGGTCGGGTAGAGCACGGTGACGTGCTCGGAGACCAGCTGGAAGGAGTCGCGGTCGCCCGTGACGATCAGGACCTCGAAGCCCGCCTGCTCGGCCTGGGTGGCCAGGGTGGCGATGATGTCGTCGGCCTCGAACCCGTCGGTCGCGAAGCGGTCCGCGTTCATCGCGTCCAGGAGCTCGCCGATCAGCTCGACCTGCCCCTTGAACTCGTCGGGGGTCTTGGAGCGGTTCGCCTTGTACTCCGGGAACTCCTCCGAGCGCCAGGTCTTGCGGGAGACGTCGAACGCCACCGCGAAGTGCGTGGGTGCCTCGTCACGCAGGGTGTTCGCCAGCATCGACGCGAAGCCGTACACGGCGTTGGTCGGCTGCCCCGCTCCGGTCGTGAAGTTCTCCGCGGGCAGCGCGAAGAACGCCCGGTACGCCAGGGAGTGCCCGTCCATGAGGAGCAGGCGCGGTCGGTTGTCTGGGGTCTTCTTCGATGCTGTCTCAGCCACGTCCCCGATCCTGCCACGCCCCACTGACAATCCCCGCCAGTGCCGACCCGGGACCGCGCCGGGACGGGTGTCGGTGGTCCGTGACAGGATCGCAGTCGTACGCATCGCTCACGTCGCTCGAAGGGGAGCGCCATGGCCACCAAGCCGCCCGCTGGGGATCCGGTTCAGGACGCGCCGCAGGTCGCGCCGCCCAAGCACGCCGCCGCCGGGCTCCCCGCGATCGGGTACACGGCGCTGGTGGCCCAGCAGCAGATGGGCGCGGTCCGGGCGACGCGGACGCTGCTGAAGGTCAACCAGAAGGACGGGTTCGACTGTCCGGGCTGTGCCTGGCCCGAGGGCGACAAGCGCCATGTGGCGGAGTTCTGTGAGAACGGGGCGAAGGCGGTCGCCGAGGAGGCGACCCTGCGCCGGGTGACGCCCGACTTCTTCGCCGCGCACCCGCTGTCCGACCTCGCGGGGCGCAGTGGGTACTGGCTGGGCCAGCAGGGCCGGATCACCCAGCCGATGTACCTGCCCGAGGGCGCCGACCGGTACGAGGCGGTGACCTGGGAGCGGGCCTTCGAGATCATCGCGGCTGAGCTGCGGGCGCTGGACTCGCCCGACGAGGCGCTCTTCTACACCTCGGGGCGCACCAGCAACGAGGCGGCGTTCCTGCTCCAGCTCTTCGCGCGCGAGTTCGGCACCAACAATCTGCCGGACTGCTCCAACATGTGCCACGAGTCGTCGGGCTCGGCGCTGACGGAGACGATCGGCATCGGCAAGGGCAGTGTCTCCCTGGAGGACCTGCACCAGGCCGACCTGATCATCGTGGCCGGGCAGAACCCGGGGACCAATCACCCCCGGATGCTCTCGGCGCTGGAGGAGGCCAAGCGGGCGGGCGCGAAGATCATTTCGGTGAACCCGCTGCCCGAGGCGGGCATGGAGCGCTTCAAGAACCCGCAGACCGCCAAGGGCCTGGCGCTCGGCGGCCAGAAGCTGAACGATCTGTTCCTGCAGATCCGCATCGGCGGCGACCAGGCCCTCTTCCGCCTTCTGAACAAGCTGATCGTGGAGACCGAGGGGGCCGTGGACGAGCTGTTCGTCCGCGAACACACCCATGGGTACGAGGAGTTCGCGGCTGCCGCCCGCGCCGCCGACTGGGACGAGACGCTCGCCGCGACCGGCCTCACGCGCGCGGAGATCGAGCGGGCGCTGTCGATGGCGCTCGCCTCGCGGCGCACCATCGTCTGCTGGGCGATGGGCCTGACCCAGCACAAGCACTCGGTGGCGACCATCCGGGAAGTGGTCAACTTCCTGCTGCTGCGCGGCAACATCGGGCGCGCGGGCGCGGGCGTCTGCCCGGTGCGCGGCCATTCGAACGTGCAGGGCGACCGCACCATGGGCATCTTCGAGCGGCCCGCGCCCGCGTTCCTGGACGCGCTGGAGAAGGAGTTCGGCTTCGCGCCGCCGCGCCACCACGGGTACGACGTGGTGCGCTCGATCGAGGCACTGCGGGACGGCAGGGCCAAGGTGTTCTTCGCCATGGGCGGCAACTTCGTGGGCGCCACCCCCGACACCGAGGTCACCGAGGCGGCGATGCGGCGCGCGGCCCTCACCGTCCATGTGTCGACCAAGCTGAACCGCTCGCACGCGGTGACCGGCAGGTGCGCGCTGATCCTGCCGACGCTGGGGCGCACCGACAAGGACGTGCAGCACAGCGGCAGGCAGTTCGTGACCGTCGAGGACTCGATGGGCCTGGTCCACTCCTCGCGCGGCAACCTCAAGCCCGCGAGCCCGCACCTGCTCTCCGAGCCCGCGATCGTCGCGCGCCTCGCGCGCGCCACGCTGGGCGCCTCCTCCACGGTGGAGTGGGAGGAGTTCGAGAAGGACTACGCGGCGATCCGCGACCGCATCGCGCGCGTGGTGCCGGGCTTCGAGGACTTCAACGCGCGCGTGGCCAAACCGGGCGGGTTCCGGCTGCCGCACGGCCCGCGCGACGAGCGCCGCTTCACCACCAAGACCGGCAAGGCGAACTTCACGGCCGCCCCCGTGGAGTACCCGAAGGTGCCCGAGGGCCGGCTGCTGCTGCAGACCCTGCGCTCGCACGACCAGTACAACACCACGATCTACGGTCTGGACGACCGCTACCGGGGCATCAGGGGCGGGCGCCGGGTCGTTCTGGTGAACGCGGCGGACGCGCGCGAGCTGGGCTTCGCGGACGGGGCCTACGCGGACCTGGTCAGCGAGTGGAAGGACGGCGTGGAGCGCCGGGCGCCCGGCTTCCGGGTGGTGCACTACCCGACGCCCCGGGGCTGCGCCGCCGCGTACTACCCGGAGACGAACGTACTGGTCCCGCTGGACTCCACGGCGGACACCAGCAACACCCCTGCCAGCAAGTCCGTGATCGTCCGTCTGGAACAATCGGCGACCGTCTAAGCGTTCGCTCAGAGGGGTCACCGCATCGGCCGCACCGCGCCGGGCGCGGAGGACCGGCCGCTCGGACGCAGACGCCACAAGGAACCGGACCACGATCGGAGTCCCGCGCATGGGTGAGCAGAGCAAGGTGAAGTTCCCGCAGGAGGTCCTCGACGAGTACGCGGCGCTGGGCATCGACCTGCCCGCGCTGTTCTCGGCGGGGCACCTCGGCACCCGGATGGGCGTCGAGATCCTGGAGGCGTCGGCGGACCGCGTGGTCGGCACGATGCCGGTCGAGGGCAACACCCAGCCGTACGGACTGCTGCACGGCGGGGCCTCGGCGGTGCTGGCCGAGACGCTCGGCTCGGTCGGTTCGATGCTGCACGGCGGCATCTCCAAGATCGCGGTGGGCGTGGACCTGAACTGCACGCACCACCGGGGCGTGCGCAGCGGGCTGGTCACCGGCGTGGCCACCCCGGTGCACCGGGGCCGCTCCACGGCCACGTACGAGATCGTGATCACCGACGAGCAGGACAAGCGCGTCTGCACGGCCCGGCTGACCTGTCTGCTGCGTGACGCGGAGGCCCCCAAGGCATGACGTCCGGCCCCGGCCCGCGGGGCTGACGCACCGCACCGGCACCCGGACCCGGACCGGCGCGGGCACCGGCCCCGGGCCGCACCGGCACCCGGGCCGATCCGACGGCGGCACAGCACCGGACCCGGCCCGAACAGGACCGGCACCCCGCTCCGGCACCCGGGTCCGGCGGGGGTGCAACCTCCTTGACCCGCACGGTAGTTGTGTCACCGATCGTGACGCCCTACCGTTCCCTCCATGGTGTGCCCAGCGGGAACCGGACACCGTGCCGCGATGCGGCACGGGCGGCTCCGGTTCGTCGCCCCGGCGGTGATCGCCGTCCTCGCGCTCGCCGGGTGCTCCGGGGGCGGGAGCGGCGCCGCCCGGGCCGCCGCCGTCCCGGCCCCCCGCGCGTCGACGCCCGAGGAAGACTGCCGCCGGCTGATCGACTACTGGGCCCGCGCGATGATCCAGGGCAACCGCTGGTCGGGCCTGGACTGGGAGCAGAAGGGCTTCTCGATCGACCAGCACGCCCTCCACGAGCGGATCGTCGCCGCCGCCCGCGCCGAGCAGCGCGCCCGGGGAACGGAGGCCGCGCTTCAGCTGATTGACCGTCAGTCCCGCGAGGAGTGCGAGCGACTGCGCGGCGCGATGGGAGGGGGCCGACACTAACCTTCCGGCCACTCCCATTCGTAACGCTCCGTAACAAGCGTGAAGTGCACAAACAGGACCCGAGGGCTCCGGCGGCCAGCCTCAAGATCGTTCCGGAAAACGCATCCCCACACGTCACCGCAGGTGGGGAGATCAACTTCGCGGCGGCGGGTGTCAGTAGCAAGATCGGCCCAAGCCCCTTAGCGGAACTGGGAATTCTCAGTATGTGGTCATACCAGGGGCGCACCAATGACCCCATCTGTCCACAGAGTTCCCACACGGCCGTCCGCTCGGCATAACAAGAAAGTCACATCCTGACCTTCCCTGGTCCCCGACTCAGCCACCTACGCCTAGAGTCACGGCCAGTCACCGCGCCGCCGGGCGCGTCTGCTGCACGGCACCTGTACCACCCCAGTACGGCCCGGCGAGACACACGGCGCCTCAGTGGAGGCGTCGCGCCAGGGAGAGGACATATCGTGCGACACCGTTCCTTGCTCATTCTCACCACCGTGCTCACCACGGGGGCTCTCACCCTCACCGCGTGCGGTTCGCGCGACAAGAAGGACGACAACGGCGGCGGCAAGACGACGACCGTGGTCATCGGTGTGGACGCGCCCCTGACCGGCCAGAACTCCGCCACCGGCCTCGGCATCCAGTACGGCGTGCAGATCGCCGTGGACGACGCCAACGCCAAGAACCTGGTCCCGGGCGTGAAGTTCGAGGTCAAGGCGCTCGACGACAAGGCGCTCCCGCCGACCGGCCAGCAGAACGCCACCGCGCTCGTCGCCAACAAGGACGTCCTCGGCGTGGTCGGCCCGCTGAACTCCGGCGTGGCCCAGACGATGCAGCAGGTCTTCGCGACCGCCAACCTCGTCGAGATCTCCCCCTCGAACACCAACCCCACCCTGACCCAGGGCAAGGACTGGGCGGCGGGCAACAAGACCCGCCCGTTCAAGACGTACTTCCGCACCGCCACCACCGACGCCATCCAGGGCGGCTTCGCGGCGGACTACGCGTTCAACACGCTGAAGAAGAAGAACGTCTTCGTCGTCGACGACAAGCAGACCTACGGCGCCGGTCTCGCCTCCCTCTTCAAGCAGGGCTTCACCAAGGCGGGCGGCAAGGTCGCCGGCGAGGACCACGTCAACGTGGGCGACAAGGACTTCGCCGCCCTCGTCACCAAGATCAAGAACTCGGGTGCGGACCTCGTCTACTACGGCGGTCAGTACGACGAGGCGCAGATCGTCACCAAGCAGCTCAAGGACTCCGGCGCCAAGATCCCGCTCTTCGGCGGCGACGGAATCTACAGCGACACCTTCATCACCACCGCCGGAAAGGCGGCCGAGGGCGACCTCGCCACCTCGGTCGGCGTGCCGGTCGACACCCTGGACAAGGCCAAGGACTTCATCCAGAAGTACAAGGACAAGAAGTACCCGGGTGACTACGGCACCTACGGCGGCTACTCCTACGACGCCGCCACCGCCATCATCAAGGCCGTCGGCAACGTGGTGAAGGACGGCAAGGTCCCGGCCGACGCCCGCCAGCAGATCGTCGCCGAGGTCCAGAAGGCCAACTTCGAGGGCATCGCCGGCAACGTCTCGTTCGACGAGTTCGGTGACACCACCAACAAGCAGCTGACCGTCTACCAGGTCACCAACGGGAAGTGGAAGGCCGTCAAGAGCGGCACGTACAACGCCGGCTGATCCGCAGGCGCGTACCACCCGCACCACGAACGACTTCTCCACCGCACCACCGCACGACACCTGGGCCGCGCGGCCACGACCACCCGTCCGACCGCGCGGCCCGACGTCTACTTCCTGCACGCTCCCCATCCCATGGAGGCCTTGCGGTGCACACTCTGCCGCAGAACCTGGCCAACGGGCTGCTCCTCGGCTCGATGTACGGGCTGATCGCCATCGGCTACACGATGGTGTACGGCATCGTCCAGCTCATCAACTTCGCGCACGGCGAGATCTTCATGACCGGCGCCTTCGGCGGCCTCACGGTCTATCTCTATGTGCTCCCCGACGGCATATCCATGTGGATAGCCCTCCCCCTGATGCTCATCGGCGGCGCGATCGTCTCCGTGCTCATCGCGCTGGGAGCGGAACGGTTCGCCTACCGACCACTGCGCGGCGCGCCACGCCTCGCGCCACTGATCACCGCGATCGGACTCTCGCTCGCGCTCCAGCAGGCGGTCTTCAACTGGTACCCGAAGGCCAAGAGCGACGAGAACTTCCCGCAGATCCCCGGCGGCCCCTTCCACATCGGGTCGGTCACCTTCGGCACCGGTGACATCTTCCTGATCACGGCGGCGCCGCTCTGCATGGCCGCGCTCGCCCTCTTCGTCCGCTCCTCCCGCACCGGCCGCGCCATGCAGGCCACCGCGCAGGACCCGGACACCGCCCAGCTGATGGGCATCGACACCAACCGCATCATCATGATCGCCTTCGCCATCGGCGGTCTGTTCGCCGCGGTCGCGGGCATCGCCTGGGGCCTCAAGTACGGCTCCATCAAGTACGAGATGGGCTTCCAGGCCGGTCTCAAGGCGTTCACCGCCGCCGTCCTCGGCGGCATCGGCAACATCTACGGCGCGATGATCGGCGGCGTGGTCCTCGGCCTCGCCGAGACCATGGCCAGCGCCTACATCGCCAACGTCCCCGGGATGCAGCAGCTCGGCGGCTCCGGCTGGGCCAACGTCTGGGCCTTCGTCCTCCTCATCCTCGTCCTCCTCTTCAGGCCACAGGGCCTGGTGGGCGAACGCGTCGCGGACAGGGCGTGATCGACATGACCACCAGCACCACCAAGACCGGTCCCGCCGCCGCGGCGCCCGAGCCGCGGGGGCTCGTCCCGCTCCCCGTGCCCGTCGCCCGGATCCTCATCGCCGTGGGCGCGGTCGCCACCATCGCCTCCACCTTCCTCGCCTGGACCTGGACCTCCGAGTTCCCCGGTGACCTGACCGTCACCGGCTACCCGGCCGGGCTCCAGACCCTCACCCTGATCGCCGGGGCGCTCACCCTGCTCTACGCCGTCGCCGGCTGGAACGTGCGCGGTCTGGGCTGGCTCAACCCGGGCGGCGGCAACAACCCGGTCCTGCTGGCCGCGCTCTCCGCGTTCGCGGTCAGCTGGTTCACCGGCATCGCCATCGCGTACGACCTGGGCGGCCTCGCCAACCTGGAGCCCGGCGCGTTCGTGGCCATGGTCTCGGCGCTGGTGCCGGTGCTCGGCGCGCTCGCCCTGCCCCGCGAGGGCAGGTCCGTGCGCGACCACATCGCCAAGCCCGACCGCATCCCGCCGGCCGCGCCGCTGCCCAGCTGGGCCCAGCGACTGATCATCTCGCTGGCCACCGCGCTCGGCCTGGTCGTCTTCACCTACGGCATCGGCGTCAACGACGACGAGAGCGAGACCTTCATCGGTCTGCTGCTCCTGGTCCTGTTCGCCTCGATGGCGCTGTTCGCGGCCGGGCTCTTCGAGCGGTTCACCGAACTCAACGCCCGGCACAAGGGGTTCGCGACCACCGCGGTCTTCCTGGCCGCCGTGATCTTCCCGTTCACCCAGAGCGAGGACCACAACGCCAACCTCGGCGCCAACATCCTCATCTTCGGCACCGTCGCCCTCGGCCTCAACATCGTCGTCGGCCTCACCGGACTGCTCGACCTCGGTTACGTCGCCTTCCTCGGCGTCGGCGCCTATGCCGCCGCCCTGGTCTCCGGCTCCGAGTTCTCCCGGTTCTCCGGTGTGCAGGTGCCGTTCTGGGCCGCCGCGCTGATCGGCATGGGGGCCTCACTGGTCTTCGGCGTGATCATCGGCGCACCCACCCTGCGGCTGCGCGGCGACTATCTGGCCATCGTGACCCTGGGCTTCGGAGAGATCTTCCGGATCACCGTCAACAACCTCGACGGAGCCTCCGGCCCCAACCTCACCAACGGCCCCAACGGCATCTCGCAGATCCCCGATCTGGAGATCTTCGGGTTCAACCTCGGCGCCGCGCACGACATCGCCGGACGCACCATCGGCCGCTTCGGCAACTACCTGTTCCTGATGCTGCTGATCACGGCGCTGATCGTGCTCGTCTTCAACCGCGCCGCGAACTCCCGCATCGGCCGCTCCTGGATCGCCATCCGCGAGGACGAGACCGCCGCCACCGCCATGGGCATCAACGGCTTCCGGGTCAAGCTCATCGCCTTCGCCCTCGGCGCCTCGCTCGCGGGCCTGGCCGGTACGGTCTTCGCCCACGTCAACTACAGCGTCGTGCCCAGCCCCTTCCAGTTCGCCGGGGCCGCGCCGCCCAACTCCGCCTTCCTCCTGGCGGCCGTCGTCCTCGGCGGCATGGGCACCGTCAGCGGTCCGCTCCTGGGCGCCTCGCTGCTCTATCTGATCCCCGAGAAGCTGGGCTTCCTCAAGGAGTACGAGCTCTTCGGCTTCGGCGTCGCCCTCATCCTCCTGATGCGGTTCCGCCCCGAGGGCATCGTCGCCAACCGGCGCCGCCAGCTCGAATTCCATGAGACCGGGCAACTCGACGTACCCGAACAAGGGCTCCCGGACACCACCGTCGGCGTCACCAAGGCGGAGGCGTAAACACGATGACCGCACAGCCCACCACCACCCTCGCCGACCCGGTCCTCCAGGCGTCCGGCGTCACCATGCGGTTCGGCGGACTCACCGCCGTACGCAATGTGGACCTCACCGTCAACAGCGGCGAGATCGTCGGTCTCATCGGCCCCAACGGCGCCGGCAAGACCACCTTCTTCAACTGCCTCACCGGCCTGTACGTGCCGACCGAGGGCAAGGTGTCGTACAAGGGGACCGTGCTGCCGCCCAAGCCGCACCTGGTCACCCAGGCCGGCATCGCGCGGACGTTCCAGAACATCCGGCTCTTCGCCAATATGACGGTCCTGGAGAACGTCCTGGTCGGACGGCACACCCGCACCAAGGAGGGCCTCTGGTCCGCCCTGCTGCGCGGCCCCGGCTTCAAGAAGGCCGAGGCCAGGTCCCGCGAACGGGCCATGGAACTCCTGGAGTTCATCGGCCTCCAGCACAAGGCCGACCACCTGGCCCGCAATCTGCCCTACGGCGAGCAGCGCAAGCTGGAGATCGCCCGGGCGCTGGCCAGCGAGCCCGGTCTGCTGCTCCTGGACGAGCCCACCGCGGGCATGAACCCGCAGGAGACCCGCGCCACCGAGGAACTGGTCTTCGCCATCCGGGACATGGGCATCGCCGTGCTCGTCATCGAGCACGACATGCGCTTCATCTTCAACCTGTGCGACCGGGTCACCGTGCTCATGCAGGGCGAGAAGCTGGTCGAGGGCACCTCGGACGTCGTCCAGGGCGACGAGCGCGTCATCGCGGCCTACCTCGGTACGCCGTTCGAGGGCGCGCCAGGGGGCGAGGAAGTGGCGGAGGTCGAGGCGGCGGCCGGGGTCGTGGCAGCGGCTCCGGCACCGGGCGACGCCCCGGCCGCACCGGCACCCGCCGGGGCGCGGACGGCGGCCGAGCCGGACGCCGCACCGGCGTCCGCGGACGCCGGCTCCCCCGACGACGCCTCCCCCGAGGCCGACGCACCAGGCACGACCCGCACCGAAGGAGACTCCCAGTGACCGCACTTCTGGAAGTCGAGGACCTCCGCGTCGCCTACGGCAAGATCGAGGCCGTCAAGGGGATCTCCTTCACCGTCGAGGCCGGGCAGGTCGTCACGCTGATCGGCACCAACGGCGCCGGCAAGACCACGACCCTGCGGACGCTGTCGGGGCTGCTCAAGCCCTCCGGCGGACGGATCACCTTCGACGGGAAGCCGCTGGCCAACATCCCCGCGCACAAGATCGTGTCGCTGGGACTCGCCCACTCCCCCGAGGGGCGGCACATCTTCCCCCGGCTGACCATCGCCGAGAACCTCCACCTCGGGGCGTTCCTGCGCGGCGACAAGGCCGGGATCGAGAAGGACATCCAGCGCGCCTACGACCTCTTCCCCATCCTGGGCGAGCGGCGCAAGCAGGCGGCGGGCACCCTCTCCGGCGGCGAGCAGCAGATGCTGGCGATGGGCCGGGCCCTGATGTCCCAGCCCAAGCTGCTCATGCTGGACGAGCCGTCGATGGGCCTCTCCCCGATCATGATGCAGAAGATCATGGCGACCATCGTCGAGCTCAAGGCGTCGGGGACCACCATCCTGCTGGTCGAGCAGAACGCCCAGGCGGCGCTCTCGCTCGCGGACCTGGCGCATGTGATGGAGGTCGGCGAGATCAAACTCTCGGGCACCGGCCAGGACCTGCTCCACGACGAGAACGTCCGCAAGACGTACCTCGGCGAGGACTAGCCGGGACCACGCGTACGGGCCGCACCACTTCGTGTGGTGCGGCCCGTACGTCGTTTCCCGGAAGGCGCGGGGGCCCTGGCGTCCGGCCGCGGCCGGACCCGGGCCCTAGCCCTTCGCCGCCTTCTTCTCCTCGGCGTCCTCGATGACCGCCTCGGCGACCTGCTGCATGGAGAGCCGGCGGTCCATCGACGTCTTCTGGATCCAGCGGAACGCGGCGGGCTCGGTCAGCCCGTACTGCGTCTGGAGGATCGACTTGGCGCGGTCGACCAGCTTGCGGGTCTCCAGCCGCTGGGAGAGGTCGGCGACCTCCTGCTCCAGCGCCTTCAGCTCGGTGAAGCGCGAGACCGCCATCTCGATCGCGGGCACCACGTCGCTCTTGGAGAACGGCTTCACCAGGTACGCCATCGCCCCGGCGTCCCGGGCCCGCTCCACCAGGTCGCGCTGCGAGAACGCGGTGAGCATCAGGACGGGCGCGATGGAGTCCTTGGCGATCTGCTCGGCGGCGGAGATGCCGTCGAGGACGGGCATCTTCACATCGAGGATGACCAGGTCGGGGCGGTGCTCCCGGGCGAGCTCCACGGCCTTCTGCCCGTCCCCGGCCTCTCCGACGACCGCGTACCCCTCTTCCTCCAGCATCTCCTTGAGGTCGAGGCGGATGAGGGCCTCGTCCTCGGCGATGACGACACGGGTCGTGAGCGGCGGGACATGGGACTGATCGTCGTCGGCGACGGGCTGGGGCGACTCGGCGGCGGTCACGGGGGCTCCTCGTTGCGGGGCAAGTACTGCTTCCCAAGAGCGTACCCAGCTGCGGTAAGGTGTGGTCACGGCGGGTAGCCGCCTACCTTTGGTTCAAAGGATGCCCCGGTAGCCCAGCGGTAGAGGCAATGGTCTCAAACACCATCCAGCGTCGGTTCGAATCCGACCCGGGGTACTTTTCGTGCGAATCCATGGTCACGGACCGTTGAGGTTTCGGCCGCCTTCGCACGCCTTCCCTTCTTTCGTCCGGTACGGCCGGGCCCCCGCCCGTACGGCAGAGGCCCGGGGCCGGTGCGTCGGAATGCCTCCCGCCGGGTCCGGCCCGGGGCCCGGACGCCTCAGCCCTTGGGGCTGTCGTCCTCGCCGATGTGGTGGACGCGCACCAGATTGGTCGAGCCGGGCACACCGGGCGGCGAGCCCGCGGTGATCACCACGATGTCGCCCCGCCGGCAGCGGCCGATCTTCAGGAGTTGTTCGTCGACCTGCGCCACCATCGCGTCCGTGGAGTCCACGTGCGGGCCGAGGAAGGTCTCCACGCCCCAGGTGAGGTTGAGCTGGGAGCGGGTGGCGGGGTCGGGGGTGAAGGCGAGCAGCGGGATCGGCGAGCGGTAGCGGGAGAGCCGCTTGACCGTGTCGCCGGACTGGGTGAAGGCCACGAGGTACTTGGCGTTGAGGAAGTCGCCCATCTCGGCGGCGGCCCGGGCGACCGCGCCGCCCTGGGTGCGGGGCTTGCTGCGCTCGGTGAGCGGCGGCAGCCCCTTGGCCAGGACGTCCTCCTCGGCCGCGGTGACGATCCGGCTCATGGTGCGGACGGTCTCCACGGGGTACTTGCCGACGCTGGTCTCGCCGGAGAGCATCACGGCGTCGGTGCCGTCGATGACCGCGTTGGCGACGTCGCTGGCCTCGGCCCTGGTGGGGCGGGAGTTGTCGATCATCGAGTCCAGCATCTGGGTGGCCACGATGACGGGCTTGGCGTTCCGCTTGGCGAGCTTGATGGCGCGCTTCTGGACGATCGGCACCTGTTCGAGGGGCATTTCGACGCCCAGGTCGCCGCGCGCCACCATGATGCCGTCGAAGGCGGCCACGATGTCGTCGATGCTCTCGACGGCCTGCGGCTTCTCGATCTTGGCGATCACCGGGACGCGGCGGCCCTCCTCGTCCATGACGCGGTGGACGTCCTCGATGTCCCGGCCGCCGCGGACGAAGGAGAGCGCGATGATGTCGACGCCGATGCGCAGGGCCCAGCGCAGGTCCTCGACGTCCTTCTCGGAGAGCGCGGGCACCGACACCGCGACGCCGGGCAGGTTGAGCCCCTTGTGGTCGGAGACCATGCCGCCCTCGGCGACCCGGGTGCGCACGCGCGGGCCGTCCACGCCCACGACCTCCAGCGCCACCTTGCCGTCGTCGACGAGGATGCGCTCACCGGGGGTGACGTCCTCGGCGAGGCCGGAGTAGGTGGTGCCGCAGATGTGGCGGTCGCCCTGGACGTCCTCGACGGTGATGGTGAACTCGTCGCCGCGTTCAAGGAGTACGGGACCTTCGTGGAACCGGCCCAGGCGAATCTTCGGACCTTGAAGGTCGGCGAGCACTCCCACGCTGCGGCCCGTCTCGTCGGACGCCTTGCGCACGTGCTGGTAACGCTCCTCGTGGTCGGCGTAGCCGCCGTGGCTGAGGTTGAAGCGGGCGACGTCCATTCCGGCCTCGACCAGTGCCTTGATCTGGTCGTACGTGTCGGTGGCGGGCCCCAGGGTACAGACGATCTTTGCTCGACGCATGGTTCGAGCCTAGGGCTTACCGACCAGTAGAGAATTGGTCGCGCATGACTACTCAACAACCTTTGCATGAAGGGTTATTGACAACTGTTGAATTGTGCGCAGGAGCGCTCCGATGAGCACGGCGGACTTCTCCGCGCGCCCGGCGCAAACCCTTGACATGTTCAGGCAGCGGCGCTGAGATATGTTCGTTTTCGTTCGACCTCGTTGACTTGTGAGCTACTCAACCAACGGAGCCGCACATGAAATCGTTCAGAAAACGGACCGGTGCCGCACTCGCCGCCCTCCCCCTGCTGGTCCCGCTCGCCCTCGCCGCCGGTGGCGCCGCCGCGCTCACCGCCGCGACCGCCACCCCGGCGGCGGCCCTCGACAACGGCCTGGCCCGCACCCCGCAGATGGGGTTCAACAACTGGAACTCCACCCACTGCCGGGCCGAGTTCAATGAATCCATGGTCAAGGGCATCGCCGACACCTTCGTCGCCCAGGGCCTCAAGGACGCCGGATACACCTACGTCAACATCGACGACTGCTGGGCCCTGCCCGACCGGAACGCGAGCGGCGACCTCGTGCCCGACCCGGCCCGCTTCCCGCACGGCATCAAGGCCGTGGCCGACTATGTGCACTCCAAGGGCCTGAAGTTCGGCCTCTACTCCAGCGCGGGCACCAAGACCTGCGACGTCCAGGGCTTCCCCGGCGGCCTCGGCCACGAGCGCCAGGACGCCGAGCTGTGGGCGTCCTGGGGCGTCGACTACCTGAAGTACGACAACTGCAACAACACCGGCGCGGACGCCAAGCAGCGCTACAAGGCGATGGGCGACGCGCTGGCGGCGGCCACCCGCGCCACCGGCCGGCCGATCCTCTACAGCATCTGCGAGTGGGGCTCCAACCAGCCCTGGACCTGGGCGCAGGGCGTCGGGAACTCCTGGCGCACCACCGGGGACATCAGCGACAACTGGTCCAGCATGATCTCCATCGCGCACCAGAACCAGTCGCTGGCGCCGTACGCCGGACCGGGCGCCTGGAACGACCCGGACATGCTGGAGGTCGGCAACGGCGGCATGACCGACACCGAGTACCGCACCCACTTCAGCCTCTGGTCGCAGATGGCCGCGCCGCTGCTGATCGGCAGCGACCTGCGCACCGCGAGCCCGGCCACCCTGGCCATCCTCAAGAACACCGAGGTGATCGCGGTGGACCAGGACCCGCTGGGCAGGCAGGGCACGGTGGTGTCCGACTCCGGCGGCCTGGTCGTGATGTCCAAGCCGCTGGCGGACGGCGGCCGTTCGGTGACGCTGACCAACGAGACCTCCTCCACCAGGACCGTGTCCACGACCGTGAAGGACATCGGCATCGGCGGGGCGTCCTCGTACGCGCTCAAGGACCTGTGGTCCAAGGCCACCAGCACGACCACCGGCGCCATCGGCGCCCCGGTGCCCGCGCACGGCACCGTGATGTTCCGGGTGACCCCGGGCAGCCCGGTGCCGCCGCCGACCGGCGTGAACCAGCTGAGCGACCTGCCGTGGACGTCGGCGGTGGGCGGCTGGGGCCCGGTGGAGCGCGACCGCAGCAACGGCGAGCAGGCGGCGGGCGACGGCCGCCCGCTCACCATCGGGGGCGTCCGGTACGCCAAGGGCCTGGGCACGCACGCGCCCAGCGACATCGCGTACTACCTCGGCGGCGGCTGCTCGGCCCTCCGGGTCGACGTGGGCGTGGACGACGAGGCGCCGAACACCGGGTCCGTACGGTTCCAGATCTGGCGCGACGGCACGCTGGCCGCCGACAGCGGGGTCCGCACCGCCGCCGATCCGCCCGTGCGGCTGAACGCCGACCTCAAGGGCGCCACCAAGCTGCGGCTGGTGGTCACCGACGGCGGCGACGGCATCACCTACGACCACGCCGACTGGGCCGACGCCCGGCTCGCCTGCGGCAGCGGCCCCTCGGCCGGGACGCACGAACTGAGCGACCTGGCCTGGGAGTCCGCCACCAACGGCTGGGGCCCGGTCGAGAAGGACCTCAGCAACGCGGAGCAGGCGGCGGGCGACGGCACCCCGCTCACCATCAACGGAACGGTGTACGCCAAGGGCCTGGGCACCCACGCGCCGAGCTCCGTCGCGTACTACCTGGGCGGCACCTGCACCTCGCTGACCACCCGGGTGGGGGTGGACGACGAGGTGACCACCAAGGGGTCGGTCGACTTCCAGATCTGGCGCGACGGCACGCTGGCCGCCGAGAGCGGGACGCTGACCTCGGCCGATGCGGCGAAGGCGCTGACCGCCGACCTGACGGGCGCGCTCGAAGTCCGGCTGGTGGTCACCGACGCGGGTGACGGCATCGACTACGACCACGCGGACTGGGCGGGGCCCCGGCTCGTCTGCGGCTAGGGCGTGTCTTTCGGATCTTGCCTGGGTCGCGGGGTGCGGCACGCGCGTCTGCGGCGTTGTCGTCGGTCCCCGACGCTCCGCGTCGACTCCCTCCTCCGCCTTGCAGCCGCACGCACCGCACCCCGCTCGGCCACCACGACAGCGCGGCCGGACCGAAGCCGACAAGATCCGAAAGACGCGCCCTAGCCCTCACCCGCGGACCACGGGGGCCGATCGAGCCCCCGGGCACGCGGACGGCCCCGGGCGGATCGCGCCCGGGGCCGTCGTTCTCTCGTGGTCATCCGATCGAAACCTGCCAGGGGTGTTGCGGATGGCCGGTTCTGCGCCAAAATCCTCTGGACCTTCTACGCGCGTGGAGTGTGTCTACGCGCGTAACACACCGTCAGGGAGTGCATCACATGCCGCTGAACCGCAGGACGTTCCTGGGCAGCTCGGCCGCCGCCGGAGCCGGCGTCGCCATCGCCGGAGGCGTCGCGGCCCCCGCCGAGGCCCATGAGCGCGGCCACGGCCGCACCCGGCCGCCGAAGCGTTACTCGTTCACCGTCATGGGCACCACCGACCTGCACGGCAACGTCTTCAACTGGGACTACTTCACGGACAAGGAGTTCGACGACAAGGCCCACAACGACGTCGGCCTCGCCAAGATCTCCACGCTGGTCGAGCAGATCCGCAAGGAGAAGGGCCGCCACAACACCCTGATGATCGACGCGGGTGACACCATCCAGGGCACCCAGCTGTCGTACTACTACGCCAAGGTCGACCCGATCACGGCCAAGCACGGCCCGGTGCACCCGATGGCGCAGGCCATGAACGCCATCGGCTACCACGCCGCCGCCCTCGGCAACCACGAGTTCAACTACGGCATCCCGGTGCTGCGCAAGTTCGAGGAGCAGTGCCGCTTCCCGCTGCTCGGCGCCAACGCGCTGGACGCCAAGACGCTGAAGCCGGCCTTCCAGCCGTACGTCATCAAGAAGCTGCGCACCCCGCACGGGCGCGATGTGCGCGTGGCGATCCTCGGCCTCACCAACCCGGGCATCGCCATCTGGGACAAGGCCAACGTCAGCGGGAAGATGGTCTTCCCCGGCCTTGAGGAGCAGGCCGCGAAGTGGGTGCCCAAGCTGCGCTCGATGGGCGCGGACGTGGTGATCGTGGCCGCCCACTCGGGCTCCGACGGCAGCTCCTCCTACGGCGACCAGCTCCCGTACGTCGAGAACGCGGCGGCCCTGGTGGCCGAGAAGGTGGCGGGCATCGACGCGATCCTGGTCGGCCACGCGCACGTGGAGATCCCCGAGTACCGGGTGACCAACAAGCAGACCGGCAAGCAGGTGGTGCTCTCCGAGCCGCTGAAGTGGGGCCAGCGGCTCACCGTCTTCGACTTCGACCTGGTGTGGGAGAAGGGCCGCTGGACGGTCGAGAAGTCCGGCTCGAAGGTCCTCAACTCCAACACCGTCGCCGAGGACCCGAAGATCACCAAGCTGCTCGGCGACGAGCACAGGAAGGTCGTGGCGTACGTCAACCAGGTCATCGGCACCTCCAAGGCGGCCATGACCACCGCCGAGGCGGCCTGGAAGGACGAGCCGATCATCGACCTGATCAACGCCGTCCAGGTGGACACGGTGAAGGCGGCGCTCGCGGGCGGCGCGTACGCGGCGCTGCCGGTGCTCTCGCAGGCGTCCTGCTTCTCGCGCACGGCCGTCATCCCGGCCGGCCAGGTCACCATCAAGGACGCGGCCGGGCTCTACCCGTTCGAGAACACGCTGGAGGCGCGGGTCCTGACGGGCGCGCAGATCCGCGAGTACCTGGAGTTCTCGGCGCGGTACTACGTGCAGACGGCGGCCGGCGCTCCGGTCGACCCGGCGAAGCTGACCAACGCCAACAACACGCCGGACTACAACTACGACGCGGTGTCGGGCCTGGTGTACGACATCGACATCGCGAAGCCGGCCGGGTCCCGGATCGTCAACCTGACGTTCCAGGGCAAGCCGCTGGACCCGGCCGCGCAGTTCGTCCTCGCGGTCAACAACTACCGGGCCAACGGCGGCGGCAACTTCCCGCACGTCGCCGCGGCCAAGCAGGTGTGGTCGAACTCGGAGGAGATCCGGAACACGATCATCGCCTGGGTGAAGGCGAAGGGGGTCGTCGACCCCGGCACGTTCGCCTCCGTGGACTGGAAGCTGGTCCGGGACGGGGTCGCCGTCTTCTAGGCCGCCCGGCCCCGGGGCGGCTCGGCTCCGGGGCCGCTCAGCCCTCCAGCGGGATCAGCGCGCCCGGGACCTTCGGGGCCGGGCGCGCCTCCTCCCGCTTGGCCAGGCCGAACGTGGTGAACGCCGTGCGGGCCGGGAGGGGGTAGGGCTCCTTGCCGGTCAGGGCGTTCAGGATCGACGCGCTGCGCCAGGCCGCGAGCCCCAGATCGGGCGCGCCGACGCCGTGGGTGTGCTTCTCCGCGTTCTGCACGAAGACCGAGCCGGTCACCGAGCTGTCCAGGACCAGGCGGAAGTCCTCGTCGATGCGCGGCCGTTCGGAGGAGTCCAGGCGCATGTACGGGTCGAGGCCGGAGAGGATGCGGGCCGACGGGCGCTCCCGGTAGCCGGTGGCGAGGACCACCGCGTCGGTGGTCAGCCGGGAGCGCACGCCCTGCTGGGCGTGTTCCAGGTGCAGCTCCACCTTGGTGGTGGCGACCCGCCCGGCCGTGCGGACGCTGACGCCGGGCGTGAGGGTCGCGTCCGGCCAGCCGCCGTGCTGGGTGCGGCGGTAGAGCTCGTCGTGGATGGCGGCGATGGTCTCGGCGTCGATGCCCTTGTGGAGCTGCCACTGGCGCGGCACCAGCTGGTCGCGGACGGGCTCGGCCAGGGCGTGGAAGTAGCGCGTGTAGTCGGGGGTGAAGTGCTCCAGGCCGAGCTTGGAGTACTCCATGGGCGCGAAGGTCTCGGTGCGGGCGAGCCAGGTGATGCCCTCGCGCCCGGCCGGGCGGTGGCGCAGCAGGTCCAGGAAGACCTCGGCGCCGGACTGGCCGGAGCCGATGACGGTGATGTGGTCGGCGGCGAGGAAGCGGTCGCGGTGGTCGAGGTAGTCGGCGGAGTGGATCACCGGTACGGCGGGGGCGTCGGCGAGCGGACGCAGCGGCTCGGGCACGAACGGCTCGGTGCCGAGGCCCAGGACGAGGTTGCGGGCGAAGGCGCGGCCCAGCGCCTCGGCCTGGCCGTGCGCGTCGAGCTGGGTGAAGTCGACCTCGAACAGCTCCCGTTCGGCGTTCCAGCGGACCGCGTCCACCTGGTGCCCGAAGTGCAGTCCGGGCAGGCTCTCGCTGACCCAGCGGCAGTACGCGTCGTACTCGGTGCGCTGGATGTGGAAGCGCTCGGCGAAGTAGAACGGGAACAGCCGCTCGCGGTGGCGCAGATAGCTGAGGAACGACCAGGGGCTGGCGGGGTCGGCGAGGGTCACCAGGTCGGCCAGGAAGGGGACTTGGAGGGTGGCACCCTCGATGAGCAGCCCGGGGTGCCAGTGGAAGGCGCGGCGCTGTTCGTAGAAGGCGGTCGAGAGCCCGCCGGGCACCCCGTGGGCGAGGGCGGCGAGCGAGAGGTTGAACGGGCCCACGCCGATGCCCACCAGGTCGTGCGGGTGATCGATGTCGTGGGCGAGTGACGGTGCGGTCATCGGGGGGTGCTGCCTTCCACGGTCTTGAGGAGCAGGGCCAGGTCGCCGGTGGTGGCGTGGGGGTTGAGCAGGGTGGCCTTGAGCCAGAGCCGCCCGTCGGCGCGGGCTCTGCCGAGCACCGCGCGGCCCTCGGTGAGCAGGGCGCGGCGGACGGCGGCGACCTCGTCGTCGGGGGCGCCTGCGGGGCGGAAGAGGACGGTGGAGAGCGTGGGCCGCTCGTACAGGTCGAACCGGGGGTGCTCCTCGACCAGGTCCGCGAGGCCCTGGGCAAGGTCGAGGGTGTGGTCGACGAGTCCGGCGAGTCCGGTGCGGCCGAGCGCCCGCAGGGTGACGGCGATCTTCAGTACGTCCGGGCGGCGGCTGGTGCGCAGGGAGCGGCCGAGCAGGTCGGGCAGGCCCGCCTCGGTGTCGTCGTCGGCGTTGAGGTAGTCGGCGGTGTGGGCGAGCGGGGCGAGGCGGGCCGGGTCGGGGACGGCGAGGAGCCCGGCGGCGACCGGCTGCCAGCCGAGTTTGTGCAGGTCCAGCGCGATCGACTGGGCGCGTTCGATGCCCCGCAGCCTGCTCCGGTGGGTGTCGCTGAAGATCAGCGGGCCGCCGTAGGCGGCGTCGACATGGAGCTCCGCGCCGTACCGCTCGCACAGGGCGGCGATCTCGGGCAGCGGGTCGACGGCGCCGGTGTCGGTGGTGCCCGCGGTCGCGGCGACCAGTGTGCGGCGGCCCGGGTCCGGGCCGGGAGAGGCGAGGGCCGCTTCCAGGGCCGCGAGGTCCAGGGTGCCGAGGGGCGCGGGGAGGCCGACGGGTGCGGGCAGGCCGAGGAGCCAGGCGGCGCGCGGCAGCGAGTGGTGGGCGTTGGCGCCGTGCACCAGCCGGACGGGGCCGTGCCGTTCGCGGGCGAGCAGCAGGGCGAGCTGGTTGGACTCGGTGCCGCCGGTGGTGATCAGCGCGTCCCCGCCGGGCCAGAACTCGGCGGCCAGCGCCTCGGTGACCCGGGCTTCGAGCTCGGCGGCGGCCGGTGCCTGGTCCCAGGAGTCGAGCGAGGGGTTGAGGACGGCGGCGGCGAGGTCGGCGGCGGCGGCGAGCGCCAGCGGCGGGGTGTGCAGATGGGCGGCGCAGCGCGGGTCGGCGGGGTCGGCGGCGCCCTGGGCGACCGCCCGCACCAGGGTGGCGAGGGCCTCCTCGGCGCCGGTGCCGCGGGCCGGGAACACCTCGCCGAGCGCGGCCCCGACCCGGACCGCCACGGCGTCGGGGCCGCCGCCGGGCAGTGGGCCGCCCCGGGCCGCCGCGCCCTCCTGGAGCGCGCCGAGGACCACTCCGAGGAGGGGGTGCAGGGCGGCGGGGCCGGCGGGGCCGCCGGCGAGGGGCGGGGTGTGCATGGGGGGTCCTTCGGGTGGTGAAACGTCGGTCTCACCAGCGTGCGGCGTCCCGGCGCGGTGCGACCGCCGTGCACAACGATCTCAACCCGAAAGTGGTACTGCCTTGCGGAGGTGGGGTGTTGGGGGTGGCGCACTGCTATGAGCGCCACCCCCCGGCCCCGGTCAGGCGCCCCGCACCGCCAGTGCGCGCCGTACGTCGTCGAGCTGGTCGGCGATCTGGCGGCGCAGCGCGGGCAGCGGCTCCGCCCCGGCCAGGCACGCCTCGGCCAGCGCGACGGCCTCGGCGTCCACGGCGTGCCGCGGGTAGGCGTAGCGGCCCGCGGCCTCGGCGATGGCCGGGCCGCGGCGGGCCGCCAGCGGGACGGCGTCCGCGAAGAAGCGCGGCACGTACTCCCGTACGAGATCGGCCTGTTCGGGCTGCCAGAAGCCCTGGGCGGTGGCGTTGAACAGGTAGTTCGAGAGCGTGTCGCCGTCGAACATGGCGGCCCAGGCCGCCGCCTTCGCCTCGGCGGTGGGCAGCGCGGCGCGGCAGCGGGCCGCGCCCTCCTCGCCGGTGGCGCTGGGGTCGCGGGCCAGCTCGGCGGCGATCTCCTCCTCGGTGGTGGCGCCCAGGACGGCCAGCCGGTTCAGCACCCGCCAGCGCAGTTCGGGGTCGAGCTCGGGACCGCCGGGGACGCCGCCCTCGGTCAGCCACTCGCGGATGGTCTGCGGCTGGGCGGCGCCGGAGACGTAGTGGCGCACGGCGGTGAGCCGCAGGCCCGGGTTGTCGCCGTCCTCGGTGCGCCGGATGAGGTCGCGGGTGAGCTCGGTGAGCAGGGCGAGGGCGGCGGGGCGGGCCTCGGCGTCCAGGTAGCGGTCGGTGATCTGGGCGGCGGCGAAGGTGAGGACGCCCTGGACGACCGCGAGGTCCGACTCGTACGGCAGATGGGCGCGGGCCGCCTCCAGATAGGCGGTGGGCGACAGCTGGCCGTCGCGGACCATGTCGCGGGCGGCGTTCCACACCACCGCGCGCGACAGCGGGTCGGGCAGTCCGGAGAGCGAGCGCAGGGCGGTCTCCCAGGACTCGGCGTCCAGCCGCACCTTGGCGTAGGAGAGGTCGCCGTCGTTGAGGAGGACGAGCGCGGGGCGGGCGCCGGGGCGGGTCAGGGGCGCGCCCGGCACGTCGGTCTCGAAGCGCTCGCGCAGCACCAGCCGTCCGGGGCGCGCCGCGTCGACGTCGTAGACGCCGACGGCGACGCGGTGCGGGCGCCCGCCGTCCTGCTCGACGGTGAGCGTCCAGGAGCCCTCGGCCTCCTCGACGACCGGGGTCAGGGTGTCGACGCCGGTGGTGCGCAGCCACGACTCGGCCCAGCCGTGCACGTCGCGGTCGGTGGCGGAGGCCAAGTTGTCGATGAAGTCGGCGAGCGTGGCGTTGCCGAACCTGTGCCGCCGGAAATGGGTGTTGATGCCGGCCAGGAAGTCCTTCTCGCCGAGCCAGGTCACCAGCTGGCGCAGGGCGGAGGCGCCCTTGGCGTAGGAGATGCCGTCGAAGTTGAGCATCGCGGAGGCGGTGTCGGGCACGGCGTCCGGGTCGGGGGCGACGGGGTGGGTGGAGGGGCGCTGGTCGGCGTCGTAGCCCCACGCCTTGCGGACGATGCCGAAGTCCACCCAGGTGTCGGTGAAGCGGGTGGCCTCGGTGAGGGTCTGGTAGCCCATGTACTCGGCGAACGACTCGTTCAGCCAGATGTCGTCCCACCAGCGCAGGGTGACCAGGTCGCCGAACCACATGTGGGCCATCTCGTGGGCGATGACCATGGCGCGGGTCTGGCGCTCGGTGTCGGTGACGGCGGAGCGGTAGATGAACTCGTCGCGGAAGGTGACGAGCCCGGGGTTCTCCATCGCGCCCGCGTTGAACTCGGGGACGAACGCCTGGTCGTAGGAGTCGAAGGGGTAGGGCTCGTCGAACTTCTCGTGGTAGCGGTCGAAGCACTGCCGGGTGATCTCGAAGATCTCCTCGGCGTCGGCGTCCAGGTAGGGGGCGAGCGAGCGGCGGCAGTGGATGCCGAAGGGCAGGCCCGCGTGCTCGGTGGTGGTGGAGTGCCAGGGACCGGCGGCGAGCGCCACGAAGTAGGTGGAGAGCAGCGGGGTGGTGGCGGCCTTCCAGCTGCCGTCGGCCCGCTGCTCGGTGATGCCGTTGGCGAGGACGGTCCAGCCCTCGGGGGCGGTGACTTCGAGGTCGAAGACGGCCTTCAGGTCGGGCTGGTCGAAGGCGGCGAAGACGCGCTGGACGTCCTCCATGAACAGCTGGGTGTACGTGTAGGTCTCGCCGTCGACGGGGTCGGTGAAGCGGTGCAGGCCCTCGCCGGTGTGCGAGTAGCGCATGACCGCGTCGATCCGCAGCTCGTGCGGGCCCTCGGCGAGGCCGGTCAGCGCGAGGCGGTTCTCCACCAGCGCCTCGGGGTCCAGGGGCCGGCCGTCGAGCGAGACCGAGCGCAGGGTGGCCGGCTTGAGCTCGACGAACGTGTCCCCGGCCGCGCGCGCGGTGAATTCGATGACGGTGTGGGAGTCGAAGGTCTCCTCGCCGGTGGTGAGATCGAGGGCGATCCCATAGCGGTGGACGTCGAGGAGCCGGGCACGGGTCTGCGCTTCGTCGCGCGTCAGTACGGACATGGGGGCCATGCTGCCCGATGCACCCCGGTCCGCACAGCGGGACGGTGTTGCGCTGTGAGCGCACGGGGTGCCCGGGCGGGCGGCGGGCTCAGGAGGACTTGGCGATCGTCTCGTGGTGCCGGATGACCTCGGCGATGATGAAGTTCAGCAGCTTCTCGGCGAACGCCGGGTCCAGCTTGGCGCTCTCCGCGAGCCGCCGCAGCCGGGCGATCTGCTCGGCCTCGCGCGCGGGGTCGGCCGGGGGCAGCCGGTGCTCGGCCTTGAGGTGGCCGACCTGCTGGGTGCATTTGAACCGCTCCGCCAGCATGTGGACGACGGCCGCGTCGATGTTGTCGATGCTGTCGCGGAGCCGGGCGAGCTCGGCCTGCACGGAGGGGTCGTTCGTGGTCATGGTCATCGAGCTTACGTGGCCCGGC
Organism: Streptomyces sp. cg36; assembly: GCF_041080675.1. Taxonomy (NCBI): domain Bacteria; kingdom Bacillati; phylum Actinomycetota; class Actinomycetes; order Kitasatosporales; family Streptomycetaceae; genus Streptomyces; species Streptomyces cyclosori. Next base: position 5,924,916 of record NZ_CP163520.1, on the reverse strand, counting down.
CGGGGATCGTCGGAGGGTGTTCAGGATCCGGGATCCGGCTGCTCCAGCCGCCGGGGACGGCCCGGCCCTGGCGGCGGCGGAAGCGGACCGGGGCGGTGCCGACCCGGCGGGTGAAGAGCCGGGAGAAGTACGCCGGGTCCTCGTACCCCACCCGGCGGGCGACGGCGGCGACCGGCAGGTCGGTGGTGGCGAGCAGTTCCTTGGCCCGGCCGAGCCGGATGCCCAGCAGATAGTCCTTGGGGCTGCACCCCGCGCCCCGGCGCACCGCCGTGCGCAGCTCGGCGGGGGTCATGCCGTGCCGGGCGGCGTGCTCGGCGACCGACAGCGGCAGACAGGCGTCCCGGGCCAGCGCCTGGAGCACCACGTCGCCGTCGGGGGCGAGGTCGGCGCGGGCCCGGCGCAGCGCCACCAGGAGCTCGGGGACGGCGGCGGCCGTCTCGACCTCCAGGAGCGGGTTGCCGCGGCGGGCGGCCCTGGCGATGCGGCCGACGACGGCGCGGGCGCCGGCGCTGTCGGCGAGCGGGACGACGGGCCGCTCGGGCTCGATGTAGCCGAGCTCGGTGTAGGTGGCGGTGGCGGGCCCGGTGAAGTCGACGAACGACTCGTCCCAGCCGGTGGCCGGGTCGGCCCCGTAGTGGTGGGGCACGCCGGGGGTGAGCCAGAGCAGGGCGGGCGCGGTGACGGTGGTGCGGCGTCCGTCGGCGCCCCGGAACCAGCCGCCGCCCGCGCCGATCACCACGGCCACGTGGTGGTCCAGGGTGCGCGGCCCGACGGCGGGGAGCAGCCCGTGCTGCAGGCCGACGCCGAGGCAGACCAGGCCGAGCCGGTGGTGGACCGGGCTGGGAGTGAAATAGCGCATCCAGGTGTGGTACATCCCGGTCCGTCCCCCTTCCGTGCCCCCGTGCGTCCAATCAGTGCCGATCTTTGTCCATGGACCACCGGTGGCGCCAGGGGCGAGGCTGGCGCCGGAGGACCGAGAGACGGGCGGGGCCGGTGGCTGACTTCACGGTGGGCGAGAAGGACTTTCTGCTGGACGGGCGGCCGGTGCGGCTGCTTTCGGGGGCGCTGCACTACTTCCGGGTCCATGAGTCGCAGTGGGGTCACCGGCTGGCGATGCTGCGGGCGATGGGGCTGAACTGCGTCGAGACGTACGTGCCGTGGAACCTGCACGAGCCGGCGCCCGGCCGGTTCCGGGACCCGGGCGCGCTCGGCCGCTTCCTGGACGCGGCGCGGGCGGCCGGGCTGTGGGCGATCGTGCGCCCCGGCCCGTACATCTGCGCCGAGTGGGAGAACGGCGGGCTGCCGCACTGGCTGACGGGGTCGCTGGGGCGGCGGGCGCGGACCCGGGACGCGGAGTACCTGGCGCACGTGGGGCGCTGGTTCGGGGAGCTGCTGCCGCAGGTGGTGGCGCGCCAGGCGGACCGGGGCGGCCCGGTGCTGATGGTGCAGGTCGAGAACGAGTACGGCAGTTACGGCACGGACACCGCGTATCTGGCGGAGCTGGCCGCGCTGCTGCGCGAACTGGGCGTGAGCGTCCCGCTGTTCACCTCGGACGGGCCCGAGGACCACATGCTGACCGGGGGCTCGCTGCCCGGTGTGCTGGCGACCGCGAACTTCGGCTCGGGCGCCCGCGAGGCGTTCGGGGCGCTGCGCCGCCACCGCCCCGACGGGCCGCTGATGTGCATGGAGTTCTGGTGCGGCTGGTTCGAGCACTGGGGCGCGGACCCGGTGGCGCGCGACGCCGGGGACGCGGCGGCCGAGCTGCGCGCGATCCTGGAGTGCGGCGCCTCCGTCAACCTCTACATGGCGCACGGCGGCACCAGCTTCGCGGGCTGGGCGGGCGCCAACCGGGACGGCGCGGAGCACCTGGGGGCGCTGCGCCCGGACGTCACCTCCTACGACTACGACGCGCCCGTCGACGAGCGGGGCCGCCCGACGGCGAAGTTCTGGGCCTTTCGCGAGGTGCTCGCCGAGTACGCGGACGGCCCGCTGCCCGAACTCCCACCTCCGCCGAAGGAGTTGGGCTCCCCGGTCGCCGTCGCGCTGACGGAGTTCGTGGCGGCCGGGGAGCTGCTGGAGGCGCTGGGCTCGCCCGAGCACGGCCCCGGGGTGGCGCCGTCCTTCGAGGAGCTGGACGTGGACCGGGGCGTGGTGCGCTACCGCGTCGAGGTGCCGGGTCCCCGGCAGCCGTATCCGCTGCGGGCGCTCGGGCTGCGGGACCGGGCGCTCGTGTACGTCGACGGGGTGCGGGCCGGGGCGCTGACCGAGGAGGAGCCGGTCCTGGCGGAGCCGGTGGCGGGGCCCGCGGCGGTGGAGCTGTGGGTGGAGTCGCTGGGGCGCGTCAACTACGGTCCCCGGCTGGGCGAGCCGAAGGGCCTCACCGGCGGGCTGCTGCACGAACGCCAGTTCCTGCACGGGGTGCGGGCGCGGGCGCTGCGGCTCGACGCGTTCGACGACGCGGACCGGGTGCGGCGGCTGCCGTTCCGTTCAACTGCGGAGGGGGGCCGGGGGCTGTTTCGAGGCACCTTCGATGCCCCGGATCCCGGTGACGCCCGCCTTGAATTCCTCGGTCTAGTACGGGGTTTCGCCTGGGTCAACGGCTTCTGCCTCGGGCGTTACTGGACCATCGGACCACATGCGTCGCTCTTTGTCCCCGGGGCGGTGCTGCGGGATCAGGCCAACGAGGTGTGGGTGTGGGAGCTGGAACTTGAGGACTCAACGGGTCCGGAAGTGAAGTTCCTCTAGCCTCGAAGGGCGTGAAGAAAGCGCATTCCCTTTCCCGACGCACCCTTTGAGGTTGACATGAAGGATCTCATCACCCGATCCCGCATCGCCAAGCTGGCCGCCTCCGGAGCCGCGGTGGCAGCGACCCTGCTGCTCGCCTCTCCCGCGTCCGCCGCCACCGCGATATCGGTGACCCCGAACACGGGCCTCTCCGACGGCCAGACGGTCTCGGTGACCGCTTCCGGGTACACGCCCGGCGCCGCCGTGAACGTGGGCGAGTGCGCCTCGGCCACCGTCTGTTCCAACGACGTCAAGTACCTCACGGCCGACGCCGGCGGCAACGTCTCGGTGCAGCTGACCGTCAAGAAGACCTTCACCGCCAAGGACTGGTCCACGGGCCAGGACGTGAACGTGGACTGCTCGGCGACCCAGTGCAACGTCACCGCCTGGGAGCAGACCAGCGGGAACACGGTTCAGAACATCGCGTTCCAGTGAGCCGCTGATCCCGTCGGCCGGTGCCCCCCAGCACCGGTGGCAAAGGACCGTCCGGCGGTCTCCCTCCCGCCGCCGGACGGTCCGTGCCGCATCTAGAGCCGCGTCACCTCGAAGGCGTCCAGGACGAACTCGGCCGTCCCGTCGTCCCCGGTCTTGCGCAGCCCGACCCATGCCTCGCCCGTCGCGGGCGCCGTGAACTCGTACGCGTGGACGGCCGGTTCGGTCGCCTCCGCGAGCGGCGCCCGGCTCAGTTCGCGGGTGGCCGCGCCCTCGTCGACGGCCGTGATCCAGGCGTACTGCCCGGCCTTCTCGCAGACGTGGCGGAAGGTCACGCGATAGCGCTTACCCGGGAGGAACCGGACAGTGAACGGCACGGTCCGGTAGACCAGACCCTCGTTCTCGCCGCGCGACTTGAGCGACTGGCCGCCGTCGACCACGTCGTCGACCGCTTTCCCGTTCCAGCCGCGCCGGGTGTACGGGGAGTGCCGCTGCGCGATGTGGGTGCGCGGGTCGGTGGCGCCGCCCGCGTCGCCCTTGACGAAGACGCCCCAGCCCTGCGGCACGTGCTCGAAGTCCTCGTACGCCACGGTCCCCGCCCTGGCCGTGGGCCGGGCCGGGACCACCCGGACGTTGTCGAAGCGCACCCGGGCCCGCCCCGCCGCCGCGCGCAGGGTCAGCCGGACCGGGCCGCCGCCCTCGGGGACCGTGAAGTGGGCGGACATCCGCTGGAAGCGGGTGCCGTGCTTGCGGTCGGCGGCCACGAAGTTGCCCGCCGTGGACGTCTCGGTCCAGGCCCGCGCGGTGACCCCGTCGGCGGTCTCGACCTCCAGGGCCGCCAGGCGCCGCTCGCCCGGCTCCTCCCCCACCTCGACCTGGACGGACGCCGCGTAGCTGCCGGGGGCCAGCCGGCGCAGCCGCTGGCCGACGGAGGCCGCCGCGCCCGCGCCGATCACCAGCTCGTGGTCGCCGAGACCGCTGCGGCGCACCGAGGCCGGTCCGGTGACCGTCCACCCGTCGAGGGAACCGGAGTGGAAGCCCGGGTCGTGCAGCGCGGTGCCCTGGCCCCAGCCGGGGCTCTGCGTCCGCGCCCGCGCGCGGACCACGACGTGGGGCACCCCGGCCGCCACGTCCTCGACGGTGACCGCGCCGGAGCGGACCGGCAGTTCGCCCGCCTCCGCCCGGCCCTGGTCGGTGAGCCGGTACAGGACCACCGAGCGGGCCCCCGACCAGCCGCGCGGCAGCCGCCAACTCGTGCTGCCGCCCCGGGGGTTGTAGTGGTAGAGCTTCGCCGGGTCGCCCGCGCGGCGGGGCTCCCAGGGCAGCAGATAGGCGCCCCCGTCGTAGACGAGCCGCCCGTCCGTGGTGATCCGGCGCACCCCGCCGGTGTCGGTGACGGCGGTGGCGTACGGCCCGAAGAAGGTGACCTCGTGGTCGCTCCAGCGCCGGATCGGATACGCCTGGAGGTACTTGGCGGGCAGCGAGTGCGTCCAGAGGAGGTCGTAGAAGGCGCTCCAGTCGGTCTTGCCGACCCAGCCCTCGAAGTTGCCCATCCGCGCGTGGCCCAGCAGGGTCGGCCACTTGTCGGCGAACACGTCCTTCTGGTGGTGGCGCACGAACCGGATCAGCCGGGAGTTGATGCCGCGCGAGGTGTCGCCGCCGTAGTCCGTCTCATTGGCCCAGTGCGACCAGAGCGAGGAGCGCTCCAGGCCGTGGCCCCACTCGGAGGTGACCAGCCAGCCCTGGTCGCGCAGGGCGCGCTGGAGGCGGTCGGAGGTCCAGCCGGACTCGCGGAAGACGTCGATGTACAGGGCGTTCAGCGCCGGGTCCGCTTCGCGCCGCAGCGCCGCGAAGCGCCGCACGATGTCGCCGGAGACCAGGTCGCGGCGCTGGTCGATGCGGTACGACTGGTCGAGCCAGTCCCACTGCCGGTCGTTCTTGTCGACCAGGGTCTCGGAGAAGGCGCGGGCGACCGGGTAGGACTCGGTGGCGTTGACGTGGACGGCGAAGTCGCTGTTCCACTTCCGGCCCTCGCGGACCAGGAAGTTGAGGTCGTCGAGGCCGCCCGCGCGCTCGTTGTAGTTGCCCGCGTAGTCGGGGTGGGCCGAGTCGTGGCCCTCGGACTGGTACCCCTTGAGGATCGTGTACTGGCGCAGCCCGTCGGTGGCCAGCGAGATCCGCTTGACGTCGTCGAGGGTGGCCAGGAACGGGTTGGTGGCCTGCGAGGCGAAGTTGAAGGGGATGTGGGGCACCACCCGCAGGTGCTGCTCGTCCGCGCCGAGCGGGTTCACCATGATGTCCCGGAACGCGATGGCCGCGTCCTGCCAGTCGACGGTGCCGTCCCCGTTGCGGTCACCGGTGACGATCACGGTGGCGTACGGGAGCGGCTCGGTGTCCTCGACGGCGGCGGTGGCGGCCCGGTGCGTCCACTGCCCCGGCGCCAGCCGCGCCTCGACGTATCCGTCCCGCTTCAGCGTCTGCCGCCACAGCCGCCCGTTCTCCCAGGTGGTTCCGGCCGCGCCGTCGGGCTTGTCGTAGCAGGTGTTGGTCTCCACGGCGCCGCCGAGGGCGTCGTGGGCGACGACGGCGTAGGCGCAGCCGGTGGGGCCCGGGTCGGCCGGGGTGTCCGGGGCGAGCGTGACCAGGGTGTCGCCGCTCTTCGCCTTGTCCAGCTGGATCCGGGCGGCGAGCAGGGCGGCGCCCGGCTGGTCGCTGCGGACGGAGAGGAGGGCGAGGCCGGGGATCTGGAGGGTGCCGACGCGGAGGGCGGGCGTGTCGTGGATGCGGGTCACCCGCCAGTCCACCTTCAGTCCGCCGACCCGGATCTCCACGTCCAGCTCGGTGCCGCCGTCCAGGGCGAGGGTGTACGCGGCCCGGTCGCGCCCGAACCGCGCGGTGACCCGGGGCGTGTGCGCGACCCCGTCGACCAGGACGGTGGTGACGGCGTCCTGCTGCCCGTACAGCACGGCGCCGCTCGCGCGGTGGGTGTACGAGACCACGCGCGGGAACGCGGTGGCGACCCGCACCGCGAGGTCGCGCGAGGCCAGGGTGTGCTCGGGCGCCCCGGCGGCCGAGGCGGCCCCGGGCACTCCGAGCGCGGCGGAGGCCCCGGCCAGCGCGGTGGCCGCGACCACCGTCCTCCGCTTCGGTCCGCGTACGTCAGCGTTCACGCCGGCATCCTCCTCGTGACGGGGTCCACTGCCAGGTCACGATGGGCCGCGCGGCACGGGCACGCCCATGGACGGAAGGGGGGCGGATGTTGGACTTAGCGTTCGCGCGCGGGACGGCGAGTGGCCTCCGGGGCGGGTCCCGGGCCCGGCGGCCCGCAAGCGTCCGCCAGCCGGCGGGTGCCCGCTCGGGCGGATCCCCGGCCCTGTCGCCCCATGCGTCCGCGAGCCGGCGAGTGGCCGCCCGCCCGGATCCCCTGGGCCAGGTCGCGCCGTCCGCCCCCTACCCGTCCGCCGACAGCGGCAGTGTCGCCAGTACCAGCCAGCCGCCCTCCGTCGCCGGTCCGGCCGTCAGTTCGCCGCCGAGCGCCGTCACCCGCTCCCCCAGCCCCGCGAGGCCGAAGCCCCCGCCGCGCGCCCCGGGCGCGAGCCGCACCCCGTGGGAGCCGTCGTCCGCGACCCGGACCTCCAGGCCGCCCGCGCCCAGCCGCAGCCCCACCCGTACCGCGCTCGCGTCCGCCGCGTGCTTGCGCACGTTCGTCAGCGCCTCGCGCACCACGTGGTGGGCCGCCGCCGCGACCTCGGCGGGCAGCGCGTCCTCCAGGCCCGCCTCGACGTAGAGCACGGCGGGCGGGCCGGTGAGCGAGAAGCGGTCGGTGAGTTCGCGCAGCTGGGCCAGGCCCGCGACCGGCTCGGTCTCGGCCTCGCCCTCGCGCAGCACCCGCACGAGACGGCGCATCGCGCTCAGCGCCTCCCCGCCCGCCCGCTCGATCCGGCCGAACGTCTCGGCGGCCCGGGGCCCCTCGGCGGCGGTGTAGCGGGCGGCGCTCGCCTGGACGACGATGCCGGTGACGTGGTGGGCGATCAGGTCGTGCAGCTCCCGGGCGAGCTCCAGGCGCTCGGCGGTGCGGACCGCCTGGAGGTCGCGCACCCGCTGCCAGGACTGGGCGCGCAGCAGCAGCGAGTACGCGCTGACGACGACGGTGAGCACCGCGAAGAGCAGGGTGAAGCGGCCGGGCGAGGCGTCCCGGACCGGCACCGCCATGCAGCCGAGGCCGAGGACGGGTCCGAGGACGGCCGCCGTGCGCGAGGGCGCCCGCAGCAGCACGGCCGCGAGCAGGACGAGCAGGGCCAGCGCCTCGCCCATCCCCCACACCACTTCGGGGCGGTCCAAGAACATCAGGCCGGTCGCGGCCCAGGTGACGGTGGCGGCGGTCCAGGCCCGTACCGTCAGGGGGATCCGGGGCCAGGGCAGCGCGCACAGGCAGACCAGCAGGCCCGAGGACCAGACGATGGCGTGCGGCAGGCTGGGCTGCCGGGCCAGTGCCAGGCCCTCGAAGACGACCAGGCCGACCAGGACGGCGGCGAGCGCCGCCCGACCGGTCTCCTGCCAGTGCGGATGGCCGCGGAGCCAGGTGCGCAGGGGGCTCACGGCGTCCCCGTGGCCAGTCCGCTCTCCCAGGCCCAGGCGGCGATCTCCACCCGGTTGCGGGCGCCGAGCTTGCCCTGCACGTTGGCGAGGTGGGTCTTGACGGTGGAGAGGGAGACATAGAGCTCGGCGGCGATCTCGGCGTTGGTGGCGCCGCGCGCCAGGCACCGTACGACGTCGCGCTCGCGGTCGGTGAGGGGTTCGGCGGGCCGCCCCGGGGACCCGGCGGGGCGGGCGCTCGCCAGCTCCCTGAGCAGCCGTACGGTGATGGCCGGGGAGACCAGCGAGTCCCCGGCCGCCGCCGCCCGGACCGCCTCGACCAGCATCTCGGGGCTGGCGTCCTTGAGGAGGAAGCCGGAGGCGCCGCCGTGCAGGGCGGCGTGGACGTACTCGTCGAGGTCGAAGGTGGTGACGATGACGACGCGGGGGCGGTCCCGGCCGGAGAGGCGGCGGGTCACTTCGAGGCCGTCGAGGCCCGGCATGCGGATGTCGAGGAGCAGGACGTCGGGGTCGAGCCGTTCGACGGCGTCGAGCGCGGCCGGGCCGTCGGCGACGTCGTCGAGGACGTCGACGTCGGGCCGGCTCTCCAGGATCAGGCGGAATCCGGTCCGGACCATCTCCTGGTCGTCCGCGATGACCACCGTGATCGACATGTCCCTATATGACCAGGTTGGGCCGGGCGCCCGCAAATCCCCGGACGCCCGGCCCGCCGCTGCGGCGCGCGGGTACTAGAGGGTGGCCGCGGCCCGGGCGATGTCGGCGGCGAAGGTCGAGACCTCGCTGTAGACGCCGGGGTAGCCGGGCTCGGCGCAGCCCTGGCCCCAGCTCACTATGCCGACCTGGATCCAGGCGTTGTCGTTGTCCTTGCGGAACATCGGGCCGCCGGAGTCGCCCTGGCAGGTGTCGACGCCGCCCTGCTGGACGTATCCGGCGCAGATCTCGTCGCCCGGCACGAGCTCGCTGCCGTACGCCTGCTGGCACTGGGCGTCGGAGACGAAGGGCACGGTCGCCTTGTAGAGGTAGCGCTGCTGGCCGCCGCCCTCGCTGCGGGCGCCCCAGCCGGCGATGGTGAAGGTGCCGTTGTTGAACTGGGTGGTGGTGGCGATCTTGAGGGTGGGCTGGTTGACCGGCTTGGCCAGCTTGATCAGCGCCCAGTCCTTGCCCTTGCCGTTGTAGCCGGGGGCCTGGAGGACCTTGGTCGACTTCACCTTGACCGCGCTGCCGCTCTGGAGGTCGACGACGCCGGCGGTCGCGGTGATGGAGGTGTTGTTGCCGGAGCCGTCCACGCAGTGGGCGGCGGTGAGCACGATCTGCTGGGTGTAGAAGGCGCCGCCGCAGCCCATGGAGAGGCGGACCATGAACGGGAACTCGCCCTGGGCGGCGCGGGTTCCGCCGACGACGGGCGCCGGGGAGGCCGAGGCGCCGGTGCCGGGCTGGAGCGTGAAGGCGGCGAGGGTGACCGCGGCGACGGCCACGCATCTCTTGAGCGCGCGCACGATGCTGTTGTTCAAGGGACTGCCCTTCGTGGGGGGTTGGGGTTCCGCACCCCGGTGCGCCGGGACGTCGGGGGCCTCTTCCATGACCCCCTCATGACATGGGCGCGTCAAGGTGCGTCCTCGGATTATCCGAAGCGGCCACCGGCGCTACAAGGGAGGGTTTCCGGCCAACCGCGCCGGGCGCCGCAAGGTCTGCGGGCCGTACAGTGGAGGCCGGTTCACCGTCGTACGGGGGTGCCAGCGTGACCCATGAGCGCACGGCCAAGGGCAGCCCGGTCGTCCACGGGTATCCGCACCTCGACACCGTGCGCGCGGCCCTCACCGCGCTGCACAAGCGGCTCTCGCCGGAGGCGCTGCGGGCGTACGCCACCAGCGTGCTCCCCGCCGACGTCGCCTTCGCCGACACCGACGACCTGCACCTGGGCGCCCAGCGGGTGGCGCACGCCCTGGTCCAGCACCTGCGGCTGCCGGACGCCCGGATGATCGTGGGCTTCCGCGAGATGCGGCACGCGGCATCGGTCGAACTGGCGGCGGGTCCCGAGTACTTCATCGAGCTCAACGACCGCTTCCGGGAGCACCGGCGGGACATCGGCGCGGCGCTGGCGCACGAGATCACCCATGTGCTGCTGCACCGGCTCGGCCTCGACTTCCCCGGCACCCGCGACAACGAGATCCTCACCGACACCGCCACCACGTATCTGGGGGCGGGCTGGCTGCTGCTCGACGCGTTCCGCGAGTCCGCGCTGACCAGCCAGAAGCTCGGCTATCTGACGCCCGAGGAGTTCGGGTACGTCCTGGCCAAGCGGGCGGCGCTGTTCGGGGAGGACCCCGCCCCGTGGTTCACCAGCCCGCAGGCGTACCCCGCGTACACCGCGGGCCTCGCGCTGGCCCGCGAGGACGCCCGGCGGCCCCCGCTAGCGGCGGCGGGGTGGGCCGGGCGGCGGCGGTACGCGAAGGACCGCCGCCGGGCGGCCGGGCGCGGCGGCACCTGGCCGGCGCCGGACGCGCCCTACGCCTTCGAGGCCGGGCCGGACGGCCCGCGCGTCACCTTCCCCTGCCCCACCTGCCACCAGCGGATCCGGGTCGGGGTGCGGGGACCGGTACGGGTGCGGTGCGCGCCGTGCGGGTCCGTACTGGAATGTGACACCTAGGGCCCAGGGACGGTCCGGCGGCGGTCGGTGACTGTTCCGGGTGGCGGCGAGTACGCGCCACCCCGGCCGAAAAGCACCCCCATCCGCCCTCCACTGGCATGCCCGCGGTCGCCCCCCGTTCACCGTCAGGCCACACGTCACCCCCGTAATGAAGGAGTTGTCTGTACAACAGTTGGCTGTACAACTCGCCCCCTCATGGAGCCCTCGTGACGACCGCCCCTCGTATACGCACCGCCGGCCTCGGCCTCGCGCTCACCGCCGCCGTCTTCTCGCTCGCCGCCTGCGGGGCGAAGAGCGACGACGCCAAGACCGTCGGGTCGGGCGGGAAGTCCATGGCGACCGCCGCCTCCGCCGCCGACGCCGGGGGGATGGACGCCCTGGTCGCCGCCGCCAAGAAGGAAGGCACCCTCAACGCCATCGCGATCCCGCGCGACTGGGCCAACTACGGCGCCCTCATCGACGGGTTCGAGAAGAAGTACGGCATCAAGGTCGCCGTCGAGAATCCCGACGGCACCAGCCAGGACGAGATCAACGCCGTCAAGACCCGCAAGGGCCAGGACCGCGCCCCCGACGTCCTCGACCTCGGCGCCTCCTTCGCGCAGGCCGCGGCCCAGCAGGGGCTGACCGCCCCGTACAAGGTGGCCTCGTACGACAAGATCCCCGAGGGCCAGAAGGCCGCGGACGCGCGCTGGTTCAACGACTACGGCGGCTACGTCTCCATCGGCTGCGACGCCAAGCGCGTCAAGCAGTGCCCGCAGACCTTCGCCGACCTCCTCAAGCCCCAGTACAAGGGCCAGGTCGCGCTCAACGGCAACCCCACCAAGTCCGGCTCGGCCTTCGCCGGGGTGTACGCGGCCTCCCTCGCGAACGGCGGCTCCTTCGACGACATCCAGCCCGGCCTCGACTTCTTCGGCAAGCTGAAGAAGAGCGGGAACTACAACCCCGTCGAGTCCACCCCGGCCACCGTCGAGAAGGGCGAGACCCCGATCTCCATCGACTGGGACTACCTCAACGCCGGTTACGGCGAGGAGTTCAAGTCCAAGGGCCTGGACTGGAAGGTCGCCGTGCCCACCGACGGCGTGTACGCGCAGTACTACTCCCAGGCCGTCAACAAGGACGCCCCGCACCCCGCCGCCGCCCGGCTGTGGCAGGAGTACCTCTACTCCGCCGACGGCCAGAACCTGTGGCTCAAGGGCCACGCCCGGCCCGTCCTGATGGGCGCCATGGCCGCCGACGGCTCCCTGGACAAGGCCGCCGCCGCACAGCTGCCGAACGTCGAGGGCACGCCGAAGTTCCCCACCGAGGCGCAGACCGCCAAGGCCAAGCAGACCCTCGCCGCCGGCTGGTCCAAGGCCGTCTCGGGCTGATCTGAACCATGACCCTGCTCACCTCCTCCTCGCCGGGGGCCGCGACCGCCCACGAGGCGCGCGGGCCCCGGCCCCGGGCCCGGTGGCGTCCCGGCCCCTGGCTGGCCGCCGTCCCGCTGCTCGCCTTCGTCGCCCTCGCCTTCGGACTGCCCGCGCTCGCCATGCTCAACGGGGCGCTCTCCAAGGGCGGTTCGTACGGCCTGGACAACCTCGGCGAGTCCGTCCAGGGCGCCTACCGCACCGCCCTCGTCGGCAGCCTCAAGCTCGCCGCCACCACCGCCGCCCTCGGCTCGGTGCTCGGGCTGCTGCTCGCCCAGGCCGTCGTCACCTCGCGCGGCCGGGCGCTGCGCGAGGCCGTGCTGACCGCCTCCGGCGTCCTCGCCAACTTCGGCGGCGTCCCGCTCGCCTTCGCCTTCGTGGCCACCCTCGGCAACGCCGGTGTGCTCACCACCCGGCTCGGCCTGGACCGGCACGGCTGGAGCCTCTACAGCTTCTGGGGGCTCGCGCTGACCTATCTGTACTTCCTGGTGCCGCTGATGGTGCTCACCGTCGCCCCCGCGCTCGACGGGCTGCGCCCGCAGTGGCGCGAGGCGGCCCTGAACAACGGCGCCAGCACCTGGCAGTACTGGCGGCACGTCGGCATCCCGGTGCTGCTGCCGACCCTGCTCGGCGGGTTCGTGCTGCTCTTCGGCAGCGCCTTCGCCGCCTACGCCACGGCCGCCGCGATCGTCGGCAGCTCGGTGCCGCTGGTGACCCTCCAGATCGCGGACGCGCTCTCCGGCAACGTGCTGATCGGCCAGGAGAACGTGGCGCTCGCCCTCAGCCTCGACATGGTGCTGGTCGCGGCGCTGGTCATGGCCGTCCATCTGCCGCTGCAGCGAAGGAGCGCCCGATGGCTCGCCTGATCCCCGCCGGACTCCGCCCCTGGCGCGGCGCCGTCCTCGGCATCGCCGCGCTCTACTTCCTGGTGCCGCTGCTGGCCGCCGCCGTCTTCACGGTGGACGTGCCCGGCCAGGGCCTCACCCTCGACTCCTACGCCCAGATCTTCGCGGCCGACGGCTTCACCACGGCGCTGCTGCTCTCGCTCGGGCTCGCCCTCACCACGGTCGCGCTCGCGCTGCTGCTGACCCTGCCCGCCGCCCTCGCGGTCCGGCTCTCCGGCTCGGGACGGCTGCGCGCGGTGCTCGAAGTGGTCTGCACCCTGCCGCTGGTGGTGCCGCCGGTGGCGCTGGTGGCCGGGATCGGGACGGTCCTGAAGTGGGGGCCGGACCATCTGTCCACCACCCCGCTCTACGACACCTTCGTGGCCGTGCAGAACCCCGGCTTCCCCCTCGTGCTGGTGCTCGCGTACGTGGTGATGGCGCTGCCGTTCGTCCACCGCTCGCTGGACGCGGGGCTGCGCGCCGTGGACGTCCGCACGCTGGTGGAGGCGGCCCGGGACCTGGGCGCCTCCTGGCCCCGGGCGATCTTCTCGGTGGTGCTGCCGAACCTGCGCACCGCGCTCCTGAACGCCTCGTTCCTGACGCTGGCGCTGGTGCTCGGCGAGTTCACGGTGGCGCAGCTGCTCGGCTTCCAGCCGTTCGCGGTGTGGATCGTGCAGGCGTCCGGCTCCAACGCCCAGCTGTCCGTGGCGGTCTCCCTGCTCAGCCTGGTGCTGACCTGGGTGCTGCTGCTCGTGCTGACCGCCGTCTTCCGTACCCGCGCCGACCGTTCGGCGCGTACCCCCCGCAGTGACAAGAAGAAGAAGGAGGCGGGCGCGTGACGATCACCGCTGCCGCTCCGCGCACCGGGACCGCCCTCCAGATCCGGGGGCTGCGCCGCACCTTCGGCTCCGCCGTGGCGCTGGACGGGCTGGACCTCGACGTCGCCCCGGGCGAACTGCTCGCCCTGCTGGGCCCGTCGGGCTGCGGCAAGACGACCGCGCTGCGGGTGCTGGCCGGGTTCGAGCGGCCGGACTCCGGCCGGGTGCTGCTCGACGGCGAGGACATCGTCGCGGTGCCCGCCAACCGGCGCGACACCGGGATGGTGTTCCAGTCGTACAGCCTCTTCCCGCACCTCACGGTCACCGACAACGTGGCCTTCGGGATGCGGATGCGCAAGGTCGCGGCGGCCGAACGCCGTTCGCGCGCCGCCGAGTTGCTGGAGCTGGTCGGCCTGCCCGAGCACGGCGGACGCTATCCGCACCAGCTCTCCGGCGGCCAGCAGCAGCGGGTCGCGCTGGCCCGCGCGCTCGCGCTGCGCCCCCGGCTGCTGCTGCTCGACGAGCCGCTGTCGGCGCTGGACGCCAAGGTGCGGGTGAACCTGCGCGAGGAGATCCGCCGCCTCCAGCTGGAGCTCGGGATCACCACCGTGTTCGTCACCCACGACCAGGAGGAGGCGCTGTCGATGGCCGACCGGGTCGCGGTGATGCGCGGCGGGCGGCTGGAACAGTGCGCGACCCCGGCCGAGCTGTACGACCGGCCCGCGACCCCGTTCGTGGCCTCCTTCATCGGCACCATGAACCGGATCCCGGGCCGCCCGGCCGGGGACGGCACTGCCGAGGTGCTCGGCGTGACCCTGCCGGTGGACGGGCCGGCGAGCGGCGCCACCGCCTTCCTGCTGCGCCCCGAGGCCCTGGACGTTTCGGCCGACGGGCCCGACGTGGTGACCGGCAGCTCCTTCCACGGGGCCAGCACCCGGCTGCGGATCCGGCTGGCGGACGGCACCGAGGTCAAGGCGGACCTGCCCTCGCACACGGCGGGCGCGTTCGGCACCGGCGCGGCCGTGACCGTACTGCCGCAGCGGCGTCCGGTGCTGGCGGCGGGTGAGGAGGCGTGAGCGCGCTGCGGGCGGTGCTGTTCGACATGGACGGCACCCTGGTCGACACCGAGGAGACCTGGGTCGAGGTCGTGGAGCGGGTCGCGGCCCGGCACGGCCACGCCCTGGTCGGCGCCGGGCGCCGGGCGGTGTACGGGCGGTCCGTCGAGGACACCGCCGAGATGCTGTACGAGCCGCTGGGCGCGGAGCGCGCGGCGCTCGCGGCCGAGCTGGGCGAGGGGTTCGCGGCCCGGCTCGCCGAGGGGGCCGAACCCCGGCCGGGGGCGCTGCGGCTGCTGTCCGCGCTGCGCCGCGACGGGGTGCCGACCGCGCTGGTGTCGGCCTCGCCGCGCGCGGTGGTCGACCGGGTCGCCGCCTCCCTGGACGGGCACCGCTTCGACGCGGTGTACGGCGCGGAGGACACCCCGCGCACCAAGCCCGCGCCCGACCCCTATCTGGCGGCGGCCCGCGCCCTCGGCGCCGAGCCCGCGCAGTGCGTGGCGGTCGAGGACACGGTGACGGGGGTGACGTCGGCGGAGGCGGCCGGCTGCGCGGTGCTGGCGGTGCCCTCGGTGGAACCGATCGCGCCCGCGAGGGGCCGCACGGTGCTGGCTAGTCTTGAGGAGGCGGATCTCGCACTGCTCCGCTCGCTGATCAGCGCCGGATAGAAGGCAGTTGAGGGGGAATCGGACGTGGCAGGCAAGGCGCCGCTGTACCGGAAGGTGGCCGGCGATCTGCGGGCCGCGATCACCGCGGGGGAGTACGGATCGGGGGCGCGGCTGCCCGCCGAGGACGAGCTCGCCCGGCGCTACGGCGTGTCCCGGGGGACCGTCCGCCAGGCGCTGGGCGCGCTGCGGGCCGACGGTCTGGTGACCTCGCGGCGCGGGGCGCGCCGGGTGGTGCTCGGCGGGGGCGGCGGGGCGCGGCTGCAGAGCTTCGAGGAGCTGCGCTCCTTCGCCCGGTGGGCCCGCTCGCAGGGCGAGGAGCCGGGCGGCCGGACGGTCGCGGTGGATCCGGCCGGGGCGGACGAGGAGGAGGCGTACTACCTCCAACTCCCGGTCGGCACCCGGGTGTTCCGGGTGCTGCGGGTGCGCACGCTGTCCGGTTCGCCGGTGATGGTGGAGCGGACGACCTATCCGGAGCGGGTGGGCGCGCTGGTGGCGGCGATGGACCCGGGCCTCGCCTCGCACGCCGACGAACTGGAGGCGCACGGCGTGCTGTTCACCGACGCCCACCACACCATCGACGTGGTCCCGGCGGACGCGGCCGACGCGGAGCTGCTCGGCTGCCGGGCCGGTGAGGCGCTGCTGCGCGAGCGGCGCCGCTCCACCGACCCGGCGGGGCTCCCGGTGGAGTGGTCCCAGGACCGCTATCTGCCGGGGACGGTGGCCTTCACCGTACGGAACTCGACGGGGTCGCGGGCGATGGGCCGCAGCCTCGGCGGCTAGAACCCATCGCCCCACGGCCGTCCGACGGCTTCAGCAGCCGAAGTCGATCAGGTCGAAGGTCGCGTAGTGGTCCCCGGTGTAGTAGTCCTCGTCGGCCTGCTGTCCGGTGACGATCCGGCGCGCGCCGCGCGTCGGGGAGCCGGGCGTCTTGACCGTGTACTCGTGGTAGTAGCCGTTCGGCTCCGACGGCAGGACGTGCTCGCGGTTCTGGAAGACGACGCCGTCCTGCGCGTACGGGAACGGGCCGCCCCGGGCGATCAGGTTCAGGGTGTCGTCCGCCTGCGGGGGCAGTGCGGAGTGGCAGATGGTGCCGGTGGTCTGCACGGTGGCGGCGGCCGGGAGCGCGGCGGGGCCCGCGAGCAGGGCGGCGGCGAGGGCGGCGGTACCGGCGAGCGTCATGACGCGTGGGGGGATTCTCATGCGCCACATGATGACGCGCGTAGATCGGACCCGGTCAACGCCAATTCCGTTGAATTTCCCATGAGTTCACCTTCCGCACCGGCGCGTAACGGAGGCGACTTCTCTACTTTGCCGTCTTGGGCGGAAATTGGCCATTCTTTCGTTTAAGCAAACTAAACGCCTTGGTACCCTCTCCCGCCATGGACCAGAGCATCGCTGCCGACCGCGCCAAGGCGGTCGAAGACCTTCTGGACGTGGCGCGCGAACACAGCGGCGCCACGGTCATGTTCCACACCGCCGTCGCCGCCCGGCAGGGGCTCGGCGCCTCGGAGACCAAGACGCTCGATCTCCTCGAACGGTTCGGCCCGCTCACGGCGAAGGAGCTGTCGCAGCACACCGGGCTCGCCCCCGCCTCGGTGACCGGCCTGGTCGACCGCCTGGAGGCCAAGGGGTTCGTGCGGCGCGCCAAGCACCCCACGGACAAACGGCGCGTGCTCATCGAGATCCGCTGGGAGAACGTGGCGGGCCTGAAGAGGTTCTTCGCGGACTGGTCGCACGAACTCGCCGCGCTGTGCGACGAGTTCACCACCGAGGAACTGGCCACGGTGATCCGGTTCCTGGCGGGCGCGAGCACGCTCCAGCGCAGGACGGCGGCGGGGTTGACCCCCTAGCGCCCACCCCCGCCTCACCCCGCCCCGTACACCGCCCCCGGCGCGGACGACCGTTCCACCAGCTTCCGTGCCGTCGCGCCCGCCTCCGCCGGGGTCCAGCGGGCGCCCTTGTCCGCCGTCGGGCCCGCGCGCCAGCCCTCCATCACGGTGATCCGGCCCGCCTCCGCCTCGAAGACGCGGCCCGTGACGCCCTCGCTGGCGGGCGAGCCGAGCCAGACGACCAGCGGCGACACGTCCTCGGGGGCGGCGGCGAGATCCGCGAAGGTCCGCTCGGTCATCCGGGTGCGGGCCGCCGGGGCGATGGCGTTGACCTGCACCCCGTACCGCGCGAGCTCCGCCGAGGCGACCAGGGTGAGGCCGACGATCCCGGCCTTGGCCGCCGCGTAGTTGCCCTGGCCCACGCTGCCGAGCAGCCCGGCCCCGGACGTCGTGTTGACGACCCGGGCCACCGGGCGGCGCCCCGCCCTGGACTCGGCGCGCCAGTGGGCCGCCGCCGCCCGCAACGGCAGGAAGTGGCCGGTGAGATGGACCCGCAGCACCGCGTCCCAGTCCTCCTCGCCCAGGTTGACGAGCATCCGGTCCCGCAGGAAGCCCGCGTTGTTCACCAGGGCGTCCAGCCGCCCGAAGGCGTCCAGGGCCGCCTCGACGAGGGAGGCCGCGCCCCGGGCGGTCGCGATGTCCCCGCCGTGGGCGACGGCCTCGCCGCCCGCCGCGCGGATCTCGGCCACCACCTCCTCGGCGGGGCTCCCGGCGCCCCCGGGGCCGCCGTCGAGGCCGACGCCCAGGTCGTTGACGACGACCCGGGCCCCCTCGGCCGCGAACGCCAGCGCGTGCGCGCGGCCCAGCCCGCGCCCGGCGCCGGTCACCACGACGACCCGGCCCGCGCCCATCCCGTTCGTCCCGCCCCCGCCGTCCCTGTCCGCGTCCACTGTCTGCCCCTACTCCCCGTCCCCGGACGGCTTGTTGACGGTCGCCGCGTCCAGGAAGGCGGGACGTTCTCCCCCGCCGTGGACGAGCAGCGACGCACCGGTGATGTACGCGGCCCGCGCCGAGGCGAGGAAGACGGCCGCCTCCCCCACGTCCGACGGCTCGGCGAGCCGCCCGAGCGGCACGGTCCGGGCCACGGCCGCGACGCCCTCCTCGTCCCCGTAGTGCAGCCCCGCCAGCTCCGTGCGGACCAGGCCGGGGACGAGGGTGTTGACCCGGACGAGGGGCGCCCACTCCACCGCCATCGAGCGGGCCAGGCTCTCCAGCCCGGCCTTGGCGGCGCCGTACGCGGCGGTGCCGGGCGAGGGGCGCGTACCGCTGACGCTGCCGATCATCACCACCGATCCGCCGGACGCCCGCAGGTGCGGGTACGCGGCGAGCGAGGCGGTCAGCGGCGCGGTGAGGTTGAGTGCGAGCACGCGCGCGTGGCGCTCGGCGCCGCACTCGCCGAGCAGCCGGTGGGGCGTGCCGCCCGCGTTGTTGACGAGCACGTCCAGGTGGCCGCGGTCGGCCGCGACCGCGTCGAAGAAGTCCTGGACCGCGTCCGGTTCGCGCAGGTCCAGCGGGTGGAACACGGCGGTGCGGCCCGCCGCGCGGACCGGTTCGCGCGGCGGCCTGCGGGCGCAGACCACCACGTCGGCGCCCGCGGCGAGGAACGCCCGCGCGATGCCCGCCCCGACGCCCCGGGTGCCTCCCGTGACGACCGCCGCCTTCCCGGCCAGCTCCATTCGCTGCTACCTTCCTGACCTAACAAACGTTTGGTGGAAAGGTAGCTGATCCGCCCATGGGTGTCTCCACCACCGGCCCCGAGAAGGGGATATCGCTCGTCACCGTCGACTTCCCGCCCGTCAACGCCCTGCCCGTACGGGGCTGGTTCGAGCTGGCCGACGCCGTGCGCGCGGCCGGGCGCGACCCGGCCGCGCGCTGTGTGGTGCTGGCCGCCGAGGGGCGCGGGTTCAACGCCGGGGTCGACATCAAGGAGCTGCGGCGCGACCCCGGCCACGACGCGCTCCTCGGCGCCAACCGGGGCTGCTACGAGGCGTTCGCTGCGGTGTACGAGTGCGAGGTCCCGGTGGTCGCGGCGGTGCACGGGTTCTGCCTCGGCGGCGGGGTGGGCCTGGCGGGCAACGCCGACGCGATCGTGGCGAGCGAGGACGCCGTCTTCGGGCTGCCCGAGCTCGACCGGGGCGCGCTCGGCGCCGCCACCCATCTGGCCCGGCTCGTCCCCCAGCACCTGATGCGCGCGCTGTACTACACCTCCCGCACGGTCACGGCCCGGGAGCTGCACGCGCACGGCTCGGTGTGGCGGGTGGTCCCGGGCGGCGATCCGCGCGCCGCCGCGCTGGAGCTGGCCGGGGAGATCGCCCGCAAGGACGGCTCGCTGCTCCGGCTCGCCAAGTCCGCCATCAACGGCATCGACCCCGTCGACGTGCGCCGCAGCTACCGCTACGAGCAGGGCTTCACCTTCGAGGCCAACCTCAGCGGGGTGGCGGACCGGGTCCGCGCCGCCTTCGGCGACGGGCCCGCGAAGGAACGGCAGGGGGAGGTACCGGCATGAGCGACAAGACCATGACGCCCGAGGACGTGGTGGCGCGGCTGCGCAGCGGAATGACCGTCGGCATCGGCGGCTGGGGATCGCGCCGCAAGCCGATGGCGCTGGTCAGAGCGGTGCTGCGGTCGTCCGTGACCGATCTGACGGTCGTCTCCTACGGCGGCCCGGACGTGGGGCTGCTGGCCGCCGCCGGACGGATCGGGCGGCTCGTCGCCCCGTTCGCCACGCTCGACTCGATCCCGCTGGAGCCGCGTTTCCGGGCGGCGCGCGAGGCCGGGGCGTTCGCGTTCACCGAGCTCGACGAGGCGATGTTCATGTGGGGACTGCACGCCGCCGCCAACCGGCTGCCGTTCCTGCCGGTGCGGGCCGGGCTCGGCTCGGACGTCATGCGGGTCAACCCCGGACTGCGCACGGTGACCTCGCCGTACGAGGACGGGGAGACGTTCGTGGCGGTGCCCGCGCTGCGCCTGGACGCGGCGCTGGTCCACCTCAACCGCGCGGACCGCCTCGGCAACGCCCAGTACCTGGGCCCCGACCCGTACTTCGACGACCTGTTCTGCGAGGCCGCCGACGCCGCCTATGTCTCCTGCGAGCGGCTGGTGGACGGCTTCGCGGACGCGGCGGTGCAGACCCTGCTGGTCGGGCGGCACTCGGTCACGGGGGTCGTCGAGGCGCCCAACGGGGCGCACTTCACCTCCTGCGCGCCGGACTACGGGCGCGACGAGCCGTTCCAGAAGCTGTACGCGAGCACGCCCTGGCCCGAGTTCGCCGCGCGCTTCCTCTCCGGGCCCGACGAGAAGTCCTACCAGTCGGCGGTCCACGCCTGGCACGAGGAGACCGAGTGATCAGCCGCGCCGAGTACTGTGTGATCGCCTGCGCCGAGGCGTGGCGGGGCGACGGGGAGGTGCTGGCGAGCCCGATGGGGCTGATCCCGGGGATCGGCGCCCGGCTCGCCCGGCACACCTTCTCCCCCGACCTGCTGCTCACCGACGGCGAGGCGACCCTGGTCGGCCCGGACGGTACGGCCGAGGGCTGGCTCCCGTACCGCAGGCATCTGACCCTGGTCACCGGCGGACGGCGGCACGTGATGATGGGGGCGAGCCAGCTCGACCGGTTCGGCAACCAGAACATCTCCTGCGTCGGCGACTGGGCGGCGCCCGCCCGCCAGCTCCTCGGGGTGCGGGGCGCGCCCGTCAACACCCTGAACAATCCGGTGAGTTACTGGGTGCCCCGGCACTCGCCCCGGGTGTTCGTCGAGCGGGTCGACATGGTGTGCGGGGTCGGCTACGACCGGGCGGCCGGGATCGGCGCCCGCTACCACCGCATCCCGCGCGTCGTCAGCGACCTCGGCGTCTTCGACTTCGCCACCCCGGACCACTCGATGCGCCTGGTGTCGCTGCACCCGGGCGTGAGCGTGGAGCGGGTGCGGGCGGCGACCGGGTTCGAGCTGGCGGTGGCGGACCGGGTGCCCCTCACCCGGGACCCCACCGGGGAGGAACTCCGGCTGATCCGCGAGGTGCTGGACCCCCGGGGACAGCGCGAGCGGGAGGTGCCGGCCTGATGGAGACCGCGCTGACCCGGCTGACCGGGGTGCGCCACCCGGTCGTGCAGACCGGGATGGGCTGGGTGGCCGGGCCGCGCCTGGTGTCGGCCACCGCCCGCGCCGGGGCGCTCGGCATCCTCGCCTCGGCGACGATGAGCCCGCAGGCGCTGCGCTCGGCGGTGCGGGAGGTCAAGTCCCGTACGGACGCGCCGTTCGGGGTGAACCTGCGGGCGGACGCGGGCGACGCGCGGGAGCGGGTGCGGATCATCGTGGCGGAGGGGGTGCGGGTGGCGTCGTTCGCGCTCGCCCCCTCCCGGGAGCTGATCGCCGAGCTGAAGGACGCGGGCGTGGTGGTCGTGCCGTCCGTCGGGGCGCGGCGGCACGCCGAGAAGGTGGCGGCGTGGGGCGCGGACGCGGTGATCGTGCAGGGCGGCGAGGGCGGCGGGCACACCGGCGACGTGGCGACGACGGTCCTGCTGCCGCAGGTGGTGGACGCGGTGGACATCCCGGTGATCGCGGCCGGGGGCTTCCACGACGGGCGCGGCCTGGTGGCGGCGCTGGCCTACGGGGCGGCCGGGGTCGCCATGGGCACCCGGTTCCTGCTCACGGCGGACTCGACGGTGCCGGACGCGGTGAAGGCCCGCTATCTGGCGGCGACCGTCAAGGACGTGACGGTGACCCGGGCGGTGGACGGCCTGCCGCACCGGATGCTGCGCACCGAGCTGGTGGACGCGCTGGAACGGGCGGGCCGGGTACGGGCGCTGGCGCGGGCGGTGCGGCACGCGGCGGCGTTCCGCTCGCTGTCGGGGCTGTCCTGGCCCCGGATGCTGCGGGACGGGCGGGCGATGAGGCACGGCAAGGACCTGACGTGGAGTCAGGTGCTGCTCGCGGCCAACACCCCGATGCTCCTGAAGGCGTCCATGGTGGACGGCCGCACCGACCTCGGCGTGATGGCCGGCGGCCAGGTGGCGGGCGTCATCGAGGACCTGCCCAGCTGCGCCGAGCTGGTGGAG
Organism: Streptomyces sp. cg36; assembly: GCF_041080675.1. Lineage (NCBI taxonomy): Bacteria > Bacillati > Actinomycetota > Actinomycetes > Kitasatosporales > Streptomycetaceae > Streptomyces > Streptomyces cyclosori. The sequence goes on along the minus strand of NZ_CP163520.1, from coordinate 5,902,681 downwards.
CGGGTGATGCGCGAGGCGGAGGAGGTCCTGGCGGCCCTGCGGGCCCCGCTGTGACCTCCGCCCGCGCCCCGGTGGACGGGCTCGTGCGAGCCCGTCCACCGGGTGAGGACCTGCCTAGGCGGTCGCGCCCCGGCGGCCGCCGCCCTGGGGACGGCCGCCGCGCCGGGCGCCGCCGCCCGCCGCGCGGGCACCCTGCGGCTGACCGGACCGGCTGCCCTGGGCCCCGCCCTGGGCGCGCGCGCCCTGCGACTGGCCGGAGCGGGAGGCGGACTGCGTCCGGGTGCCCTGGGACTGGCCGGAGCGGGCCGGGGCGCCGGACTGCGTGCGGGCGCCCTGCGACTGGCCGGAGCGGCCCGAGGAGCCGCGCGCGCCCGAGGAGCGCGAGCCACGGCCGCGGCCACGGCCGCCGCCCGAGGCGGGAGCCTGCTGCTGGACCGGGACCTCGACGACGACCGGGACGCCGGACGGCTCGCGCGCGCCCGTGACCCGTACGAGCTCCTCGTCGCTCGACTTGACCTCGGCGGTGCGCGGACGGATGCCCGCGAACGACATCAGCCGGCTCATCTCGCGCTTCTGCTCGGGCAGGACCAGCGTGACCACGCTGCCGGACTCGCCCGCGCGGGCGGTGCGCCCGCCGCGGTGGAGGTAGTCCTTGTGGTCGGTCGGCGGGTCCACGTTGACGACCAGGTCGAGGTCGTCGACGTGGATGCCGCGGGCCGCCACGTTCGTCGCGATCAACGCGGTGACCTGGCCGTTCTTGAACTGCTCCAGGGTGCGGTTGCGCTGCGGCTGGGAGCGTCCGCCGTGCAGGCCCGCGGCCAGGACGCCGCTCGCGAGCAGGCGCTTGACGAGGCGGTCCACCGAGCGCTTGGTGTCCATGAACATGATCACGCGGCCGTCGCGCGCCGCGATGCGGGCGGTGACGGCCTTCTTGTCGGTCTCGTCCTGGACGTAGAGCACGTGGTGCTCCATCGTCGTGACCGCGCCCGCCGAGGGGTCGACCGAGTGGACCACCGGGTCGGTCAGGAACATCCGGACCAGCCGGTCGATGTTCTTGTCCAGGGTCGCCGAGAACAGCATCCGCTGGCCGTCCGGCTCGACCTGCTTGAGCAGCGCCGTGACCTGCGGCATGAAGCCCATGTCGGCCATCTGGTCGGCCTCGTCGAGGACCGTGACGCGGACCCGGCCCAGGTCGCAGTCGCCGCGGTCTATGAGGTCCTTGAGGCGGCCGGGGGTGGCCACCAGGACCTCGGCGCCGCGCCGCAGCGCACCGGCCTGCTTGGTGAGCGAGAGGCCGCCGACGACGGTGGTGAGCCGCAGGTTGACGGCGGTCGCGTACGGCGTGAGCGCGTCGGTGACCTGCTGCGCCAGCTCCCGCGTCGGCACCAGCACCAGCGCGAGCGGCGCCTTCGGCTCGGCGCGGTGCCCGGCGGTGCGGGCGAGCAGCGCGAGGCCGAAGGCGAGGGTCTTGCCGGAACCGGTGCGGCCCCGGCCGAGGATGTCGCGGCCGGCCAGCGAGTTCGGCAGGGTGGCCGCCTGGATCGGGAACGGCTCGGTGACGCCCTGCGCGGCCAGCGTCTTCAGCAGCCCGGCGGGCATGTCGAGGTCGGCGAAGGCGGCCACGGCGGGGAGCGCGGGCGTCACGGTCTCGGGCAGGGTGAACTCACCCTGCGGCTGTACGGTCCGGCCGCGCGCGGGCTTTGCCGAGGGCTTGGCGGAGTTGGAGCTGGAGCGCTTGCGGGAGGTCGTGCGCGTCATGAGGAAGTGCCTTCCTGGGCCCGGGGGACGGACAGCACGCAAGCCGGGACCCGCACCTCGCGGTGCGGGCCCCGGCTGCGGAATTCGCCGAAGATCAGGCGGGAACGATGTTCTCCGCCTGCAGGCCCTTCTGGCCCTGGGTGACCTCGAAGGAGACCTTCTGGCCCTCCAGGAGCTCACGGAAGCCGGAGGAGGCGATGTTCGAGTAGTGGGCGAAGACGTCCGGGCCGCCGCCGTCCTGCTCGATGAAGCCGAAGCCCTTTTCCGAGTTGAACCACTTCACGGTGCCAGTAGCCATGTCATTCTCCTGAATAGGTAGGGGCCCCATCCGGAGAAAGCCGGAAAAACAATAATGCGCCTGAGTCGGAACATTCCGGTCAGGCGCACATAAAGTCTATGGGTACCACAACTGCAACGCCCAAACTGTACCACGTCCCTCATCCGGCCTGCTCAGAGCCGCTCTATGACCGTGACGTTCGCCTGGCCGCCGCCCTCGCACATGGTCTGGAGCCCATACCTTCCGCCGGTGCGCTCCAGCTCGTGCAGCAGCGTCGTCATCAGCCGCACCCCGGTGGCGCCCAGCGGGTGGCCGAGCGCGATGGCGCCGCCGTTGACGTTGACCCGGTCCGGGTCGGCGCCGGTCTCGCGCAGCCAGGCGAGCACCACCGGCGCGAACGCCTCGTTGATCTCGACGAGGTCGATGTCGTCGATGGACAGACCGGTCCGGCGCAGCGCGTGCGCGGTCGCCGGGATCGGGGCCGACAGCATCCGGATGGGGTCCTCGCCGCGCACCGAGAGGTGGTGGATCCGGGCGCGCGGGGTGAGCCCGTGCTCGCGCACCGCCCGCTCGCTCGCCAGCAGCATCGCGGCGGCGCCGTCCGAGATCTGGGAGGAGCAGGCGGCCGTGATCGTGCCGCCCGCCACGACCGGCTCGAGCGCCGCCATCTTCGCCGCGCTGGTGTCGCGGCGCGGCCCCTCGTCCGCGTCCACCTCGCCGTAGGCCACGCTCTCGCGGGCGAAGCGGCCCTCGTCGAGTGCGCGCAGGGCCCGCCGGTGGGAGCGGAGCGCGAACTCCTCCTGGGCCTCGCGGGTGATCCCCCACCGCTCGGCGATCAGCTCGGCGCCGTGGAACTGGTCGACGGGCCGGTCCCCGTACCGCGCCCGCCAGCCCGCCGAGCCCGCGAAGGGGCCCTCGGTCAGGCCGAGCGGTTCGGCGGCCCGCCGGGAGGCGAAGGCGATGGGGACCATCGACATGTTCTGGGTGCCGCCCGCGACCACCAGGTCCTGGGTGCCGGAGAGCACGCCCTGCGCGGCGAAGTGCACGGCCTGCTGGGACGAGCCGCACTGGCGGTCGACGGTGACGCCGGGCACCTCCTGCGGCAGCCCGGCCGCCAGCCACGCGGTGCGGGCGATGTCGCCGGCCTGCGGCCCGACCGCGTCCAGGCAGCCGAAGACGACGTCGTCGACGGCGGCCGGGTCGATCCCGGTGCGGGCCATGAGCGCGGTGAGGACGTGCGCCCCCAGGTCGGCCGGGTGGACCCGTGCGAGTCCGCCCCCGCGCCGCCCCACCGGGGTGCGGACCGCTTCGACCACGTATGCCTCGGACATTCCGGCTCCTTCGCGTGCGGGCTGGCTACTCGCGTACGGCGATTCCGTCCAGGACCATCGAGAGGTACTGGCGGGCGATCTCCTCCGGGCCGTGCTGGCCACCGGGCCGGTACCAGGACGCGGCCACCCACACCGTGTCCCGCACGAACCGGTAGGTGAGGCGGACGTCCAGGTCCGCCCGGAAGGCCCCGGCGGCCACCCCGCGCTCCAGCGTCCCGAGCCAGGCCCGCTCGAACCTGCGCTGCGAGTCGGCGAGATAGTGGAAGCGGGGCAGCGCGGCGAGGTGGCGGGACTCCTTCTGGTAGATCGCGACGGCGGCCCGGTGCCGGTCGATCTCCCGGAACGACTCGGTGACCAGCGCCTCGATCGTCTCCCTGGGCCCCAGCCCGGCGGCGAGCACGGCGTCGTACCCGTCCCACAGCTCGGTCAGGAAGGTCGAGAGGATCTCGTCGAGCATCGATTCCTTGGAATCGAAGTGGTAGTAGAGGCTGCCCGCGAGCATGCCCGCCTCGTCCGCGATACGGCGGACGGTGGTGGCGTTGTAGCCCTGGGCGGCGAACACCTCGGCCGCGGTGGCCAGGAGTTCGTCGCGCCGCTCGGCGGCGGCGGTCACCTGCTGCTTCTTGTTCTTCGGCACGGGCCCATTGTCGTCAACGCCCGGCGCTAGGGGTGCTGGCTGCTGACCGAGACGACCTCTCCGGTCAGATACGAGGAGTAGCCGCTGGCCAGGAAGACGATCACGTTGGCCACCTCCCAGGGTTCGGCGGGCCGGCCGAACGCCTCCCCCGCGGCGAGCTCCGCCAGGAGTTCGGCGGAGGTGACCTTGGCCAGGTGGGGGTGCAGGGCGAGGGAGGGCGCGACCGCGTTGACCCGCACCCCGTACGCGGCGGCCTCCACGGCCGCGCACCGGGTGAGCGCCATGACGCCCGCCTTGGCGGCGGCGTAGTGGGCCTGCCCGGCCTGGGCGCGCCAGCCGACGACGGACGCGTTGTTGACGATCACGCCGCCGCGCCCGGAGTCCCGGAAGGCGCGCAGGGCCGCCCGGGTGCAGCGGAAGGTGCCGCCCAGGGTGGTGTCCAGGACCTTGTCCCACTGCTCGTCGCTCATGTCGACGAGGGCCGCGGTGCCGCCGAGGCCCGCGTTGTTGACGACGACGTCGAGGCCGCCGTGCAGCCGTACGGCCTCCGCGAACACCGCGCCCACCTGGCGCTCGTCGGTGACGTCGCAGGGCAGCGCGGCCACGGCCGCGGCCCCGAACTCCTCGGCGAGGGCCCGTTCGCTCTCCTTGAGGCGGCGGGCGTGGGCGTCGCTCAGCAGGACGCGCGCGCCCTCCTCCAGGAGGCGGCGGGCGGTCGCGCCGCCGATCCCGGCCCCGGCGGCGGCGGTGACGACGGCGGTGCGGCCGGCGAGCAGGCCGTGCCCGGGGACGTACGGAACCTTGTTGTCGGTCACCCTCGGAGGCTAACCTACCAAACACTTGTTAGGGAAGGTCGACGGAGGGCGGACCGCGCCATGGACCTGGACCGCACGGCCGAGGACGAGGCGTTCCGCGCCGAGGCGCGGCGGTGGCTGGCCGCACACGTGCCCGCCGCGCCGCTGCCGTCGCTGGAGACGGCGGAGGGCTTCGCCGCCCACCGGGCCTGGGAGGCCGAACTGCACGCGGCGCGCTGGGCGGTGGTCTCCTGGCCGCGGCGGTACGGGGGGCGGGACGCCGACATCTTCCGGTGGCTGGCCTTCGAGGAGGAGTACTGGGCGGCGGGCGCGCCCGGCCGGGTCACCCAGAACGGGATCAGCCTGCTCGCCCCCACCCTCTTCGACCACGGCACGCCCGAGCAGCGGGCCCGGGTGCTGCCGGACATGGCGAGCGGTGCGGTGGTGTGGGCGCAGGCGTGGTCGGAGCCGGAGTCGGGGTCCGACCTCGCCTCGCTGCGCTCGCGCGCGGTGCGCACGGCGGGCGGCTGGCTGCTGTCGGGCCAGAAGACCTGGTCGTCGCGGGCCGCCTTCGCCGACCGGGCCTTCGGGATCTTCCGCACCGACCCGGCGGCGGCCCGGCCGCACCAGGGCCTGACGTATCTGATGTTCGACCTGCGGGCCCCCGGGGTGACGGTCCGCCCGATCGGCCGCCTGGACGGCCGACCGGCCTTCGCCGAGCTCTTCCTGGACGAGGTGTTCGTACCCGACGAGGACGTGATCGGGGACCCCGGGCAGGGCTGGCGCATCGCCATGTCCACCACCGGCAACGAGCGCGGGCTGACGCTGCGCTCCCCCGGCCGCTTCCTCGCCTCGGCCGACCGGCTGGTGCGGCTGTGGCGCGGGCGCGGGGCGGACCGGGGCGTGCGCGACCGGGTCGCGGACGCGGTGATCGGGGCGCGGGCCTACCAGCTGTTCACCTTCGCGCACGCCTCGCGCTTCGCGGCGGGCGGCGAGATCGGCGCGGAGTCCAGCCTGAACAAGGTGTTCTGGTCCGAGTACGACATCGCGCTGCACGAGACCGCGCTCGAACTGCTGGGCGCCGACGGCGAGCTGGCGCACGACGGGGACGGCTGGGCCGAGGGGTACGTCTTCGCCCTCGCCGGGCCGATCTACGCGGGCACCAACGAGATCCAGCGCGACATCGTCGCCGAGCGCCTGCTCGGCCTGCCCAGGGGCCGCGCGCCCCGGGCCCCCGGGGACGGGCGCGCCGAGGGGAGGACGGCATGAGGTTCCTGGCGACCGCCGAGCAGCGCGACTTCACCCGCGCGCTGGACGCGCTCCTGACGGCGGCGGACACCCCGTCGGCGGTACGGGCCTGGTCCGCCGGGGACCACGGCCCGGGCCGGGCGCTCTGGCACCGGCTGGGCGGGGCGGGCACGTGGTCCCTGGCGGCCCCGGAGGCGTACGGGGGTCCCGGCCGCCTCCCGGTCGAACTCGCCTTCGCCCACCGCGAGTTGGGCCGTCACGCGGTGCCCGGCCCGGTGGTGGAGACGGCCGCGGCCACGGCGCTGCTGACCCGGCTCGCCGAGCTGGGCGAGCCGGGCCCGGCCGCACGCCTGCTGCCCGCGCTGCTCACCGGCGAGGCCGTGGTCACCCTGGGCCTCGCGGCGAGCGGACCCCGGGTGCTCGACCCGGACGCGGCCGACGCCGTGCTGGTGGCCGACGCGGCCGGGCTCCGCCTCGCCCCGGGCCACGGCCCCCTGCGCGCCTCGTCCGACCCGGCCCGGCGCCTCGCGGAGCCGGATCCGGGCGGCGAACTGCTCGCCAAGGGGCCGCAGTTGGCCGAGGCGGTGGCGTACGCCGTGCGCTGGGCCAGACTGGCGGCGGCGGCGCAGGCGCTCGGGGTCGCCGAGGAGCTGCTGGGGCGGACCGTGGCGCATGTGAAGCGGCGCACCCAGTTCGGCGTCCCCATCGGCTCGTTCCAGGCGGTCAAGCACCGCCTCGCCGACACCCTGCTGGCCGTCGAGTTCGCCCGGCCGCTGGTGTACGGGGCGGCGCTCACCCTCGCCCCGGGCGACCTGGCGGCGGCGAAGACGGCCGCGGGCGAGTGCGCCTACCGGGCCGCCCGCACGGCCCTCCAGCTCCACGGCGCCGTGGGCTACACGGAGGAACTCCCCCTGGCCCTGTGGCTGCGCAAGGCCCGCCCCCTCCGCGACGCCTGGGGCACTCCGGCGGTGTGCCGGGCGGAGGTGCTGGCACACCACGGCGGGCTGCCCGGCTGACGGGGCGCCGCCGACGCCCCGCCGACACCGGCGGGGCGCTCCGGATCCTACCCGTGGTCCTGGAACGCCTCCAGCGCCAGGATGCGCTCCTTCGCCTCGTCGTCCATCAGCTCGACCAGGGGCAGGACCAGGTCCCACAGGTCGCGCTTGTCGACCTCCTGGGCCAGGGCGTCCAGATCGGGCTCCGGGAGGGCGCCCGCCGCCCCGGCCACCGCCGTGCGGGAGCGGTCGGGCAGGAGGTGCAGCAGGGGCAGGAACTCCGCCCACAGCCCCGTCGCCACCACCGCCGGGACGATGCCGGTCAGCACCTCCGGGTCGTCCAGGGAGGGCAGCCGGGCCACGGTCCGCAGGTCGTCCGGGGGCAGCAGGGCCACCAGCGGGAGCAGCGACTCCCACAGCTCCTCGGCCGCCACCGTCCTCACCAGCGCGTCCAGCCGGTCGGACGGCAGGCGCGCCGCCAGTACGGCGATGCGCTCGCGGTGCTCGCCGGTGACCAGCGCGGCCACCGTCAGCGCCTGCGGCCACAGGCCGTCGGCCGCCGCGGCCACCACCCGCGCCAGGCGCTCCTCGCCCATCAGGTCGAGGATGCGGCCCAGTTGGCCGGGCTGGTCGATCGCGGCGCCGGTGCGCAGCACCACCGCGTCGTCGATCTGCGGCAGGATCCGCTCCAGGGCGGAGTCGCGCAGATGGCCGACGAACCGGCCCATGGTGAGGTGGTCGCCGCGTTCGGCGAGCGCGACCGAGACCCGTACCAGCAGGTTCTCGTCCAGCCGGTCGACGATGCCGGGGATGCGCCGGGGGTCGAGATGGGCGCAGGACTCGGCGGTGAAGGAGACCGGCAGCTTGTCGATGATGTCGGCGGCCCGGCCCGGCTCCAGCTTGCCCGCGACGGCGGCGGCCAGGCGCGGCCCGAGGGCCTTCTGCGAGATGGCGGCGGCGACCCCGGCGGGCACCAGTTTGGTGGCGCGGGCGATCCGGTCGAGCATCTCGGGGGTGCCGTCGAAGAGGGCGGCGACGGTCTGCTCCCGCAGCCGTCGCAGGTCGGCCGGGGGCAGCGCGGCCAGGAACGCCAGGTCCCCGGGGTCGCGGCCGAGCAGGCGGGCGGTCTTCTGGGTCTCGGCGCGGCCGAGCAGCTTGTCCATGGCGGTCACCGGCTCACTTGAAGAGGATGCGGCGGACGGGGCCCCGGGCGAGCGCGGGGACGAGCTTCAGCGCCTCCTCGGCGGCCTCTTCGAGACCGGCGGCGCGCGCCGCCTTCTCGGCGAGCAACGCGCCGAGGAGCGCCTTGAGTTGATCGTCCGTCAGCTCCGCCAGGGCGGCGGGCGGCGGCGCGCCCAGTTCCGTACCCAGCCGTGACAGCTCTTCGGTGCTCATGGAACCTCCCGGGACGGTGGCGGTGGCCATGGGCGACGGCCGCGGCGCCGGCGACGACTGCCGCGGCGGCCCGGTCCCGAGACTGGAGCGGATTTGACTTTTAGTCAATAGAGTCGGCCCAGTGCGCGCGCAGCACCTCCTCGGCCGGCTTCCCGTGCGGGGTGTACGCCAGCCGCGCCGGGGTCTCGCCGCTGTCCGGCCAGTCGTCCCACATCCACCAGCACACCCCGGCCCACCAGGCCCGGCCCGCGAAGGTGTCGAGGAGCGCCCGGTAGGCGGCGGCCTGCTCGTCGGCGCCGTCCTTCTTGCTGACCGTCCAGGAGTAGGGCGCGGTGGTCGAGCCGCGCTGGCTGGTGTAGCCGGCCTCGGTGAACAGCACCGGCCGGTGCCGGCTCGCGGAGAACGCGGCGAGTTCGTCGGCGATCGGCCGCCAGGCCCGCGCCAGCGCGCCCGCGTCCGTCGTCGGCTTCTCGGCCAGCGGCCAGTACGCGTCCACCCCGATGACGTCGAGGTCCTGCCAGAACGCGACCTTGGCGTACTCGTCGTAGTTGGCGGCGTACGTCAGCGGCCCCCGGTAGTGCGAGCGGACCGCCGCCACCACCCGGTGCCAGGCCGCCCCGTCGGCCGAGACGCCCGCCAGCTCCGTGCCGACCACGAACCGCTCGGCGCCCGTCTCGCGCGCCAGGTCCGCGTAGTGGGTGATGAACCGCTCGTACGAGGTGAACCAGGCGGCCCGGTCGGCGGGGCGGATCTCCGCCCGGTCCGTGCCGTCCACCAGGTCCACGTGCGGCTTGAGCATCACCTTGAGCCCGGCCGCGCGCGCCAGGGCGCTGATCCCCCGCAGGCTCGCGTCGCTCGCCGTCTCCTCGGTGGGGCGCTGCCCGGACTCCTCGGTGTTCTTCTGGTACCAGGTCGGCGTGAAGACGACCCAGCGGGCGCCGGTGTGCGCGATGTCCGCCAGGTACTGCCGCGCGCGCGGACCGCCGTAGTCGTCCACCGCCCAGGACGGCAGGGTCATCCCGCGCACCCGCCCGTCGTCGTGCGGCGCGCCCGAGCCGCCGGAGCGGGACGGGCCCGGCCCCGGTCCGGTGCCGCTCCCGCCCGAGCAGCCCGCGAGCACGAGAGCGGCGGCCGCGGCGACAGCCGCGACCGCCCTCGTGCGGGTACGTGTCACAGGGCCGCGGGGCTGACGAAGGTGTAGCCCAGGGCCTTGATGCCGTTGATCGTGTCGATCAGCGGCTGGAGCGGATAGTAGGGGTGGTAGAAGAAGCTCGCGAAGCCGTCCCGGACCGCGAGGTTGGCCTTGGCCGAGGCGACCAGGTCGGCCGGGAGCCGCGGCGGATGGTTGTTGATTTCCACGGGCTCATAGTTCCCGATGTTCTCCGGCAGCACCTTGGTCCCGTACACGTCGTTGACGACGTACGGGAAGAACTGGCCGATGAACCGGTTCGGGTCCGCCGTACCACCGGTGAGCGTCCCGGCGAAGTACAGCGAACGTTCCAGCCGGGCCCCGAAGTTCTGGCCGAAGACGCGGTAGTCCGTGGCGGACGCGGCGTAGTGCGGCGTCGTCCACAGCAGTGGCCGCGGCAGACCGGCCAGGGTGAACGCGGTGAGTCCGGCGGTGACCCGGGACTGCGCCCACAGCGCGGAGTCCTCGGCCACCGGGCCGTCGTAGACCACGTTGTTCCCCGCGTCCACATGGGCCCGGTAGAACTCGAAGTCGTCACCCGTCACCCCGGTGTAGGGGTTGTCGACCGAGCCGTACTGGTGCGTGTAGCCGTGCTCCATCAGCACCGCGCCGCGCGCCAGCATGTACCGCAGCGCCGAGACGACCTGCGGGCGCTGCGCCAGCGTCACCGTCTGCGCGGTCCCGCCGTTGTAGACGCCCTTGGGGTCGGTGTAGACGGGGATGACGTTGATCCCGTACGGGATGTGCTGCGAGTAGAGGTAGTCGGCCATGGTCTTGAGCTGGGCCGGGTCGGAGTCGGGGCTGATGTCCTCCAGCCGGACCATGGCCCGGTGCTGGGTGGCGGTGCCGGGCGCGAGCGCGTCGAAGAGCATGTCCTCGAAGGCGATGACCCGGTCGCTCTCGGAGACGTAGGCGAACGGGATCTCACCCAGATAGGTGAGGTTGGCCGAGCGCACCGCCCAGGGGAAGGTCTTGCCCGTCGAGGAGTCGAGCGCCTCCGCGACCGTGGTCACCGGCGGATACCCGGCCCCGGTGAGGACGTTGGGGCGCAGCACGCCGCCGTCCTGCCCGTCCGGGATCTTCCGGGTGAGGGCCTGGCCCCCGTAGGTCACCTGGGTGACGGTCCCGATGGAGCCGCCGTCCGAGAAGTACGAGGTGGTCGGGTCCCAGCCGTACTTCTGGGTGAACTGGGCCACGCCGACCGCGTTGCCCATGTTCCAGATGTTGTCCCCGGCCCAGACCACCGGCTTGGTGGAGGCCAGGACGTCCTGGTAGAGGGCGGGCGGCACGGCGTCCGGGAGGTCGCCGCCGTAGTACGTGGAGCCCAGGTAGACGGTCGCGGTGTACTGGCCGAGCATGCCCGCGGTGTACTGGGAGACCGGCTTGGCGGTTACGGTGCCGAAGTGACCGCCGAGGTTGGCGGTGGCCATGGCGTACAGCTCGCCGAGGTATCCGTAGGGTCCCGCCGTGTCGTAGAGCACGAGCGTGGAGGTGGAGGCGGGCGCCGCCGCCTGGAGGAGCCGGCGCACGGTGTCCGTGACGCCCGACAGGATCTTGCCGACCGGCCCCGGCGGTGTGGTGCGGCGCCGGGTGTCGGCCGTGAGCTGCGCCTTCGCCCAGTCGGCCAGGCCGACCTTGTTCAGTCCGGCGACGGGCACGGTGAGGTCGGGACGGGGTGGCGGCTGGCCCGCCGGGGCGGCCGAGGCCGCGAGCACGGTGCCGAAGAGCGCCGTGAGCAGGGCGAGGACGACGGTGAGCCGCCGCCGTCCCCGGGCACGGCGCAGCCGCGCCTTTCTCAGGGATTTCACGAGTCTTTCCCCCCTCTTTGCCGGTCGGCGAAAACAGACCGGATTCCCCGTTCCCGTAATAGCGGGAACGGGGATCTTGAGCGAATGAGGCACACGATTCTTCTGGCGGATCACAAAGGCTGTCAATGGGGCCGAGGGTCCCTCGATCGGGGCAATGTCCGGCCCCGCGAAGTGAACCTGTGAACTTTCATCCTCCGCACTCGCGGCGCCCACCGAATCTGCTACGTTCGCCGTCTCACGCGGTGACGTGTGGGTAAAAATGGGGGGGAACCCATGTACGGAAAACCTGCCTTGGGCACAGTGCTGCCACTGGCGGGGATGGCGGCGGCACCCGAGGCCGTACCCGGCCTACCTTTGGCCAAAGCTCTGCAGGCCACGGCCGGTGCGGGCTTCGTTCTCTACTGCCTGACCGCCTGCATCCTCTTACTGATCAGAATTCGACTGCGCCGGTCGCCCGGACCGGAAGAACAGCGAATGGACCTGGGGCAGAAATGATCGTCGACCTGCTTCTCTGGTCCAGTATTTCCCTCATCCTGATGGCGGGGTGCTACAACACCAGTCTCTTTCTTCTCTCCAGGCGCCGGGCACCCCGCAGAAAAGGACCGCGCAAAGAGCGGCTCTATGTATTTCTGCTCGCCTGCCTCAATGAAGAGAAGGTGCTCGCCGAGAGCCTGGCGCGGATCACCTCGCTCCCCGCCGGGAATTTCCTGGCCCTGGTCATCGACGACGCGTCCGACGACCGTACGTCGCAGATCGCCCTGGCCGCGGGCTCCGACCGGGTCCGCCTCCACCGGCGCGAACTTCCCGACGCCAGGCGCGGCAAAGGGGCCGCGCTCAACGACGGCATCCGTCATCTCACCGAATCCGGGGTGCTGGACGGATACGACCCCGACGACGTCATCCTCTGCGTGGTCGACGCGGACGGCCGGCTCGACGGCCATGTCGTGCAGTCCGTCGACCCGTTCTTCGACGACCCGCGCACCGGCGCCACCCAGATCTGCGTCCGCATGTACAACCGGTGCAGCGGACTCCTGGCCCGGCTCCAGGACATGGAGTTCGTGGTGTACGGCGATGTCTTCCAGAGCGGACGCCGCTTCATCGGCAGCGTCGGCATGGGCGGCAACGGCCAGTTCATGCGGCTCTCCGCCCTGCGCACCCTGGGCCCCGACGGCCCCTGGAGCGACAGCCTCACCGAGGACCTCGACCTCGGGGTCCGGCTGATCGCCCGGGGCTGGGTCAACCAGCACTGCACCACCGCGGCCGTCTCCCAGCAGGCCGTGCTCGACCTGCGGCGCCTGGTACGGCAGCGATCCCGCTGGTTCCAGGGCCACTTGCAGTCCGCCGGGCTCGTGCCGCTCATCCTGCGGTCCGTCCCGACGAGGGCCGCGCTCGATCTGCTCTACCACCTGTCGAGCCCGGTGCTCATCCTGCTCACCTCGATGCTGCCGCTCTCCTTCCTGGTCGCGGCGGGCGGCACCGCCGTCGCCTCCGCCGAGGCGGGCCGGGCCCTGGTCTCACCGATGTGGCTGCTCGGCCCGTATCTGCTCTCCTTCACCACCGCGTACGCGTACGGCTTCGTGTACGCCCGGCGCGAGCGCGAACTCGGCCTGGTGCGGTCCGTGCTGATCGCCCATGTCTTCGTCCTGTACGGCTACATCTGGTTCGCGGCCGGCTGGTGGGGGCTGTGGCGGATGGTCACCGGAAAGCGCACCTGGCTGAAGACCGCGCGCACCTGAGCGCCCGAGCGCGCTGCCGCGCGCACCTGAGCTCCGCTCCTGCCTTCTCTCTTCCTTCCTTTCCTCATCCGCTCGACCCTGCCCTAGGGGGACCCATGTCCACGTGTCCGTCCGGCGTGCCCGTACGCGCCATGCTGGTGCTCGGCACCCGGCCCGAAGCCATCAAGCTGGCGCCGCTGGCCCGGGCCCTGGCCGACGACACCCAGTTCGAACCGGTCGTCGTCACCACCGGCCAGCACCGCGAGATGCTCCAGCAGATGCTGGGGCTGCTGCGGGTCGACGTCAGGGTCGCCCTCGACGTCATGCGCGAACGCCAGCAGCTGTCCGATCTGACCGCCCGTCTGGTGGCGGGCCTCGGCACCCTGCTGCGCACCCAGCGGCCCGACCTCGTCGTCGTCCAGGGCGACACGACGACCGCGCTGGCCGGGGCGCTGGCCGCGTTCTACGAGCGCATCCCCGTCGCCCACGTCGAGGCGGGCCTGCGCACCGGCGTCCCCGACAACCCCTTCCCCGAGGAGCTCAACCGCTGCCTCATCGGCCGGATGGCGCGCTGGCACTTCGCCCCCACCGAACGCGCCGCCCGGCACCTGGCGGCCGAGGGCATCGCGACCGGCCAGATCTTCACCACCGGCAACACCGTCGTCGACAACCTCCAGTGGGCGCTCGCCGAAGGGCTCGGCCGCTGCGCCTTCCAGACCTCCCACCGCCGCGTCCTGGTCACCCTGCACCGCCGGGAGAACCAGGGCGACCGGATGCGGGCCATGGGCCGGGCGCTGTGTCTGCTGGCCGCCCGCGGCGACGTGGAGATCGTGCTGCCGCTGCACCGCAGCCCGGCCGTGCGCGAGGCCCTGCTGCCGCTGGCCGGACAGCCGGGCATCCACCTCGTCGAGCCGCTGGACTACCCGGACTTCACCGCCACCCTGGCCGGCTGCGACCTGGTGCTGACCGACTCCGGCGGCATCCAGGAGGAGGCGCCCAGCCTCGGCAAGCCCGCGCTGGTGCTGCGCACCACCACCGAACGGCCGGAGGCGGTCGAGGCCGGGGCGGCCCGGCTGATCGGCACCGACCCGGACACCATCGCGGGCGCCGCCGCCGCCCTGCTCGACGACCCGGAGGCGTACCGGCGGATGGCCACGGCGGGCAATCCGTTCGGGGACGGCGGCGCGGCCGGACGGATCCTCACCCAGCTCGCCGAGGACTTCGCGGCGGAACCCTCCCTCGACGCGCTCCAGGCGCGCCCCACGAGTGCCGGACCGGGGCCATACTCGACCCCATGACGACAGCCCCGCGCCTGCGGCGTCCGGTTCCGCCCGGCCGGCCCGGAAGCCGCAGGCGCACGGCCGTCACCCTGGCCCTGGCCGCGGCCCTACTGGCGGCCGGGGTGTTCGGCCTCACCCGGTGCGCGGCCGGTTCCGGACCGGCGGCGCACGAGCCCTGGGCCGACGGCAGCACGCACGGCGTCTGGCGGTCCGTCTTCAACGGTCAGGGCAGCAACACCGGGAGCGACTCCGCCCTGGAGCTGACGCCGCGCCGGGCCACCGCCGCGGACGTCACGCACGCCGGACTGGTCGTCAGCCGCGCCTCGTACGCGGACGTCCGCTACCAGGCGCGGCTGCGCACGGTCCGGCAGCTGCGCACCCCGGCGCCCAACACCTGGGAGGTGGCCTGGCTGGTCTGGGCGTACACCGACCCGGAGCACTTCTACTACCTCGCCCTCAAGCCCAACGGCTGGGAGCTGGGCAAACGCGATCCCGCCTACCCGGGCGGCCAGCGCTTCCTGGCCACCGGGGAGCAGCGGTTCCCGGTGGGCGCCCGGTACACGGTCCGGGTCGAGCAGCGCGGCGCCCGGCTCGCGGTCGCGGTGGACACGGCGGGCCTCGCCGACTTCACCGACGTCGAACGCCCCTATCTCCAGGGCGGCGTGGGCGCGTACACGGAGGACGCCCAGGTGCGCTTCACGGATCTGACGGTCCATCGGCTCGACCAATAGTCCCGACCGCCGGACCGCGCTCCCGCCCCTTCTGAAATCATCTGGGGGCAGCGGGAGCAAAGGGGTTGGGGATGGGCGGCGCGGCCGGCACGGATGGTGCCCGGGGCGGGGACGACGGCACCACGGGAGCCCGGCGGGCGCTGGTCCTCGGGGTCCCCGAGACCCGGTTCCTGCGCCAGGATCCGGCGCTCGCGGACCGGTTCCCGGCGCTGGAGTGCGTGGAGCGCGACATCGAGGCGGTCTCCAAGGCGCTGGAGCAGTCCGCGTACGCGGTCGCCGGGGCCGACCCCGGGGACGGGGAGCTGACCCGGAGTCTGCTGCTGCGCCGCCTGCGCGAGTTCTTCCGCTCCTGCGCGCCCGGCGACCTCGCGGTCGTCTACCTCTCCTGCCACGGCGAGTCGCTCGGCGAACGCGACTACCTGGTCCCGGCCGACGCCCAGCCCGGCGACGAACTCCCGGGCGGCGGACGGGCGCTGCTGGTGGACACGCTGCTGCCCGCGGACCCCGAGAAGCTGCTGGGCGGGCTGCGCCCGGACGTCACCGCGGTGATCTGCCTGGACATCTGCCGCACCGCGGGCCCCGGCCCGGCCGAGCGCGCCACCGCCCGCACCGACGGGTACGACAACGTGCTGTGGCTGTACGGCTCGGCGCCCGGCGCGCCCTCGTACGCCGACCCGGTGGAGGGCAGCTACTTCGGCCGCGCGCTGGCCGAGGCGCTGGCCCCGACCTC
This sequence comes from Streptomyces sp. cg36, assembly GCF_041080675.1. NCBI lineage: Bacteria > Bacillati > Actinomycetota > Actinomycetes > Kitasatosporales > Streptomycetaceae > Streptomyces > Streptomyces cyclosori. The sequence goes on along the minus strand of NZ_CP163520.1, from coordinate 5,886,793 downwards.
GCACCCCACCACGTTCGGCGAGGTCGTCGCCTACACCAGGACGGCGGTGCGGCGGCTGACCCGGCGGCTCACCGTGCCGCCGCCCGCCGTCACCCCCTCCGTCGCCCATCTGCGCCAGGGCTGGGCGTTCGAACTGCCGCTGTGCACCGGCTCCCGGGAGGCCCTCGCCTGGACCGACTCGGTGCTCGGCTCCGGGCTGTGGGAGCACACCTCGGGCAGCCCCGAGACCCATCGGCGGATCAAGGACAAGCTGAGCGACCTGGCCCGGCTGACCGCCGAGAGCCGGGCGGGCAGCGGCGCCCACACCCTCGACCCGTGGGGCGACCCGCGCTCGCCGGTCCGGATCGAGAGACAGCTCTCCGCCCTCGTACGGGAGGCGCGGCTGTGCGGCAGCGAGCGGCTCTCCCCCGCCGAGACCGCCGCGCTGCTCGCCGCGCCCCTGGTCCACGAGGGGCTGGTCGCCGTCGCGCTCGACGAGCTCGCGGAGCTGCTGCCCGACCGGCTCGACCCGGAACACGCGCCCAGGGTGTGCGGGGACCATGCCGCCGAGGTGCGCGACGCCGCCCGCGACGTGTGCCGGGCCCACTCCCAGGTGGGGATCGCCGCCGAGACCCTGCGGCGGCGCCACCTCGACGACGCGGCGAGCGCCGCCGACCACTGGCTGCGGCACCGCTTCATCGCCGACTGGGACCGGCTGTGGGAGAGCGACGGGCAGTACGAGGCGATGGCCCGGCTGCTGGCCCTGGCGGCGGAGGCGGTCGCGGCGGGCGCCGAGGACTCCTCGGCCGCGCCCGCCCCCGACGCGCGGCGGCTGATCGGCCACCAGCTCCGGCAGGTCCTCGCCCATCTCACGGTGGCGCCCGGCGGCAGCCCCCGGATCAACGAGACCGACGACCCGGACCAGTGGAGCACCTTCCGCGCGGTGCGGGGCAACCAGTGGCGCGGCGAGGAGCTGGCCCATCTGCTGTGGACGGCCGGGCTGCTGGCCGCCGACCCGCGCCGGATGTCCAGCGTCCTGGTCGACCACCTGGGCGCGCACCGGCCGCTGGTGCCGCGCGGCATGGTGGCGGCCCTCTCGGAGAACTTCGACTACGAGACGGTGGACCGGGAGGCGGGCGCCACCGGGGAGTACGGCCTGGCGGTGTCCTTCCGCTGCCCGCACCCCGCCCTGCACGCGGCCGTCGAGGAGCTGGCCGCCACCGCCGACGCCTGGCTGCACGCGCTGCGCCGCCGCTGGAAGGGCGGCGCGCCCCCGCCGCTGCTGCGCGGGCTCCCGGCGGCGGTGACCACGGAGTACCTGGTGCCGCAGGACGGCCGGTACACCAAGCCGCTGGAGCGGTTCCGGCTGGCCGAGGACGAGATCCGCCCGCTCCTGATGGGCACCCAGCTGTACGGCGACAAGATGCTGGCGGTGCGCGAGCTCTACCAGAACGCCCTGGACGCCTGCCGCCACCGGAGCCTGCGCGTGGAGTACCGCCGCGCGCTCGGCGGCAGCGACTCCGGCTGGACCCCGAGGATCTCCTTCGCCCAGGGCTGGGACCCGGAGGGCCGCCCGTACATCGAGTGCGAGGACAACGGCACGGGGATGAGCTGGGCCAAGCTCACCTCGATGTTCGCGCGGGCGGGCAAGCGCTACGAGCAGGACCCCGACTTCGTCCAGGAGCGGCGCAACTGGCGCCGCGCCAAGATCGCGGACATCGGGATGAACAGCCGGTTCGGCATCGGCGTGTTCAGCTACTTCATGCTCGCGGAGGAGGTGGTGGTCTGGACGGCCCCGGTCGACCAGCACGGCCTGCGCCTCGTCGACCGCCCGCACCAGGCCGAGATCCAGTCCGGCTCGGGCCTCCTGCAGATCCGTGAGACCGACGACGCGCCCGCCCGCGGCGGCACCCGCGTCCGGCTCTACCTCAGCGCCCAGGACGGCGAACCCCCGTCCCTGGTCGAGGCGTTGAAGTCGCTGCTGTGGGTGAGCGACCACCCGGTCTCGGCGGTCGAGTACGGCCGGGACGGGGCGAAGGGGCGCAGCGGCGAGTGGGAGCCCGGGGTGCTGGGCGGGGCGGCCCCGGACCGGCTCGCGACCGCGCTCCCGGCGGGTCCGGACGCCTGGGTGGTGCAGGGGGCGGGACAGTTGCTGCTGGACGGGGTGGTCATCAAGGACGCCCCCGAGGTGTTCGGCCACGTCTTCAACCTCCGCGAGAAGCACAGCCCCGTACCGAGCGTGGACCGCAACCGTCTGCTGTCGTGCGACGAGGACCTCGTCATGGACACCCTGCTCGCCGCGGCGGGCGAGGCGGTCGCCGACTGCGAGGAGGTGCCGCTGCGCTGGCTGTGGGAGCTCGCCGAGAAGACACCGCGGCTGGCGCTCGCGGTCCTGGAGGGGCTGCCTCGGGAGGCGGTGGGGATCCTCAAGTCGGAGTACGACGACTACGACCTCTCCTCCAGCCGGGTCCCGCTCGCCCGGGCCGGGTGCCTGCCGCTGGACAAGGTGCTCATCAAGCGCAGGCACTACCTCCGCAGGCTGCTGGACATGCCGACGTACGAACGGGAGCTGCTGCACGAGTGGCGGTGGGGCCACCTCGGCATCACCGGCAAGTGGGGCGCCCTGGACGTCCGGCCCGCCGGCTACCCCGAGCCCGTCGGCCTGGACTCCCTGCTGCTGCGCACGCCCCAGCGCGGCCCCTGGTACCCGGCCCTGACGGCCGCCGCCGAGAGCCGGCTGCCGCTCGACGTGGCCCTGCGCCACCAGCGCCGCTACGCGATCGCCGGGGTGGCGGTGCCGCCCGTGCCGGACGGGGTGTCCCTGGCGGACATCCCGGTGACCGGGCTGATGGCCGCGCTCGCCGCGGCCTACCACGACGCCGCCCGCTCGGCCCGTACGACCCCCGCCCTCCACGCCCCGCTCCTGGCCGTCGCCGCCCAGGAGGGGGTCTCCCTCGCCGAGGCCGCGGCGGCCCTGCGGGTGCTCAACTCCCTCGCCCCGGCCCTGCCGGCCGCTCCGGACCTCGACGGCCCCCTCGGTGACGAACACCCCTCCATCAAGGAGGCGAACCTGCTGGGCGCCCAGTTCATCAACGTGCTGGAACCCGAGGAGTACCTGTGGCGGGACGGGCGGGTGAACCCCGTCGAACTGCTGCTGCGCGCGCCGAGTGCCGCCGAGCACGCCCAACTGGTGCGGCGGATCGAGCAGTTGGCGCCGCTGGGCTTCTCGCTCGCGCGTCCACGGCCCGACCCCCTGCCCCACCGGCGGCTCAGCGGGCAGGACCGCCGGCTGCTCGGCCTCGACTCCCCCCTGCACTTCTCCTGGAACCGCGGAGCCGTCGGCCCCCTCCATCTGCTGCGGCTCTCGGCCGACAGCCAGGTCCCCGTCGGCGTGCTGCTCGACACCTGGCACGAGCTGGCACCGGCCGTCGGGGCGGGGCCGCTGGACCTGCCGGAGGAGGTACGGGCGTGGACCGCGCCGCGCTGGTTCGACGACGCGTGCCACCTGGTGGCCGATCCCGGGCAGCCGCTGGGCCCCTGGACCCTGGTGGCCGCGCTGTGGCAGACGTCCCAGGACGTCGACGCCTCCCGGCTCAAGGAGGACCTGCGGCTGCTGGAGCTGTGCGGGGTGCTGAGCGAGGACTGCGTGCGCCAGCTCGACGGCGTGGAGCGGCAGTGGTCCGACCGGAGCCGGCTGCTGACGACGCTGCTCATCTCGGACCTGGTGACCCAGAACCGCGTCGCGCGGGCCCGGCACGTGTCGGTCCTGGACGCCTCGGGCCTGCAGGCCGCCCAGCTGCTGCAGATCAGCGCGCGGGAGCGGATGCCGCTGGGGCAGCTGCTGCGACTGCTGTACGACACCGAGCAGCACGTCGCCCTGGCGGTCCCCGACATCCCGTCGGCCAGCGAGGTCCTCACGGCCACCGCCCAGGACGTCCTCGCGCTGACGGACAGCGCGGCGCCCGCCGGGTTCCGCACACGCCTGACGATCCATCAGCTCTTCCGGCACGCCCGCAACAGCGGCCAGTCCCTCGGCGAGACCGTCCGGGCCCTCTCCCGCTTCACCCCGCTCGGCGCCCCGCCCGTCCCCGGCGACTTCTCCGGTCCGGACGCCGCCGCGCTCGAAGACCTGCGGCCCGCCCTCTTCGACTTCGCCGCCTTCGACCCGGGGCTGCTCGGGCCGGGGCTGCTGGGTCCGCTCGAACTCGTCCTGGTGGCCGGGCGGTTCGGCTGGACGCTCGGGCGGGCGTACGAGCGGTACGCGCCGTTCCGGTGCCTGGGCCTCGACGTCACCGTCCGGGAGCCGGACGCCCGGGTGCGGGAGACCGTGCCCGACTGGCGGGACGTCATCGTCCTCACCACCGGGCTCACCGGCCGCGCCCCCGCCGTCGCCGGTGCGGTGGACCCGGACCACCTGGCCCGCTGCGCCGCCGGGACCGACCTCGCCGAGGACGGCGTACGGGAGCGGCTGACGCACTACGCCGAGCTGTTCGGCCTCACCCTCCCTCCCACAGAAAGTCCTGACGCATGAGTCCAGCCGTCGCCTACAACGCCGACGTCGAACATCCGACGCCCCTGACCGGGTTCACCTGGGTACGGCTGCGGGACGGGCAGGAGCGGTACGAGGTGAGCGGGATCTGCCCGGTCTGCCGCTGCTCGATGACCAAGCGCTGGCCCGTCGGGCAGCACGCCGTGCCCAAGGGCGGGTTCCCCGGCCGGCGCCAGGCGGTGCCGCCGCCGCCCTGGTACACCACGTGCACCTGCGCCTCGGTCCATCTGGGCCGGCCCCCCGGGGACACCGGCTGCGGCGCGGGCCTCTACCTCGACTGGCCCGCGTCGGGGCTGCCGCGGTGAGCGCCTTCACCCCGCGCCAGCTGCGGGACGCCGACCGGCGGGCCGAGGAGATGGCCTTCCCCCGGCGGCAGCTGGAGGTGGCCCGGGCGCAGGCCGAGGGGTACCGCAACTTCCTCGCCTCGCTCACCGGGCTGCTCACCACCGTCTTCGTGCTCAAGGGCCAGGAGAACCTGAGCAAGCTGCCGCACGGCCACCGGATGTGGGTGGTCGCTCTGCTGATCACCGGGTTCGCGGCGCTGATCACCGCCTCCTGGCTGGCCGTCTCGGCGGTGCACGGCCGGCCGGGCGAGACGCTGGTGCTGGGGGCGACCCCGGTGCTGCACTACGAGGTGGCCCGCACCCGGCGGATCTGGGTGCTGGTGGAGTGGGCCCGCTGGCTGGCGCTGGCCGGGGTGGTGAGCGTGGCGGGCGCGGTGGTGGTCACCTGGCTGGCCCCGGCGGCGAAGGGCTGACGTCCCGCGCCGCGCCCGGCCGCGACACCGGGCGCGAAAGCATCGCGGCGCCCGCCCAGTCGTCCGGTCGGGGACAGTGGGGCAGGCGCCGCGCTCAGTTCCGTACGCCGTTGTACGGGACGTTCTGGTGGAGCGGACTCAGACCGTCAGGGCCCGGTCCGTCGGGCGGATCGGGGCGGGCAGCGCGCTCCTCCCCGTAAGGTACCGGTCCACGCCCCGGGCCGCCGAACGGCCCTCCGCGATCGCCCAGACGATCAGGGACTGACCGCGCCCCGCGTCACCGGCCACGTACACGCCGTCGACGTTGGTGGCGAAGTCGGCGTCGCGGGCGATGTTGCCGCGCTCGTCGAGCTCCAGGCCGAACTGCGCCACCAGGCCGTTGGCCTGGTCGGTGCCGGTGAAGCCCATGGCGAGGGTGACCAGCTGGGCGGGGATCCTCCGCTCGGTGCCCGGCTTCTGGGTGAGCTTGCCGTCGGCGAACTCGACCTCGACGAGGTGCAGGAACTGGACGTTGCCGTCCTCGTCGCCCTCGAAGTGGGTGGTGGAGACGGAGTAGACCCGCTCACCGCCCTCCTCGTGGGCCGAGGTGACCTTGTAGAGCATCGGGAAGGTCGGCCAGGGCTGGTGCCCGGGGCGGTCCTCGCCGGGCCGGGGCATGATCTCCAGCTGGGTGACCGAGGCCGCGCCCTGGCGGTGGGCGGTGCCCACGCAGTCCGCGCCGGTGTCGCCGCCGCCGATGACCACGACGTGCTTGCCCTCGGCGGTCAGCGGGGGCGCCACGAAGTCGCCCTCCTGCACCTTGTTGGCGAGCGGCAGGTACTCCATGGCGAAGTGGATGCCGTTCAGCTCGCGGCCGGGGACCGGCAGGTCGCGGGAGACCGTGGCGCCGGCCGCGACGACCACCGCGTCGTAGCGGCGGCGCAGCTTGGCGGCGTCGATGTCCCGGCCGATCTCGACCTCGGTGCGGAACTTGGTGCCCTCCGCGCGCATCTGCTCGATGCGGCGGTTGATGTGCACCTTCTCCATCTTGAACTCGGGGATGCCGTAGCGCAGCAGTCCGCCGATGCGGTCGGCGCGCTCGTACACCGCGACCGTGTGACCGGCCCGGGTCAGCTGCTGGGCGGCGGCGAGGCCCGCCGGGCCCGAGCCGATGACGGCGACGGTCTTGCCGGAGAGGCGCTCCGGGGGCTGCGGGGTGACGTCGCCGCTGTCCCACGCCTTGTCGATGATCGAGACTTCGACGTTCTTGATGGTGACGGCGGGCTGGTTGATGCCGAGCACGCACGCCGACTCGCAGGGGGCCGGGCACAGCCGCCCGGTGAACTCCGGGAAGTTGTTGGTGGCGTGCAGCCGCTCGGAGGCGGCCGACCAGTCCTCGCGGTAGGCGTAGTCGTTCCACTCGGGGATCAGGTTGCCCAGCGGACAGCCGTTGTGGCAGAAGGGGATGCCGCAGTCCATGCAGCGCCCGGCCTGCTTGCTGATGATCGGCAGCAGCGAGCCGGGAACGTAGACCTCGTTCCAGTCCTTGACGCGCTCGGCCACGGGGCGGGTCCGCGCGACCTCGCGGCCGGTGGTGAGAAAGCCCTTGGGGTCAGCCATTGGTCGCCGCCTCCATCATCTTCTCGGTGGTCTCCTGCTCGGAGAGACCGGCGAGCTCAGCGGCTTCCTTGGCGGCGAGCACTGCCTTGTACGTGGACGGGATGATCTTGCTGAAGCGGGCCGCCGCGGCCGGCCAGTCGGCGAGCAGCTTCTCGGCGACGGTGGAGCCGGTCTCCTCCTGGTGGCGGCGCACGACGTCGTGCAGCCACTGCCCGTCGGCCTCGGTGAGGGGCTCGACGGCGGCCAGGTTGCCGGAGTTGACGTGGTGGAGGTCGAGGTCGACGACGTACGCGATGCCGCCCGACATGCCGGCCGCGAAGTTGCGCCCGGTCTCGCCCAGGACCACCGCGTGGCCGCCGGTCATGTACTCGCAGCCGTGGTCGCCCACGCCCTCCGAGACCACCAGGGCGCCGGAGTTGCGGACGCAGAACCGCTCGCCGGTCCGGCCGCGCAGGAACAGCTCGCCGCCGGTGGCGCCGTAGGCGATGGTGTTGCCCGCGATGGTGGAGTACTCGGCGAGGTGCTCGGCGCCCCGGTCCGGGCGGACGATCACCCGGCCGCCGGAGAGGCCCTTGCCGACGTAGTCGTTGGCGTCGCCCTCCAGGCGCAGCGTGATGCCGCGCGGCACGAAGGCGCCGAAGGACTGGCCCGCCGAGCCGGTGAAGGTGATGTCGACGGTGTCGTCGGGCAGGCCCGCGCCGCCGAACTTCCGGGTCACCTCGTGGCCGAGCATGGTGCCGACCGTCCGGTTGACGTTGCGGATCGCGACCTGGGCGCGGACCGGCTGGGCGGCCTCGGCGGTGGCGGCCTGCAGGGCGTCGGCGGCGAGCTTGATCAGCTCGTTGTCGAGCGCCTTCTCCAGGCCGTGGTCCTGCGCGACCCGGGCGTGGCGCACCGCGCCCTCGGGCAGCTCGGGGACGTGGAAGAGCGCGTCCAGGTCGAGGCCCTGCGCCTTCCAGTGGCGCACCGCGCGGCCGGTGTCCAGCAGCTCGGCGTGGCCGACGGCCTCCTCGATGGTGCGGAAGCCCAGCTCGGCGAGGAGCTCGCGGACCTCCTCGGCGATGAACTCGAAGAAGTTGACGACGAACTCGGGCTTGCCGGAGAAGCGGTCGCGCAGCACCGGGTTCTGGGTGGCGATGCCCACCGGGCAGGTGTCCAGGTGGCAGACGCGCATCATGACGCAGCCGGAGACGACGAGCGGCGCGGTCGCGAAACCGAACTCCTCGGCGCCCAGCAGCGCGGCGATGACGACGTCGCGGCCGGTCTTGAGCTGGCCGTCGGTCTGCACCACGATCCGGTCGCGCAACCCGTTGAGCAGCAGCGTCTGCTGGGTCTCGGCGAGGCCCAGCTCCCAGGGGCCGCCCGCGTGCTTGAGCGAGGTCAGCGGGGAGGCGCCCGTTCCGCCGTCGTGGCCGGAGATCAGGACGACGTCCGCGTGGGCCTTGGAGACACCGGCGGCGACCGTGCCCACGCCGACCTCGGAGACGAGCTTCACGTGGATGCGCGCGGCCGGGTTGGCGTTCTTGAGGTCGTGGATCAGCTGCGCCAGGTCCTCGATGGAGTAGATGTCGTGGTGCGGCGGCGGCGAGATCAGGCCGACGCCGGGCGTCGAGTGACGCGTCTTGGCGACCCACGGGTAGACCTTGTGGCCGGGCAGCTGGCCGCCCTCGCCGGGCTTGGCGCCCTGCGCCATTTTGATCTGGATGTCGTCCGCGTTGACCAGGTACTCGGAGGTGACGCCGAAGCGGCCGGAGGCGACCTGCTTGATGGACGAGCGGCGCGCCGGGTCGTACAGGCGGTCCGGGTCCTCGCCGCCCTCACCGGTGTTGGACTTGCCGCCCAGCTGGTTCATGGCGATGGCGAGCGTCTCGTGCGCCTCGCGCGAGATCGAGCCGTACGACATGGCGCCGGTGGAGAAGCGCTTGACGATCTCGGCGACCGGCTCGACCTCGTCGAGCGGGACCGACGGCCGGTCGGAGGAGAAGCCGAAGAGCCCGCGCAGCGTCATCAGGCGCTCGGACTGCTCGTTCACGCGCTCGGTGTACTTCTTGAAGATGTCGTACCGGCGGCTGCGGGTGGCGTGCTGGAGGCGGAAGACCGTCTCCGGGTCGAACAGGTGCGGCTCGCCCTCGCGGCGCCACTGGTACTCGCCGCCGATCTCCAGCGCGCGGTGCGCCGAGGCGATGCCGGAGACGGGGTACGCCTTGGCGTGCCGGGCGGCGACCTCCTTGGCCACGACGTCCAGGCCCGCGCCGCCGATCTTGGTGGCGGTGCCGTTGAAGTACTTCTGGACGAAGGACTCCTCCAGGCCGACGGCCTCGAAGACCTGGGCGCCCCGGTAGGAGGCGACGGTCGAGATGCCCATCTTGGACATCACCTTGAGGACGCCCTTGCCGAGCGCGTGGATCAGGTTGCGCAGCGCCTGCTCGGGCTCCAGGCCCTCGATGAAGGTGCCCGCGCGGACCAGGTCCTCGACGGACTCCATCGCCAGGTACGGGTTGACGGCGGCGGCGCCGTAGCCGATCAGCAGCGCGACGTGGTGCACCTCGCGCACGTCGCCCGCCTCCACCAGCAGCCCCACCTGGGTGCGCTGCTTGGTGCGGATGAGGTGGTGGTGGACGGCGGCGGTGAGCAGCAGCGACGGGATCGGCGCGTGCTCGGCGTCGGAGTGCCGGTCGGACAGGACGATCAGCCGGGCGCCGTCCTCGATGGCGGCGTCCGTCTCGTCGCAGATGGCGTCGATCCGGGCGGCGAGGGCGTCGCCGCCGCCGGAGACCCGGTACAGGCCGGAGAGCGTGGCGGCCTTCATGCCCGGCATGTCGCCGTCGGCGTTGATGTGTATCAGCTTGGCCAGCTCGTCGTTGTCGATCACCGGGAACGGCAGGGTGACGGAGCGGCAGGACGCGGCGGTCGGGTCGAGCAGATTGCCCTGCGGGCCCAGCGAGGAGCGCAGCGAGGTGACCAGCTCCTCGCGGATGGCGTCCAGCGGCGGGTTGGTGACCTGCGCGAACAGCTGGGTGAAGTAGTCGAAGAGCAGCCGGGGGCGCTCGGAGAGGGCCGCGATCGGCGAGTCCGTGCCCATCGAGCCGAGCGGCTCGCCGCCGGTGCGGGCCATCGGGGCGAGGATGACGCGGAGCTCTTCCTCGGTGTAGCCGAAGGTCTGCTGGCGGCGGGTGACCGAGGCGTGGGTGTGCACGATGTGCTCGCGCTCGGGCAGGTCCTCCAGCTCGATCTCACCGGCCTCCAGCCACTCGGCGTACGGGGCCTCGGCGGCGAGCTGCGCCTTGATCTCGTCGTCCTCGATGATGCGGTGCTCGGCGGTGTCGACGAGGAACATCTTGCCGGGCTGGAGGCGGCCCTTGCGGACGACCTTGGCGGGGTCGATGTCCAGGACGCCGACCTCGGAGGAGAGCACGACCAGACCGTCGTCGGTGACCCAGTAGCGGCCGGGGCGCAGCCCGTTGCGGTCGAGGACCGCGCCGACCTGGGTGCCGTCGGTGAAGGTGACGCAGGCCGGGCCGTCCCAGGGCTCCATCATCGTGGAGTGGTACTGGTAGAAGGCGCGCCGGGCCGGGTCCATCGAGTCGTGGTTCTCCCACGCCTCGGGAACCATCATCAGGACGCTGTGCGGCAGCGAGCGCCCGCCGAGGTGGAGGAGCTCCAGCACCTCGTCGAAGGAGGCGGAGTCGGAGGCGTCCGGGGTGCAGACGGGGAAGATGCGGTCGATCTTCCCGGCGCCCGAGTTGAAGAGGCCGGTGCTCAGCTGCGACTCGCGGGCCACCATCCAGTTGCGGTTGCCCTTGACCGTGTTGATCTCGCCGTTGTGGGCGACGAACCGGTACGGGTGGGCCAGCGGCCAGCTCGGGAAGGTGTTGGTCGAGAAGCGCGAGTGGACGAGCGCGACGGCGGTGGTGAACCGGCGGTCGGAGAGGTCCGGGAAGAACGGCTCCAGCTGTCCGGTGGTGAGCATGCCCTTGTAGACGAGCGTGCGGGCGGAGAGCGAGGGGAAGTACACCCCGGCCTCGCGCTCGGCGCGCTTGCGCAGCACGAACGCCTTGCGGTCCAGCGCGATGCCGCTGCTGGCGCCGTCGGTGACGAAGACCTGGCGGAAGGCGGGCATGGTGGCGCGGGCGCCGTTGCCGAGCAGCTCGGGGGTGACGGGGACCTCGCGCCAGCCGAGGACGGTCAGGCCCTCCTCGGCCGCGATGGCCTCGATGGCGGCGACGGCGTCGGCGTTCTCGTCCGGCGGCAGGAAGGCGGTGCCGACGGCGTAGGCGCCCGCCTCGGGCAGGTCGAAACCGGTGACCTCGCGCAGGAACGCGTCCGGCACCTGGAGCAGGATGCCCGCGCCGTCGCCCGAGTCCGGCTCGGAGCCGGTGGCGCCGCGGTGTTCGAGATTGCGCAGTACGGTCAGCGCCTGCTCGACCAGCTCGTGGCTGGCCTCACCGGTCAGGGTGGCCACGAACCCGACACCGCAGGCGTCGTGTTCGTTACGGGGGTCGTACATCCCCTGCGGAGCAGGTCGACCGTCCATGGGCGACCAGGCGTCGGAACGCATCGGCTCTCCCGTCGTCGTCGTGGCATGTGCTGTGCCGAGGGACGACGTTGGCCCTCTGCGAAATTTCGTGCAGGTTACATGATGGGATGGATCTCGGGAACCGGATAGTCCATTCCAGCATGCGGACACTCGGGCGGCGATCGCCGTGCCGTTCGGGGCAGGCTTCATTGCCTGCGGCGGCGGAGTGTGTACGGCCTATGCCCGCCCGCCACAGAGGCGAAACCGTAGAGTAACGATTAGTTATTCGGGCCTTTGCATACTCCCGCATAGTACGGGTCTCGGGGCGGTCCCGTGCAGGGACATAGGTCACATGGTGGCCCGGGACCCTCCCGGGCGCACGGCGAAGGCCCGCCCGGACGGGGGTGCGTCCGGACGGGCCTTGCGGGCGGGAGGGGCGGGGGAGCCCCGGAGGCGGCCGTTATCCGACCGCCGTGCCGAACAGGGTGCCCAGGCCGAAGGTGAGGGCCGCCGCCGCGCCGCCCAGGGCCAGCTGGCGCAGCCCGCTGAACCACCACGAGCGGGCGGTGACCTTGGCGACCACGGCGCCGCACGCGAAGAGCCCGATCAGCGCCAGCAGCACGGCGGGCCACAGCGCGCTCGCGCCGAGCAGGTACGGCAGTACGGGCAGGATCGCCCCGAGCGCGAAGGAGCCGAACGAGGAGACGGCGGCGACGGCGGGCGAGGGCAGGTCGTCCGGGTCGATGCCGAGCTCCTCGCGGGCGTGTATCTCCAGCGCCTGCTCGGGGTCGCGGGAGAGCTGCATGGCCACCTCGCGGGCGAGCGCGGGCTCGACGCCGCGCGACACGTACAGCTCGGCCAGCTCCTCCATCTCGTCCACCGGGTGCTTGCGCAACTGCTGGCGCTCCACGTCGAGTTCGGCCTCGACCAGCTCGCGCTGCGAGGCGACCGAGGTGTACTCGCCGGCCGCCATCGAGAAGGCGCCGGCGGCCAGGCCCGCGAGGCCGGTGACGACGATGGTGTGCTGCGAGACGGCGCCGCCCGCCACACCGGTCATCAGGGCGAGGTTGGAGACGAGTCCGTCCATCGCGCCGAAGACGGCGGGGCGCAGCCAGCCGCCGTTGACGTCCCGGTGCGTGTGGTTGTCGCGGTGCGCTTCGTGCAGCGCGGCCTCGGTGTTGATGACGGACACGGCTCTCCCCTTGCGTTCGGCGGCGGAGCTTGCGCCCCGCTCCCCCTCGTCGCCCTCGAAAGTACGCTCGATGTAAGCCCCGCGCTAGCAAGGCAGGCCGTACTTACCCAGGTCAGAGGGGTGTTGTGCTCATCCGTGTCCACTTCCGCACACCTGTGGCGGGAGGGTGACGTGAGGACTTCCGAATCGTTCGGCGTGGCAGAGATCAAGCGAACTGCCAGCCGATGCGAAAGGCCCTCCCATGGAGTTGACCGCCGGCGCCCCGGGAACGGCCGAGGCGCTCCGCGAGCGGGGCCGCGGCGCGCTCCTGGGGCTCGCGGTGGGGGACGCGCTGGGCGCCCCCGCCGAGAACATGAAACCGTCCGAGATCCGGGCCCGCTGGGGGCGCATCGAAGGCTTCGTCTCGGACGACCCGGCGGGCACCGACGACACCGAGTACGCCATCTTCTCCGGGCTGCTGCTCGCCCGGCACGGCTCGGCGCTCACCGTCACCCACGTCGAACACGCCTGGCACGACTGGATCGCCGACCGCGACGAGGGGCCGTTCCGGGGCGCCGGCTTCAGCGAGCGCGGCACCCTGGAGAACCTGCGCCGGGGCCTGGCGGCGCCGATCTCCGCCCAGCACCGGCACGCCTGGAGCGACGGCCTGGCGATGCGGGCGGCCCCGTTCGGGGTGTTCGCGGCGGGCGCCCCCCGGGAGGCGGCCCGGCTGGTGGCGATCGACGGGTGCGTCAGCCACGAGGGCGAGGGCATCTACGGCGGCCAGGCGGTGGCGGCCGGGGTCGCGGTCGCGATGACCGGCGCCCACCCGACCTCGGTGATCGCGGCGGCCCTCTCCGTCATCCCGATGGACTCCTGGACCGCGCGCTCGCTGCGCCGCGCGGTGGCCGTGGCCGACCAGGGCGAGCGGGCGGTGCGCTCGGCGGTGGTGATCGGCGGCTACCCCTGGACGGATCTGGCGCCCGAGGCGGTGGCCCTGGCCTTCGGCGCCTTCGCCACGGCCCGGGGCGACTTCACCGGATCGGTCCTCACCGCCGTGAACATGGGCCGCGACGCGGACACCACGGCGGCGGTGGCGGGCGCCCTGGCCGGCGCCCACGGCGGCGCGGGTGCGGTCCCCGGCGCCTGGGCCGCCGCGATCGGCCCGGTCCGGGGCTCCTGTCTGCCCGAGATGCGGGGCTACCACGTCCTGGACATCGCGGACCTGCTGACGCCGGACCCGGAGGAGGAGCAGTGAGCGGCATGAGAGTCGACGACCTGTCGTACACGGACGAGCGGGCGCGGGTCGCGGAGCGCCCGGGGTCGGTGGGCACCGGCGCCCCCGGCGGCCGGGACGGCCACCGCTCCCGGGTCGAGGGGCTGCTGCTGGGGCTCGCCTCGGGGGACGCCGCGGGCTGGCCCGCCGCCCGGCACCGCGCGGCGCGGATGCCCGAGTGGACCCGGCGGCTCACCCGTGAACTGGACACGTTCGCCGAGCAGAACGCCACCACCACGCTGCCCGTCCCCATCGCCCTCAACCAGCCGCCCGAGCCCCTGCGGCTCGGCCCCTCCGACGACGCCGAGTGGGCCGCGTTCGCCGCCGAGACCGTCCTCACCTCGGCCGAGCCGCTGCTGGCCCACCTCTCCCCCGCCCGCCGGGTGCGGGCCGCGGTCGACCGGGCCTGGAACCTGCTGGCCGCCGAGGTCGCGGCGGCGGCCGAGCGGGCCCCCGAGGTGGAGTCGGCGGTGCTCCCGCTGCGCGCCCGCATCTCGGTACGGGCCGGGCTCGGCAACCTCGCCGCCGGACTGCGCCCGCCCGCCACCGGCCACGACAACCCCCACTACTTCGACGACGCCGCCTGTGTGCGCGCCGCCGTCCTCGCCGTCGTCCACCCCGGCGAGCCGGGGGCCGCCGCCGAACTCGCCGAGTTCGACGCCCGCTACACCCAGGACGGCGACGGGGTGCACGGCGCCCGCGCGATCGCCGCGGCCGTCGCGGCGGCGCTCGGCGGCGCGGAGGTCCACGACGCCGTCGGGGCCGCCCTCGCCGAGCTCCCGCCCGACACCGAGATCGGCCGCAACGCCCAGCTCGCCGTCAAGCTGGCGCACGACTTCGCGGACGGCCCGGGCGGCGCGTTCGCCCTCGTACCGCTCCTCGAACACCAGATCGTGGACCACGTCTACAGCTACGGGATCGCCGCCGCCGAGACCGTCCCGGTCGCCCTCGCCCTGGCCACCGCCGCGCGCGGCACGGTCGCCGAGGCCGTCCCGGCGGCGGCCTGTCTGTCCCGGGTCGCGGACTCGGCGCCCGCTCTCGCCGGGGCGCTCACCGGGGCGCTGGGCGGCCGGGCCGCGATCCCCGGCCCCTGGCTGGACGCCTGCCGCACCCTGTCCGGCTGCGCCCTGCCACGGCTGGCCGGGACCGATCTGGTGGAGCTCGCCGGGCTGCTGGCCGGGGGCGCACCGCACCACCCGCGCGGCTGACCTTTGCGCCACCACCGGGGGAAAGTGCCGCGAACCACCCCGAACTAAACGTCCGGGGTGGACAATTCCGGCATGACGCTCACGACGTCGTACACGACGCTCACCCTTGAGGACCGCATCACCGGCGCCTTGGTCGGCGCCGCCGTGGGCGACGCCCTCGGCGGCCCGGTCGAGGGCTACACCCCCGAGCAGATCCTGGACCGGCACGGCGGCCGGGTCCACGGCGTCGTCGGCCCCTGGCACGGCGACGACTGGCGCACCGCGCGGCCCATCGCGCCGTACCACAAGGGCGACGGACACGTCACCGACGACACCTTGATGACGCACGCCCTGGTCCGGGTCTACGAGACCGTGCGCGACCACCTCGACGCGTACGCGGTCGCGGACCACCTGGTGCCCGACCTGATCTCCCACCCGCGCTGGATCCCCGAACTGGAGGCGGAGGCCCTGCCGCTGCACCGGCTCTTCCTCGCCGAGAAGTGGATCGTGTCCCGGCTGCACTACGGCCACGCCGACCCGCGCGAGGCGGGCAGCGGCAACATCGTCAACTGCGGCGCCGCGATGTACATGGCACCGGTCGGCCTGGTCAACGCGGCCAACCCGGCGGCTGCCTACGCCGAGGCGCTGGAGGTCGCGGCCCCGCACCAGTCCTCCTACGGGCGGGAGGCGGCGGGCGTCTTCGCCGCCGGGGTGGCCGCCGCCTGCACGCCCGGCGCCACCGCGCGGACGGTGGTGGACGACTGCCTGGCGCTGGCCAAGGACGGCACGCGCGCGGCCATCGAGGCGGTGGCCGAAGTCGCCGCCGGACACACCGACTTCGAGTCGGCGCTGGCCCCGCTGAGAGCGGCCGTCGCCCCCTTCGACACGGTCGGCCCCGACTACCGCGCCCCCTCCCTCGCCGCCCGCCGCCCCTCCCGGCTGCACGCCATCGAGGAGCTCCCCGTCGCCCTCGGCATGCTCCTGGTCGCCGACGGGGACTACCGCACCTCGGTCCTGGGAGCCGTCAACTACGGCCGGGACTGCGACTCGATCGCCACCATGGCGGGCGCGCTGGCGGGCGCGCTGCGGGGCGAGGGGCCGGTCCCGGCCGCCTGGTCCAAGACGGTGGCCGAGGCCAGCCGCCTCGACCTGCACGCCCCGGCCGACGCGCTGGCGGCGGTGGCCCGCGAGGTGCACACCAAGGACCGCGCCCGCCAGGCCGCCCACCACGCCGCCTTCGAGGCGCTGACCCGGTGAGCGGCGTACGGCTGACCTGGGTGCAGCCGGAGGACCTGCTGCCCCACGAGCTGCGCCAGGCGGCCGAGGACGGCCGGGACGCGGCGGCGGTCGCGGCGCGCTGGACGGCGGCGGGCGGCAGCCTCCGCCCCGGCGCGGGCGGCGCGTCCCCGGTCCCGGCGCCGCCGCACCTGCGCGCCCTGGCCCGCCGCCTGCTGGACGAACTGGCCGCGCTCGCACCGCCGTCGGCGGACCGCGAGCCGACCGGGCTCGCCGCCATCGCGCGGGCGTGCGCGCCCGCCCGGCCCCCGGAGCCGCCGGCGCGCGGCCCGGGGAGGTCCGCCCTGCACGCCGCCTGGCTCGGCCGGGCCGTGGGCTGCCTGCTGGGCAAGCCCGTCGAGAAGCTGCCCCTGGACGGCATCCGCCGGATCGCCCGCGCCACCGGCAACTGGCCCCTGCACACCTGGTTCACCGCCCGGGGGCTGCCCGCCGACATCGCCGCCGCGCACCCGTGGAACCGCCGCTCGGCCCCCACCTCCCTCGCCGAGAACATCGACGGCATGCCCGAGGACGACGACCTCAACTACCCGCTGCTCGGGCTGCTCCTGCTCCAGCGGCACGGCCCGGCGTTCACCACGGACGACGTCGCCCGGCTGTGGCTGGACGAGCTCCCGGCCGGGCGCACGTTCACCGCCGAGCGGGTCGCCTACCGCAATCTGCTCGACGGCGTCGAGCCGCCGCACACCGCCACCCACCGCAACCCGTTCCGCGAGTGGATCGGCGCCGCCATCCGCGCCGACGTGCACGGCTGGACCCACCCGGGCGACCCCTGGGCCGCCGCCGCGCAGGCCCACCGCGACGCCGTCCTCACCCACACCGCCAACGGCGTGTACGGGGCGATGTTCAACGCAGCCGCGATCGCCCTGGCCGCCGGGGGCGCGCACGACGTGCACGGCTGCCTCGACGGCGCGCTCGCCGTCATCCCGCCGCGCTCCCGGCTCGCCGACGCCGTCCGCCTCGGCATCGCGCTGGCCCGCGCGGAGCCCGGCTTCGACACCGTGGTGGACCGGCTGCACACGGCGCTCGGCGCCTACCACTGGGTGCACGCCGTCCCCAACGCCGCCCTGCTCGCCGCCGCCCTCACCCACGCCGACGGCGACTTCTCCGGCTCCATCTGCCGTGCGGTGTCCGGTGGTTGGGACACCGACTCCAACGGCGCCACCGCCGGATCGCTGGCCGGACTGCTCGCCGGGCACCCCGACGCGCTCCCCGGGCGGTGGACCGCCCCCCTCAAGAACCGCCTCGCCACCTCCGTCACCGGCTTCGACGGCGTCGGCTTCGACACCCTCGCGGAACTCACCGCACGACTCACCCCCCAGCAGCCCCACCCGCACACCCCACAGGAGGTACGGAGCGCATGACGCGTATCGCGGTGCTCGGCAGCACCAACATGGACCTGGTCGCCTACGTGACGGCCGCCCCGCGCCGCGGCGAGACCGTCACCGGCCTCGCATTCCGTACGGTCCCCGGCGGCAAGGGCGCCAACCAGGCCGTCGCGGCGGCCCGCGCGGGCGGCGACGTGGCGATGATCGGGGCCGTCGGCACCGACGAGTTCGGCCCCCGGCTGCGCACCTCCCTCGACAGCTCCGGCGTCGACACCGACCTCCTGCGCACCACCGAGGGCCCCTCGGGCACCGCCCACATCGTGGTCGACGCGCAGGGCGGCAACGCCATCGTCGTCATCCCCGGCGCCAACGCCTCCGTCACCCACCTCGGCCCGGGCGACGAGGCCGCCATCGCCGCCGCCGAGGCCCTGCTGCTCCAGCTGGAGCTGCCGATGGCCACCGTGGTCGAGGGCGCCTCGGCGGCCCGGCGGCACGGCGTGCGCACGGTCCTCACCCCCTCCCCCGTCCAGCCCCTGCCGCCCGAACTCCTGGCCGCCACCGACCTGTTGGTGGCCAACGAGTACGAGGCGACCACCCTGACCGGGGCCGCGGACGCCAAGGCCGCCGTCCGCGCCCTGCTCGACCTGGTCCCGGCGGCCGTGGTGACCCTGGGCGCGCGCGGCAGCATGTACGCGGCGCGCGGCGGCGAACCGCTCGCGGTCGCCGCCCCCGAGGTCACCGCCGTCGACACCACGGGCGCGGGCGACACCTTCGTGGGCGCCCTCGCCGTCGCCCTCGGCGAGGGCCGGACCACGCCCGACGCGCTGGCCTGGGCGTCGGCCGCCGCCGCGCTCTCGGTCCAGCGGCCCGGCGCCGCCACCTCCATGCCGTACCGCGCCGAGATCGACGCGGAGTCGGCCCGGGACGACGGGGCCGGACGATGACACCGCCGCTCGGGGAGCTGCGCGTCCTGGACCTCGCCACCCTCTTCGCCGGGCCGCTGGCCGCCACCATGCTGGGCGACTTCGGCGCCGAGGTCATCAAGGTCGAGCACCCCCACCGCCCCGACCCCTCGCGCGGCCACGGCCCCGCCAAGGACGGGGTGGGCCTGTGGTGGAAGCTGCTCGGCCGCAACAAACGGACCATCACCCTCGACCTGTCCACCCCCGGCGGCCGGGACGTCCTGCTGCGACTGGCCGCCTCCACCGATGTGATCATCGAGAACTTCCGGCCCGGCACCCTGGAGCGCTGGGGCCTGGGCTGGCCCGAACTCTCCGCCGCCAACGGCGCGTTGGTCCTGGCCCGGGTCACCGGCTTCGGCCAGGACGGCCCGTACGCGCACCGGCCCGGCTTCGGCACCCTCGCCGAGGCGATGAGCGGCTTCGCGGCCGTCACCGGCGAGCCGGACGGGCCCCCGACCCTGCCGCCGTTCGGCCTCGCCGACTCGATCGCCGCGCTGGCCACCGCGTACGCCGTGCTCACCGCGCTCACCGCGCGCGCCGCCACCGGGCGCGGCCAGGTGATCGACATGGCGATCATCGAGCCGATCCTGACAGTCCTCGGCCCCCAGCCCATCTGGTACGACCAGCTCGGCTACGTCCAGCCGCGCACGGGCAACCGCTCCCGCAACAACGCCCCGCGCAACACCTACCGCACGGCGGACGGGAGTTGGCTGGCCGTCTCCACCTCGGCCCAGTCGGTCGCCGAGCGCGTGATGCGCCTGGTGGGCCGCCCGGAGCTGATCGGCGAACCGTGGTTCGCCAGCGGGGCGGGCCGGGCCGAGCACGCCGACCTCCTGGACCGGGCGGTCGGGGACTGGATCGGGCGGCGCACCCGCGAGGAGGCGCTGACCGCCTTCGAGAAGGCGGAGGCGGCGATCGCACCGGTCTACGACATCCGGGACGTGATGGCCGACCCCCAGTACCGGGCGCTGGACACGCTCACCACGGTCGAGGATCCGGAGCTCGGGCCGGTGCGGATGCAGAACGTACTGTTCCGGCTCTCCGAGACACCGGGCGCGATCCGCTGGGCCGGGCGCCCGCACGGCGCGGACACGGACGCGGTCCTCAGCGAACTGGGGCTCTCCGCGCCCGAGATCGGCGCCCTGCGCCGGGCGGGCGTCCTGTGACGGCGATCGCGCCGACGGCGATCCCGCTGACCTGGCTGTACGTCCCCGGCGACCGGCCACAGGTGATCGAGAAGGCGCTGTCGGCGGGGGCGGACGTGGTCATCGTGGACCTGGAGGACGCGGTCGCGCCGGACCGCAAGGCGTACGCGCGGGCGGCGGCGGCCGAGCTGCTCGCCGACCCGCTGTCCACCCCCGTCCACGTCCGGGTGGCCGTCGAGGACGACGTACTGGCCGTGGCCGGGCTGCCGGGCCTCGCGGGCCTGCGCCTGCCGAAGATCACCGATGCCCGCCAGGTCCGGCGGGTCGCGGGGCTCGCCCCCGGCGTCGGCCTCCATCCTCTCCTGGAGAGCGCGCTGGGCGTGGAGCACGCGTACGCGATCGCCACCGCGCATCCGGCGGTACGGGGCATCGCGCTGGGCGAGGCGGACCTCTGCGCGGACCTCGGCGTACGCGACGAGTCGGGCCTGGACTGGCCGCGCAGCCGGATCGTGGTGGCGGCCCGGGCGGCGGGCCTGGCCCCGCCCGTACAGTCCGTGTACCGGCACATCAGCGATCTGGCCGGGCTCGCGGCGTCGTGCGCGCGCGGGCGTTCGCTGGGGTTCCTGGGGCGGGCGGCGATCCATCCGGCGCAGCTGCCGGTGATCGAACGGGCCTATCTGCCGCCGCCGGCCGAGGTGGCCGCGGCGGAGGAGGTGCTGTCGGCGGCGCCCACGGACACGGGGGCGCTGGCGCTGGCGGACGGGCGGTTCGTGGACGCGGCAGTGGTGGAGGCCGCCCGCCGCACCCTGGCCCTGTCCCGAAGAGACCCCCCACCCCACCCGGTCCCTTGAACCTCCGGGGGCGGGGGGGCCGGGTGTTCACCTGCGGACCGGTGGGGCTGACCTCGCGGGGCGCTGGGCGTTCACCTGCGGGCCGGTGGAGGGCTGGTCGCGCAGTTCCCCGCGCCCCTGAAAAACCAGTGGCTGTGCGGAACACCCGACTGCGGCCTACCCCCCCCCCAGGGGCGCGGGGAACTGCGCGAGAAGCGAGCACGGTCCGCGGACGAACGAGGGTTTGAAGGGGCGCGGGGAACGGCGCGACCAGCCCCGTACGGCCCGCAGACAAACGCACCCCCAGGGGCGCGGGGAACTGCGCGGCCAGCCCCGTACGGCCCGCGGGCGAGCGTCGGGCCCGCCCCGCCTCAGCCCTTGCTGGGCGACCCGTTCTCGGACGGCACCGACTTCTCCGCCCCCGGCTCGCCCTCCGAGGCGTCCTTGGCGGGCGCATCCACGGACGGCGCATCCACAGACGCCGCGTCCGCAGACGGCACGTCCCCGGCGGACGGCGCGTCCTCCGACTGCGCGTCCCCGGACGGCGCCTCCGGCTCCACGACCTCTTCCCGCCCCGGCCGCACCCGCGAAGAAATCACGATGTACGTCACGGCGAGCACGAACACCGTGATCGCGGTCCAGTCGTTGAGGCGCAGCCCCAGCACATGGTGGGCCTCGTCCACGCGCATGTACTCGATCCAGCCGCGCCCCACGCAGTACGCCGCGACGTACAGCGCGAACGCCCGCCCGTGGCCCAGCTTGAAGCGGCGGTCGGCCCAGATGACGAGGAAGCCGACGCCGATGCACCACAGGGACTCGTAGAGGAACGTCGGGTGGTAGGTGCCCGCGACCCGGTTGGTGCCCTCGGAGATCTTCAGCGCCCACGGCACATCGGTGGGCTTGCCGTACAGCTCCTGGTTGAACCAGTTGCCCCAGCGGCCTGCGGCCTGGGCGAAGGCGATGCCGGGGGCCAGGGCGTCGGCCCAGGCCGGGAGCGGGATGCCCCGGCGGCGGCAGCCGATCCACGCGCCGACCGCGCCGAACGCGATCGCGCCCCAGATGCCGAGCCCGCCCTGCCAGATCTTGAAGGCGTCGACCCAGTCCTCACCGTCGCTGAAGTACAGCTGGTAGTCGGTGATGACGTGGTAGAGACGGCCGCCGACTAGGCCGAAGGGCACCGCCCAGACGGCGATGTCGGCCACCGTGCCGGCTCTGCCGCCACGGGCGATCCAGCGCTTGTTGCCGTACCAGACGGCGATGAAGACACCGATGATGATGCAGAAGGCGTAGCCGCGCAGCGGGATCGGTCCGAGGTGGATCACGCCGGTCGACGGGCTGGGAATGAAGGCGAGGTTCATGGCAGGGTCGACGCTACCTTGCCGGGCGAGCGGGCGGACCACCCGCCCGGCAACTTATGGGTAACGAGCGCCGCGAAGCGGCTTACGGGGCCACCTGGACGGGAGCCCCCGCACCGGCCGGGGCGCCCGCCCCGCCGTGGCCCGGCACCCTCTTGGGCGCGGCTCCCGGCGCGTGGGTCACGCCCGCGCCGTGCGCCGCCTTGGAGTCCCCGGCCACCGCGCCGGCGCCGCCCTTGCCGGTCCCCGGGGCCGCGCCGGGCGCGCCCGAGGCGGCGGGCGTGGCCGAGGCGGACGGCGTGGCCGCGCCCGGCGCGGACGGCTTCACGGTGCCCGCGGGCTTGCCCTTGTTGGCCTCGGCGACCCACTTCTTCAGGTTCGCCGGGCTGATCTGTTCGCTGCCCTTCTGCGGGAACACCGACTCGCCGTTGAGCTGGACCGTCGGGGTGCCGCTGAAGCCGCCGTTCTGGAAGGCGTCGTTGGACTTGGCGACCCAGCTGTTGTGCCTGCCCTCCTCCACGCAGGAGCGGAACGCGGGCGTGTCGAGCCCGGGGACCTTGCCGGCCAGCTCGATCAGCTTGGCGCTCTTCGCGTAGGCGTCGTCCGTCTCCTGCGGCTGGTTGCTGTAGAGCACGTCGTGGTACTCGGAGAACTTCCCCGCGTCCTGCGCGCAGCCCGCCGCGTTCGCCGCGTGGAGCGAGCCGCTGCCGCCGAGGTTGCGGTCGATCAGGGTGGCGAGGTGGTACTGGACGCGGAGCTGGCCGCGGTCCTCCAGCTCGTGGACCGTGGCACGGAAGCCGTTCTCGAACGCGGCGCAGGCCGGACAGCGGAAGTCCTCCCACACCGTCAGCGTGGACGGCGCGTCGCTCGCCCCCACCGGGATGGCCAGGTTGTCCTTGCCCTCGGCGCCGGCGGGCGCCAGCAGCGGGCCCGAGGCGCTCTTCTTGCCGCCGCCGCTCTTGGTGTTGGCCGCGATCACGCCGATCACCGCGGCCAGCCCGAGGACGCACACCACCGCCCCCGCGACGATCATCGTGCGGCGGCGCCGGTCCTGGGACCGCTGCCGCTCACGCTCCTGGGCCAGTCGCTCGCGGGCCGTTCGTTTGCCTTCTTGGTTCTTCTCGCTCACACCCGCAGCAACGAACCGGGGAGGCACCCTCGTGCCTCCCCGGTCCCAGAACCACCCGTATGAGCTAACGGAATCCGCCACCGCCCCCACCCGCAGGAGGTTACGGAACGTTACGACGGACGGCCTACACCCCTACGGCGTACGGCGCACGCCCCGCGCGAGTTCACCCGCGAGGGTGCGCACGGCGGCCAGGCCGCTCGCGTGGTCCGGCGCGTCCAGCATGCGCTGGACGAAGGCCGAGCCGACGATCACGCCGTCCGAGAACGCGGCGACCTCACGGGCCTGCTCGGCGTTGGAGACGCCGAGGCCGACGCAGACCGGCAGCTCGGTGGTGGCGCGGGTGCGCCGCACCAGGTCCTCGGCCTGCGCGCCGACCGAGGCGCGCGTGCCGGTGACCCCCATCAGGGACGCCGCGTACACGAAGCCGGAGCCGACCGCGGTGATCTGCGCGAGGCGCTCGTCCCGGCTGCTCGGCGCGACCACGAAGACCGTGCCCAGGCCGTGCTTGTCGGCGTGCTCGCGCCACAGCGCGGACTCCTGGACCGGCAGGTCGGGCAGGATGCAGCCCGCGCCGCCCGCCTCGGCGAGCTCGGCGGTGAAGCGCTCCACGCCGTACCGGTCGATGGGGTTCCAGTACGTCATCACCAGCACCGGCTTGCCGGTCGCCGCGTGCGCCTCGCGGACCGTGCGCAGCACGTCGGCGATCTTCACGCCGCCCTTGAGGGCGATGTCGTCGGCGGTCTGGATGACGGGGCCGTCCAGCACCGGGTCGCTGTGCGGCAGGCCGACCTCGACCACGTCCGCGCCGCCGTCGAAGACGGCCCTGACCGCCTGGATGCCGCCGTCGACGGTCGGGAACCCGGCCGGCAGATAGGCGATGAGCGCGGCCCGGTCCTCGGCCTTCGCCTTGGCGAGGGTGTCGCTCAGCAGTCGCACGTTCCCGCTCACTTCGCGTCCCCCTCGGCGCCGTTGTCGTACAGCCCGAAGTAGCGGGCCGCCGTGTCCATGTCCTTGTCGCCGCGCCCGGAGAGGTTGACCAGGAGCAGGCCGTCCTTTCCGAGCTCGCGGCCGACTTCGAGGGCGCCCGCGAGCGCGTGCGCGGACTCGATCGCCGGGATGATGCCCTCGGTGCGCGAGAGCAGCCGCAGCGCCTGCATCGCCGCGTCGTCGGTGACCGCGCGGTACTCGCCGCGGCCGATGTCCTTGAGGTAGGAGTGCTCGGGCCCGATGCCCGGGTAGTCCAGACCGGCCGAGATCGAGTAGGGCTCGGTGATCTGGCCCTCCTCGTCCTGGAGCACGTACGAACGCGAGCCGTGCAGGATGCCCGGCTCGCCCGCGGTCAGGGTCGCCGCGTGCTCGCCGGTCTCGACGCCGTGCCCGGCCGGCTCGCAGCCGATCAGGCGGACGCCCGCGTCCGGGATGAGGGCGTGGAAGAGCCCGATGGCGTTGGAGCCGCCGCCGACGCAGGCCACGGCCGCGTCCGGCAGGCGCCCCGCGCGCTCCAGGATCTGGCGGCGGGCCTCGACGCCGATGACCCGGTGGAAGTCGCGGACCATGGCCGGGAACGGGTGCGGGCCCGCGACCGTGCCGAAGAGGTAGTGCGTGCGGTCCACGTTGGCGACCCAGTCGCGGAACGCCTCGTTGATGGCGTCCTTGAGGGTGCGGCTGCCGGACTTGACCGGGACGACCTCGGCGCCCAGCATCCGCATCCGGGCGACGTTCAGCGCCTGGCGCTGGGTGTCGACCTCGCCCATGTAGATGGTGCACTCCAGGCCGAACAGGGCGCAGGCGGTGGCGGTGGCCACGCCGTGCTGGCCCGCGCCGGTCTCGGCGATGACGCGCGTCTTGCCCATGCGCTTGGTGAGCAGCGCCTGGCCGAGCACGTTGTTGATCTTGTGCGAGCCGGTGTGGTTCAGGTCCTCGCGCTTGAGGAAGACCCGGGCGCCGCCCGCGTGCTCGGCGAACCGGGGCACCTCGGTCAGGGCGCTGGGACGGCCGGTGTAGTTGACCATCAGGTCGTTGAGCTCGGCCGCGAAGGCGGGGTCCGCCTTGGCCTTGTCGTACTCGACGGCGACCTCGTCCACCGCGGCGACCAGCGCCTCGGGGATGAACTTGCCGCCGAACTCGCCGAAGTAGCCCTCGCTGCTGGGGACTTGGCCGTCCGGATCGGGAATGAAGAACTCGTGGGACATGGGGACACCTCCCCGGGGCGCGATGGGCCCCGGTCCTGGGTTGCGTGTGGTCACGGGTTCACCCAGGCGCCGCTTCGGCGAGCTCCGTGCGCGACCGCGGCCGTCGTCGGCCGGTCGCGCGGTTCCCCGCGCCCCTACGGGCGGGGCGGGGTGCTCGGACTCGGGCGGCGCCCGGGGGCGCCGCGCCATCGCATCCCGTTGACCTGGCCCGGCTCCGAGCCGATCACATAGCGCACGCGCCGCCCGTGCACCCGGCGCGCGGGAGCGCGGCAGCCGCGGGGGCGGCAGCCGGGGGCGAGGCGTGCGGAGATCGGCATGGCGGGGTCAGTTCCGCCCGTGCCGCAGGGCCGGGTGGGCGCCGGCGGCCACCAGGTCGGCGACGGCCGCCCGGGGGTCCTTGCCGGTGACCAGGGACTCGCCGACGAGCACGGCGTCCGCGCCGGCGTTGGCGTAGGCGATCAGGTCGTGCGGGCCGCGCACGCCCGACTCGGCGATCTTCACGATGTGCGAGGGGATCTCGGGGGCGACGCGCTCGAAGGTGGTGCGGTCCACCTTGAGGGTCTTCAGGTCGCGCGCGTTGACGCCGATGATCCGGGCGCCCGCGTCGACGGCCCGCTCGACCTCGTCCTCGTCGTGCACCTCGACCAGCGGGGTGAGCCCGATGGACTCGGCCCGCTCGATCAGCGAGACCAGGGCGGGCTGCTCCAGGGCGGCCACGATCAGCAGGGCCAGGTCGGCCCCGTACGCCCGGGCCTCCCACAGCTGGTACGCGGTGACGATGAAGTCCTTGCGCAGCACCGGGATGTCGACCTTGGCGCGGACGGCCTCCAGGTCGGCCAGCGAGCCGCCGAAGCGCCGCTGCTCGGTGAGCACGGAGATGACGGCGGCGCCGCCCGCCTCGTAGTCGGCGGCGAGGCCCGCGGGGTCGGCGATGGCCGCCAGCGCGCCCTTGGAGGGGCTGGAGCGCTTGACCTCGCAGATCACGTTGACGCCCTCGCCGCGCAGGGCCGCGACGCCGTCCCGAGCCTGGGGCGCCTTGGCGGCGCGCTCCTTGAGCTCGTCGAGGCCGACCCGCGCCTGCCGCTCCGCCAGATCGGCGCGGACGCCCTCGATGATCTCGTCGAGCACACTCACGCGAGCGGCCCCCTTCCAGGACGGTGGTGACGTTGACGATCGGCCAGGATCAGCCATGACGATGGTATCCGCACCGGAGCGAAGGGCTCGCATCCGGTTGACGTCCGTCCCACTCTGCGGACAGCCGCGACATGCGGAGATATACGGAATGTCACGGCGCGAGCACAGAACCGAACGGCAGATTCCGGACAACTGTGAAGATCAGCAGGACCGCTCCGACGCCCCACCAGTGGGCGTCCTTGAGGTCGACACGGAACGGCAGCCCGCGCGCGGCGCGGACGGCCCAGACCGCCCAGACCACGGCGAAGAGCGCGTATCCGGCCACCGCCAGCGCGTTGGCGCCGAGCGCCGCGCCGAACTGGCCGGTGATGACGTCATGGGCGCTGCGCAGCCCGCCGCACCCCGGGCAGTAGACCCCGGTGAACCGCAGCAGCGGGCAGACGGGGTAGTGGCCGGGCTGGTTGGGGTCGACGGCGCCCACGTACGCGAAGGCGGCGGCGACCGCGCCGAGGGTGCCCAGCGGCACGATCAGCCGGCGCGCCGCACCGGGGGCCGGTGCGGGGGCCTGAATCGGGGTCGGGGTGGCGTCCACGCGGTGATTCTCCCCGTTCACCCGCAGGGGCGCACGCGAGCGGCGCGGACGGGGGTACGGAGAAGAGGCGCGCCCCGGACGGGGGCCGCGCCTCTTGCTCGCGTACGGATGCGTACGGCGCCGGGTCAGCGGGCCTCGGCGAGCCGGGCGCGGGACTTGGCCCCGGCCTCCTCGCGGGCCTTCGCCATCTCGGCGGTCTCCTTGGGGGTGCCCAGGCCCGCCATCTTCATGACGCCGCCGACGACCGCGCCGAGCAGGGTGAGCGCCGTACCGGCCCAGAAGCCGACCGGGTTCCCGGCGACGATGAACACCGACGCCACACAGAAGCCGATGAAGGCGATGATGACACCGGTCCAGGCGGCCGGGGTGTGTCCGTGGCCGCCGCTGCTGCCCGCCATGAGTTGCTCCTCGTTGGTGAATCTCTGGGTCGCGGAGACGGCCGTCACGTCCTTCGACGCCGACCGTTCACCCACCATTGTCGCGCACCGCTCCGGGTGCCCCGAGCCCGGGGCCCGTGGGGCGGCTCACACCCCGGTCGGGTCCTCGCCGCGGTCCAGCGCCTTCCACAGCTCCTCGGGCCGGTCCGGGTCCTTGGCCGGGCGGGCCTTGCGCGGCCGGGGGCTGCCGTCGCGCTCGTAGCGCCCGCCCATCGCGGGCCAGGCCGCGCCGAACCGCAGCGCGAGGAGACCGGCCAGCAGGATGAGCAGTCCGCCCGCGAAGGTGACGTAGGGCCAGGCGGTGTGGGTCAGCCCGGCGATGGAGGCCGCCGCGTCGCCGCTGGTGCGGGCCGCCTTCTCGTCCAGGGCCGAGCTGTCGTCGGCGCCGAGGAAGGCGGCGAACGCGGCCCCGGCGCCGCTCAGCGCGAGCAGCCCGGAGACCAGGAACCGGCCGGCCCGGCGGACCGCGAAGACGGCCACCAGGGCGGCGAGCCCGACTATCGCGAGGGCGGCGGGCACGCCCGTGACGTTCTGCCCGGTGGCGCGGAGCGGGACACTGCCGCCGCCGACGGCGGCGTGGCCCTCGCCCCAGGTCTGCCCGGAGGCGAGCAGGACGACGGCGGCTCCGGCGGCTCCGAGGAGCAGGGCGGCGGCGAGGGAACGACGGCCGCCGCCGCGGACGGGCGGCGCGGATTCGGCACGCGACTGGGGTACGGGAACAGCACTCACGTACCCAACTATCGCCTGCACGGCGGTGATCTTGTCACCCGGGGCCGCGTTATGGCGCGAAAGCACCAGCGGGAAGTCCGTCCGCGGGCCGTCCGCGCCCGCACGGCGGAGCCGCACGTGACAGGGCCCCGCGCCCCCGGGCCGTCAGGGGCGCGGGGGCGCCCTAGCCGTTGAGCCGGTTCGCCGTGTGGACGGCGCGGAGCACCGCCGCCGCCTTGTTGCGGCACTCGTTGTCCTCCGCCACCGGGTCGGAGTCCGCCACCACACCGGCCCCGGCCTGCACGTAGGCCGTTCCGTCGCGCAGCAGGGCGGTACGGATGGCGATCGCGGTGTCGGAGTCCCCGGCGAAGTCGAGATAGCCGACGCAGCCGCCGTAGAGCCCGCGGCGGCTGGGCTCCAGCTCCTCGATGATCTGCATCGCGCGCGGCTTGGGCGCACCGGAGAGGGTGCCCGCCGGGAAGCAGGCGGTGAGCACGTCGAAGGCGGTACGGCCCGGGGCCACCCGGCCGGTCACCGTCGAGACGATGTGCATCACGTGCGAGTACCGCTCGATCGACATGAAGTCGACGACCTCGACCGAGCCCGGTTCGCACACCCGGCCCAGGTCGTTGCGGCCCAGGTCGACGAGCATCAGGTGCTCGGCCCGCTCCTTGGGGTCGGCGAGCAGCTCCTCGGCGAGGTCGTTGTCCTCCTGCGGGGTGGCGCCCCGGTGCCGGGTCCCGGCGATCGGGTGCACCATGGCCCGCCCGTCCTCGACCTTGACCAGCGCCTCGGGGCTGGAGCCCACCACGTCGAAGCCGTCGAACCGGAACAGGTACATGTACGGGGAGGGGTTGGTGGCCCGCAGCACCCGGTAGACGTCGAGCGCGCTCGCCGCGCACGGCGTCTCGAACCGCTGCGAGGGCACCACCTGGAACGCCTCGCCCGCCCGGATGCGCTCCTTCACGTCCTCCACGGCGTCCTGGTACGCCTTGCCGCCCCACAGCGCCGTGTACGGGGGCAGCTCGGACGGCGGCAGGGCGACCGGCGCGTACTCCACCGGCTCGGCGAGGTCCGCCTCCATGGCGTCCAGCCGGGCCACCGCGTCCTCGTACGCCTCGTCGACCCCGGTGTCCAGGTCGTTGTGGTTGATCGCGTTGGCGATCAGCAGCACCGAGTTGTCCCGGTGGTCCAGCACCGCGAGGTCGGAGGTGAGCAGCATGGTGAGCTCGGGCAGCTTCAGGTCGTCGTCGCCGTGCTCGCCGATCCGCTCCAGGCGGCGCACGATGTCGTAGCCGAGGTAGCCGACCATGCCGCCGGTGAACGGGGGCATCCCGGACGACAGGTCGCGCGGGGTGTGGAGGGCCTCGACCGTCGTGCGCAGGGCGGTCAGCGGATCACCCGAAGTGGGGACGCCCACCGGCGGGGTGCCCAGCCAGTGGGCCTCGCCGTCGCGGGTGGTCAGCGTGGCGGCGGAGCGCACGCCCACGAACGAGTAGCGCGACCAGGACCGGCCGTTCTCGGCCGACTCCAGCAGGAAGGTGCCCGGGCGCTCGGCGGCGAGCTTGCGGTAGAGCCCCACCGGGGTGTCGCCGTCCGCGAGGAGGCGGCGGCTGACCGGGATGACGCGGCGGTCCACCGCGAGCTTGCGGAAGGTTTCGAGATCCATGACGTGACCCTACTGAGCCGGGGCGGGCAGCAGGACGTCGGCGTCGAAGCATGTCCGATCACCGGTGTGGCAGGCGGCGCCGACCTGGTCCACCTTGACCAGCAGCGTGTCCCCGTCGCAGTCCAGCGCGACGGACTTCACGTGCTGGAAATGACCGGAAGTGTCCCCCTTCACCCAGTACTCGTTCCGGCTGCGCGACCAGTAGGTGCAGCGTCCGGTGGTCAGGGTGCGGTGCAGGGCCTCGTCGTCCATCCAGCCGAGCATGAGCACCTCGCCGGTGTCGTACTGCTGGGCGATGGCCGGGACCAGACCATCGGCGCTGCGCTTGAGGCGGGCGGCGACGGCGGGATCGAGAGTGCTGGTCATGGGCTCATTGTGCCGTGGCGCGAGGGGCCGCCGGGCGCCGCGTCCACCGGTCGGACGCGGCGCCGGGAGTACGCTGGCCCGCATGTCGACCCATGCCAAGCGTGAACGGCTGCTGCTCGCCGATCTGTTGGAGGCGGCGGGCCCCGAGGCCCCGACCCTGTGCGAGGGCTGGACCACGCGCGACCTCGCCGCGCACCTGGTGGTCCGCGAGCGCCGCCTCGACGCGGCGGGCGGAATACTGGTGGGCGCCCTGAAGTCGCGCCTGGACCGGGTGCAGGCGGAGTTCGCCGCGAAGCCGTACGAGGAACTGGTCCAGCTGTTCCGTACGGGGCCCTCGAAGTTCTCCCCGTACAGCCTCAAGCAGATCGACGAGGGGGCGAACGCGGTCGAGTTCTACGTCCACGGCGAGGACGTCCGGCGCGCCCAGGCCGACTGGACGGCCCGGCCGGTGGACCCGGTCTTCGCCGACGCGCTGTGGTCCCGGCTGGAGAAGATGGCGCGGCTGATGGGGCGCCGCTCCCCCGTCGGGCTCGTGCTGCGGCGGCCCGACGGGCAGACCGCGGTCGCCCGGCGGGGCACCCCGGTGGTCACCGTCACCGGTGAGCCCGGTGAACTCGCCCTGTTCGCCTCCGGGCGGCAGGAGGCGGCCGATGTGCAGGTGGAGGGGGAGAAGTCGGCGGCGGCGCGGGCGCTGGAGGCGAAGCTGGGGGTGTAGGTCCCGGGCCGCGGCCCGGGACCCCGGTCTTCCCCACCCGGCGGGCCGCCTGGTGGCTTCGTCCGCGGACCGCGGGTGGCTGGTCGCGCAGTTCCCCGCGCCCCTGAATGCTCAGGGGCGCGGAGCCAGGAACGTCAGCGCACCGGATGGCCCGCCCCGGCCAGCGCCGACTTCACCTCGGCGATGCGCAGGTCGCCGAAGTGGAACACCGATGCCGCCAGCACCGCGTCGGCGCCCGCCGCCACCGCCGGGGGGAAGTCGGCCAGGCGGCCCGCGCCGCCCGACGCGATCACCGGGACCGTGACGTGGCGGCGGACCGCCGCGATCATCTCGACGTCGTAGCCGTCCTTGGTCCCGTCCGCGTCCATCGAGTTCAGCAGGATCTCGCCCGCGCCCAGCTCGGCCGCCCGGTGCGCCCACTCCACCGCGTCGATGCCGGTGCCCTTGCGACCGCCGTGCGTGGTCACCTCGAAGGAGCCCGCGGCGGTGCGGCGCGCGTCCACCGACAGCACCAGCACCTGGCGCCCGAAGCGCTCGGCGATCTCGCGGATCAGCTCGGGCCGCTCGATGGCCGCCGTGTTCACGCCCACCTTGTCGGCCCCGGCCCGCAGCAGTTTGTCCACGTCCGAGGCGGTGCGGACGCCGCCGCCCACCGTCAGCGGGATGAAGACCTGCTCGGCGGTGCGCCGCACCACGTCGTAGGTCGTCTCCCGGTTGCCGGAGGAGGCGGTGATGTCGAGGAACGTCAGCTCGTCCGCGCCCTCCGCGTCGTACACCTTCGCCATCTCGACGGGGTCTCCGGCGTCGCGCAGGTTCTGGAAGTTGACGCCCTTCACCACCCGCCCGTTGTCGACGTCCAGGCAGGGGATGACTCGGACCGCGAGGGTCATGCGGGGGCTCCTCGGAAGGCTTCTACTTCTACTTCGACCAGCAGGCGCGGGTCAACCAGGCCGGAGACGATGACCAGCGTGGCCGCGGGACGGACGGCGTCGAAGAGCTCCTTGTGGGCCCGGCCCGCCTCGTCGATGTCGCGCGCATGGGTCAGATACATCCGGGTGCGGACCACGGACTCGGCGCCGAGTCCGAACTCCGCGAGCGCGGCGAGGGCGTTCCCGAAGGCCACCTTGGCCTGTTCGTAGGGGTCGCCCTCGCCGTAGAGCACCGTGCCGTCGAAGGACGTGGTGCCGGCGACGTGCACACGGTCGCCCGCGGCGACGGCGCGCGCGAAGCCGAACGCGTCCTCGAAGGGACTGTCACTCTGCACACGCCGTACGTCGCTCATCGGGACACAGCCTCCAGGGCTTCTTCCAGGGTGAATGCCTTCGCGTACAGGGCCTTGCCCACGATGGCACCCTCCACACCCAGGGGCACCAGCTCGGCCAGCGCCCGCAGGTCGTCGAGGGAGGACACGCCGCCGGACGCGACGACCGGCCGGTCGGTGGCGGCGCAGACGGTGCGCAGCAGCTCCACGTTGGGGCCCTGGAGCGTGCCGTCCTTGGCGATGTCGGTCACCACGTACCGCGCGCAGCCCTCGGAGTCGAGGCGGGCCAGGGTCTCGTAGAGGTCGCCGCCGTCGCTGGTCCAGCCCCGGCCGCGCAGGGTGGTGCCCCGGACGTCCAGGCCGACCGCGATCCGCTCGCCGTGCTCGGCGATGACCTTGGCGACCCACTCGGGGGTCTCCAGGGCGGCGGTGCCCAGGTTGACCCGGGTGCAGCCGGTGGCGAGGGCCGCGGCGAGGGTGGCGTCGTCGCGGATGCCGCCGGAGAGCTCCACCTTGATGTCCATGGCCCCGGTGATCTCGGCGACCAGCGCCCGGTTGTCGCCGGTGCCGAACGCCGCGTCCAGGTCGACCAGGTGCAGCCATTCGGCACCCGAGCCCTGCCAGGCGAGCGCCGCCTGGAGCGGGGAGCCGTAGGAGGTCTCCGAGCCGGACTCGCCGTGGACGAGGCGGACGGCCTGGCCGTCGCGGACGTCGACGGCGGGCAGGAGTTCGAGCTTCGGGGCCATCACAGGGTTCCGATCCAGTTGGTCAGCAGCTGGGCTCCGGCGTCGCCGGACTTCTCGGGGTGGAACTGGGTGGCCCACAGCGCGCCGTTCTCCACCGCGGCGACGAACGGCTCGCCGTGGGTGGCCCAGCTGACCCTGGGGGCGCGCATGTTGGCGTTGCCGACCTCCAGGGTCCAGTCGTGCACCGCGTACGAGTGCACGAAGTAGTAGCGGGCGCCGGCGTCCAGGCCCGCGAAGAGCTCGGTGTCCTCGGGCGCGTGGACCGTGTTCCAGCCCATGTGCGGGACGACCGGCGCCCTGAGCGGCTCGACCGTGCCGGGCCACTCGTCCAGGCCCTCGGTCTCCACGCCGTGCTCGATGCCCCGGGCGAAGAGGATCTGCATGCCGACGCAGATGCCCATCACCGGGCGCCCGCCGGAGAGCCGGCGGCCCACGATCCACTCGCCGCGGGCCTCCTTCAGCCCCTTCATGCAGGCTTCGAAGGCGCCGACGCCGGGGACGAGCAGGCCGTCCGCGTTCATCGCCCTGTCGTAGTCACGGGTGATCTCGACGTCCGCGCCGACCCGGGCCAGCGCCCGCTCGGCGGAGCGGACGTTGCCGAAGCCGTAGTCGAAGACGACGACCTTCTTCGGAGCGCTCAATTCCACACCTCCAGCCGGAGGATGCCCGCGGCCAGGCAGAGCGCGGAGCTGATGGCGAGGAGCGTGATCAGGCTCTTGGACATCTCCTGCTTGATGAAGGAGTAGACGCCTCCGGCGAGGAAGAGCCCGAGGACGATGAGGATGGTGTTGAGGCCGGTCACAGCGCGCCCTTGGTCGAAGGAAGGATGCCCGCGGCACGCGGGTCGTGCTCACTGGCGTACCGCAGCGCCCGCGCCAGTGCCTTGAACTGGCACTCCACGATGTGGTGCGCGTTGCGCCCGTACGGGACGTGGACGTGCAGGGCGATCTGCGCCTGCGCCACGAAGGACTCCAGGATGTGCCGGGTCATGGTGGTGTCGTACTCGCCGATCATCGGCGCCATGTTCTCCGGCTCGGTGTGCACCAGGTACGGGCGGCCGGAGAGGTCCACGGTGACCTGGGCGAGGGACTCGTCCAGGGGGACCGTGCAGTTGCCGAAGCGGTAGATGCCGACCTTGTCGCCGAGCGCCTGCTTGAAGGCGGCGCCCAGCGCGAGGGCGGTGTCCTCAATGGTGTGGTGCGAGTCGATGTGCAGGTCGCCGTCGGTCTTGACCGTGAGGTCGAAGAGGCCGTGGCGGCCGAGCTGGTCGAGCATGTGGTCGTAGAAGCCGACTCCCGTCGACACGTCGACCTTTCCGGTCCCGTCGAGGTCGATCTCGACGAGGACGGACGTCTCCTTGGTGGTGCGTTCGACACGGCCGACGCGGCTCATGCTCTCTGCTCCTTCTTGAGTTGACGGACCGCGTCCAGGAACGCGTCGTTCTCGGTCGGGGTGCCGGCGGTGACGCGCAGCCACCCGGGCACCCCGTTGTCACGGACCAGGACTCCCTGGTCGAGGATCCGCTGCCAGGCGGTGTGGGCGTCGTCGAAGCGGCCGAACTGGACGAAGTTGGCGTCCGAGTCGGTCGCCTCGTACCCGGCCGCCCGCAACTCGGTGACCAGCCGGTCGCGCTCCCGCTTGAGCTGCTCGACGTAGCCGAGCAGCGTGTCGGTGTGCTCCAGGGCGGCGAGCGCGGTCGCCTGGGTGACGGCGGAGAGGTGGTAGGGCAGCCGGACGAGCTGGACCGCGTCGACCACCGCCGGGTGCGCGGCGAGGTAGCCGAGCCGCAGCCCGGCCGCGCCGAACGCCTTGGACATGGTCCGGGAGACCACCAGGTGCGGGCGGCCCGCGATCAGCGGCAGCAGCGAGGCGCGGTGGCTGAACTCGACGTACGCCTCGTCGACGACCACCAGGGACGGCTTGGCGGCCTGCGCGGCCTCGTAGAGCGCCAGAACCGTTTCGGCGCCGACCGCCGTGCCGGTGGGGTTGTTGGGCGAGGTGATGAAGACGACGTCCGGGCGGTGCTCGGCGATCGCCTTCGTGGCCGCGGCCACGTCGACGGTGAAGTCCTCGCCTCGCGGCCCGGAGATCCAGCCGGTGCCGGTGCCGCGCGCGATGAGGCCGTGCATCGAGTACGAGGGCTCGAAGCCGATGGCGGTGCGGCCGGGCCCGCCGAAGGTCTGGAGCAGCTGCTGGATGACCTCGTTGGAGCCGTTGGCCGCCCAGACGTTCTCGGTGGCGACCGGATGCCCGCCGGTGCGGGTGAGATAGCGGGCGAGCTCGGTGCGCAGCTCCACCGCGTCCCGGTCGGGGTAGCGGTTGAGGCCGCGCGCGGCCTCGGCGACCCGCTCGGCGATCCGCGCGACCAGCGGCTCGGGCAGCGGATACGGGTTCTCGTTGGTGTTGAGCTGCACCGGCACGTCCAGCTGGGGCGCGCCGTAGGGGGACTTGCCGCGCAGCTCCTCGCGCACGGGCAGGTCGTCCAGGGTCAGGTCGACCGGGGTCGGGGCGTCGCTCACTGTCCCGGCACCTTCCATCCGAACCGCGCCTTGAGCGCGGCGCCGTGCGCGGGCAGGTCCTCGGCCTCGGCGAGGGTGACCACGTGGTGGGTGACCTCGGCGAGCGCGTCCCGGCTGTAGTCGACGATGTGGATGCCCTTGAGGAAGGACTGCACCGACAGGCCCGAGGAGTGGCAGGCGCAGCCGCCGGTGGGCAGCACGTGGTTGGAGCCGGCGCAGTAGTCGCCGAGCGAGACCGGCGCCCACGGGCCGACGAAGATCGCGCCCGCGTTGCGGACCCGGCCCGCGACGGCGGAGGCGTCGGCGGTCTGGATCTCCAGGTGCTCGGCGCCGTACGCGTCGACCACCTTCAGGCCCTGCTCCAGGCCGTCGACCAGCACGATCGCGGACTGCTTGCCGGCCAGCGCGGGCCTGATCCGGTCCTCGACGTGCTTGGTGGCCGCGACCTGCGGCGCCAGCTCGCGCTCGACGGCGTCGGCGAGGGCCGCGGAGTCGGTGACCAGGACGGCGGCGGCCATCGGGTCGTGCTCGGCCTGGCTGATCAGGTCGGCGGCGACGTGCACCGGGTCCGCGGTCTCGTCGGCGAGCACCGCGATCTCGGTCGGACCGGCCTCGGTGTCGATGCCGATGCGGCCGGTGAAGTAGCGCTTGGCGGCGGCGACCCAGATGTTGCCGGGGCCGGTCACCATGTTCACGGGTGCACATTCCTCGGTGCCGTACGCGAACATCGCGACGGCCTGGGCGCCGCCCGCCGCGTACACCTCGTCGACGCCGAGCAGCGCGCAGGCGGCCAGGATCGTGGGGTGCGGCAGCCCGCCGAACTCCGTCTGCGGCGGGGAGGCGAGCGCGATCGACTCGACGCCCGCCTCCTGGGCCGGCACCACGTTCATGACCACGGACGAGGGGTAGACCGAGCGCCCGCCCGGCGCGTAAAGGCCCACGCGCTCGACCGGAACCCACTTCTCGGTGACGGTGCCGCCGGGCACCACCTGGGTGGTGTGCTCGCTGCGGCGCTGGGCGCGGTGGACGGTCCTGGCGCGCCGGATGGACTCCTCCAGGGCGGCTCTGACCTGCGGGTCGAGCTTCTCCAGGGCCTCGGTGAGGGCCTCGGCGGGGACCCGGATCCGCTCCAGGGTCACGCCGTCGAACTTCTCCGCGTACTCGATCAGCGCCGCCGTGCCGCGATGATGCACGTCCTCGCAGATGGGCCGCACCTTCTCCAGGGCGGCTTCCACGTCGAACTCGGCACGGGGCAGCAGGTCGCGCAGGGCGCCCCCCTCGGGGAGGGCGTTGCCGCGCAGATCGATTCGAGAGATCACGGAACCAATTCTCTCAGACCACATCGGGCCACCGGTCGCCCGTATCACTGGCTGATACATGTCCCGCCCGCCCCGCGCGTCGGACGTGACCACTAGCGTTCGGTCCGTTACACCCGCAGGCGACCGCGCGGGACGGGCAGGAACGAGGGGGACGGCAGTGACCGAGGCGCCGGAGGTCGGTGAGGCGCCGGACTGGCTCAGTCCGGCGGAGCTGGGAATGTGGCAGGCGTTCCGCAACGGCAGCACCTACGATCTGCGCACTCGCAACCGGGTGCGCGACGATCCCTTCTCCGGCCGGGCCTGGGGGCCCGAGCGCAGTGTGCGGGCCCGGGTGGTGGCGCTGCTGCTCCTGAGCGGACCGCCCGCGCTGGCCGGACGGGTCTCGGCGCTGAAGCTGAACGGCGTGCAGATCACCGGCACGCTCAATCTGTCCGGCGGCACGGTCACCCCGTACGTGGAGCTGAACAACTGCCGGTTCGAGGGCGAGGTGCTGCTGCCGGAGTGCCGGGTGACGACCGTGCGGATGGTGAACTGCGCGATCCCCCGGATCGAGGCGGCCCGGCTGCAGACCGAGGGCGATCTGCATCTGCCGCGCTGCCGCATCGCCCGCGGCATCCGGCTCACCGACGCCCACATCGGCACCGATCTGCTGCTCAACCAGGCCGTGATCCGCGCCGACCGCAAGGGCCGCTCGATCGCGGCGGACGGCCTCTCGGTCGCCCAGGACCTCCAGGCCGAGCTGATCGAGTCGTACGGCGAGGTCAGCCTGCGGGCGGCCAAGGTCGGGGTGACGCTGAGCCTGCGCGGCAGCAGGCTGGTCAACCCGGAGGGCCGCCGGGCCCTGAACGCGCCCCAGCTGACGGTCGAGCGGACGCTGTACATGACGGCGGCGGCCGTGTCGCCCGACGCCACCGAGACCACGACCCCGCCGTACGGGACGAACTACACCAGCACCCCGGTGCGCGGCACCCGGGTGCAGTCCTTCGTCTGCGAGGGCGGGCTGCGCCTGGACGACGGCCGGTTCGGGGACGCGGTCGACTTCCAGAGCGCGCGGTTCGTGATGCGCGACTACCAGGAGCTGTCGCTGCGCCGGGTGCAGACGCCGGAGCTGCGCTTCCTCGGGGAGCGGCCGGAGCACGGGCGGGTGGTGCTCTCGGGCGCCAAGGTCGTCAACCTGGTCGACATGTCGACCAGCTGGCCGGGCCCCGGCGGGCTCGCCATGGGCGGCTTCAGCTACGAGAACCTCATCCCGCGCGGACTGTTCCCGCTGGCCAGACGGCTGGAGTGGGTGGCGGCGGCGACTCCGGAGTACGCCCCGGAGCCGTACGAGCGGCTCGCCACCGTGCTGCGCAACAGCGGCGAGGACGCGGACGCCCGCGAGGTGCTGCTGGCCAAGCAGCGCAGACGCCGCGAGACCCTGCCGCCCGCGGGCAAGCTGTGGGGCGTGCTCCAGGACGTGACGGTGGCCTACGGCTACCGGCCGGGCCGGGCCGCGCTGTGGATGGCGGTGCTGTGGGCGGCGGGCGCGCTGGCGTTCTCGCACTACGACCCGCAGCCGATCAAGGCGGACGAGCACCCGGACTGGAACGCCTCGCTGTACGCCCTGGACCTGCTGGTGCCGGTGATCAACCTCGGCCAGGACGGCTACTGGAAGCTGCACGGCAGCTGGCAGTGGGTGGCGGCGGTGCTGATCGTGCTCGGCTGGATCCTGGCGACCACGGTGGCGGCGGGTGCCTCACGGCTGCTGCGCCGTGGCTGAAATTTGCCGGTCCTTGACCCGTGCCCGTACAACCGTCACGGCCGCCACAGACTCTTCACCGCAGACCACTGGCGCCCCTCCGACCTGCGGATTTCAATGGTTCACACCATGTCATTCGTACAGGCTCTGATCCGTGCCGTCCGCGCGGTCAGGCACACCCCGCAGCTCGCGGCCGACCTCCGGGCCGACGAGGAACTGCTCCTCGACGCGCCCGACGGACGGCTCGGCCCCGCGCTGGTGGCCGCCGCGCGCGGCGAGTACGCGGCGGTGGCCGCGCTGCTCGCGGCCACCCGGGAGTCCGCCGAGTGGGAGAACCGCGACCGCTACACGATGCGGCTCGCCGCGTTCGCGGTCAGCCGCCCGGACTGGCTCGCCGACTGGCTGGCCGCCGCGCCCCGCGACCCGGACGCGCTGCTGGTCAAGGCGGAGCTCGCGATCGTACGGGCGTGGGGCTCCCCGGCCCGGGCCGAACTGCTGCGGGAGACCGCGCCGCTGATCGACGCGGCGGCCTCGGCCGAGCCCGCGGACCCGGTGCCCTGGCGCATCGCGCTGGACCACGCGCGCGGCACCCATGCGCCGCACACCCTCTTCGAGTCGCTGTGGGCGGAGGCGGTCGGCCGCTCCTCGCACCACTACGGCTGCCACGTCGCGGCCCTGCAGTACCTGTCCGCGCAGTGGTACGGCTCGCACCGCGAGTGCTTCGGGTTCGCCGAGGAGGCCGCCGCCGACGCGCTGCCCGGCTCGCTCGTGCGGGCGCTGCCGGTGCGGGCCGCGTTCGCGTGCCTGGCGGGCGGGGGCGCCCCGCCGCCCGCGGGCCGGCAGAGCGCCCGGGAGCTGTTCCGGGACCGGATCGACGCGGCGGCGGACCTCGCCATCGCGGTCTCCGCCGCCTACGAGCCGGGCGACCCGTGGCCCGCCGAGGTGCGCAATCTGCTCGCGTACGTCCTGGTGGAACGGGAGCGGTGGCCCGAGGCGCTGGAGCAGTTCGGCCGGATCGGACCGTACGTCACCGCGTTCCCCTGGGCGCGGCTGGCCGACGACCCGCTGGGCCGGTTCACCGAGCTGCGCGACGGGGCCCGCAGGCAGGTCGCGGCGGGCCCGCCGCCGGGGCGCGAGCGGGGTCCGGCGGGCGTCCCGGCCGGGCCCTGGGCGGCCCTGGCCCGGCCACCGGCGAAGGCGCCCGGGCGGGCCGCCGGGAAGCCGGGCGCGGACGCCCTCGGGAAGCCCGGCCGCGGCAGGTCCGGCGACCATTACGCTTGAGCGTTGTGACCACCGCTCGCCTCCCCCTCTTTCCGCTCAACTCGGTGCTGTTCCCCGGCCTCGTCCTGCCGCTGAACGTCTTCGAGGAGCGCTATCGCGCCATGATGCGCGACCTGCTGAAGTCCGGCCCGGACTCCGGCTCGGGCTCCGACGACGACGAACCCCGCCGGTTCGCCGTGGTCGCGATCCGCGACGGCCGGGAGGTGGCGCCGACCGGGCCCGGGATGCCGGACCCGACCACCCTGCCCGAGAAGGGCCCGGCCGCCGGGTTCGGGCCCGACCCCCTCCAGGCGTTCCACCAGGTGGGCTGCATCGCGGACGCGGCGACCATCCGGGAGCGCCCGGACGGCAGCTTCGAGGTCCTGGCCACCGGCACGACCCGGGTCAGGCTGCTCTCGGTGGACGCGAGCGGCCCGTATCTGACGGCCGAGCTGGAGGAGCTGCCGGAGGAACCGGGCGACGAGGCCGGGGCGCTGGCGGAGGGCGTCCTGCGGGCGTTCCGCGCCTACCAGAAGCGGCTGGCCGGGGCCCGGGAGCGGTCGGTGACCGGCTCCGCCGAGCTGCCCGACGAGCCGTCGGTGGTCTCCTACCTGGTGGCGGCGGCGGCCGTGCTCGACGTACCGGCCAAGCAGCGGCTGCTGCAGGCGCCCGACACCGCGACCCGGCTGCGCGAGGAGCTGAAGCTGCTGCGGGCCGAGACGGCGGTGATCCGCCACCTCCCGTCGCTCCCGGCGGTGGACCTGACGCGCGGCCCCACCAGCCCCAACTGAGGCGAGGATTCGGCACATGGCGAAGAAGAAAGCTTCCGCTGGGACCCCGGCGACGGTGGCGCTGACGGCGGCGGGCACCCCGTTCACGGTGCACGCGTACGAGCACGATCCCGCCGCGGCGTCGTACGGCGAGGAGGCCGCGGCGGCCCTCGGCGTCTCCCCCGACCGGGTCTTCAAGACCCTGGTGGCGGACGTGGACGGCGAACTGACCGTCGCCGTCGTGCCGGTGGCGGGCTCCCTCGACCTCAAGGCCCTGGCCGCGGCGGTGGGCGGCAAGCGGGCCGCGATGGCGGATCCGGCGGCGGCGGAGCGGGCCACCGGGTACGTGCTGGGCGGCATCTCCCCGCTCGGCCAGCGGCGCCGGCTGCGGACGGTCCTGGACGCGTCGGCGTCCGCGCACGAGACGGTCTGCGTCTCGGCGGGCCGCCGCGGCCTGGAGGTCGAACTCTCCCCCGCGGACCTGGCGGCCCTGACGGGCGCGGTGCTCTCCCCCGTGGCGCGGGCTGTCCGGTAATCCCCCTGGACAGCGGGCGGCGCCGGGAGCAGGTTGCCCCCATGTCGAAACGAACCCGCAAGCGGAAGTGGCGG
The DNA here is from genome assembly GCF_041080675.1 of Streptomyces sp. cg36. Lineage (NCBI taxonomy): Bacteria > Bacillati > Actinomycetota > Actinomycetes > Kitasatosporales > Streptomycetaceae > Streptomyces > Streptomyces cyclosori. The sequence goes on along the minus strand of NZ_CP163520.1, from coordinate 5,845,682 downwards.
ATCAAAAAGGGCCGGGCCAACCACGGCCGCAGGCCCGCGTAGCGGAAACCCGGCAGCGCGCGCCTGCGGGCCGGCGGGGACCGTCCGCGCAGTTCCCCGCGCCCCCGGCCGGGCCCTGCACCCCGGCATCCCGGCCCCAGGCCCGCGCGGCCGACATCCCGACGACATCCACCCGCGGCCCGGTGGGGGCCGTTCGCGCAGTTCCCCGCGCCCCTTGTGATCCGGCAACCCAGCCGCGGGCCCGCCCAGCGGAAACCCCGGCAAACATGCACCCGCGGCCCGGTGGGGGCTGAGCGCGCAGTTCCCCGCGCCCCTATCGGGGCCCTCGTGACCCGGCATCCCAGGAGCACGGGGAACGGGCCTTGGGCCACCAGGGCTCCAAGAGCGCGGGGAACCCGGACCCGGGGGCCCCGCCAGGGGCTCCAGAAGCGCGAGGAACCAGACCCCGAGGCCCCGCCAGGGACTTCAGGAGCGCGAGGAACCAGACCCGGAGCCCCGCCAGGGGCTTCAGGGGCGCGGGGAACTGCGCGCTCAGCCCCCACCGGCCCGCAGCGGAGAAAAACGCCCCAAGGCGGGGTGCAGGGGCCGCAGGCCCCGCGAAGGGGGGGGCCGGGGGCAGCCCCCGGGAAGAGAAGCCGCCTCCGCCCCCACCCACCCCCGGAGGGTTGAGGGAACGGGCGGGGTGGGGGCTACAGCTCGGGCGCCGCCCACTCCTCCACCGGCTCAGGATCCCGCGGAGCGAACATCGCGGTGAGCGCCAGATGCGTCCCCATCGCAGCGATGGGCCACGCCAGCAACGCCCCCTTGGCATTGAGCTTCAAGGGCGCGTCGAACGTGACCCCCTTGCCCGCCGCCCGCGCCGCCGCCACCACGTCCTGCGTCGGCCCCAGCCACATCCCGAGCCGCCAGGCCAGCCAGGAGCCCACGAGACCGCCCAGGGCGAGCCCCACGACCAGCGGGATGCCGCCGCGCCTGCGCAGCAGGAAGACGACGGCCGCGCACACCACACCGAACCCCAGCGCGAGCAGGATGAACGTTCCGTCCGCCCCGATCGCCTCCTCGCCCTCGGTGTCCTTCAGGAACACCGCCTTGTCGTCGGCGACGAGCGGCACCCGGGGCGCCAGCCACAGCCACAGCAGCCCGAGCAGGATGCCCGTCGCCGCGACCGCGACGGCCGCGATCACCGCTCCCCGCAGCTCGGCGCGGAGCGCGGCGGCGTCGGCGGCGCCGGTCGTACCGGCGGCGGAGTACTTGGGGTCGTGCCAGGCGTCGTCGTTGGGCGGCTGCTGGTGAGGCGGCGTCAGGGGTGCGGTCACCCTGCCATCGTGCCAGGCGCTCCTGTGCGACGCCTCACCGGGAGACGGCCGCCCGGCGGTAAGCCCAGGTGGCGACCGCCAGCGAGAGCACCCCCACGGCCGCGCAGACTCCCAGGTCGAGGCCGACGACGGCCCAGTCGGGATGCCCGCCGAAGGTCTTCCCGAACGCCTCCACCCCGTACGTGGAGGGCAGCAGATCGCGTGCGTACGCGATGGGGCCGGGCAGCCGGTCGGCCGGCAGGACGCCGAGCAGCAGCGCCGCCGACATGCCCAACTGCCCCAGCAGCGTGGCCAGTTCCTGGCGCGGGGCGAGCAGTCCGAGGGCCGCGCCGAGTCCGGCGAGGGCGGCGCCCGCCAGCGGGATGACGGCCGCGAGGATCCACAGGTGCCCCAGCGGCAGCCCGAACAGCAGACAGCCGGTGACGGCCGTCACCAGCGTGCCGGGCACGGTGAACGAGGCGTACGCGGCGGCGGCGCCCAGCACCACGGAGGCGGGCGGCACCGGCAGCGTCGCGTAGTGGTCGAGCCCGCCGCCCGCCCTCAGCTGCCCGAAGTACTGGGCCAGCAGGTTCAGCGCGACGAAGGCGACCACCAGCACGCTGGACCCGGCGACCACGGCCTGCGCCTCGCTGCCGCCGTCCACGACGCCCCGCATCAGGACCATGATCCCGATCGACTGGAAGGTCGCCACGAACAGTAGCGGGATCCGGGCCACCCGGGCCCGCGACAGCTGGGCCCGGTAGACCGCCGCCAGGGCGGGCAGCAGCCGCGCCCGGGGCGCCAGTGGCGCGGGCTCACCGGGCCGGGGCGCGGGGCCGGGGTCCACCGCGCCCGCGACCGTTTCCGGACAAGCCTTCACGGAGACCTCCAGGGGTACCGCGCTCACGCCTTCACCAGACCTTCCGTGCGGCCGCCGAGGGCGAGGTAGACGTCTTCCAGGCTCGGCGTGGCCAGGGTGAAGTCGTCGAGGGCGGCGAAGGCCGGGCCGCCGGTGACGGCGGCGACGGCGGCCCGCGCCGCGTCGGGGCCGAGCCTCAGCACCCAGCGGCGCCCGGACTCCTGCGCCGACTCCCGCAGCGCCGCCACCTCGGGCAGGTGGACCGGCGCGCTCTCGCGCCACACCAGCTCGACCCGCACCTCGTCGGCGACCCGCGCCTTGAGCCCGGCCGGGGTGTCGCAGGCGATGACGCGGCCCCGGTCGAGGACGGCGACCCGGTCGAGGACGGTCTCGGCCTCGATGACGTTGTGGGTGACCAGCAGGACGGTCGCGCCGCGCTCGGCCCGGCGCCGGTCGACGGCGGCCCAGACGGCCCGCCGGGCCACCGGGTCCATGCCGGTCGTGGGCTCGTCCAGGACCAGTACGGGCCGGTCGCCGACGAGGGTGGCGGCGAAGCAGGCGAGGCGGCGCTGTCCGCCGGAGAGCTTCTTGAGCGGGCGTCCGGCCAGCGGCGTCAGGCCGAGCTCCGCCAGTACGGCGTCGCGCTCGGCGCGGGCGTCCTTGGCGGAGAGCCCGCGCAGCCGCCCGGTGGTCTCGGCGGCCAGCGCGACGGTCAGCTCGTCGAGGGCGGTGGACTCCTGCCCGAGGTAGCCGATGAGCCGGGCGGCCCGCTCGGGGTGGCGCACCAGGTCGTGGCCGAGGACGTCGACGGTGCCGGAGTCCGGCCGCATCAGTCCGGTGAGCTGGCGCACCAGGGTGGACTTGCCGGCCCCGTTGGGGCCGAGCAGGCCGAAGATCTCGCCGCGCCGCACTTCGAGGTCGACGTCGTCGGTGGCCCTGATCTCGGGCGTACCGGCGGCGCCGCGCCGTCCGCGGGCGGCGGGGTACGTCTTGGTGAGGCCCCGCACCGCGCAAACGGTGCCGGCCCGCGCCGCTGCTGTGCCGGTACTCACGGACAAGGAGCCTACGGGGTCGGCCGGGCCGCTCCGCGCCCGGACCCCCGTTTGTTCCGTGCGCCGAAAGATCCGCGCGGGTCAGAGGGGTACGGTCCCGGCCGGGAGCGCAAGAGTCCGCTTTCGGCCGGGGCGGGCGCCCACCCCGGGCCGGCACGACCGGGCCGTCGCACGACCGGGCCGCTGCCCCGGGCGGGCCGCGCGACCGGGCCGTGGCAAAGCTGGGCCACTGCCCCGGGCAACACCGCACCGCAGGCCGTCGCACGGCGGGACCGCTGCCCCGGACGCAACGCCCAACGGGCCGGCCGCACAGCGGGCCGCACGGCCGGGCCGTCCCGGGCGCGCCGCACCCAGGCACCCGGCCCGCGCCCGGCCCGCGTCCAGACCGCCCCGGTCCGCTCACTCCGCCGCCGGCGCCCGCTCCGCCGCCGCCCGGACGTCGATCTCGCGCCAGAAGCCCGCCCGGATCGCGTACCGGTCGTGCTCGTCGATCTGGTCGTCCTTGTGGGCGAGCAGTCCGAAGCGGGCCGCGTACCGCAGCAGCTCGCCGTCGATGCGGTGCGGGATGCGCGGGTACATGGTGGACAGCTTCTGCACGTGCGTCGGCTCCGGCAGCCGCTCCATCCAGCGGCGCGCGAACACCTGCCCCACCTCGTACGGATCGCCGCCGACCGTGGTGATGTCCTCCTCGCGGTCCGCCCAGCGCTGCTCGGCGCTGGTCAGCTGGGCGAGCGTGGGCAGCGAGGCGGTCTCGGGGGACTCGCCGAGCGCCGAGCCGGGCCGCTCGACCCACCCTTTGTCGGAGGACCAGCGCAGGGTCGCGTGCGGGGCGTGCGGGGAGGTGGCGGCGGGCGCCGTCCCGGGCCCGCGCAGACCCGCGAGGTCCTTGGGGGTCGGCACGCCCTTGACGCCGGGGCCCGGCGCGGGGGCGACCGAGGTGCCGTTGCCGACGGCCGCGGCGGGCTGCGCCGTACCGTTCCGTACGCCCGCGGGCCGGGCCTCCGCGGCGGCCCGCTCGGCGGAGGCGGCGGCGAGGGCCGACTCGGGCAGCGGGGCGGAGAGGATCGCGGCGATCTCGGGGCGGGGGGCGGCGGCCGGGGTGTAGAGGGTGCTCAGGTCCTTGACCCGGACGGCCTGGGTGATCCAGGCGCGGTCGAGCACCCGGCGCTCGTCCGCCTCGGCGACCAGGTCCTCGGACTGGTTGTAGTCGCCGTCGGCGGCCTGCACGGCCCACAGGTGGACGGCGACCCCGTGCTCCTTGGCGGACATCAGACCGGGCAGCAGATCGCCGTCCCCGGTCACCAGGACCACGTCCGAGCAGGCGCGGTTTCTGGCCAACTCGGTGAGCTCGGCGTGCATCGCCGCGTCGACGCCCTTCTGGGCCCAGCGGCCGTCGCTCCGGGTCAGTGCGCCGAGCCGGACCGTGACCCGGGACATCACCCGCAGCCTGCGGTGTTCGGGCTGGGGCACCCGGTCGGGGGCGCCGTCGAACCAGTAGATCCGCAGCAGCGGCTGCTCGGTGTCGGCCTCCGCCCGCTCGCGCAGCGCCTGGATCAGGGCGGCGTGGTCGACGGTGATCCGTGAACGGGCAGGCTCTCCGGCCAGAAGGCTCGCGGCCGCGCCCAGCAAGTAACCCGCATCCACAAGGACGACGCAGCGGTCCACGCGTTCCACCCTCTTTCAGAACCTTGAAAGTCAAAAGATCAGCGGCAAAAGAGATCAGGGAGACAAGAGTGCAGGAGAACGAGAGATCAGGGTACGAACTTCGGGTTTCCTTCGAGTCTGCCCGACCCCGCGAGGGTTAACGGCCGGAACTCGATCATCGGCGTGGCGAAGGGACTCTTCGTTCTCTTCATACGGGCGGCTACGCAAGGTAATGATCCGAAATGCGTGTTTTGCCGGAGCGTGTGAGGCTGACAGCGGCCCCGTCCCCCAGTTCCCCCAGGAGGCACCACCATGGCCAAGAACAAGAATCGCAAGTCGGGCAGCCAGCAGGACCGTTCCAGCGCGGCCGAGCGCGGTCAGGAGCAGTCCAAGGCTTCCGCCTTCGAGTCGCAGGCCATGCCGCAGTCGCAGGCTCAGGGGAGCCCGGCTGATGTTGCCCGTAAGCACCAGCGCCGCTTCGGCCACAACTGATAATTCCCCACACACCAGGCACACAAATACGGAAGGGGCGCGCCCTTGTCGGACGCGCCCCTTCCGTATGAAATAAATCCGCGGCTCGTACTCGGCCGCCGACTTGTGCTCAGCCGGCCAGACAGGACGGACCGAGGAGCACCTTCAGATCGCCGAAGAGCGCCGGGTCCGGCTGGACCCGGTGCCGGTCGAGCCGCAGCACCGTGGTGGAACGCGGCCCCTGGAGTTTGATGCGCACCTCGGTGTTGCCCTTGTGGTGGCCGAGAATCTCGCCCAGCCGGCTCACCATCGGGGGGGTCACCTTGACGGTCGGGATGGTGAGCACCACCGGGGCGTTGGTCCCCGCCGACGACAGGTCCGGGACCATCAGCTCCATCGCGACCAGCCGCGGGATGTCCTCGCGCTTGTCGAGCCGGCCCTTGACGAAGACCACCGCGTCCTCGACGAGCTGGGTGGAGACCAGCTGGTAGGTCGCCGGGAAGAACATGCACTCGATGGAGCCCGCCAGGTCCTCGACGGTGGCGATCGCCCAGGCGTTGCCCTGCTTGGTCATCTTGCGCTGGAGGCCCGAGATGATGCCGCCGATGGTCACCACCGCGCCGTCCGCGTGCTCACCTCCGGTGAGCTGCTGGATCGAGGCGTCGCTCTTGTCGGAGAGCACGTGCTCCAGACCGAAGAGCGGGTGGTCCGAGACGTAGAGCCCGAGCATCTCGCGCTCCTGGGCCAGCAGGTACGCCTTCTCCCACTCGACGTCGGAGAACTCCACGTCCAGCCCGAAGCCCGGCTCGCTGGTGTCGTCGTCGCCCATCCCGCCGAAGAGGTCGAACTGGCCCTCGGCCTCCTTGCGCTTGACCTGCACCACGTTGTCGATCATCGGCTCGAACTGGGCGGTGAGGCCCTTGCGGGTGTGCTTCATCTCGTCGAAGGCGCCCGCCTTGATGAGCGATTCCACGGTCCGCTTGTTGCAGACGACCGCCTCGACCTTGTCGAGGAAGTCGGGGAACGAGGTGTACTTCCCCTTCGCCTTGCGGCACTTGATGATCGAGTCCACCACGTTCTGGCCGACGTTGCGCACGGCGGTGAGGCCGAACAGGATCACGTCGTCGCCCTGCGCCGAGAAGTTGGACTCGGACTCGTTGACGTTGGGCGGGAGCACCTTGATGCCCATGCGGCGGCACTCGTTCAGGTAGACCGCCGACTTGTCCTTGTCGTCCTTGACCGAGGTCAGCAGGGCCGCCATGTACTCGGCGGGGTGGTTGGCCTTGAGGTAGGCGGTCCAGTACGACACCAGGCCGTACGCGGCGGAGTGCGCCTTGTTGAAGGCGTATCCGGCGAACGGGACCAGCACGTCCCAGAGCGCCTTGATGGCCTCGTCGCTGAAGCCCTTCTTCTTGGCGCCGGCCTCGAAGATGACGAAGTTCTTGGCCAGCTCCTCGGGCTTCTTCTTGCCCATCACGCGGCGCAGGATGTCGGCCTCGCCCAGCGAGTACCCGGCGATGATCTGGGCGGCCTTCTGGACCTGCTCCTGGTAGACGATCAGGCCGTAGGTGACCGCGAGCACCTCTTCGAGCGGCTCTTCCAGCTCGGGGTGGATCGGGGTGATCTCCTGCTGCTTGTTCTTGCGCAGCGCGTAGTTCGTGTGCGAGTTCATGCCCATCGGGCCCGGGCGGTAGAGCGCGGACACGGCGGAGATGTCTTCGAAGTTGTCGGGCTTCATCAGCCGCAGCAGGGACCGCATGGGCCCGCCGTCGAACTGGAAGACGCCGAGGGTGTCACCGCGCTGGAGCAGGTCGAAGGTCGTGGGGTCGTCCAGCGGCAGCGCCAGGAGATCGATGTCGATCCCCTTGTTGGACTTCACCATCTTGACGGCGTCGTCCATGATCGTCAGGTTGCGCAGGCCCAGGAAGTCCATCTTCAGCAGGCCGAGCGACTCACAGCTCGGGTAGTCCCACTGGGTGATGGTCACGCCGTCGGTGTGCCTCACCCACACGGGGACGTGCTCGGTGATGGTCTCGCTGGACATGATCACGCCGGCCGCGTGCACGCCCATCTGCCGGACCAGGCCCTCGACGCCCTTGGCGGTGTCGATGACCTTCTTGACGTCCGGCTCGTTCTCGTACATCGCCCGGATCTCGCCCGCCTCGCTGTAGCGCGGGTGCTTGGGGTCGGTGATGCCGTTGAGGTCGATGCCCTTGCCGAGGACGTCGGCGGGCATCGCCTTGGTGAGGCGGTCGCCCATCGCGTACGGGTAGCCGAGGACGCGGGCGGAGTCCTTGATCGCGTTCTTGGCCTTGATCTTGCCGTAGGTGCCGATCATGGCGACCTTGTCGGCGCCGTACTTCTCCGTCACGTACCTGATCACCTCGACGCGCCGGCGCTCGTCGAAGTCGATGTCGACATCGGGCATCGAGATGCGCTCGGGGTTGAGGAACCGCTCGAAGATCAGACCGTGCGGGATCGGGTCGAGGTCGGTGATGCCCATCGCGTACGCCACGATCGAGCCGGCCGCGGAGCCTCGGCCGGGGCCGACCGCGATGCCCTGGTTCTTGGCCCACATGATGAAGTCGGCGACCACGAGGAAGTAGCCCGGGAAGCCCATCGAGATGATGGTGTCCATCTCGTACTCGACCTGCTTCATGCGGTCGTCCGGGATCCCGCCGGGGAAGCGGCGGTGCATCCCCTTCATGGTCTCCTCGCGGAACCAGGTGACCTCGGTGTAGCCCTCGGGGATGTCGAACTTCGGCATCAGGTTCTTGGCCTCGAACATGCCGCTGACGTCGATCTGCTCGGCGACCAGGGCCGTGTTGGCGCAGCCCTGCTGCCAGGCGTCCGAGGCGTCGATCGCGTACATCTCGTCGGTCGACTTCAGGTAGTAGCCGGTGCCGTCGAACTTGAAGCGGTCGGGGTCCGAGAGGTTCTTGCCGGTCTGGATGCACAGCAGCGCGTCGTGGGCGGTCGCCTCGTGCGCGTACGTGTAGTGCGAGTCGTTGGTGACCAGCGGCGGGATGCCCAGCTCCTTGCCGATCTTCAACAGGTCGTCGCGGACCCGGCGCTCGATGTCGATGCCGTGGTCCATCAGCTCCAGGAAGTACCGGTCCTTGCCGAAGATGTCCTGGTAGTCGGAGGCGGCCTGGCGGGCCTCCTCGTACTGCCCCAGGCGCAGCCGGGTCTGGAGCTCGCCGGAGGGGCAGCCGGTGGAGGCGATCAGGCCCTCCGACCACTGGGAGATGGTCTCCTTGTCCATCCGGGGCCACTTCGTCAGCCAGCCCTCCGCGTACGCGTCGGAGGAGAGGCGGAAGAGGTTGTGCAGGCCCGTGGCGTTGGCCGCCCAGATCGTCTTGTGGGTGTAACCGCCCGAACCGGACACGTCGTCGCGCTTCTGGTGCGGCTGGCCCCACTGGATCTTGCGCTTGTTGCGCCGGGACTCGGGCGCCACGTACGCCTCGATGCCGATGATCGGGGTGACCCCGGCCTTCTTCGCGGTGTGGAAGAAGTCATAGGCCCCGTGCAGGTTGCCGTGGTCGGACATCGCGATGTGCGTCATGCCCATCTCGTTGCACGCGTCGAACATGTCCTTGAGCCGCGCGGCACCGTCCAGCAGCGAGTACTGGGTGTGTACGTGAAGGTGCGTGAACGGCGGCTTCGACACGGCGTGGGCCTCCATGGCGGGGAGAGGGGGACAGCGTGGAAGTCTACGTGGCCCGACTGACAGCCGCCGGGCACTCGGGGGTACGGTCGCGCGTTGGAAGGGGCGGAACCACCCGTCCCATTTGTCACGCGGCACTGCCGTACGCACGCACCAGGAGGCACCCGGCGATGTCGGTCCCGCAGCACACCGCCGAAGAGCGCGGCGAGAAGATCCTGGCCGTCTTCGGCACCGCCTTCGGCGAGCTCCTGGCCGCCGACCCGGCCGCCTTCCGGGTCAAGTTCCGCAAGATGGCGGCGTCCGCGTTCGCCTTCTACCGGGGGACGGCGTGCCTGTTCTACGCCGACCTGGAGGCGGAGAGCGCGGGACGGGGCGACGGGAACATACACAGCGGGCCCTACCTGGACGAGCGGACCGGCCGGGTGTGGATCCACGGCGACCTGCACGCCGAGAACTTCGGCACGTACATGGACGCCAACGGCCGGCTGATCTTCAACGTGAACGACTTCGACGAGGCGTACGTGGGCCCCTTCACCTGGGACCTCAAGCGCTTCGCCGCCTCCCTGGCGCTGATCGGCCACGCCAAGGCGCTCAGCGACGACCGGATCACCGAGCTGGTGCGGATCTACGCCGCCGCCTACCGCGAGCGGATCCACGCGCTCGCCGCCGGCGCCAAGGGCGACGAGGTGCCCTCCTTCACCCTGGACACGGCCGAGGGGCCGCTGCTGGGCGCACTGCGCTCGGCACGCGCGCGTACGCGCTTCTCGCTGCTCGACTCGATGACCGAGATCCGCGAGTACGAGCGCCGCTTCACCGAGGGCGACGGCTCGATCGAGCTGGACGCGGCCACCCGCTACAAGGTGCTGGCCGCCTTCGACGGCTATCTGGAGACGCTGCCCGACTCCAGCCTGCTGCGCCCCGACTCCTACCGGGTCAAGGACGTCGTCGGGCGGCGCGGCATCGGGATCGGCTCGGCCGGCCTGCCCTCGTACAACATCCTCCTGGAGGGCCACAGCGACGCCCTGGAGAACGACGTCGTGATCTACATGAAGCAGGCGCAGACCCCGGCCGTCTCCCGCCACGTCACCGACCCGGCGGTGCGCGGCTACTTCCGGCACGAGGGCCACCGCACGGTGATCTCGCAGCGCGCCCTGCAGGCCGCCGCCGACCCGTGGCTGGGCTGGACCGAGCTGGACGGGGCGGGCCAGCTGGTCGCCGAGGTGTCGCCGTACGCGGTGGACCTGGACTGGTCGGACCTCGACGACTGGGAGCAGATCGCGGCGGTCGTCGCGGACCTGGGCCGCGCCACCGCGACCATGCACGCGGCGGCGGACGACGAGAGCGACCACTCGGAGCTGGTGCCGTTCTCCACCGAGCGGGCCATAGACGCGGCGATCGCGGCCGACGAGGCGGGCTTCGGCGAGCTCCTGGTGGAGTTCGCCCACGCGTACGGGGCGCGGGCCCGCGCCGACCACCAGATCTTCGTCGACCTGTTCCGTAACGGTCGGATTCCGGGTCTGTAGTCTCACCGGATTCTTAGGCGTCGCCTACGGCGGCCCGTGGGAGACTCACGCCGATGGACATATCGGGGACGCGGCTCAGAGCGGCACGCGCGGCGCTTTTCACGGCGCTCGTCGTGGCGCTCTCCAGCGCGTCCCACGTCCTGCTCTCCCGGGTCCCGCTGCCGGTGCCGCTGGTGGCGGGCGCGGCCGGGACGGTGTTCCTGATCGCGTACGCGCTGGCGGGCCGCGAGCGCGGCTTCTGGTCGATCGCCGGGCTCCTGGTCCCGCTGGAGCTGGCCGCCGACACGGTCTTCTCCACCGGCCAGCACGTCTGCTACGGGCCGTCCGGCGGCCCGGTCGCGGGCGCGCTGCGGGCGATGGGCGTGGACGTGCTGTGCGGCGGGAGCGTGGGCGCCGAGCTGCCCGGCGTCGCCGGGTCACCGGTGCGCGTGGCGGCCCTGCTGGACGGGCCCGGCCCGGCCGTGCCGTGGCTGCTGCTCGCCGCGCACCTGACGATCGGGCTGCTGGCCGCGGCCTGGCTGCGGCGCGGCGAGGCCGCGCTGGCCCGGCTGCTGCGCACGGTCGGGGTGCTGGCCTTCCGCCCGCTGCTGCTCGCGGTCGCCGCGGCCGGGGGCGCGCACCGCCCCGTACGCCCGCGCCCGCGTCCCGTGCGCCGGGGCCCCGGCCGGGCCCGCGCACGGCTGCTCGTGCACTGCGTGGGACGCCGGGGGCCGCCGCGCCCGGCCCTGCTCGCCGCCGCCTGAGCGGCACCCGCGCAGCACAGCCCGAGACTTCTTTCTGCCACACCTGCCACACGGAGAAAACGATCATGAGTTCACGCAACAGCCAGGCCAACAAGGCTGCCGCCCGCGAGCGGCTGCGACTGGAGCGCGAGCGCCAGGCCAAGAAGGACAAGGCACGCCGCCAGGTGGTCGTCGCCGCCTCGATCGTCGGCGTCCTGGCGATAGCCGGCGGTGTCGGCTTCGCGGTCATGAAGGCCAACAAGCCCACCGAGTGGGACGCGGCCAAGGACAAGACGCTGGTCAAGCCCGCCAACACCACGGGCGACGACGGCACCACGGTCGTCATCGGCAAGCCGACGGCCAAGAAGACGCTGGAGATGTACGAGGACCCGCGCTGCCCCGTCTGCTCGGTCTTCGAGCAGCAGGTCGGCTCCACGGTGAAGAAGGACGTCGACGCCGGCAAGTACAAGATCCAGTTCATCGGCGCCACCTTCATCGACAACGGCAGCCCCGGCACCGGCTCCAAGAACGCGCTGAGCGCCCTGGGCGCCGCGCTGAACGTGAGCCCCGAGGCGTTCATGGAGTACAAGGCGCAGCTCTACTCGGCCAAGTGGCACCCGGCCGAGACGACCGACAAGTTCAAGGACGACAGCTACCTGATCGAGGTCGCCGACACCGTCCCGGCGCTCAAGGGCAACGCCAAGTTCCAGAAGGACGTGCAGGGCGGCACGTTCGACAAGTGGGCGCTCACCATGTCGAAGAAGTTCGACGACAGCGGTGTGACCGCCACGCCCACGCTCAAGATGGACGGCAAGAAGATCACCGGTGCCAACAGCGACAACGCGCCGCAGGACCCGGCCTCCTTCACCGCCGCCATCGACAAGGCGCTCAAGGGCTGATCCGGCCCGCCAGGGCTGACCCCGTCTCAGATGACGGCGGGCGAACGGGCAGACAAACTTTTGACGGGAGTCTGCCCGTTCGCCCTACCCATCAGTAAGGTGTCCGGCTGTGACCAGTCGATTCACCTCAACCCCCACGCGCCGCACGGTCGTCAAGGCCGCCGCCGCCACCGCCGTCGCCGCCGCCCCCCTGGTGGCCGGCGCGACCGCCGCCGCCGCCGATTCCGCGCCGGCCCCCGCCTTCCTGCACGGCGTCGCCTCCGGCGACCCGCTGCCCGACGGCATCCTGCTGTGGACCCGGGTCACCCCCGTTCCCGAGGCGGTGCCCGGCTCCGGCAAGGGCCCGGACACCGAGATCGGCTGGGAGATCGCCGAGGACAAGGCGTTCACGCGGATAGTGGCCCGTGGCCGCACCACCGCCACCGCCGCCTCCGACCACACCGTGAAGGCCGATGTGCGCGGCCTGCGCCCGGCGACCGCGTACTGGTACCGGTTCTCCGCCGGGACCGTGCTCTCCCCCGTCGCCCGCACCCTCACCGCGCCCGCCACCGACGCCGCCCTCGCCAGCGCCCGCTTCGGCGTGGTCTCCTGCTCCAACTGGGAGTCCGGCTACTTCTCCGCCTACCGCCACCTCGCCGCCCGCTCCGACCTGCACGCGGTCCTGCACCTGGGCGACTACATCTACGAGTACGCCTCGGGCGCCTACCCCGAGGCCAAGTACGTCGTACGCCAGCACGAGCCGGTGCACGAGATCATCAGCCTGGCCGACTACCGCACCCGGCACGGCAAGTACAAGACGGACGCCGACCTCCAGTCGCTGCACCACGCGCACCCGATGATCGCGATCTGGGACGACCACGAGTTCGCCAACGACGCCTGGTCGGGCGGCGCCGAGAACCACACCCCGGCCACCGAGGGCGACTGGTCGGCGCGGATGGCCGCCGCGAAGCAGGCGTACTTCGAGTGGATGCCGGTGCGCCCCTCGATCGCGGGCACCACCTACCGCCGCATCCGCTACGGCAAGCTGGCCGATCTGCACCTGCTCGACCTGCGCTCCTTCCGCTCCCAGCAGGCGAGCGTGGGCAGCGGCAAGGTGGACGACCCGGACCGCACCATCACCGGCCGCGCCCAGCTGGACTGGCTCAAGGCCGGGCTCTCCGCCTCGGACGCCGCCTGGCAGCTGGTCGGCACCTCGGTGATGATCTCGCCGGTCGCCTTCGGCGCGCTGCCGGCCGAACTGACCGCGCCGCTGGCGGAGTTGCTGGGCCTGCCCAAGGAGGGCATCGCCATCAACGTCGACCAGTGGGACGGCTACACCGACGACCGCCGCGAGCTCCTCGGCCACCTGGTGGACAAGGGCATCAAGAACACCGTCTTCCTCACCGGTGACATCCACATGGCGTGGGCCAACGACGTACCGGTCAAGGCGGGCACCTACCCGCTGTCCAAGTCGGCGGCCACCGAGTTCGTGGTGACCTCGGTGACCTCCGACAACCTGGACGAGACCCTGCACGTCGCCCCGCACACGGTGTCGCTGGTGGCGGCGGCGGCCGTCAAGGCCGCCAACCGGCACGTGAAGTGGGTCGACATGGACTCGCACGGCTACGGCGTCCTGGACGTCGACGCCCAGCGCTCGCAGATGGACTACTACGTCCTCTCCGACAAGCGGAAGCAGGACGCCACGTCCTCGTGGACCCGCTCGTACCGCACGCTCAACGGCAGCCAGAAGGCCGAGCGGGTCTACTCGCCCGTCGGCTGACCCCGGGCGCTACAGCGACTGCAGGAAGCCGAGTGCGGTCCGCCAGCTCTGCTCGGCGGCCCTCTCGTCGTAGTCCGGCAGCTCGCGATCGGTGTACAGGTGCCCGGCGCCCGGGTACCTGTACACCTCCGCGTCGGCGCCGATCCGGCCCATCCGCAGGTACCAGGTGTTCAGCCAGTCCTGCGTCTCGAACGGGTCGGGATCGGCGACGTGCAGCTGCACGGGCAGCTCGTCCGCCGAGGCGCCGTCCGCGATGTCCGCGGTGCCGTGGAAGAGCAGCAGCCCGCGGGCCTTCTCGTCGCCGAGCGCCAGGGTCTGGGCCAGCGAACCGCCCAGCGAGAAACCGGCGTAGACCAGCCCGCCGTCGGAGTGCGGGGCGGCGGCCAGGACCGCGCGCCTGAGCAGCTCGTCGTTGCCGATCCCGTCGCGGATCGTCATGCCCTCCTCCACGGTGTCGGCGGTGCGGCCGTCGTAGAGGTCGGGCACGTGCACCAGGTGTCCGGCGGCGCGCAGCCGCTCGGCCGCCTCGTGCACGGCGGGCCGCAGGCCGTAAGCCGAATGGAAAAGCATGATGTTCATGGAGCCATGGTGCCAGCTACGGTCGGGGGCATGGAGAACGTACTCCGCCCGTTGATCGTCATCGGCGGCTCGGTCGTCCTCACGCTGGCCCTGGTGTGGCTGGCCGACCGACTGCTGCGGCAGGCCGACGCCCGGCACCGCGAGACCCCGCTGTGGGGTCTGCTGCGCCGCTGCCGCTTCCCCTTGCAGCTCGTGGTGCTGACCGCGCTGCTGAGAGGCACCTACCGGCAGATCCGCTGGGCACCGGTGCAGGACCACGACGCGGGCCTGGGCCAGCTCCTCTCCCTCGTGCTCATCGGGGCGAGCGCCTGGCTGGTGGTGCGGATCGCGGCGGCGGTCGTCGAGGCGTCGTACGCGCGGTACGCGGCCTCCGCGCACGATGCCGCGCGGGTGCGCCGGGTCCGTACCCAGGTCACGCTGATCCAGCGGGTGGTGACGGCCGTCGTGGGCGTCGTCGCGGTCGCGGCGATGCTGCTGACCTTCCCCGCGATGCGGACGGCCGGGACCTCGATCCTGGCCTCCGCGGGCATCATCGGCATCGTGGCCGGTGTGGCCGCCCAGTCCACGCTCGGCAACCTCTTCGCGGGGCTGCAGATCGCCTTCGGCGACATGGTGCGGATCGGCGACACGGTCGTGGTGGACGGCGAGTGGGGCACGGTGGAGGAGATCACCCTGACCTTCCTCGCGGTGCGCACCTGGGACGAGCGGCGGCTGACGATGCCGGTCTCGTACTTCACCAGCAAGCCGTTCGAGAACTGGTCGCGCGGCGGCGTGCAGATGACCGGCACGGTCTTCTTCCACCTGGACCACTCGGCCCCGGTGGCGCTGATGCGCGAGAAGCTGGACGACATCCTGCGCGAGTGCCCGGCCTGGGACGGCCGCGAGAGCGGTCTGGCGGTCACCGACACCACCCCGTCGACGATCGTGCTGCGGGCCACCGTCACGGCCAAGGACGCCGGTGACATCTGGACCGTCCGGGTCACCGTCCGCGAGCAGATGATCGGCTGGCTCCACGACCACCATCCGTACGCCCTGCCCCGCATCAACATGGAACGCGACGAGGCCGAACCGCCGCCGCGACGGCGGCCGGGCGACTAGGACCCGGTTCCCGGGCGCGGGCCCGGAGGCGTCACCGCAGGCTGCGCACGTCCAGCTGGCGCAGCACGCGGTCGACGATCTCCGGGTCCGCGCCCGGCTCGCTGCGCGCGGAGAGCACCTCGTGGCGGGCCGCGGACATCATCTCGCGCTGGATGCGCTGGACGGTCCGCAGCCGCTCCACCCGCTGCGCGTACGCCTCCCTGCGCTCCTCGTCGACCATGTCCGGGCTGATCCGCGCGCCCAGGTCGTACGCGCGCCGCACCAGCTGCTCCATGACCTCCTCGGGCAGCTCCTCCACGTCCTCGATCTCCCGCAGCCGCCGCTTGGCGGCCTTCGCCGCCCGGATCGCGAGCTCGCGCTCCAGCAGCCGCTCGGCGTCCGCGTCGGCCCGTACGCCCAGCCTGCGCACCAGGGAGGGCAGGGTCAGCCCCTGCACCACCAGCGTCGTCATGATCACGCAGAAGGCGATGAACACGATCTCGTCGCGCGCGGGGAAGGCCGACCCGTCGTCCGTGCGGAACGGGATGGCCAGGGCCAGCGCCACCGAGGCCACCCCGCGCATCCCGGCCCACCACATGACGATCGTCTCCCGCCAGGTCGTGGGGATCTCCTCGTCGTAGTCGCGCCGGTGGTGCAGCCGCTTGGCCAGCCAGGTGGCCGGGAGCAGCCACAGCAGCCGTACGCCGACCACGACCGCGACCACCACCGCGCCCCAGCCCGCCATCTCGGCGACCCGGCCGGTGGCGGTGCCGAAGACGTTGTGCAGTTCGAGGCCGATGAGCCCGAAGGCGATCCCGGTCACCAGGGTGTCGACGACCTGCCAGAACGTGGCCCCGGCGAGCCGCCCCTGGACGTCGTCGGCGTCGACCGCGTGCTCGGCCAGGAAGAGCGCGAGGGTGAGCACGGCGAGCACGCCGGAGCCGCCGAACTCCTCGGCCAGCACATAGCCGACGAACGGCACCAGCAGGGTGAGGCCGATCTGGAGGGTGGCGTCGCCGAGCAGGCCGATCAGCTTGTTGGCGCTCCACCCGAGGACCAGGCCGACCACCACCGCGACCACCGCGGACAGCACCAGCTCGCCCACCGCGTGCGGCCAGGAGAAGTCGCCGCTGACGGCCGCGGCGATCGCCACGTGGTAGAGCACGATCGCGGTGACGTCGTTGAACAGCCCCTCGCCCTCCAGGATCGACACCAGCCGCCGGGGCAGCCCGAGCGCGCCCGCGACGGCGGTGGCGGCGACCGGGTCGGGCGGCGCCACGAGCGCGCCGAGCGCCACGGCGGCGGCGAGCGGCAGTCCGGGCACCACGGCGTGCGCCACGGCCGCGACCGCCGCCGTGGTGACGAACACCAGGGCCACCGCGAGCAGCAGGATCGGCCGTACGTTGGCGGCGAACTGGCGCCAGGAGGTGCGCTGCACGGAGGCGTACAGCAGCGGCGGCAGGACGAGCGGGAGGATGAAGTCCGGCGGCACGTCGACGTTCGGGACGAACGGCAGGAGCGCCAGGACCCCGCCGAGCAGGGTCATCAGGACCGGCGCGGGCAGCTTCAGCCGGTCCCCGACCGGAACCGAGACCACCGCCCCGAGCAGGAGCACGAACAGCAGGGCCAGCTGGTCCACGAATGCCCTCCGGGCGCCTAGACGATCAAGGCTCCCAGGGTGCCACGCGGGTCACCGCAACCCCCCTCACATGGGGGCGAAACGGCAGGTGGCGGGGGCGCGGACGGCAGCGGGCCGACCGCGCGCGTCCCCGCGCCCCCTACGACGCCCGCGGCGTCACTCGCTCTCCGCCCGGATGACGTCCAGCGCGTGCTGGAGGTCGTCGGGGTAGCTGCTCTCGAACTCGACCCAGCCGCCGTCCGAGGGGTGCTCGAAGCCGAGGCGCACCGCGTGCAGCCACTGGCGGGTCAGGCCCAGGCGCTTGGCGATGGTGGGGTCCGCGCCGTACGTCAGGTCGCCCACGCACGGGTGGCGGTGGGCGGACATGTGCACCCGGATCTGGTGGGTGCGGCCCGTCTCCAGCTTGATGTCGAGCAGCGAGGCCGCCCGGAACGCCTCGATCAGGTCGTAGTGCGTCACCGACGGCTTGCCCTCGGCCGTGACCGCCCACTTGTAGTCGTGGTTGGGGTGGCGGCCGATGGGGGCGTCGATGGTGCCGCTCATCGGGTCCGGGTGGCCCTGCACCAGGGCGTGGTAGCGCTTGTCCACGACACGGTCGCGGAACTGCTGCTTCAGGTAGGTGTACGCCCGCTCCGACTTGGCCACGACCATCAGACCCGAGGTGCCCACGTCGAGGCGGTGCACGATGCCCTGGCGCTCGGCGGCGCCGGAGGTGGAGATCCGGTACCCCGCCGCCGCGAGGCCGCCGATGACCGTCGTCCCGGTCCAGCCCGGGCTCGGGTGGGCCGCGACGCCGACCGGCTTCACGATCACCACGATGTCGTCGTCGTCGTGGACGATCTCCATGCCCTCGACCGGCTCGGCCACGATCTGCACGGGCGCGGGCGCCTGGGGCATCTCGACCTCCAGCCACGCGCCCCCGCGCACCCGCTCGGACTTGCCGACCACCGAGCCGTCGACCTGGACCTTCCCCGCCGCGGCGAGCTCGGCCGCCTTCGTACGGGAGAACCCGAACATGCGGGAGATGGCGGCGTCGACGCGCTCGCCCTCCAGGCCGTCGGGTACGGGCAGGGTGCGGATCTCGGGAAACGTGCTCACCCGTCGAGTATGCCTTGTCGCACCGACACCGCCGTTCCCAGCGGGGTCGGGATCAGTCCTCGTGGACGGTTCCGTCCGGGTCCAGGCCCCGGAACGAGAGGATCACGATCAGGAAGCCGCCGCAGACGATCGCGGAGTCCGCCAGGTTGAAGACGGCGAAGTGGGCCGGGGCGATGAAGTCGACCACCGCCCCCTCGAAGACGCCCGGGGAGCGGAAGATCCGGTCGGTGAGGTTGCCCAGCGCGCCGCCGAGCAGCAGGCCCAGCGCGATCGCCCACGGCAGGCTGTAGAGCTTGCGGGCCAGCCGGAAGATCACCACGATGACGGTCGCCGCGATGACCGTGAAGATCACGGTGAACGCCTCGCCCATGCCGAACGCGGCGCCCGGGTTGCGGATCGCCTCCAGCTTCAGCAGATCGCCCACGACGTCGATCGGCTCGTGGTGCTCCAGCTTGGCCACCACGAGCATCTTGCTGCCGAGGTCGAGCAGGTACGCGAAGAGCGCCACCGCGAACAGCACGGCGATCCTGCGCCGCCCCTTGGGCCGCTCGTCCAGGGCCGCGCCCTCGTCGGGCCCTTCTACGTCCGGCGTACCGATGATGCGCTCCGCCTCTGCCACGTGAGTCCCTCGACAACCCTAGGTACCTGACTGAGGACGAGGGTACGACACACACGTACGGGCTCAGCCCCGGCGTTCCTGCTTCTGCTTGTCCTCGACGCAGAGGGTGGCGCGCGGGAACGCCTGCATCCGCGCCTTGCCGATGGGGTTGCCGCAGACCTCGCAGTAGCCGTACGTCCCCGCGTCGAGCCGCTCCAGGGCCCGCTCGGTCTGCTCCAGCATCTCGCGCGCGTTGGCGGCCAGGGCCATCTCGTGCTCGCGGGTGATGTTCTTGGTGCCGGTGTCGGCGTCGTCGTCGCCCGCGCCGTCCCCGGAGTCGCGCATCAGACCGCTCAGGGCCGCCTCGGAGGTGTCGATCTCGCTGCGCAGCCGCAGCACCTCGCTGGTCAGCTCGGTACGCGCCTCGGCGACCTCGGCGGGCGTCCAGGGGTCCTCCCCGGGCCGCACCGGCAGCTCGCCGGGCACCCCGGCGACGACGGCCCTGGCCTTGGGCACCGCGGACACCGCCGCCGTGGACTTCCTGGCCGCCGCCCCGCCTGCCGTGTTCTTGGCTACCACCTTTTCGGCTCCCCTCTGCTCCGCGGCCTCGGCCGCCCCCTCGGCCGCCTCGGCGGCCTTCTTCGCTGCCGTGCCGGCAGCCCTGCCCGGTGCCGCCTTCTTGGCCGCGGCCTTGGTGCCCGCCGTCTTCTTCGCGGCGGCCTTCTTCGCCGCGGCCTTCGGCGCGACGGCCCCACCGGCCGCCGCCTCCTGGGCCGAGGCGTCCCGCGCCGCCGCCTTCTTGGCCGCGGTCTTCCCGGCGGACGTCTTCCTGGCCGCCGTCTTCTTCGCCGCGGCCCCCTCGGCGGGGGGCGCGGACTTCTTGGCCGCGGTCTTCCTCGGGGCCGCCTCCTTCTTGGCCGCGGTCTTCTTCCCGGACGCCTTTGTGGCCTCCCCGTTCACGGCGTCATCGGACGCCGACGCGGTCTTCTTCGCCACCATGGCCGCGACCCCTTCACATATTGTGATCTTGCTCGCGAATCGTGCTGGGACGATAAATCGACCCCAGGCCCGCGGCAACGGGGCACGCCGCCGGTCCGCCCCCGCCGCACGCGCCCGGAGACGAACCTGCATCCGTTGTGCCCAGCTCTCCGGCCGGTAATCCGCCGCGCGGGCCCGGCCGGACTCCGTGGGACCACGTATGGCCATTCGGGTCATCACGCGCGCGTGGCGGCCCCGTGCGCGCGGGCCGCGAAATCCGGTCGGCCGCTGTCGGCGCGGGCCCGTACACTGGGCGCAGCGAGAGGCGTGAAGGGGACGAGTAGCGTCGTACGCAGCCGAGAGCGATCCGGGGACGGTGTGAGCCCGGAGGCGAGCGCGACGTGAAGATCACCCCGGAGCCGCCGGAAGAAAGCACCCGCCGGGCGCGGTGCGAGTAGAACCGGCTTCGCGACCCCAATGAGGGGGCGGTGTCCCGTACACCGCCAAGGAGGGTGGTACCGCGGGAGCGCGGGGCCGTAGGACGGCCGCAGCTCTCGTCCCTCCGACGGAAACGTACGACGATCCGCCGGAGGATGAACGGATGTCGCAGTACCGCCAGGTGCCCGCCCAGGTGGACCTGCCCGCCCTTGAGCACGCCGTGCTGGAGTTCTGGGAGCGGTCCAAGGTCTTCGCCAAGACCCTCGAACAGTCCGAGGGACGCCCCGAGTGGGTCTTCTACGAGGGCCCGCCGACCGCCAACGGCATGCCGGGCGCCCACCACATCGAGGCCCGCGTCTTCAAGGACGTCTTCCCCCGCTTCCGCACCATGCGCGGCTACCACGTGGCCCGCAAGGCCGGCTGGGACTGCCACGGCCTGCCGGTCGAGCTCGCCGTGGAGAAGGAGCTCGGCTTCAGCGGCAAGAAGGACATCGAGGCGTACGGCATCGCCGAGTTCAACGCCAAGTGCCGGGAGTCCGTGACCCGCCACACCGACGCCTTCTCGGCCCTCACGACCCGGATGGGCTACTGGGTCGACCTGGACGACGCCTACCGGACGATGGACCCCGAGTACGTGGAGTCCGTCTGGTGGTCGCTGAAGGAGATCTTCAACAAGGGCCTGCTCACCCAGGACCACCGCGTCGCCCCCTGGTGCCCGCGCTGCGGCACCGGCCTCTCCGACCACGAGCTGGCACAGGGGTACGAGACGGTCGTCGACCCCTCGGTCTTCGTCCGCTTCCCGCTGACCTCCGGCCCCCTCGCGGGCGAGGCCGCGCTGCTGGTGTGGACGACCACGCCCTGGACGCTGGTCTCCAACACCGCCGTGGCCGCCCACCCCGAGGTCACCTACGTCGTCGCCACCGACGGCCAGGAGAAGCTGGTCGTCGCCCAGCCGCTGCTGGAGAAGGCCCTCGGCGAGGGCTGGACCGCCACGGGCGAGACCTTCACCGGCAAGGAGATGGAGCGCTGGACCTACCGGCGCCCCTTCGAGCTGATCGAGTTCCCCGAGCCCGCGCACTACGTGGTCAACGCCGAGTACGTGACGACCGAGGACGGCACGGGTCTGGTCCACCAGTCCCCCGCCTTCGGCGCCGACGACCTCCTGGTCTGCAAGGCGTACGGCCTGCCGGTGGTGAACCCGGTCCGCCCCGACGGCACCTTCGAGGAGGACGTGCCGCTGGTCGGCGGCGTCTTCTTCAAGAAGGCCGACGAGAAGCTGACGCAGGACCTGGCCGAGCGCGGTCTGCTCTTCCGCCACGTGCCGTACGAGCACAGCTACCCGCACTGCTGGCGCTGCCACACCGCGCTGCTCTACTACGCGCAGCCGTCCTGGTACATCCGCACCACCGCCGTCAAGGACGCGATGCTGCGGGAGAACGAGAAGACCAACTGGTTCCCGGACTCGGTCAAGCAGGGCCGCTTCGGCGACTGGCTGAACAACAACATCGACTGGGCGCTCTCCCGCAACCGCTACTGGGGCACCCCGCTGCCGATCTGGCGCTGCGAGGAGAACCACCTCACCTGCGTGGGGTCGCGCGCGGAGCTCGGCGAGCTGTCCGGCACCGACCAGTCGGCGCTGGACCCGCACCGCCCGTACATCGACGACATCACCTTCACCTGCACCCACGAGGGCTGCTCCCTGGAGGCCGTGCGGGTGCCCGAGGTGATCGACGCCTGGTACGACTCGGGCTCGATGCCGTTCGCGCAGTACGGCTACCCGTACCGGAACAAGGAGCTGTTCGAGAGCCGGTACCCGGCGCAGTTCATCTCCGAGGCCATCGACCAGACCCGCGGCTGGTTCTACACGCTGATGGCGGTCGGCACGCTGGTGTTCGACGAGTCCGCGTACGAGAACGTGGTCTGCCTCGGCCACATCCTCGCCGAGGACGGCCGCAAGATGTCCAAGCACCTGGGCAACACCCTGGAGCCGATCCCGCTGATGGACCAGCACGGCGCGGACGCGGTGCGCTGGTTCATGGCGGCCGGCGGCTCCCCGTGGGCGGCCCGCCGGGTGGGCCACGGCACCATCCAGGAAGTCGTCCGCAAGACGCTCCTCACGTACTGGAACACGGTCGCCTTCCAGGCGCTGTACGCGCGCACCTCGCAGTGGGCGCCCAGCGCGGCCGACCCGGCCCCGGCCGAGCGCACGGTGCTGGACCGCTGGCTGCTGAGCGAGCTGAACGCGCTGGTCGACCAGGTGACGCAGGCGCTGGAGGCGTACGACACCCAGCGCGCCGGCAAGCTCCTGTCCGGCTTCGTGGACGACCTGTCCAACTGGTACGTGCGCCGCTCGCGGCGCCGGTTCTGGCAGGGCGACAGGGCGGCGCTGCGCACCCTGCACGACGTGGTGGAGACCGTCACGCGGCTGATGGCGCCGCTGACCCCGTTCATCACCGAGCGGGTCTGGCAGGACCTGGTGGTGCCGGTGACCCCGGGCGCGCCGGAGTCGGTCCACCTGTCGACGTGGCCGGAAGCCGACGCCTCGGCCATCGACCCGACGCTGTCGCAGCAGATGCTGCTGGTGCGGCGCCTGGTGGAGCTCGGCCGCGCCACGCGCGCGGAGTCGGGCGTCAAGACCCGTCAGCCGCTGTCGCGCGCGCTGGTCGCCGTGGCGGGCTTCGAGGCGCTCTCCCCCGAGCTGCACGCGCAGATCACGGAGGAGCTCAACGTCTCGTCCCTCGCCTCCCTCTCCGAGGTGGGCGGCTCCCTGGTCGACACGACCGCCAAGGCGAACTTCCGCGCCCTGGGCAAGCGGTTCGGCAAGGGCGTCCAGGACGTGGCCAAGGCCGTCGCCGCGGCCGACGCCGCGGCGCTCTCGGCGTCCCTGCGGGACACCGGGGCGGCGACCGTCACGGTGGGTGGCGAGGAGGTCGTGCTCGCCCCCGACGAGGTGATCATCACGGAGACGCCTCGCGAGGGCTGGTCGGTGGCGTCCGACTCCGGCGCGACCGTCGCGCTCGACCTGGAGATCACGCCGGAGCTGCGGCTGGCGGGCCTCGCCCGTGACGCGATCCGGCTGATCCAGGAGGCCCGCAAGAACAGCGGTCTCGATGTGGCGGACCGGATCGCGGTGCGGTGGGAGTCCTCCGACGCGGAGGTCGTCTCGGCGCTGTCCGCGCACGCGGAGCTGATCGCGGAGGAGGTCCTGGCGACGGAGTACGCGGCGGGGGCGGCGGACGGCACGTACGGTGACCCGTTCACGGACGAGTCCCTGTCGCTGACGTTCCGCCTGCGCAAGGCGTAACCACGCGGCACGGCGAGCGGCCCGTCCCCGGGAAGACCGGGGCCGGGCCGCTCTGCTTCGCCCCACCCCGCCCCTCCCCGAAAGCCCTGGGCCGGGCGGCAGTCATTCCACCCGCGGACCGTGGGGGCTGGTCGCGCAGTTCCCCGCGCCCCTGACAACCCGCCTACGTCTGCGGACCGTGGTCGCTCCTCGCGCAGTTCCCCGCGCCCCTGAAAGCTCAGGGCTGAGCTGAGTACTCCGGATGCCCGGTACCCCCTAGGGGCGCGGGGAACTGCGCGACCAGCCCCCACGATCCGCACCCGGAAGCAGAGGCCCCCGCAGGGCCGCAAGGCCCGCCCAGGGGTCCGGGGGGGTACGCCCCCGGGAAAACCCACCCCCACCCCCGGAGGGTTCAGGTGAAGGGGCGGGGTGGGGGCGGAAAAGGGCCGGGCCCCCGGAGAAATCCGGGGGCCCGGCCCTGAGCCTGCCGAAGGCTACGCGCGGGTTGTGCGCGATCAGCCCGTCAGTTGTCGTCCTCGTCGATGAGGAAGCCGCGCATCGGCGACGGCGCCTGCTGCATCGGCGACGGCCCCTGCGGCCGCACCGGCGCCATCGGCTGCGTCATCGCGGGCGACATCTGCTGCTGCCCGCCGTACGACGGACCGTTGCCCATCGACGGCTGGCCGCCCATGGTGTGGCCGCCCATCGCACCGGCACCGGCCGACGCCATGGACCCGCTCATCTGCGGGGCCGGCGGCAGCGACGCGGTCGCCGGGGTGCGCGGCGGCGCCAGCGAGTCGTCGGCCTGGGTCTCCAGCTGACGCAGCTGCGACTCCAGGTAGGACTTCAGACGCGTGCGGTACTCGCGCTCGAAGCCGCGCAGGTCCTCGACCTTGCGCTCCAGCGTGGCGCGGGCGGACTCCAGCGAGCCCATCGCGACGCGGTGCTTCTCCTGCGCGTCCCGCTCCAGCGCGTCGGCCTTGGCGCGGGCGTCCCGCTCCAGACCCTCGGCGCGCGACCGGGCCTCACCGACGATCTTGTTGGCCTCGGAGCGGGCCTCGGCGATCGCCTGGTCGGCGGTCTGCTGGGCCAGCGAGAGGACACGGGCGGCGCTGTCGCCGCCGGGGCCCTGGCCGGGCTGCGACAGCTGCGGGCCGTGGCCGCCCATGGGGCCGCCCATCGGCTGGCCCATGGGGCCCTGGCCGAGCTGGTTCTGGCCCATCGGGTTCTGCCCCATCGGACCCTGACCCATGGGACCCTGGCCCATCGGGCCCTGGCCGAGCTGGTTCTGCCCCATCGGGTTCTGCCCCATCGGACCCTGGCCCATGGGGCCCTGGCCGAGCTGGTTCTGGCCCATCGGGTTCTGGCCGTGCTGGCCCTGCGGGCCGTGGCCACCGGGGCCGGCCGGGAGCTGCGGGGCGCCGCTCGGCAGCTGGGGCGGCCCCATCTGCGGCTGCTGCTGCACCTGCGGCGGTCCGGATATGGCGGCGGGCACCGGGGCGCCCGGGCCTCGCTGGTCCTGGGGTTCGGGCTTGCGCATGCCCTGCTGCTGCTGGTTCTGCGCGGCGGCGCGCGTCGCGGCGGCCAGCTTGGCGCGCAGGTCCTCGTTCTCGCGAAGCAGGCGGGTCAGTTCGGCTTCGACCTCGTCCAGGAAGGCATCGACCTCGTCCTCGTCATAGCCTTCTCGGAGGCGGACGGTCGTGAACTGCTTGTTCCGCACGTCCTCAGGGGTCAGCGGCATCTCTTCTTCACCTCTACGTAGTCGTCGGCAGTCGGCAGGACCGTGTCGCTCACATCTATCTCCCCACGCTGGTGACGATGGAGATGAGGATGTAAACGATGATCATCAGAACGAAGAAGGACAGGTCGAGTGCCACGCCCCCGAGACGCAACGGCGGGATGAACCGCCGCAGAAGCTTGAGCGGTGGATCGGTGACAGTGTAAGTGGCCTCAAGAACGACCACCATCGCCTTGCCGGGTTCCCATGAACGTGCGAACTGCAATACGTAGTCCATGACGAGCCGGAAGATCAGCACGATGAGGAAGCACATCAGCGCGATGTAGACCACATCCAGTGCGACGCCCATCCCGCGCTTCCCTCTCCCCTTGCTCTCAATGCCCCCGGCCCCGTGGCCGGATCGTTCCCGGTGTCGTGTCTCAGCTCTGGTTGAAGAAACCGCCCTCTGCGATACGGGCCTTGTCCTCCGCCGTGACATCGACGTTAGCAGGCGACAACAGGAACACCTTCTGCGTCACCCGTTCAATGCTGCCGTGCAAACCAAACACGAGACCGGCGGCAAAGTCGACAAGTCGCTTCGCATCGGTGTCGTCCATCTCGGTGAGGTTCATGATCACCGGCGTGCCCTCGCGGAAGTGTTCCCCGATGGTACGGGCCTCGTTGTAGGTCCGCGGGTGCAGCGTGGTGATGCGGTAGGGCTCCCGCTCGGACACGACCTTGGGCATGATCACCGGTGCGTTCTTCTCCAGGCTCGGACGTTCAGGTGTGATGGACGCCACGGGGGCGATTCGCGCCGGACGCCCGGATTCCGCGGGCAGGACGGCCGCGTGGGAGACCGGCTCCCGCTGCGCCGGAGGCTGTACGGCTCGTACCGGTTCGTCCCGTTCGACCTGGTGCGGGGGCTGGTGCCGCCGACGGTCGGGCTCGGGCTCGGGTTCGAACTCGTCGTCGGGGTCGAACCCCGGGCCGTCGTACCCGTCGTCCTCCACGAGACCGAGGTAGACCGCCATCTTGCGCATCGCGCCGGCCATGCTCCGATTCCTCCGCTCTGTGGTGGATCGCCCTTGTCGCCATGTGTCGCAGTGCCACCCATTGCCGCAGTGTCACCAAGTGCCCACGATCCACTCGGTCTGCCCACCGAAAAGTGGGAATGACCATATTTTCTGCTGTGGTCCGACTTGCTTCGCGACGTTACCCGAGCCTGGGTCGGACTCCGAGTACCGCCGTACCGACGCGTACATGTGTCGCACCGGCCGCAACGGCCACATCGAGGTCCGCACTCATCCCTGCTGACACCATGTTCGCAGCCGGATGGGCCCGGCGCAGGTCAGTCGACAAAACCATCAGCCGCTCGAACGCGGCCCGTTCCCGGCCCGCGTACTCCCCGACCAGCGGCGCCACGGTCATCAGACCGTCCAGCCGCAGCCCGGGCGCGTCCGCCACCAGGGCGGCCAACTCCTCGATCCCGTCCGGCGCGACGCCGCCCCGCTCGCCCCGGCCGCCCGCGCGGGCGTCGAGCGCGACCTGGATCAGGCAGCCCACCTCCCGCTCCGCCTTCACGGCGGCGGCGGAGAGCGCGGTGACCAGCCGGTCCCGGTCCACGGACTGCACCACATCGGCGTAAGTCACCACGGAACGGACCTTGTTCGTCTGGAGCTGGCCCACGAAGTGCCAGTGCAGACCGGGCAGGTCCGCGCAGGCCGCCGCCTTGGGGCCGGCGTCCTGGTCGCGGTTCTCGGCGACCTGACGGACGCCCAGGTCGTACAGGATCCGCACGTCGCTCGCCGGGTAGGTCTTGGTGACCACGACGAGGGTCACGTCGTCCCGCTTGCGCCCGGCGGCGGCACAGGCTGCGGAGATACGTTCCTCCACCTGTGCCAGGTTCGCGGCGAGTTCTTGCCTACGGTCCGTCATGTCCGCTTCCCTCTCCCTCGGCTCCCCCGGCGGCCGGGGCGTCGAGCCAGACGTATCCGGCGAGCCGTCCGGTGGTGCGGTCGCGGCGGTACGAGAAGTGGTCGGCCGATTCCAGCGTGCACACCCCGGACGCCTGCCGGTCCGTCACTCCGAGCGCCGCCAGCTGCGCGTGCACTCCGGCGGTCACGTCGACCGCCGGGGTCCCCCAGCCGGTCTCGGCCCGGGCGGCCGGCTCGACCGCGGCGACCTCGTCGCGCATCGCCGCCGGCACCTCGTAGCACTTGCCGCAGACGGCGGGCCCGGTCCGGGCGACGATCCGGGACGGCTCGGCGCCGAGCGAGACCATCGCCCGCACCGCCGCGGGCACCACGCCCGCGACCATCCCGGGCCGGCCCGCGTGCGCGGCGGCCACCACCTGGGCCACCGGGTCGGCCAGCAGGACGGGGGTGCAGTCGGCGGTGAGGACCGCGAGGGCGAGACCCCGACGGGCCGTCACCACCGCGTCCACGGCGGGGACCTCGGCGCCCGGACCCCAGGGCCCGTCCACCACGGCCACGTCCCGCCCGTGCACCTGGTTCATCCAGACCACCGCGGCGGGGTCGAGCCCCAGCGCCCCGGCGGCCAGTGCCCGGTTGGCCCGGACGGCGGCGGGGTCGTCGCCGACCGCGCCGCCGAGGTTGAGCTCCTCGTACGGAGCGGCGCTCACCCCGCCCCACCGGTCGGTGAAGGCGAAGTGCGCGCCGCTCACGAGGGCGTGCCGCCCTATCACTTCAAGAAGTCCGGGACATCCAGCTCTTCGGCCTGGCTGTCCTGGTACGGACGGGCCGTCGGCACCGGCGCCGGGCCCGGCTCGCCGACCGGGGCGGTCTCGACCGGGGCCGGGGCCGGGGTCTCCTCGCGCGGGGCCACGGTGCCGAGTCCGCCCAGCGGGCGCTCGGCCGCGCGGACCGGCGCGGGCTCCTCGCGCTTGGCGGCGGTGGAGCCCAGCACGTTGTCCCGGCGGGCCGGCGGCTGTCCGCCGTCGAACCCGGCCGCGATGACCGTGACCCGCACCTCGTCGCCCAGCGCGTCGTCGATGACCGCGCCGAAGATGATGTTGGCCTCGGGGTGGGCGGCCTCGCTGACCAGCTGGGCCGCCTCGTTGATCTCGAAGAGACCGAGGTCGGAGCCGCCGGAGATGGAGAGCAGCACACCGCGGGCGCCGTCGATGGACGCCTCCAGGAGCGGCGAGGAGATCGCCATCTCCGCGGCGGCCACCGCGCGGTCGTCGCCGCGCGCCGAGCCGATGCCCATGAGCGCCGAACCGGCCTCGGACATGACCGACTTGACGTCGGCGAAGTCGAGGTTGATCAGACCGGGGGTGGTGATCAGGTCGGTGATGCCCTGGACGCCCGAGAGCAGCACCTGGTCGGCCGACTTGAACGCGTCGAGCACCGAGACCTGGCGGTCCGAGATGGACAGCAGGCGGTCGTTGGGGATGACGATGAGGGTGTCGACCTCTTCGCGGAGCTCGGCGATGCCGTCCTCCGCCTGGTTGGCGCGACGGCGGCCCTCGAAGGTGAACGGCCGGGTGACCACGCCGATCGTCAGGGCGCCGAGCGAGCGCGCGATGTTGGCGACGACGGGTGCGCCGCCGGTGCCGGTGCCGCCGCCCTCGCCGGCGGTGACGAAGACCATGTCGGCCCCCTTGAGGACCTCCTCGATCTCCTCGCGGTGGTCCTCTGCCGCCTTGCGGCCGACGGCCGGGTTGGCGCCGGCGCCGAGGCCCCGGGTGAGTTCGCGGCCGACGTCGAGCTTGACGTCGGCGTCGCTCATCAACAGCGCCTGCGCGTCGGTGTTGATGGCGATGAACTCGACGCCCTTGAGGCCGACCTCGATCATCCGGTTGATGGCATTGACACCACCGCCGCCGACACCGATGACCTTGATGACTGCGAGGTAGTTCTGCGGTGCTGCCACGTCGAAGGCCTCTCGCCTCGAATTACGGGTCGTCACGTGCGCTTGCCGCGCGGCGACGACGAATGCCGATGTGGGGCGGTCCGAACGCCGACCCGAACCCTAACGTTGAAGTTTAGGGTTACCAATGTGTCTGTTCCCTGGACTCTTCCGAACAGGACACTAAGTCGACAAGTGGCGCACGTTCAACGAACACGCCGAACCTCCCGTTTTTCTTTTCACCCTATGTGATCACCCGTAGCGATGACCAACCAGGGTGCTGGCCAGCGCATATGTGCGTCAACTCCCCGATGCCGCAGGGGCGGTGGGGGCGCTCACGTCGAAGTACCGCGCCCTGGGTGCCGCTTTCATGAGGGCGACCAGCGTACGGGCCTTCAGCTCGCCGTCCTCGTCGCTCCCCCACAGGACGGTACGCCCGCGGCTCAACTCCAGGGAGACCGCGTCGAAGGAAGTGACCCGGACGAGGCGGGTGTCCCTGGCCACCGGGGCCGGCAGACCCCCCGCCACCCGGACCGCCTCGCGCAGCAGGGTTTCGGCCGGAAATCGGCGTAGACTCGGCGAGTTGTCCGGATTCAGTTCGAGCAGGGGGACCCGGGCGGGCGCCTTGGCGACCGTGGCGAACCGCACACCCCCGGCGTCCACTTCGACGAACTTCGCACCCTTTTTCAGCAGAAGCACCGGCTTGCGCTCGGTGACTTCGAGGGTGATGCCGTGCGGCCAGGAGCGGGAGACCTCCACCGAGTCGATCCGCGGCAGCTTCTTCAGCAGCCGCGCCTCGATGGCCCCCGTGTCCACCGAGACCAGCGGCGAGCCGACCGGAACGGCCGCCACCGCCTCGACCTCGGCGGGGGTGAGCACCTCGGTGCCGGTGGTGCGCACCCGCTCGACCCGCAGCCAGGTCGACCCGTACAGCACCCAGACCAGCGCCCCGGCCAGCAGCGCCGCCGCGGCCAGGACCAGCACCAGGCGGCGCCGGGCGGGCAGCCGCAGCCGGCGGGGGCCGGACGGGCCGGACTTGTTCGCCTGTGCTCCGCGTCGAGCGGTCGCCTGTCCGGCCACGGTCCCCTGCCTTCTGCCGCTCCGTCAGCGCGCGGCGATCGCCTCGTACACCATGCCGACGAGCAGGTCGTCGGCGTCCCGGCGGCCGAACTCGGCGGCGGCGCGGGACATCTCGTACAGCCGGTGCGGGTCGGCGAGCACGGGCAGGACCTGGTCCTGCACCCACGCGGGGGTGAGCTCGGCGTCGTCGACCAGCAGACCGCCGCCCGCCTTGACCACCGGCTGGGCGTTGAGCCGCTGTTCGCCGTTGCCGATCGGCAGCGGGACGTAGGCGGCGGGCAGCCCGACGGCGGAGAGCTCGGCGACGGTCATCGCGCCCGCGCGGCAGAGCATCATGTCGGCCGCGGCGTACGCGAGGTCCATCCGGTCCACGTACGGTACCGGGATGTACGGCGGCATTCCGGGCATGTTGTCGACGCGCGGCACTTCGTTCTTCGGGCCGACCGCGTGCAGGATCTGGATCCCGGAGCGCTGGAGCACCGGAGCGACCTGCTGGATCACCTCGTTGAGCCGGCGCGCGCCCTGCGAGCCGCCGGAGACCAGCAGCGTGGGCAGGTTGGGGTCCAGGCCGAACGCGGCGCGCGCCTCGGGGCGGACCCGGGCGCGGTCGAGGGTGGCGATGGAGTGCCGCAGCGGGATGCCGATGTAGCGGGAGTTGCGGAGCTTGCTGTCGGGCGTGGCGACGGCGACCCCGGCCGCGTACCGCGAGCCGATCTTGTTGGCCAGCCCGGGGCGGGCGTTGGCCTCGTGGACGACGATCGGCACCCCGAGCCGCTTGGCGGCCAGATAGCCGGGCAGCGCCACATAGCCGCCGAAGCCGACGACGCAGTCCGCCTTGGTGCGCTCCAGGATCTGCTCGGCGGCCTTGATGGTGCCGCGCAGCCGTCCCGGGACCGTGATCAGCTCGGGGGTGGGCCTGCGGGGCAGCGGAACGGCCGGGATGAGCGCGAGTTCATAGCCCCGCTCGGGGACCAGCCTCGTCTCCAGGCCCTTCTCCGTGCCGAGGGCCGTGATCCCCACGGTCGGGTCCTGCCTGCGCAGGGCGTCCGCGAGGGCGAGCGCGGGCTCGATGTGGCCGGCGGTCCCCCCACCGGCGAGTACGACATGCACCGAAATTCACCGCTCTCCGGACGGACGCTTCTTGACGCGCCGTCTCATCGACTTCCAACTCACCCGAGGCTGCCGCATGGCCAGCGCCGCCCGCGCCGCGGGGTCGTCCCGCGCGAACGCGATCAGCAGCCCCACGGCGAACATGGTCGGCAGCAGGGCGGACCCACCGTAGGAGAACAGCGGGAGCGGGACACCGGCGATCGGCAGCAGGCCGAGCACCGCACCGACGTTGATCACGGCCTGGGCCACGATCCAGGTGGTCACACCTCCCGCGGCGTACCTCACGAAGGGGTCCTCCGTGCGTCCGGCCACGCGGATACCCGCATAGCCTAGAGCCGCGAACAGGGCGAGCACCGACAGTGTGCCCGCCAGACCCAGTTCCTCACCGGTGATCGCGAAGATGAAGTCGGTGTGCGGTTCGGGGAGTTGACCCCATTTTTCCACACTCGCGCCCAGCCCGGAACCGAACCATCCGCCCGAGGCGAGGGCGTAGATGCCGTGCACGGCCTGCCAGCACTGGTCCTGGGGTCCGGGGTCGGTGGCCCCGATGCAGGCGAGCCGGCCCATCCGGTTGGGGCTGGTCTTGATGAAGAGCACCGCGATGGTCGCGGCGACCGCGAGGACGCCCCCGAAGAGCCGGGTGGGCGCTCCCGCCAGCCAGAGCAGGCCGAAGAGGATCGCGGAGAGGATGATCGCGGTCCCCATGTCACCGCCGAGCATGATCAGCCCGAGCAGCAGGAAGGCCACCGGGACCAGCGGCACCAGCATGTGCTTCCACTGGGTGAGCAACCGTTTGTCCTGCTTGCGGGCGAGCAGGTCCGCGCCCCACAGGATCAGCGCCAGCTTGCCGAACTCACTGGGCTGGAGCTGGAACGGGCCGCCCAGATAGATCCAGTTCTGGTTGCCGTTGACCGACATCCCTATCCCCGGGACCTGCACCAGGACCATCAGGAAGACGGTGACGACCAGCATCGGGTACGACAGCGCCCGGTGCAGCCTGGCGGGCATCCGGGCGGCCGCGAACATCAGCGCCCCGCCGATCAGCGCGGCCAGGAACTGCTTGCGGAAGAAGTACGAGGCCGGCAGCGACAGCTCCAGGGCCTTGATCATCGAGGCCGAGTAGACCATCACCAGACCGAGCACGGTGATCAGCAGCGAGCTGCCGAGGATCAGGTAGTACGCGGTCAGCGGCCGGTCCCAGGCCCGCCGGGCCCGCTCGAAGGTACGGCGCGGGCCGCCGCCGCGCGAGGCGGGAGCACCGGTGCCGCCGCGCCGGACGGCGGGGCGGCGGACGGACCCGGCGGCACGGCCGCGCAGGACGAGTCCGGGCGGGGTCGCTTCGGCCGGCATGTGTGCTGTCCCCTCCAGTCGTGCCCGGCGCCGCCGGTCCGCGGGACGGGTCCCGGCCGGCTAGGCGCGCTCGGCGGCGAGTTCGCGGACCGCTTCCGCGAACGCCTCGCCGCGCTCGTTGTAGTTGGTGAACATGTCCATCGAGGCGCAGGCCGGGGCCAGCAGGACCGTGTCCCCGGGCTCGGCGAGCCCGGCCGCCGCGCGGACCGCCGCCGACATCGCCCCAGTGTCGGTCCGGTCGACGTCGACCACCGGTACCTCGGGGGCGTGTCGCGCCAGCGCTTCGGCGATCAGGTGGCGCTCGGCGCCGATCAGGACGGCCCCGCGCAGCCGCTTCGCGGACCGCTGGACCAGCTCGTCGAAGGAGGCGCCCTTGGCGAGTCCCCCGGCGATCCAGACGATCGGCTCGTAGGCGGCCAGCGACGCCTCGGCGGCATGGGTGTTGGTCGCCTTGGAGTCGTCCACGTACGCCACCGCGTCCACGTCGGCGACGTGGGCGATCCGGTGGGCGTCGGGCCGGAACGCCCGCAGCCCCTCGCGCACCGCCCGGGGCTCGACGCCGAAGGCGCGGGCCAGGGCCGCCGCCGCGAGGGCGTTGGCGATGTTGTGCGGGGCCGGCGGGTTGACGTCGGCGACCTCGGCCAGTTCCTGGGCGTTCTTCTGCCGGTTGGCGACGAAGGCGCGGTCGACCAGGATGCCGTCCACGACGCCGAGCTGGGAGGGGCCGGGCGTGCCGAGGGTGAAGCCGATGGCCCGGCAGCCCTCCTCGACGTCCGCCTCGCGCACCAGGTCCTCGGTGGCCGGGTCGGCCGCGTTGTAGACGCAGGCCACCGTGTTGCCCTCGTAGACGCGGCCCTTGTCGGCGGCGTACGCCTCCATGGAGCCGTGCCAGTCGAGGTGGTCCGGGGCCAGGTTGAGGACGGCGGCCGAGTGGGCGCGCAGCGAGGGCGCCCAGTGCAGCTGGTAGCTGGAGAGCTCCACCGCGAGGACGTCGTACGTCTCCTCGCCGAGCACCACGTCGACGATCGGCGTGCCGATGTTGCCGACGGCGGCGGTGCGCAGGCCCGCCGCGCGCAGGATCGACGCGAGCATCTGCGTGGTGGTGGTCTTGCCGTTGGTGCCGGTGATCGCCAGCCAGGGGGCGGCGTCCGGGCCGCGCAGCCGCCAGGCGATCTCGACGTCGCCGACCACGTCGACGCCCGCCTGCGCGGCGGCCTCGAACAGCGGGGAGCCGGGCTTCCAGCCGGGCGAGGTGACGACCAGGTCGGTCCCCTCGGGAAGCGTCACCGCGTCGCCGAGGCGGACGGAGATACCTTCCTCCGCCAGTTCGGCCGCGCGCTCGCGGTGACCGGCCGAGTCGCCGCCGTCCACGACCGTCACCACGGCGCCGAGGCCGGTCAGGGCGCGGGCGGCGCTGACGCCGCTCACCCCGAGACCGGCGACGGTGATCCGCCTGCCCTGCCAGCTCTCACTCACTTGTCGGCTGCCCATCCCGCGTAGAAGAGACCGAGACCCACGATCACGCACATGCCCTGGATGATCCAGAACCGGACCACCACGAGGACTTCGGACCAGCCCTTGAGTTCGAAGTGGTGCTGGAGCGGAGCCATCCGGAAGACGCGCTTGCCGGTCATCTTGAACGAGCCGACCTGGATGACGACCGACATCGTGATCATCACGAAGAGGCCGCCGAGCAGCGCGATGAGGAACTCGGTGCGCGAGCAGATCGCGAGACCCGCGAGCGCGCCGCCGAGCGCGAGCGAACCGGTGTCGCCCATGAAGATCTTGGCGGGTGAGGTGTTCCACCACAGGAAGCCGAAGCAGGAGCCCATCAGGGCCGCGGCGACCACCGCGAGGTCGAGGGGATCGCGCACCTCGAAGCAGGCGTTGGGGTTGGTCAGGGTCTGCGCGTTGGCGCAGGACTCCTGGAACTGCCACAGCCCGATGAAGGTGTACGCGCCGAAGACCATCACCGACGCGCCGGTGGCCAGACCGTCCAGACCGTCCGTCAGGTTCACGCCGTTGGACATGGCGAGAATCATGAAGAGCGCCCAGATCACGAACAGGACGGGCCCGATGGTCCAGCCGAAGTCCGTGATGAAGGAGAGCTTGGTGGACGCGGGGGTGTTGCCCCGGTAGTCCTTGAACTGGAGCGCGAGGACCGCGAAGGCGATGCCGACGATCAGCTGGCCGGCCATCTTCGCCTTGGCGCGCAGACCGAGCGAGCGCTGCTTGACGATCTTGATGTAGTCGTCGAGGAAACCGACCAGGCCCATGCCGGCGGTCAGGAAGAGCACCAGCAGGCCCGAGATGGTCGGTTCCTCGTTGGTGATCAGCTTGGTCGCGGCGTACGCGATGAGCGTCGCCAGGATGAAGGCGATGCCACCCATGGTGGGCGTGCCCTTCTTCCCGGCGTGGCCGCGGGGGCCGTCGTCGCGGATGAACTGGCCGTAGCCCTTGCGGGCGAGCAGTTTGATGAGCAACGGGGTGCCGACCAGGGTCAGGAAGAGACCGATGGCTCCCGCGAAGAGGATCTGCCTCATCGGGCGGCGACCTCG
Organism: Streptomyces sp. cg36; assembly: GCF_041080675.1. Classification (NCBI taxonomy): domain Bacteria; kingdom Bacillati; phylum Actinomycetota; class Actinomycetes; order Kitasatosporales; family Streptomycetaceae; genus Streptomyces; species Streptomyces cyclosori. The sequence goes on along the minus strand of NZ_CP163520.1, from coordinate 5,810,416 downwards.
CCCTCGACGCCACCGTCGAGCAGCGCGAGTGCCACCCGTTCCAGACCGATCGACCGCGATGCCTTCACCAGCACGACGTCTCCCGGGCGCAGTTCACTGCGCAGCAGGTCGACGGCCGCCTGTGCGTCGGACACGTGCACCGACTCCTCACCCCACGAACCCTCGTTGTAAGCGCCCAGTTGCAGCCAGGACGCCTCCCGGTCCCCGACTGCCACGAGCTTGCTGACGTTGAGCCGGACGGCGAGCCGTCCGACCGCGTCGTGCTCGGCGAGCGATTCGTCGCCGAGCTCGGCCATCGGACCGAGCACCGCCCACGTCCGGCGCCCCTTGCCCATGGCCGCGAGCGCGCGCAGGGCGGCTCGCATGGACTCGGGGTTCGCGTTGTAGGCGTCGTTGACGACCGTCACACCGTCCGGACGCTCGGTGACCTCCATACGCCAGCGGGAGAGGGTGCCCGCCTCGGAGAGCGCGCGGGCGATCTCGTCTGCGGACATGCCCAGCTCATGGGCGACGGCGGCCGCGGCGAGCGCGTTCGACACGTGGTGCTCACCGTACAGGCGCAAGGTCACGTCGCTGCACCCGGAGGGTGTGTGAAGGCTGAAGGAAGGCTGTCCGGCATCGGTGAGCCGGACATTCTCGGCGCGCACGTCCGCGTCCTCGGCCTCGCCGAAGAGCAGCACGCGCGCCCGGGTGCGCGGCGCCATGGCCCGCACCAGCGGATCGTCCGCGTTGAGCACCGCGCAGCCGTCGGCCGGCAGGGACTCGACCAGCTCGCCCTTGGCCTCGGCGATCTGCTCCCGGCCGCCGAACTCGCCGATGTGGGCGGTGCCGACGTTGAGGACGAGCCCGATGCGCGGCGGGGTCAGCCCGGTCAGGTAGCGGATGTGGCCGATGCCGCGCGCCCCCATCTCCAGGACCAGGTGACGGGTCTCGGAGGTGGCGGTGAGCGCGGTCAGCGGCAGGCCGATCTCGTTGTTGAGCGAGCCCGGCGTGAAGACCGTCGGCGCGTGCCGCTGGAGCACCTGTGCGATGAGGTCCTTGGTGGACGTCTTGCCGGACGAGCCGGTGAGCGCGACCACGTCGGTGCCCAGGCGCCGCACGACCTCGCGGGCCAGCGCGCCGAGGGCGCCCTGGACGTCGTCGACCACGACGGCGGGCACGCCGAGGGGCCGGGTGGCCAGCACGGCCACCGCGCCCGCCTCGTGGGCCACGCGCGCGTAGTCGTGGCCGTCGACGTGCTCGCCCGCGAAGGCGGCGAAGAGGGAACCGGGCGCCACTTGGCGGGAGTCGATGACGACGGATCCGGTGACCTGGGCGGACGGATCCGGTATGTCGTGCGACTGCCCGCCGACGATTTCGGCGATCTCGGCGAGGGAGAGGGCGATCACTGCTTCATCCCTGACTGTTCTTGGCGGTGTTCGATCGCGGACCGCAGGACCACACGGTCGTCGAAGGGGCGGATCACCCCGTTGGTGTCCTGGCCCTGCTCATGGCCCTTGCCCGCGACCAGGACGGTGTCGCCCGGCCGGGCGCGGGCCACGGCCGCGGCGATGGCGGCGGCCCGGTCGGCGTCGACCAGGACGTCGCCGCGCTCGTGCGCGGGCACCTCGGCGGCGCCCGCGAGCATCGCGGCCAGGATGGCCAGGGGGTCCTCGGAACGGGGGTTGTCCGAGGTCAGTACGGCGGTGTCGGCGAGCCGGGCCGCCGCGGCGCCCATCGGGGCGCGCTTGGTGGTGTCACGGTCGCCGCCGCAGCCCAGCACGATGTGCAGACGGCCCTTGGTGACCTTGCGCAGCGAGCGCAAAACCGATTCGACGGCGTCCGTCTTGTGCGCGTAGTCCACGACGGCCAGGAACGGCTGGCCCGCGTCGACCCGCTCCAGCCGGCCGGGCACGCCCGGCACGGCCGCCACCCCGTCGGCGGCCGTCTGCGGGTCGATGCCCGCGACGGCCAGGGTGACGATCGCGGCGAGGGTGTTCGCCACGTTGAAGGGGCCCGGCAGCGGGGCGGTGGCCGAGATCCGTCGGCCGTCCGGGCCGACGGCCGTGAAGGTCGAGCTGTCCTGGCGCACGTCCACGTGCTCGGCGCGCCAGTCGGCGTCCGGGTGGCCCTCGGCGGAGAAGGTGGTGACGGGGATCTCCGACTCGGTCACCAGGCGGCGGCCGTACTCGTCGTCGAAGTTCACCACCCCGAGCCGGGCGCGCCGCCGGGTGAACAGCTGCGCCTTGGCCTGGAAGTAGTCCTCCATGCCGGAGTGGAACTCCATGTGCTCCGGGCTGAGGTTGTTGAAGACGGCGACGTCGAAGACGCAGCCGTCGACCCGGCCCAGCACCAGCGCGTGGCTGGAGACCTCCATGGCGACCGACTGGACCCCGCGCTCGCGCATCACCGCGAACAGGGCCTGGAGGTCGGTGGCTTCGGGGGTGGTGCGCTCGGACTTGATGCGCTCGTCGCCGATGCGCATCTCGACCGTACCGACCAGGCCGGTGCGGTGTCCGGCGCCGCGCAGCCCGCCCTCGACGAGGTACGCGGTGGTGGTCTTCCCGGAGGTCCCGGTGATCCCCAGCTGGAGCAGGTCGCGGCCGGGGCGGCCGTAGATCTCGGCGGCCAGCTCGCCCATCGCGCCGCGCGGGTCCTCGGTGACCAGCACCGGCAGCCCGGTGGCGGCGGCGCGCTCGGCGCCCGCCGGGTCGGTGAGGACGGCCACCGCGCCGAGCCCCGCGGCCTGGGCCGCGAAGTCGGCGCCGTGGAGGCGGGCGCCGGGCAGGGCCGCGTAGAGGTCGCCGGGGCGGACGGCACGGGAGTCGTGGGTGATGCCGGTGACCTCTCCCGACCCCGGGCTCCGGGCCCCCAGCCGCTCTGCCAGCTCGCCCAGGGACGTGGGGCGGGCCCGGTCCGGACGGGGCGTCCCCGCTTGTGTCGCGGGGCTGTCCTGCGGAGTGGTTCGGTACTGATCAGCGTGTGGCACGGCGGTGAGCGTACCGGGCGTACCCGCCGGGTCGCCAAAAGAGGGGGGCGGGGCGTGGTGGTCGCGGTCCCGGTTCCCGGGACCCGGGGTGATGGTTGTCACGATGGTTCCGGATTCAGTCGGTGCTGCCGAAGGAGACGGGCAGCTCGGGCGCCTTGGCTCCGGTGGGAGCGATCTGCAGGGTCTTGAGGGCGAACTCCATGACCTGCTTGTAGATGGGGCCGCAGATCTGGCCGCCGAAGTAGCTGCCCTTGGTCGGGTTCTGGATGGCGCAGTAGACGGTGACGGCCGGCTTGTCGGCGGGCGCGAAACCGGCGAAGGACGCCGTGTAGCCGTGGTAGCGGCCGGTCTTGGGGTCGACCCGGTTGGCGGTTCCGGTCTTGCCCGCGACCCGGTACCCGGGAATGCGGGCCTTGACTCCGGTCCCCTCCTCGTCGCCGACCACCGACTCCAGCATCTGGGCCACGGCCGTGGCGGTCTTCTCGCTGACCACCCGGGACTGCTGGGGCGCCGGGGCCGGGGTGAACCGGCCGTCGGGGCCCTTGGTGCCGCGCACCAGGGTCGGTTCGATCCGTACACCGCCGTTGGCGATCGTCGAGTACACCGAGGCGGCCTGCATCGCGTTGAGCGAGAGGCCCTGGCCGAAGCGGACCGTGTACTGCTGGGAGGTGGACCACTTCTGCGGCGGCGCGAGGATGCCGGGGGTCTCGCCGGGGTAGCCGAGGCCGGTCGGCGAGCCGATGCCGAACTTGCGCAGGTAGGAGTAGAGGACGCGGTCGGCCTCGGCGTCGGTCTTGCCGAGCTGCTCCACGGCGAGGATCGTGCCGATGTTGCTGGACTTGGCGAGGACGCCGTTGAGCGTCAGGTTCCAGGTCGGGTGGTCGATGTCGTCCTTGAAGAGCCGGTCGCCGCGGTGGAGCCGGTTGGGGACGGTGACGTGGGTCAGCGGGGTCGCCGCGTTCTCCTCCAGGACCGCGGCCATGGACATGACCTTGGCGGTGGAGCCCGGCTCGTAGGCGTCCTGGAGGGCCGCGTTGCCCAGCGCCGCCGCGCTGGCGTGGCCGAGGTCGTTGGGGTCGAAGCCGGGGGCGTTGGCCATGGCCAGCACCTCGCCGGTGTCGGTGCGCTGGACCACCACGTAGCCCCGGTCGGCCCGGGACTTGCGGACCTGGTCGGTGATGGCCTTCTGGGCCATCCACTGGATGTCCCGGTCGATGGTCAGCTCGACGCCGGAGCCGGGCACGGCGGGCGTCTCGCGGGTGCCCGCGGTGGGCACCCGGCGACCGCCCGACTGGGCGTAGGTGATCTTGCCGTCCTGGCCGGCCAGGACCTTGTCCAGCTGGGACTCCAGGCCCCCGCCGCCCCGGCCCTCGGCGTTGACGTAACCCAGTATCCCGGCGGCGAGGTCGCCGCCCGGATAGACCCGCTTGCTGCTGGACTCGTTGAAGACGCCGCCGAGCACGTTGGCGCCGGTGCCGCCCTTGGCCAGGTCGGCGCGGGCCTTCTCGGCGAAGACCTTCTTCAGGTCCTTGATCTGGTTCCAGATCTGCGGGGTCTGGCGCCGGGCGAGGACCACATAGCGGCTCTTGGGGGTCTTCAGCTTCTTGGCGATCTCCGCCTGGTCCTTGCCGATCAGCGGCGAGAGGAGGGCCGCGGCCTGCTCGGGGGCGTCGTCGGCCTTGCTGGCCGCGGGCGTGAACATCGACGGGTCGGCGGTGATGTCGTACGCGTCGACGCTGGTGGCCAGGGCCACCCCGGTGCGGTCGGTGATCTCACCGCGCTCGGCGGGCAGCGCATAGCTGGCGTACCGGTTCTTCTCGGCCTTGGCCGAGTACGCGCTCGCGTCCACCGCCTGCACCTGGAGCAGCCGGACCACGAACGCGATCATGATCAGGGTGAGCCCCAGGCTGACCAGCCGCAGCCGGGGCCGGGGGCTGCCGAGCCTTATGCGGGTGGGGGCCTTGGCGGGGCGGCGCACGGCCGGGCGGGCCTGCGGGCGCGGGCGGGCGGGCCCGGGCACCCGGCGGCGCGGCGGTTCCTGGGGGCTCACTGCGTCACCTGCCGGAGGTCGGGGAGGTCTTCGCGGGGGCCGGCACCGGGGGCGCGGCGGGAGAGGGCGTACGGACGGGGGCGCTCCTGGCCGGGGCCGGCTGCGGGGCGCTGTGCTGCGGGGTCTGCTGGGCCTGCGGCGCCTCGGGGGCCGGGGAGGCGGCCGGGGACTCGGCGGCCGGGGCGGGGACGGTGAGGGCGGCCGGGCCCTGGACCAGCTCCGGGCCGAGGGCCGGGGGCGGCTGGGCGGCGCCCGCCGCGGGGACGCCCTTGACGGTGCCGTCGGGGTTGAGGAAGACCGGGCTGCCGCCGGGGACCATGCCGAGTTCGGTGGCCCGCCGGGAGAGCGCGTCCGGGCCGGAGAGGCCGTCCACGTCCCGCTGGAGCGCCTGCTGCTCGTCGGTGAGCCCGGTGGTGCTCCGGCGGAGCTCGCTCAGTTTGAACGAGCCCTCGTTGAGCGCCGAGTTCAGCAGCAGCAGACTGATCAGACCGCCGCCGAGGAGCACGACGACCAGCAGTACGAACGGGGTGCGGGCGGCGCTGCGCGCGCCCGGCGGGGGCAGCAGCCTGCCGAGCCGCGCGGCCCGCCCCCGTAGCTGTCCGGCCGGTTCACTCACGAATGTCCTCCCGGATCCGTTGCGCCCCCCGGAACCGGGCGGGGGCGGCCCTGCGGTTCTCCGCCACCTCCTCCTCCGTGGGCAGTTCGGCGCCGCGGGTCAGCAGCTTCAGGCGCGGCTGGTAGCGCTCGGGCACCACCGGCAGGCCGGGCGGCGCGGTGTTGGCGGCACCGGCCGCGAAGACCTGCTTGACCAGGCGGTCCTCCAGCGAGTGGTACGAGAGGACGGCGATGCGGCCCCCCACGTCCAGGGCCGCCACGGCGGCCGGAATCGCCCGCTCCAGGACCGAGAGCTCGCCGTTGACCTCGATGCGCAGGGCCTGGAAGGTGCGCTTGGCGGGGTTGCCGCCGGTGCGCTTGGCGGCCTGCGGCAGCGAGTCGCGGATCAGCTCGACCAGGCGGGCGCTGTTGCTGAACGGCTCCTTCTCGCGCTCGCGCACGATCGCCGAGACGATCCGCTTGGCCTGCTTCTCCTCGCCGTACTGCCGCAGGATCCGCACCAGCTCGCCCGCCGGGTAGGTGTTGAGCACCTCGGCGGCGTCGGCCCCGGTCGTCTGGTCCATGCGCATGTCGAGCGGGGCGTCCTGCGCGTAGGCGAAGCCCCGGTCGGCCTCGTCGAGCTGCATGGAGGAGACGCCCAGGTCGAACAGGATGCCCTGGACGCGCCGGACGCCGAGGCGGTCCAAGACCTCGGGGAGCTCGTCGTAGACGGCGTGGACCAGGGTGGCCCGCTCGCCGAAGGGCGCCAGGCGCTCGCCGGAGAGCCGCAGGGCCTCCTTGTCCCGGTCCAGCGCGATCAGCCGGGCCTCGGGGAAGCGCGTCAGGAGTGCCTCGCTGTGGCCGCCCAGGCCCAGGGTGCAGTCGACGACGACCGCGCCCGGCTCCTGGAGGGCCGGGGCCAGCAGGTCCAGGCACCGCTGGAGCATCACCGGGACGTGCCGGCCCTGTGCCTCTTGCCGCCCGCCGTCACCCTCGCAAGGAAGCGCTTCGCGCCCTGTCACTTTGGCCCTCTCAGGTCCGGCGGGCGCCCCGCGCATACCGCCTGGTCCCCGCCCGCTCGCGAAGGGTCTGCAGGCGCCGGGGAAGTGGCGTCAGCCGACCGGCGAGCGGGAGGAGGCCGAGCCGTACGCGCGCCGCGCACGCGGGGGAAAACTGTGCAACTGCTGCGTACCGCGGAGACCGATCTGTGTCCCGCGAGCGGGCCGGAGCGTGTCACCCCTCCCACTTCGCGTCACTTTAGTCCACCGGTCCTTTCGGTCAATCAACGGCCCAGGGCGTGGCGGGATGCGCTTTTCACCCGCACGGGCGACCGATTACCACGCCTGTGGGTTACCTCACAACCGGCCGGGTTGACGGGATTTTTCCGACCGCACGGCGCGACCGGACGATCTACGGCGACTACCGTCGAAGACATGTCGACTCCTGCGCACCTCCCCGCAGAACCCCACTCCCGTCCTCACCTCGCGGTCCAGGACGGCGGGGCCGTCACCGACCGCCTGGTGGACGCGAACCGCCGGTACGCCGACGCCTTCACCGACCCGGGCATGGACGCCCGACCGGTCCTCAAGGTCGCCGTCGTGGCCTGCATGGACGCCCGGCTCGACCTGCACGCCGCCCTCGGCCTCGAACTCGGCGACTGCCACACCATCCGCAACGCGGGCGGCGTGGTCACCGACGACGTCATCAGGTCGCTCACCATAAGCCAGCGGGCGCTCGGCACCCGCAGCATCATGCTCGTCCACCACACCGGGTGCGGCCTGGAGTCGCTGACCGAGGACTTCCGGCACGAGATCGAGGACGAGGTCGGCCAGCGCCCGGCCTGGGCGGTGGAGTCCTTCCGCGACGTCGACCAGGACGTGCGCCAGTCGATGCGGCGGGTCCGCACCTCGCCCTTCCTGCTCAGCGTCGACGACGTGCGCGGCTTCGTCTTCGACGTCACCACCGGTCTGCTCCGGGAGATCGACCCCGCGGCCTGAGCCCTCCCACGGGTTTTCGACGGACGCCCCGGAAACACTTCGGGGACGATTCGGCGCCAAAAAGACGGCAACCCCCGACATATCCCCTCCAGTTATCCACAGGCGAGTGACACAACGCGGCGACGCCAACAAGAATGCGGGTGTGACATCCCTCCGAACGCCTCGGGCGGGGTGTCCGTATTTCGAAGTGGGCCGCGCCGTCTCCAGTGCGCCGGCCCACAGGCAAACTGGGGTAACCCCCCGCCCCCGGGGCGGGGGGAAGGGCCGAGGAGGGCCGGGTGACGACCTATGACGAGCGAGCGAGCCTCACAGATCTGACCGCCACTGCGGAGCGTGTCCGCAGGTCGGTGGAGGGTGTGATCGAGGGCAAGCCCGAGGTCGTACGGCTCGCGCTGACCGTACTGCTCGCCGAGGGGCACCTCCTGATCGAGGACGTCCCCGGCGTGGGCAAGACCATGCTGGCCAAGGCGATGGCGAAGTCCATCGACTGCTCGGTGCGGCGCATCCAGTTCACACCGGACCTGCTGCCGTCCGACATCACCGGTGTGTCGATCTACGACCAGCAGCGGCGCGACTTCGAGTTCAAGCCGGGCGCGATCTTCGCGCAGATCGTGATCGGCGACGAGATCAACCGCGCCTCGCCCAAGACGCAGTCCGCCCTCCTGGAGTCGATGGAGGAGCGCCAGGTCACCATCGACGGCCAGACCTACGAACTGCCCAGCCCCTTCATGGTCGTCGCCACCCAGAACCCGGTGGAGATGGAGGGCACCTACCCGCTGCCCGAGGCCCAGCGCGACCGCTTCATGGCCCGCGTCTCGATGGGGTACCCGTCGGCCGAGGCCGAGCTCCAGATGCTCGACGTGCACGGCGCCGTCTCGCCGCTGGAGGACCTCCAGCCGGTGGCCCACGCGCACGACATCGTCAAGCTCGTCGACGCCGTCCGCAAGGTCCACGTCGCCGAGACGATCCGCAGGTACGCGGTGGAGCTGGTCGGCGCCACCCGCAGCCATCCGGACCTCAGACTCGGCGCCTCGCCGCGCGCCACCCTGCACCTGCTGCGCGCGGCCAAGGCGTCCGCGGCCCTCAGCGGCCGGGACTACGCGCTGCCGGACGACGTCCAGGCGCTCGCCGTCGCGGTCCTCGCCCACCGGCTGCTGCCCACCGCCCAGGCCCAGTTGAACCGCCGCACCGCCGAGCAGGTCGTCCTGGAGATCCTCCAGCGCACCCCCGTGCCGCAGACCGGCGGCCCGCTCTACGGCCAGCAGCAGCCCGGCACCCGGCGCCCGTGATGGCGGCCGGGGCACCCCCGGCGGGACCGGGAGAAGACAACCGGGAGAGCGCGCAGCGGGGCGGCCCGCGCGCCGCGCTCTCCGGTCTGACCACCCGCGGGCGCTCCTTCCTGGCGGCCGGGATCGCCGCCGCGATCTGCGCGTACGTCCTGGGCCAGAAGGACCTGCTGCGGGTCGGCCTGCTGCTCGCGGTGCTGCCGCTGGTCTGCACGACCGTGCTCTACCGCACGCGCTACCGGGTCGCGGGCAGCCGCCGGCTCTCCCCCGCGCGCGTGCCCGCGGGCTCCGAGGCGCGGGTGCACCTGCGCGTGGACAACGTCTCGCGGCTGCCCACCGGCCTCCTGATGCTCCAGGACCGGGTGCCGTACGTGCTGGGGCCCCGGCCCCGCTTCGTCCTGGACCGGGTGGAGGGCGGCGGCAAGCGCGAGGTGTCCTACCGGGTCCGCTCCGACCTGCGCGGGCGCTATCCGCTGGGCCCCCTCCAGCTGCGGCTCACCGACCCGTTCGGGATGTGCGAGCTCACGCGCGCGTTCAGCGCCTACGACACCCTCACCGTCATACCGCGCACCGAGCCGCTGCCCCCGGTCCGCCTCTCCGGCGAGGCCGCGGGGTACGGCGACGGCCGCCACCGCTCCCTGGCGCTGGCGGGCGAGGACGACGTGATCCCCCGGCTCTACCGGCACGGCGACGACCTGCGCCGCGTCCACTGGCGCTCCACCGCGCGCTACGGCGAGCTGATGGTGCGCCGCGAGGAGCAGCCCCAGCGCGCCCGCTGCACGGTGCTGCTCGACACCCGCGACATCGCGTACGCGGGCGCGGGCCCCGACTCGGCCTTCGAATGGGCGGTCTCGGGCGCGGCCTCGGTGCTGGTGCACATGCTGGAGCGCGGGTACTCGGTGCGGCTGCTGACCGACACCGGCAGCTCGGTGCCGGGCGACGGGGCGGGCGGCTTCGCCGGTTCCACCCAGGACTCCTCGGACTCGGCGGGGCTGATGATGGACACCCTCGCGGTCGTGGACCACTCCGACGGCGGCGGCCTCTCGCGCGCCCACGACGTGCTGCGCGGCGGCAACGAAGGACTGCTCGTCGGGTTCTTCGGCGACCTCGACGAGGAACAGGCCGCGGTCGCGGCGAAGATGCGGCGGCGCAGCGGCGCGGCCATCGCCTTCGTCCTCGACAGCGACCTGTGGACGCGCGGCGCGGCGCCGACCGGCGGGCCCGGCCCGGCCGAGCGGTCGCTGCGGCTGTTGCGCGAGGCGGGCTGGACGGCGCTGGCCGTACCGCCCGGCGTACCGCTGTCGGCGCTGTGGCGGCAGGCGGGTCAGGACCGTACGGGCACGGGGACCGCCCCGGCCGCTGCGGCGGGGATACCGGGAACGTCAGGGGCGTGGTCATGAGCGGGCGCGGACGGCTGGCGCTGTGCGCCTTCGCGGCCACGATGATGGCGGCGACCTCACTGCTGCCGCTGGTCAATCCGGCGGCCTGGATCCTGCAGGCCGCGTTCCTGCTGGCGATCCAGACCGGCGTGGGCGCGCTGGCCCGGCGGGTGCCGCTGGCCCGGCCGCTGACGATCCTCGCCCAGGCCGTGGTGACGCTGGTGCTGCTGACCCTGGTCTTCGCCAGGGACCAGGCGCTCGGCGGGCTGCTGCCGGGCCCGGAAGCCTTCGAGCAGCTCGACCGGCTGCTCCAGCAGGGCGCCGACGACGTCGGGCGGTACGCGATCCCGGCCCCGGCCACCGACGGCATCAAGCTGCTGGTCGTCGGCGGCACCCTGGCGATCGGGCTGGTGGTGGACGCGCTGGCGGTGACGTTCCGCAGCGCCGCCCCGGCCGGTCTTCCGCTGCTCGCGCTGTACTCGGTGGCCGCGGGGCTCTCCGACGGCGGGGCGAGCTGGCTGTGGTTCGTGCTGGCGTCCGCGGGCTATCTGCTGCTCCTGCTCGCCGAGGGCCGCGACCGGCTCTCCCAGTGGGGGCGGGTGTTCGGCGGGGCGGCGCGGCCGGGCCGCGCCCAGACCGCCGTGTTCGAGCCGGACGGCGCCGCGCTGGCGCCGGTGCGCACCGGCCGGCGGATCGGGGCGCTCGCGCTCGGCATCGCCCTGGTGATCCCGGCCGCGCTGCCCGCGATGGGCTCGGGGCTCTTCGGCGACACCGGCGGCGGCAGCGGCGAGGGCGGTTCGGGCGGCACCATCTCGGCGGTCAATCCGCTGGTCTCGCTCCAGAACAGCCTCAACCAGCCCGAGGACCGCGAGGTGCTGCGCTACCGCACCAACACGCAGGACACCCAGGACATGTACCTGCGGATCGTGGCGCTCGACCAGTTCGACGGCACCTCCTGGAAGTCGTCCGAGCGCAAGATCAAGGACGTGCCGGACGTACTGCCGCAGCCCGAGGGGCTGAGCCCGTCGGTCGGCACCGCCGAGATCCGCACCAGCGTCTCGGCGGCCGGCTGGTACACCCAGAACTGGCTGCCGATGCCCTACCCCGCGACCAAGGTCGACATCGGCGGGCACTGGCGCTTCGAGCCGGTCGGGCGGACCCTGGTCGGCGACCGGGGCCAGACGACCCGCGGGGTGCAGTACCAGGTCACCAGCCTCCAGGTGCGGCCGACCGCCGACCAGCTGGCCTCCGCGCCGCCCGCGCCGCCCGCGCTGCGCACGGAGTACACCAAGGTCCCCTCGTCCCTGCCGCCCGTGGTGAGCAGCACCGCCAGACGGATCACCCGGGGCGCGACCAGCGACTACCAGCGGGCCGTGATGCTCCAGGACTGGTTCGCGGTGCGCGGCGGCTTCACCTACGACACCCAGGTGGAGTCCGGCAGCGGTACGGAGGCGATCGCCCGGTTCCTCAAGGACAAGCAGGGCTTCTGCGTCCACTTCTCGTTCTCGATGGCCGCCATGGCCCGCGTCCTGGGCATACCGGCCCGGGTGGCGGTGGGCTTCACGCCCGGCGACCCGCGCTCGGACGGGACGATGTCGGTGGGCCTGCGGGACGCGCACGCGTGGCCCGAGCTGTACTTCGAGGGCGTGGGCTGGACCCGGTTCGAGCCCACCCCCTCGCGCGGCTCCGCGCCCGACTACACCCGGCCGGACGCCCCGTCGGGCTCGCCCACCGATCCCGCGAAGCCGTCCGCCGGCCCCTCGGCGCAGCCCTCGGCCGCGCCCTCGCCCTCGTCGTCCTGCACCGCGCAGATGCGCAAGCAGAACGACTGCGGCGGCCCGGTCGCGCCGGTCGTCACGGGCGGCGGTGACGGCGGTACGCCGCTCGCCACGGTGGCGGCGGTGGCCCTCGGGGTGCTGGCCGTGCTGGGGCTGCCGCTGCTGCCCTGGCTGTGGCGGGTCCGGGTGCGCGCCAGGCGGCTCGCCCCGGGCAGCCGCCACGAGGCCGACCCGGCCGCCGCCACGCTGGCGGTGTGGCGGGAGATCACCGACACGGCGTGGGACCACGGTCTGCCCCCCGACGAGTCGCTCACCCCCCGCGGGGCCGCCGCGCGCATGGTGCGGCTCGGCAAGCTGGAGGGGGAGGCGGCGGAGTCGGTGCACCGGGCGGCGACCGCGGTGGAGCAGGTGCTGTACGCGCCACGGCCGCTCGCGACGGAGGGCCTGGAGCAGGACGCCCGGCGCGCCCGCGCGGGCCTGCGCGCGTCGGTCACCGCCTGGGTGCGACTGCGGGCGGATCTCGCCCCGCGTTCGGCCGCCCGGGTGGTGTGGGCGGCGACGGCCAGGCGGGAGGCCCTGACGAGCTCCCTTGCGGCCCGTGCGAAAGCGCTGGTGCCGAGGCGGACACCGCCGTCGGAGCAGGGGGCCGAGGGCTCCTCCTGACGGGGGCTCCGGGCGCCTGACGGGGGCTCCGGGTGGGGGCGGTCCGACCGCCCCCACCTCCCCCGTCGGCCCACGCGCGCGACCTCCCCGTCCGGCAGAGGCGTCCGGGGGGACCACCCGTACGGACCGGATGTACGGCTGGGCCATACGGCGGGGACGGCCGGTCATGACGTACGGCCAGGACGGCCGGGGACGACGTACACCCAGGACGACCGGGGACGGACATCCATGCAGGGTGGCCAGGCGGGACATGCCTCCGGCGCGGCCGGGTACGACTGAGGGGTGATCACCACGCGGGTGATCACCCCTCAGTCACATCCAGGTGCGGGCCGCCGGGCCTAGCGCCCGCCTTCGTCGCGGCGCCGCTGCCAGCGCTGCTCGATGCGGTCCATCATGGAACGCTTCGGTGCGCGCGCGGCCTGACGGCCCGCCGCACCACCGCGCGCCGGCTGCTCACCGCGCCGGGGCGCCTTGCGCCAGCCGGTGACGGCCAGCACGGCACAGCCGAGCATGATGAGGAACCCGACCACGCTGATCCAGATCCCCTGCCCGATACCAATCATGAGGAGCGCGATACCCACCAGGAAGCCAGCGACCGCCTGGTAGACCCGTCGTCGGGTATACGTACGCAGCCCGCTTCCCTCAAGCGCTGTCGCGAACTTGGGATCTTCGGCGTACAGCGCTCGCTCCATCTGCTCGAGCATGCGCTGCTCGTGCTCCGAGAGCGGCACGGAGTCCTCCTACTCGTCGGTCGCGGGGGGCGACCGGATGCGGCCCCTTCAGGATAGGCAGGGAATCGCCCCCGTGAAACCCGCCCTCTACGCCAATTCGCCAATCCGAGCCGCCACGGCGGCTCGCCCGGTGGGGAGTGGATTCCCCATCGACCGACCCGCCATGCCGGAGCTCGTACCCCGATCATACGGGGCGAAGCCGCCGATCGGGCGGCCTGTGGCGTACTCCATGCCCGTACTCCGTCCGGGACGCCTTCGCTGATCAGGGCGGGGGCGGCCGGGCGTGCCCCGCCGGGGTGGCCGGGGCGCCGCGGACGGGCTCGGGCACCGGCGCGCGGCGCCCCGGTCCCGGCCGCCGCGCACACCCCCGCCCGCACCCCGCACGCACTCCCCGCGCACCCCTCGGGCACTCCCCCGGAGGGGCCGGGGCGCCGAGTGGAGCAGCCGGCGGCGGAGGGGGCCGGGCCGCGTCAGGCGTGCTTCTCGCCCAGGACGTGCAGCTGCGTCGCCACGGCGTGGAACGCGTCGAGCTCGGCCGCCGCCGCCTCCAGCTTGAGCAGCGCGTCCAGCGCGCCGGGCTCGGTGTCGACCAGGACCCCGGGGACGAGGTCGGCGAAGACGCGCACGCCGTGCACCGCGCCCACCCGCGCACCGGTCGCCGCGACCAGCTCGGTGAGCTGCTCGGCGGTGAAGCGGCGCGGCACCGGGTCGCCCTCGCCCCAGCGCCCGGCCGGGTCGCCCAGGGCCCGGCGGGCCTCGGTGAAGTGCCCCGCGAGCGCGCGGGCGAGCACGGCGCCGCCGAGCCCGGCGGCGAGCAGGCTGAGCGCGCCCTCCTCGCGCAGCGCGTCGACCGCGTTGCGCACGCCCTCGGCCGGGTCCTCCACGTACTCCAGGACGCCGTGGCAGAGCACCGCGTCGTACCCGCCGCGCTCGACCACGTCGAAGAGGCCGAGCACATCGCCCTGGACGCCGTGGACGCGGTCGGCCACGCCGGCCTCGGCGGCCCGGCGCTCCAGCGCGAACAGCGCGTTGGGGCTGGGGTCGACGACGGTGACGCGGTGGCCGAGGCGGGCGACGGGCACCGCGAAGTTGCCCGAGCCGCCGCCGGTGTCCAGGACGTCCAGCGCCTCGCGCCCGGTCGCCTTGACCCGGCGGTCGAGGGCGTCCTTGAGGACCTCCCAGACCACGGCGGTACGGAGAGAGGCGCGGGGGCGCATGGGGTCCGGCACGGCAGTTGACTCCTCGGCGCGGCGCCGCCGGGCGACGGCGGGGCAAATATCGGTGAAGACCCGTCCACCCTATTGCCTCGCGGGCCCGGCCCCGCTCATCCGCGCACCTCAACCCTGGTACGGCCCTGCCCGGCCGCACCCCGTGGCTCCTCCGCCGCCCCGCGCGGCGCCCGCGCCCGGCTCACCCCGCGTCCGGCTCCCGGGTCCTCGGCTGGGGCAGCCGGGGCTGGAGCACCAGGAGCCGCTCGACGATCCGCAGGAACATGGAGGCGTCGCGGACGAGGTCGTCGGCGTCGCGGACGGTGGCCGCGCCCTGGATGCCCGCCTCGGCGCGGGCCCGGCGGGTGGCCCCGGCGGCGAACAGGGCGGACCACTCCGTCAGCTCCGGCGCTATCTCGGGGAGGACTTCCCAGGCACTTCGGATCCGCTGCCGCCTGCGCGGATGCGTCTCGGGCCGGCCCCGGGCGGCGAGGACGGCGGCGGCGGTGCGCAGCGCGGCCAGGTGCGCCGTCGCATACCTCTCGTTGGGGGTGTCGAGCACGGCGGCCTCGTCCAGACCGCCGCGGGCCTGGGCGAGCAGATCGAGGGCGGCGGGTGGCGCGCCGTCCCGGCGCAGCACCGGGTGGACGTCGCTCGCCGGACCGTTCAGTGAGGGGGCAGGGCCGGTGGGGCGGCGCCGGTGGGCGGCTGCCGCGCGATGGCTGGCCATGACGAACCTCCTGTCGTCGTGTGACGGCGCTGTGGCCGTATGTGTCCATCGTGCGGACCCCCACTGACAATCGGCCCTGACCTGCCCCTTTGTCCCGTACGAGGGTTCGGCGCTATCTTTTGTACTGACCAGTCAGTTCAAAGAATGGGGGGAACGTGGACAGCCCGTACGGGGCAGCCGTCACCGCCGAGGACTTCGGGCTCAAGGGACCGCGCGGCTGGGTCTTCCGGGGCGTGCGGCTGGACGCGGCGCCCGGCTCGCTCGTCGCCGTCGAGGGCCCCTCCGGCTCCGGGCGCACCTGTCTGCTGCTCGCGCTCACCGGCCGCATGAAGCCCACCGAGGGCCGCGCCCGGGTCGGCGGCGAGCGGCTGCCGCGCCGGATGGCCGCCGTCCGCCGGTTCAGCGCGCTGGGCCCGGTCCCCGGGGTCAGCGAGCTCGACCCCGCCCTCACCGTCGCCGAGCACCTGCGCGAGCGGGCGCTGCTGCGGCGGCGCTTCGACGGCTCGGTGCGCGCCCTGCTGCGCCCGCCCGCCGAGCGGCGCGCCGAGGCGAAGGCCGCGATCGACGCCGCGCTGCAGGCCGCGGGTCTGGACCTGGCCACGCTGCCCAAGGGCGAGCGCACCTCGGTGCGCGACCTGGAGCGCCTGGAGGCGCTGCGGCTGTCGCTGGCGCTGGCGCTGATGGGCGGGCCGCGGCTGGTGGGCGTCGACGACGCCGACCTGAAGCTCTCCGACGCCGAACGCGCCGAGGCGTGGGCGCTGCTGCGGTCGGTCGCGGACGCGGGCACCACGGTGATCGCGGTCTGCAGCCAGGCGCCCGGCGCCGCCGACGTCACCGTACGAAGTACGGGAGGCGGCACCGACCGGAGGAACCGGCCGGAACAGCGGGACGAACAGCACGACGACCAGCGGGACGACGAGCACGAGGAGGGGGCGGGGGATGCGTTCGCCACGACTGGCCGCGCTTGAGCTGCGGCGGTTCGGGAGGGGGAAGCTGCCGCGCGCCGCGCTGGTCGCGCTCCTGCTGCTGCCGCTGCTGTACGGGGCGCTCTACCTGTGGTCGTTCTGGGACCCGTACGGACGGCTCGACAAGGTGCCGGTCGCCCTGGTCAACGAGGACAGGGGCGCCACCGCCGGCGGCCAGCGGATCGCGGCGGGCGACGGGATCGCCGAGAAGCTGCGGGAGAGCAAGACGTTCGACTGGCACGAGGTCAGCGACGAGCAGGCGCGCAAGGGCGTCGAGGACGGCACGTACTACCTGTCCCTGACGATGCCCGCCGACTTCAGCAAGAGGATCGCGTCGAGCTCCGGGGACTCCCCCGAGACCGGCGCCCTCCAGGTGCGCACCAACGACGCCAACAACTACATCGTCGGCTCGATCTCGCGCACCGTCTTCTCCGAGGTGCGCTCGGCCGCGTCCGCCAAGGCGTCCCGCACCTTCCTGGACAAGATCTTTATCTCCTTCTCGGACCTGCACGACCAGACCGAGAAGGCCGCCAAGGGCGCCGCCGACCTCAAGGGCGGCCTCGGCAAGGCCAAGAAGGGCTCCAAGGACCTCGCGGACGGCCTCTCGGACGCCAAGGACGGCAGCGGCAAGCTGGCCGGCGGCATCAAGAAGCTCAACAGCGGCTCGGCCGACCTCGCGGTCGGCGCCCGGCAGGTCGCCGGGGGCACCCAGGAACTCGCCGACAAGGTCAACACGGCGGCGGACAAGGCCCGTCCGTTCCTCAAGGAGAACGCCAGGACGATCGGGGACACGGCCCGGCTCGTCGACGACTCGGTGGGGCCGGTGCGCGAGCACCTCAAGGAGGTGATCAAGGCGGCGCCGGTCACCGCGACCGCCGCCCGCAAGGCGTCCGACGACCTGAACACGGCGTACGCCTCGGTCTGCGCCTCCGACCCCACCCCCGGCCCCGCCTGCCCCGCGCTGAAGAACGCCAAGAAGGCGGCGGCCACCGCGGCCACCCTCGCCGAGGACCTCAACCGGATCGTCCAGGACCAGAACAGCGACTTCAAGACGCTCGCCCGGAACCTGGACACCCTCCAGGAGCAGGCGCGCAGGCTCGCCAAGAACGCGCCGACGCTCGCCACCGACCTCGACCGGGCCGTCCGTGACGTCAACGCCCTCAACAAGGGCGCCAAGGACGTCGCCAAGGGCGCGGGCGCCCTGCACACCGGCCTCACCTCGGCCAAGACGGGCGCCGGGGACCTGGACACGGGGGTGGGCAGGCTCAAGAAGGGCGCGGGCACCCTGGACGGCGGCCTGCTGAAGCTCTCCGACGGCTCGGCCCAGCTGGCGGGCGGTCTGCACGACGGCGTCGGCAAGATCCCCGACTACGACAAGGACGCCCGCGACCAGCGCACCGGCGTGATGGCCGACCCGGTCAAGCTCGCCTCCGACGCGCTGCACAAGGCGCCCAACTACGGCACCGGATTCGCCCCGTACTTCATCCCGCTCTCCCTCTGGGTCGGCGCGATGGTCGCGTACATGCTGATCCAGCCGCTCAACCGGCGGGCGCTCGCCGCGGGCGCCTCGGCGTGGCGGATCGCGCTGGCGGGCTGGCTGCCGGTGGCGGCGGTCGGGGTGCTCCAGGTCGGCGCGCTGATGTCGGTGCTGCACTTCGCGCTCGGGCTCCAGATGGAGCGGGCGGCCGGGACGATCGGCTTCCTCGCCCTGACGACCTGCTGCTTCGCCGCGATCGTGCAGTGGCTCAACGCCCGCTTCGGCGCGGCCGGGCGGATCCTGGTGCTCGCGGTGCTGATGCTCCAGCTGACCTCGGCGGGCGGCACCTACCCGGTGCAGACGAGCCCGGCGTTCTTCAACGCGATCCACCCGTACCTGCCGATGAGTTACGTGGTCGAGGGGCTGCGGCGGCTCATCACCGGCGGCGGGCTCGGGCCGGTGTGGCAGGGCTGCGCGGTGCTGGTGGCGTTCACGGCGGGCGCGCTCGCCCTGACGGCCCTGTCCGCCCGCCGGAAGCAGGTCTGGACGCTCGACCGGCTGCACCCCGAACTGAGCCTGTGATGGGCACACGACCTGTGAGAATCGACGGCATGGACAGCAGCACCAGACGGCAGGCGACCCGGCAGAAGCTCTACGAGGCCGCGGTGACGCTCATCGCCGAGCAGGGCTTCTCCGCCACCACCGTCGACGAGATCGCGGAGCGGGCCGGCGTCGCCAAGGGCACGGTCTACTACAACTTCAAGAGCAAGACCGAGCTGTTCGAGGAGTTGCTGCGGCACGGCGTCGGGCTGCTCACCGCCTCGCTGCGGGAGGCCGCCGACGCCACCCGCGCGCGCGGTGGCACCCGGGTCGAGGCGCTGGACGCGATGATCCGGGCGGGCCTGGAGTTCATCCACCTCTACCCGGCCTTCACCCAGCTGTACGTGGCGGAGCTGTGGCGCACCAACCGGGCCTGGCAGTCCACCTTGATGGTGGTGCGCCAGGACGCGGTGGCGGTGGTGGAGACGGTGCTGCGCGAGGCCGTCGCCGAGGGCGAGCTGAGCGAGGAGATCGACATCCCGCTGACCGCGGCGGCGCTGGTGGGGATGGTGCTGGTGGCGGCGCTGGACTGGCAGGCGTTCCAGAGCGAGCGCTCGCTGGACGATGTGCACGCGGCGCTGTCGCGCCTGCTGCACGGACGGGTCAGCGGTCGCTGAGACGCGCTACGCGCGCGTGGCCGTCGATGTGCCACGCGCGCGTACCCCGTTGGGAGGGGGGAGCCGCGCCGTTCCGCCGCCCCGTGTCGGCGGTCCGGACGCGTCTGCCCCCTCCGTGTGCTCCACTCTCCCGGCAGCGGGGGCGGGAGCCCATCCGTGCGACTACTCATCTCGTCCTCTGAGTACGGATACTCAGGCCGAAGTGCTCAACCCCGGCGGGGGGAAGTTCGGAGTGGCGACGATCACGTCCGTGTCCGTAGCCCTCTCGTCTTGACCGGCGGGAGTTGCGCGCGTCGTCGCGGGGACTGATCGTTCGCGGTCGGGGGCCTTTCCTGTTCCTGGAAAGCTGGACGCGCCCCTGCATCCCCGACGCCTACCGGGACAAGGGCCAGAGCCGCGCGAGCCATGCCCGGATGTGCTGGAATCAGCACATGCCAACCCGATGTTTCCGCTGGTCGGAGCCACTGTGAGTGTTCTTCCCCTCGTCTTCACCAGCGGCTGGGCCAGCGGGGTCAACGCCTACGCCGTGGTCCTGCTGCTCGGCGTCTTCGGTGCCACCGGCGTCAGCGACCAGGTGCCCGACGCGCTCCAGCGGCCGGACGTGCTGATCGCCGCCGGGGTGCTCTTCCTCTGCGAGGCCGTCGCCGACAAGATCCCGTACGTCGACTCGGTCTGGGACTCCGTGCACACGGTGATCCGGCCGGTCGCGGGCGCCGTGGTGGGCGCGCTGCTGGCCGGGCAGAGCGGCTCGCTCTCCGATCTGGCGGCGGGCGCGATCGGCGGCTCCACGGCGCTGACCAGCCATCTGGTGAAGGCCGGTACGCGGATGGCGGTGAACGCCTCGCCCGAGCCGTTCAGCAACATCGCGCTGAGCACGGCCGAGGACCTGGGCGTCGCCGGGATCATCAGTTTCGCGATCTTCCATCCGCTGGCGGCGGCGGTGATCGCGGCCGTGCTGCTGGTGCTGGGCGTGCTGATACTGGTCTTCCTGTGGAGCCGGATCCGCCGCTTCCGGCGCCGCCGAGCCCAGCGCCGCGAGGAGAAGCGGCTGGCCGCGGCCAGGGCGCCGCACCCCCGGGAGTAGGGCGCAAGGCCCAGGACCCGGCGTTGTCGGAGGCGGCGGATAAAGTCGTCGCCATGGCACGGATTGCGGTGATCGGCGCCGGGATGGGCGCCATGGCGACTGCCGCCCGGCTGGCCGTGGCAGGCCACCGGGTGACGGTGTACGAGCGCGCGTCGACGTACGGCGGAGCGCTGGGGCGGTACGAGAGGGACGGCTTCGTCTTCGACACCGGCCCCGGTCTGCTGCGCCTGCCCGCGGTCTACCGGGACCTGTTCCTCAAGACCGGCAAGGAGCCGCTGGAGGACCGCGTCGAGCTCATCCCGACCGACCCCGCCGCGCGCCACCTCTTCGCCGACGGCACGGCCCTCTCGCTGCCCAACGCCTCGCGCGCGGGCGTCGTCTCGGCGCTCGACGCGGCCCTCGGCGCGGGCGCGGGCGAGAAGTGGGGCGACTTCCTGGGGCGCGCGCGGGACGCCTGGGACCGCTCGCGCCGCCCGCTCCTGGAAGAGCCGCTGTGGCCCGACTGGCAGGTGCTGGCCCGCGATCCGTACCCGGCGCCCAGACAGCGCCGGCTGCTGCGCGCGCCCCGGCAGGCGGCCACGCTCGCCGAGGTCGGCGCCTGGGAGCTGGGCGACCCCCGCCTCGCCGCGCTCCTGACGAGCCACGCGCTGGCGGAGGGCCTGGACCCGCGCACGGCCCCGGCGAGCGCGGCCCTGCTCCCCTACCTGGAGCAGACCTTCGGCAGTTGGTACGTGCGCGGTGGCATGCGGGAGCTGGCGCGCGCGGTGTACGAGCGGTGTCTCGCGCGCCGGGTGACGTTCGTCTTCGACGCCGAGGTGGTGCGCGTCGTCGAGAAGGACGGCCGCGCGGCGGGGGTGGAGCTCGCCGCGGGCACCTCCCCGGCCGCGGGTTCGGTGGCCGAGGCCGATTCGGTGGTCCTGGGCGCCCAGCCCCGCGCCGGATCCGGCCCGCTGCGCGAGCGCGAGCCGTGGCAGGAGGGCGATGTGCGCCCGGCCGACGCGATGGCGCCGGGCCGCTTCACGGTGCTGCTCGCCCTGCGCGGCGGGCGCCCGGCGGACGCGGTGCACCGCACGGTGGTCCACTCCCCCGACCCGGCGCGGGAAGCCGCCGACGTCTTCACCACCCGCCGCCCCTCGATACGGCCCACGGTCACGGTGCTGCGCCCCGACGACCCGGCGACCCGTCCGGACGACGGCCACGAGGCGGTCACCCTGACGGCGACGGTGGCCCCCCAGGGCCCGGTCGACTGGACCGACCCCGAGGTCCGCGAGGGGTACGCGGACGCGCTGGTGGAGGCCGCCGGTGCGGCGCTGCCGGGGCTGCGCGAGCGGATCCTGTGGCGGGTGGTGCGCACCCCGGCCGACACGGAGGCCGAGACCGGCGCCCTGGGCGGCTCGGTCCCGGCGCCCTCGCTCGCCGGGGCCGGTGCGCGCCAGCTGCACCCGGGCAACCTCACGCGGCTGCCGGGCCTGTATCTGGCGGGCGGCTGGGCGCACCCGGGCGGCGGGCTGGCCCACGCCGGGATGTCGGGCGCGCTGGTCAGCGGTCTGATCGTGGAGGGCGACGACTTCCGCGGCTCGCAGTGAGCAGCCCGTGGCCGGGGCGGGCGCCGCGCTCGCGCCGCCGGGCTGCGGTGACCGGGGCTCAGTAGCGGTAGGGCTGCTGCTCGTTGGTGTGGCCCGGGCCGTATTCGCCGTTGCGCGGGTACGGCCCGTTCTGCTCCTCGCCGCCGTACGGGCGCTGCTCGCCGTCGCGCTGCTGCGGCACCCAGACGCCCCCGGGCGGGGTGTCCATGCCGTACTGCTGGGCGTAGGCGTCGCCGTAGGGCTGCTGGGGCGCGGTGTAGGTGTCGTAGCCGTACGCCTGGGTGGTGCCGCTGCCGATGTACGGGTCGGAGTAGGCGGCGTACTGCTGCTGCCCGGTGTCCGCGCCGTAGCCGTACTGGCCCGCGTACGGGTCGGCGTACTGCTGGCCGCCGGCGTCGTACTCGCCGTAGGGCTGCTGGACGCCGGTGTGGGCGCTCTCGGTGTACATGCCGTACTGGCCGGTCTCGTCGGGCAGTGGCAGCGGCTCGTGGACCGGGCCGGACGCCTGGGCGCCGGTCGAGTGCCCGCTCCCGGAGCCCAGCACGTCGTCGGCGTCGCGCTCGGCCGCGCCCTCCGCCTCGTACTGCATGTCGGAGACCTGGAGCACCGGGTCCTGGACCGGGGCCGCCTTGGCGCCCGCGCGGCGCCTGCGGCTGGCGCCCGGCCGCCCGCCGACCGACCAGCCGGTGGAGAAGCCCCGGCGGAAGGAGAGGGTGACGTACGTCTGGCCGACGGCGAAGGCGAGGGCGCCCAGGACGATCACGAAGACCGAGGGCAGCAGGACGCCGAGGACCACGCCCATGAAGCCCGCGAAGGCCAGCAGCCGCCAGCGCAGCCGCGCCTTGTACTGCAGGAGCACTTCGCCGAGCAGCCAGAGCGCGACGACGCCGAACGCGATGTAGAGGACCGCCCAGCCCATGTACGCCCCTCTCCCAACGGCCGCCGCCCCCTTGGCGGGACGGCCGGCCAGTACGCCATATGCGACTGATCAGGGCTGCTGGTGCAGACCCAGATTCTCGTAGATCTCGAGCGTCGCCGTGGAGTTGTTGAGGGTAATGAAGTGCAACCCGGGTACGCCATCGGCGAGCAGCCGCGCGCAGAACTCCGTGGCGAACTCGATGCCAATGGAGCGTACAGCGGCCGGATCGTCCTTGACGGCGAGGATCCGTTCTTTCAGCTCGGGCGGGAAGACGGCGTTGCTGAGCTGGGGCAGCCGTTCCAGCTGCTTCACGCTGGTGACGGGCATGACTTCGGGGATGATCGGGGTCGTGCACCCGGCCTCGGCCACCCGGTCGCGCAGCCGCAGATAGCTCTCGGGGCGGAAGAACATCTGGGTGATCGCGTAGTCCGCGCCCGCCCGGCACTTGTCGACGAAGTGGCGTACGTCGGCGTCCCAGTCGGCCGAGCGCGGATGCATCTCGGGGAAGGCGGCGACGCCGACGCAGAAGTCCCCGGACTCCTTGATCAGCTGGACCAGATCCGCCGCATAGGTGACACCCTCGGGGTGCTTGACCCAGTCACCCATCGGGTCGCCGGGCGGGTCGCCGCGGACCGCGAGGATGTTGCGGATGTCCGCGTCGGCGTACTGCCCGACCATGTTGCGCAGCTCGGCGACCGAGTGGCCGACCGCCGTGAGGTGGGCCACCGGGGTCAGGGTCGAGTCGGCCGCGATCTGCTCGGTCGCCTTGACCGTGCCCGAGCGGGTGGAGCCGCCCGCGCCGTAGGTGACGGAGACGAAACTCGGAGCGACGGCCTCCACCCGGCGCAGCGCGTTCCAGAGGTTCCGCTCGCCCTTCTCGGTCTTGGGCGCCCAGAACTCGAACGAGTACGTCGTCTCACCGGTCTCCAGCATCTCGCGCACGGTGCGCGCGCGATGTGTCCTGGTGGAAGCAGTGCCAAGGGCCATAGTGGCAGGTTAGCCACGCCGTGCCGGTCCCCCAAGACGGGTGGAACAATTTGTCTTGATTGCCGGACTCTTGTCCACCCCTCGGACAGCGGCCCGCTAGCGGGCCATCGCGCGTTCACGCACGCGCTTCGCCAGGTTCGCCGTCGCCGCCGCCGGGTCGTCGGCCTCGGTGATCGCGCGCACGACCACGATCCGGTCCGCTCCCGCGTCCAGGACCTGGTCCAGGTTGGCCGCGTCGATGCCGCCGATGGCGAACCAGGGGCGGGGGGTGGCGAGGGCGGCCGTGTGGCGCACCAGGTCCAGGCCCGGGGCGTGGCGGCCCGGCTTGGTGGGGGTCGGCCAGCAGGGGCCGGTGCAGAAGTAGTCCACGCCCGGCTCGGCGGCGGCGGCCTCGGCCTCCGCCTCCGAGTGCGTGGAACGGCCGATCAGGACCTCGTCGCCGAGGATCGCGCGGGCGGCCGGGACCGGCAGGTCGCCCTGGCCCAGGTGCAGCACGTCGGCGCCGGCGGCGTGGGCCACGTCCGCCCGGTCGTTGACCGCGAGCAGCTTTCCGTGGCGGCGGCAGGCGTCGGCGAGGACGGCCAGGTGCGCCAGCTCCTCGGCGGCCTCCATGCCCTTGTCCCGCAGCTGGACGATGTCCACGCCGGAGGACAGCACCGCGTCCAGGAAGGCGGGCAGGTCGCCCTGGCGCCTGCGCGCGTCGGTGCACAGGTAGAGCCGGGCGTCGGCGAGCTGCTCTCTGGCCGTGGGCATGGCGGGTCCCCCGTTGGGTCCGGTGCGGGCACGGACCGGCCGGTCCGGTCCGTGCCCCACTGTCGGCGATCAGGTCAGACGGCGAGCGCCTGAGCGCGGCGCTTCACCTCCGTGCCGCGATTCTCGCTCAGTGCCTGCGCGGGGGTGCCGGGCAGGGTCGGGTCGGGGGTGAAGAGCCACTCCAGCATTTCCTGGTCGGAGTAGCCGTCGTCCCGCAGCAGGGTGAGGGTGCCGGTGAGGCCCTTCACCACCTTGTCGCCGTCGATGAAGGCGGCGGGCACCTGCAGCGTCCGGTTCTCACCGCGGCGCACGGCGATCAGCTGGCCCTCCTTCACCAGCTGCCGCACGCGCGTCACCTCGACATCGAGCATTTCGGCGATGTCGGGGAGGTGGAGCCAGGCGGGGACGAGAGCATCGGTTTTTGCGTCAATCTCGGTCACGGGACAAGCGTGCCATCCCGGACTGACACTCGGTAGCCGGAGCTCAGCCGACCGCGGTCTTGAGGGGCACGGAGGGGTCGGCCGCGCGGACCGGATCCAGCCGCGCACCGGCCTCGATGAGCTTGCGGCCCTGCGCCAGATCGCGCGGCCGGCCGACCGCCAGCAGGGCGACCAGCACCCCCTCGCGCAGCCAGCACACCGTCCAGGCGGCGCCGGAGGGCTCGCCCCGCCACAGCAGCCGGTCGGCGCCGCCGTGGTGGCCGACGTACTGCACGAACCTGCCGAACTGCTCGGACCAGAAGTAGGGCACCGGGTCGTACGGGCGCACCGCCTCGCCGACGATGTCGGCGGCGACCGTGCGCGGCCCCTGGAGCGCGTTGTCCCAGTGGTGGATGAGCAGCCGCTCCCCGTACCTTCCCGAGGGGAAGGAGGCGCAGTCGCCGACCGCGTAGACGTCGGGGAGCGAGGTGCGCAGCCGGTCGTCGGCGGTGATGGCGCCCTCCGGGCCGCGCTCGATGCCGGCGCCCTCCAGCCAGTCGGTGGTGGGGCGGGCGCCGATGCCCACCACGACCGCGTCGGCGGGCAGCCGTCGGCCATCGGCGAGCACCACGGCGCCGGGCTCCAGGGCCGCCACGCGCGCGCGGGTGAGCAGTTCGGCGCCACTCTCCGCGTACCAGTGGGCCATCGGCGCGGTGACCTCGGCGGGCAGCGCCCCGGCCAGCGGCCGGTCCGCCGCCTCGACGACGGTGACCGCGCAGCCCGCCTCGCGCGCGGCGGTGGCGAACTCGGCGCCGATCCAGCCCGCCCCGACGACCACGACCCGGCGCTGGGCGCCCAGGACCGCGCGCAGCCGTCCGGCGTCGTCCAGGGTGCGCAGCAGATGGACGTCCGGCATCTCCGAGGCGCCGGGCAGGGTGATCGGTTCGGCGCCGGAGGCGATCACCAGGGTGTCGTAGCGGACCGGTCCGGCCTCGGTGTCGACCTCGTGCTCACGCGCGCGTACGCCCAGCGCGCTGCGGCCCAGCCGCAGCTCGACCCCGAGCCCCTCGAAGTCCACCTCGAAGGCCGAGCCCTCGGCCTTGCCGAGCAGCACCGCCTTGGAGAGCGGGGGCCGGTCGTACGGCTGGTGGGGCTCGGCGCCGATGAGGGTGATCCGGCCGGGGAAGCCCTGTTCGCGCAGGGCCACCGCGGTCTGCACCCCGGCCATGCCCGCGCCGACGACGACCACGTGCCGCTGTTCCGAATGCGTCTGCTTTTCGCTCACCCGATCACCATAAACATCTGACTGTTCGTCAGGAAACCGGTCACGCGTTAGCCTGGCGCACGTACAAGCACTCGCGGGAGCCCGGACGCACCGGGCTGAGAGGGAGGCTGCAGCGGCCTCCGACCGTACGAACCTGATCCGGGTCATGCCGGCGAAGGGAGGGGCTGGACGCCCATGCATTCATCCCAGGACGGGACACATCCCCCGGGGGCGGACGTACTGGTGGTGGGAGGCGGCATCATCGGCCTCGTCACGGCCTGGCGCGCCGCGCAGCGCGGTCTGCGCACCGCGCTCGCCGACCCCGAACCGGGCGGCGGGGCCGCCCAGGTGGCGGCCGGCATGCTCGCCGCCGTCACCGAACTGCACTACGGCGAGGAGACGCTGCTCGGCCTCAACCTGGCCTCCGCCCGGCGCTATCCGGACTTCGTGGCCGAGCTGGAGCAGGCGGCCGGAACGGCGACCGGCTACCGCGCCTGCGGCACCCTCGCGGTGGCCCTGGACGCCGACGACCGCGCCCACCTGCGCGAACTGCACGCCCTCCAGCAGCGCTCCGGCCTCGACTCGCAGTGGCTGACCGGCCGCGAGTGCCGTCGGCTGGAACCGATGCTGGCCCCCGGGGTGCGCGGCGGGCTCCGGGTCGACGGCGACCACCAGATCGACCCGCGCCGCCTGGCGAAGGCCCTGGTCACCGCCTGTGAGCGGGCCGGTGTGCGGTTCCACCGCCGCTGGGCCGAACGGCTCTCGGTGGTCCGCGGGCGGGCCACCGGCGCGGTGCTGGACGACGGCACCGCCCTCGCCGCCGGGCAGGTCGTGCTCGCGGGCGGCAGCCTCAGCGGCCGGCTCGCGGGCGTCCCGCCCGAGCTGCTGCCGCCGGTGCGGCCGGTCAAGGGCCAGGTGCTGCGGCTGACCGTGCCGCCCGCCTACGCCCCCTTCTTGTCCCGCACGGTGCGCGCGGTGGTCCGGGGCAGCCACGTCTACCTGGTGCCGCGCGCCAGCGGCGAACTCGTCGTCGGCGCGACCAGCGAGGAGCTGGGCTGGGACACCACCGTCACCGCGGGCGGGGTGTACGAGCTGCTGCGCGACGCGCACGAGCTGGTGCCCGGCATCACCGAGCTGCCGCTCACCGAGACCCGCGCCGGGCTGCGCCCCGCCTCCCCCGACAACGCGCCGCTGCTCGGCCCGACCGCGCTGCCCGGCCTCCATCTGGCCACCGGCCACTACCGCAACGGGGTGCTGCTCACACCGGTGACCGGCGACGTCCTGGCGCACGTCCTGGCCACCGGCGAACTGCCCGCCGAGGCCCGCCCCTTCACCCCCCGCCGCTTCACCTCCGCCCCGGCGGAGTCCGTACCGCAGGAGCTGCCCGTATGACCGCCTCCCCGACGACCGTCTCCGTGAACGGCGAGGCGCGCGACCTCGCCGCGGGCACCACCCTCGCCGCCCTCGTCGCCACCCTGACGCCCGCGCCCGCCGGGGTCGCCGCCGCCGTCAACGAGACGGTCGTGCCGCGCGGCGAGTGGGCCGCGACCACGCTCGGCCACGGCGACCGCGTCGAGGTCCTGACCGCCGTCCAGGGGGGCTGAACCATGGCCGACGACCTGTTCACCCTCGGCGGTACGACCTTCACCTCGCGCCTGATCATGGGCACCGGCGGGGCGCCCAGCCTGGACGTCCTGGAGCGGTCCCTGACCGCCTCCGGCACCGAGCTGACGACGGTGGCGATGCGCCGCCTCGACCCGACCGTCCAGGGCTCGGTCCTGTCCGTACTGGAGAAGCTCGGCATCGCCGTACTGCCGAACACGGCGGGCTGCTTCACGGCCGGGGAGGCGGTGCTGACCGCCCGCCTCGCGCGCGAAGCGCTCGGCACCGACTGGGTCAAGCTGGAGGTGGTGGCCGACGAGCGCACCCTGCTGCCCGACCCGATCGAGCTCCTGGACGCGGCGGAAGTGCTGGTGGACGACGGTTTCACCGTGCTGCCGTACACCAACGACGACCCGGTCCTGGCCAGGAAGCTGGAGGACGTGGGGTGCGCGGCGATCATGCCGCTCGGCTCGCCCATCGGCTCCGGCCTCGGCATCCGCAACCCGCACAACTTCGAGCTGATCGTCGACCGCGCCACGGTCCCGGTCGTCCTCGACGCGGGCGCGGGCACCGCCTCGGACGCGGCGCTCGCCATGGAGCTCGGCTGCTCGGCGGTGATGCTCGCGTCCGCCGTCACGCGCGCGCAGGAGCCGGTCGTGATGGCCGAGGCGATGCGGTACGCGGTGGAGGCGGGGCGGCTCGCGTACCGGGCGGGGCGGATCCCCCGGCGCCACTTCGCCGAGGCGTCCTCGCCGGTGGAGGGCCGCGCGGCCCTGGACCCGGAGCGCCCGGCGTTCTGAGGCCGCGCCCGCGGGCCGGGGCCTGCCCGCCGGCCCGCGGGCGGAAAGCGGCCCGAACCGGTCCGCACCCACGGCGCCGCGTCACAGCTCGGCTGCAGTACGGCCCCGGAAACCCCCCGGGGCGGCGGGGCTGTCCGTGGCCGCTCGTAGACTCTCCTGCGTGGATACGACCCTTCAGGACCCCCTCGTCGGGCAGGTGCTCGACGGCCGCTACCGAGTCGAGGCGCGCATCGCCGTCGGCGGTATGGCCACGGTCTACCGGGCCGTCGACACCCGGCTCGACCGCGTCCTCGCCCTCAAGGTGATGCACCCGGGGCTCGCCGCCGACGGCTCCTTCGTGGAGCGGTTCATCCGCGAGGCCAAGTCCGTGGCCCGGCTCGCGCACCCCAATGTGGTCGGCGTCTTCGACCAGGGCACCGACGGCGGGTACGTCTACCTGGCGATGGAGTACGTGGCGGGCTGCACCCTGCGCGACGTGCTGCGCGAGCGCGGCGCCCTGCAGCCCCGGGCCGCCCTCGACATCCTGGAGCCGGTCCTGGCCGCCCTCGGCGCCGCCCACCGCGCCGGGTTCGTCCACCGGGACATGAAGCCGGAGAACGTCCTGATAGGGGACGACGGCCGGGTCAAGGTCGCCGACTTCGGCCTGGTCCGGGCGGTGGACGCGGTCACCAGCACCACCGGCGGCGTCCTCGGCACCGTCTCCTACCTGGCCCCCGAGCAGATCGAGCAGGGCACCGCCGACACCCGCGCCGACGTCTACGCGTGCGGGGTCGTGCTCTACGAGATGCTGACCGGCGCCAAGCCGCACACCGGGGACACCCCGGCCCAGATCCTCTACGCCCATCTGCACGAGGGCGTGCCCGCGCCCTCCGCCGCCGTCCCCGGCCTCGCCGTCGAGCTCGACGACCTGGTGGCCTCGGCCACCGCCCGCAACCCCGAGGCGCGCCCGCACGACGCGGTGGGACTGCTGGCGCAGGCCCGCGAGGCCCGGGCCGCGCTCGGCGACGAACAACTGGACGCGGTGCCCCCGGCGGCCCACCAGTCGTCCGCCACCACGGGCTCCGAGGACCGTACGAGCGTGATCCCGCGCGCGGTGGCCACCCCGCCCCGGGGCGCCGCGCACCGCGCGGGCGCCTCCCCGCTGCCGGACGAGCAGGAGCCCGTCAACCGCACCACCAGGCTGACCATGCCGCCGCCCGAGCCGCAGCCGGCCCGTCGGCGCACCGGGCGGCCCCGGTTCGTGCTGAACCAGCGGCGCGGTCTGCTCGCGCTGGTCGTCGCCCTGCTGCTGGCCCTCGGCGTGGGCGCCGGGGTCTGGTACATCAACTCCGGCCAGTTCACCCATGTGCCCGCGGTCATCGGCCAGAGCGAGGACACGGCCAAGAAGCGGCTCTCGGACGCCGGTCTCGGCGTGAAGAAGGTCGAGCACCGCTTCAGCGACACCGTCCGGCGGGGCACGGTCATCGAGACCGACCCGGAGACGGGCGCGCGGGTACGGGGCAACGCCTCGGTGACCGTGGTGATCTCCCAGGGGCCCGAGACCGTCAAGGTCCCGGACGTGACGGGCAAGCCGCTGGACGACGCCAAGAAGGCGCTGTCCGACGCCGGGCTGGCCCCGGGCGCGATCAGCGAGGAGTTCAACGAGGACACCGACCAGGGCTCGGTCGTGCGCACCGACCCCTCGGGCGGCACCCGGCGCCGGGCGGACTCCGCGGTCGCGCTGGTCGTCAGCAAGGGCGCGGCGATCGAGGTCCCGGGGGTCGTGGGCGACTCGGTGGCGGACGCCACCTCCGCCCTCAAGGACGCGGGGCTGGAGGTGCGGGTCGCCGCCGACCAGGTCAACTCGCCGCAGGAGGCGGGCAGCGTCGCCGCGCAGTCCGCTCCCGAGAACGCCCAGCTCGCCAAGGGCGACACGGTCACGCTCACCGTCTCCAAGGGCCCCCGGATGGTCACCGTGCCCAAGGTGACCGGCGAGAAGGCCGGCCAGGCGCAGAAGGAGCTGGAGGCGGCCGGTTTCAAGGTCAAGGTCGACCGCGGCTTCCCCTTCCTCAGCGACGAGGTCTCCAGCCAGTCCGTCGACGGCGGCGCCCAGGCGCCGGAGGGCTCCACGATCACCATCAAGACCAAGGGACTCTGAACCACCCCATGCGCAACCCCATCGGCGGCCACGTCCCCGTGGCCGGCGGCCTCGCCACGGTCGGGCTCGGCTACGCGCGCGAGATCGGCGCCGAGACCGTCCAGGTCTTCGTCGCCAATCCGCGCGGCTGGGCCACTCCCCCCGGCAACCCGGCCCAGGACGAGAAGTTCCGCGCGCAGTGCGCGGCCGAGGGCGTCTCCGCGTACGTCCACGCCCCGTATCTGATCAACTTCGGCTCGCACACCGAGGCGACCGTCGAGAAGTCCGTGGAGTCGATGCGGCACTCGCTGCGCCGGGGCCGCGAGATCGGCGCGCTCGGGGTGGTGGTGCACACCGGCTCCGCGACCGGCGGGCGTCCGCGCGCCGAGGCGCTGGCGCAGGTGCGCGAGCGGCTGCTGCCGGTCCTGGACGAGCTGACGCACGACGACGACCCGTTCCTGCTGCTGGAGTCGACGGCCGGGCAGGGCTCCTCGCTCTGCTCGCGGACCTGGGACTTCGGTCCGTACTTCGAGGCGCTGGACGCCCACCCGAGGCTCGGCGTCTGTCTGGACACCTGCCACATCCACGCGGCCGGGCACGACCTGGCCGGGCCGGGCGGGGCCGCGCAGACCCTGGACCTGCTGGTGGAGACGGTGGGCGAGGGGCGGCTGAAGCTGATCCACGCCAATGACTCCAAGGAGGCGGTGGGCTCGCACCTGGACCGGCACATGAACATCGGGGCCGGTCACATCGGCGCCGAGCCGTTCCGCGAGCTGCTGGCGCATCCGGCGATGGAGGGGGTCCCGGTGGTCATCGAGACGCCCGGCGGCAAGGAGGGACAGGCGGCGGACATCGCGCTGCTGAAATCGCTGCGCCCTTGATCCTTCTCCTTGATCCCCCCTCTTGAGGAATACCCCTGGGGGGTATACCGTTCCTGTCATCGGCAGGAACGGTCATCCGGCGTTGGGGGAAGTCATGCAGCACGAGGCGCACACGCACACCGAGCACGGCCACCACGAGCACGGCGAGCACGAGGGCCACGGCGGTCACGCGGGACATGAAGGTCACGTTGGCCACGACAGCCACACCGGCCACGAAGGCCATGTCGACCACACCAGTCACGCGGGGCACGAGGGTCACACCGGCCACCACCA
Organism: Streptomyces sp. cg36; assembly: GCF_041080675.1. Classification (NCBI taxonomy): domain Bacteria; kingdom Bacillati; phylum Actinomycetota; class Actinomycetes; order Kitasatosporales; family Streptomycetaceae; genus Streptomyces; species Streptomyces cyclosori. The sequence goes on along the minus strand of NZ_CP163520.1, from coordinate 5,778,689 downwards.
GCACGGCGACGCCCACACCGGCGCCCACGCCCACCACGGTCACGGCGGCGGCAAGGTCAGCTGGTCCATGGCGGCCCAGGCCACCCTGCACTGCCTCACCGGATGCGCCATCGGCGAGGTGCTCGGAATGATCGTGGGAACCGCGTTCGGCTGGGGCAACATGCCGACGATGGTGCTCGCCATCGTCCTGGCCTTCTTCTTCGGCTACTCGCTCACCCTGCGCGGCATCACCAGGGCCGGCGTCGACTTCCGCACCGCGTTCAAGGTCGCGCTCGCCGCCGACACCCTCTCGATCGCCGTCATGGAGCTGATCGACAACGGGGTGATCGCGCTCTGGCCGGCCGCCATGGACGCGACCCTCTCGGACGCGCTGTTCTGGGGCTCGCTGGTGGTCTCGCTGGCGCTCGCCTTCGTGATCACCACACCGGTCAACAAGTGGATGATCGGTCGCGGCAAGGGACACGCGGTGGTCCACCAGTACCACCACTGATCACCGCGGCCACGCGCGTACCGGCCGTACCGCACGCAGCAGGACTCAGAGCTCGGGGCCGTCCCCGGGCTCTTCCTGGTACGAGTAGCGCTGCTCGCGCCAGGGGTCGCCCACGTTGTGGTAGCCCCGCTCCTCCCAGAAGCCCCGCCGGTCCGCCGTCATGTACTCGATGCCCCGGACCCACTTGGGCCCCTTCCAGGCGTACAGGTGCGGGACCACGAGCCGGACCGGGAAGCCGTGCTCGGCGGTCAGCAGCTCACCGCCCTTGTGGGTGGCGAAGACCGTGCGGTCGGAGAGGAAGTCGGAGAGCCGCAGGTTCGAGCTGAAGCCGTACTCGGCCCAGACCATCACATGGGTGACATCGGGGGCGGGGGGCGCCAGCTCGGCGACCGTACGGGCGAGGATTCCGCCCCATTCGGCCCCCAGCATCGAGAACTTCGTGACACAGTGAAGATCCGCGACGACCGTGTCGAACGGCAGGGCCGTGAACTCCTGGTGGTTCCAGCAGTGCTTGTCGCCGTCGGCGGTCGCGCCGAACACCCGGAACTCCCAGCGCTCCGGCTTGAACCTGGGGACCGGGCCGTAGTGCGTCACGGGCCAGCCGCGCTGGAGCCGCTGCCCCGGGGGAAGCTCCGGCTGCGCTGCTTCCCGTTGCTCCGGGCTTTCCGGCTGACCCATGCCTCCATGGTGACAGACGGCGAGGGGTGGTCATGACCAGGTGCGTCCCTATTCGGGCAACTCCTACTAAGCGTGCACTTACTGGACGGCCTTTGCGCGCGGTGCGAGGATGCGCGCGAATCTGCCGCCCACCCGTGTGGAAGGAGCCTCTGCGATGCAGGGCGACCCCGAGGTCCTCGAATTCCTCAACGAGCAGCTGACCGGCGAGCTGACCGCGATCAACCAGTACTGGCTGCACTACCGCATCCAGGACAACAAGGGCTGGACGAAGCTCGCGAAGTACACCCGCGAAGAGTCCATCGACGAGATGAAGCACGCGGACAAGCTCACCGAGCGCATCCTCATGCTCGACGGGCTGCCGAACTACCAGCGGCTCTTCCACGTGCGGGTCGGCCAGACGATCACCGAGATGTTCCAGGCGGACCGCCAGGTGGAGGTCGAGGCGATCGACCGGCTCCGGCGGGGCATCGAGGTCATGCGCGGCAAGGGCGACGTGACGTCGGCGCGGCTCTTCGAGGAGATCCTGGAGGACGAGGAGCACCACATCGACTACCTCGACACCCAGCTGGAGCTGATCGAGACGCTGGGCGAGGCGCTCTACATCGCGCAGCTGGTGGAGCAGCCGGAGGGCTGAGCCCCGACGACGGGGTCGCGGGCCCGGGGCGCGCGGGGACCGACCGGTCCTAGGCCGCTTCCGCCAGCCCCTGGTCGGTGGCGGCGAGCACCGTGGCGATCTCGCCCTTCTCCAGCAGCTCGCGGCGGGGGCAGGCGCCCCGGCCGAGCAGGCCCTGGATGGTGCGCACACAGGAGCCGCAGTCGGTGCCGGCCTTGGTGGCCGAGGCGATCTGGCGCGGTGTGCAGGCACCGGCCGCCGCGTGCTCCTTGACCTGCTTGTCGGTGATCCCGAAGCAAGAGCAGACGTACACGCGGTTCACCTCCCGGGCGGGAAACGATCGGACGAGCCATCCCCATTTCGGTGAGGCTTACCTAACCGTACCCAAAGTTAGGGTGACCTTAAAGTCCTGGGGACGACTGTGGGGCGCGGATCACAGATCCGCGCCCCACGGCTCGTACGAAGCTACCTACTGATCACCGCTCACTGGTCGCGGTACATCTCCGCCACCAGGAACGCCAGGTCCAGGGACTGGCTGCGGTTGAGGCGGGGGTCGCAGGCCGTCTCGTAGCGCTGGTGCAGGTCGTCGACGAAGATCTCGTCGCCGCCGCCCACGCACTCGGTGACGTCGTCACCGGTGAGCTCGACGTGGATGCCGCCCGGGTGGGTGCCGAGGGCCTTGTGGACCTCGAAGAAGCCCTTGACCTCGTCGAGCACGTCGTCGAAGCGGCGGGTCTTGTGGCCGGAGGCGGCCTCGAAGGTGTTGCCGTGCATCGGGTCGGTGACCCAGGCGACGGTGGCGCCGGAGGCGGTGACCTTCTCGACCAGCTCGGGGAGCTTGTCGCGGACCTTGTCGGCGCCCATGCGGACGATGAAGGTCAGCCGGCCCGGCTCGCGGTCCGGGTCGAGGCGGTCGATGTAGGTGAGCGCGTCGTCCACGGTGGTGGTCGGGCCCAGCTTGATCCCGATCGGGTTGGCGATGCGCGAGGCGAACTCGATGTGCGCGTGGTCCAGCTGGCGGGTGCGCTCACCGATCCAGACCATGTGGCCGGAGGTGTCGTACAGCTTCCCGGTGCGGGAGTCCGTACGGGTGAGGGCGCCCTCGTAGTCGAGCAGCAGCGCCTCGTGCGAGGCGTAGAACTCGACGGCCTTGAACTCGGCCGGGTCGGTGCCGCACGCCTTCATGAAGTTCAGTGCGTTGTCGATCTCGCGGGCGAGCTGCTCGTAGCGCTGGCCGGACGGGGACGACTTCACGAAGTCCTGGTTCCAGGCGTGCACCTGGCGCAGGTCGGCGTAGCCGCCGGTGGTGAAGGCGCGGACCAGGTTCAGCGTGGAGGCGGACGCGTGGTACATCCGCTTCAGGCGCTCGGGGTCCGGGACGCGGGCGGCCTCGGTGAAGTCGAAGCCGTTGACGGAGTCGCCGCGGTAGGTGGGCAGGGTCACGCCGTCGCGGGTCTCGGTGCCCTTGGAGCGCGGCTTCGAGTACTGCCCGGCGATCCGGCCGACCTTGACGACGGGCACGGAGGCCGCGTACGTCAGCACGGCGCTCATCTGGAGGAGGGTCTTGAGCTTGGCCCGGATGTGATCTGCCGACACGGCGTCGAACGCCTCGGCGCAGTCGCCGCCCTGGAGCAGGAACGCCTCGCCCTTGGCGACGGCCCCCATCCGGGCGCGCAGCTGGTCGCACTCGCCCGCGAAGACGAGCGGCGGATACGACTCGAGGTCCGCGATCACATCGCGCAGAGCCTCGGCATCGGGGTACTCGGGCTGCTGCGCCGCGGGAAGGTCACGCCAGGTGTTTACGTTCACGGTCACCTCCACAACCTTACGGGGTCCCCCAAGCGGTCCACCCCCATGCCCACCTGATGAGACACGCGGCGGACGCCCGATGACCGGAAGTGATCGTCAGCCTGCTAGCCTCGGCCCGTTTCGGAACGGCTTCACACAACAACAGAGCGATGCAGGGGTGGGCGTTGAAGCGGAGACACCGCAGAGACCGCAAGAAGAAGCTGATCGCTTACGGAGTGAGCACGGCGGTGGTGGCCGGCGCGGCGATCACCGGCATGGCGGTGGCCGCGACCGGCCCCGCGTCGGCGAGCACCACGGCGAACGGCCCGGGCAGCGCGCTCCAGGCCCGGTTCGCCGGGGCGGCGCGCGAGTTCCAGGTCCCGCAGAGCGTGCTGATGGCGGTCTCGTACCGGCAGACGCTGTGGGAGGACCACGACGGGCAGCCGTCGACGACCGGCGCGTACAACGTCATGGGCCTGACCCGGGTGACGGCGGACGACATCGAGCGGCCGACCGACGCCGAACGGCTGTCGCACCTCAACATGAGCGGCGACCCGACGGTCATGAAGCGCTTCGACGCCAAGCGCGCCCTGTCACGGGCGCCCAAGGCCGTCGACACCAGTGACCCCCGGCTGCACACGCTGGACGAGGCCGCCGGGCTGATCGACAAGCCGGCGGAGGCGGTGCGCGCGGACGCGAACCAGTCCATCCGCGCGGGCGCGGCCCTGCTGGCGAAGTACCAGAAGGACGCGACGGGCTCGCTGTCCGCGGACGCGGGCCAGTGGTACGGGGCGGTCGCCCGCTACAGCCAGGCGACCGACGAGAAGGGCGCCTCGCTCTTCGCCAAGCGGGTCTACGACTCGATCCGCACGGGCGAGGCCCGCGTCACCGCCGACGGCGAACGGGTGAACCTGCCCGCCGACCCGTCGGTGCGGCCGGTCCGGCCCCGGACGATGTCCCTGGCGGCCTTCAGCGCTGCGGCGGGCCAGACGCCGGAGTGCCCGGCCGGGCTGAACTGCGACTTCGTACCGGCCAACGCGGCCAACTACAACGTCGCGAGCCGCCCGGACACGTTCGGGATCCGGCAGATCGTCCTGCACGACACCGAGGGCTCCTACGAGGGGTCGGTCAAGACCTTCCAGGACCCCACGACGTCGGTCAGCACGCACTACCTGATCAAGGCCGACGGCAGCCTGGTCACCCAGATGGTGGCGACGAAGGACGAGTCGTACCACGCGGGCAACAAGTCCTTCAACATGCACGGGATCGGCGTCGAGCACGTCGGTTTCGCCATCAAGGCGGGCAACTGGTACTCGGAGCAGCAGTACGAGACCTCCGCCCAGCTGGTCAAGTACCTGGCGAACCGGTTCGGCATCCCGCTGGACCGCGAGCACATCGTCGGCCACGACGACGTCCCCGGCCCGGTGGACAAGCTGGTCGCCGGGCAGCACTGGGACCCGGGCCCGTACTGGGACTGGAACCACTACATGTCCCTGCTCGGCGCGCCCACGGGCGACCAGGGCGCGGGCGGCCCGGTGAAGGCCGGCCAGGTGGTCCGGGTCGTACCTCCGTTCACCACGGCGAACCAGCCGACGGTGACGTACTCGGGCGGCACCTACAAGCAGCCCGCGAACTTCGGGTACCTGTACTCCTCGCCGTCCACCGACGCGGCGCCGCCGGTCGACCCCTACCTCGGCAGCCAGACCCCTTCGGAGGGCCCGAACTGGTCCAACAAGGTCGTCGCGGGCACCCGTTACGTCGTCGCGGAGACCCGGCCCGACTGGACCGCGATCTGGTACGGCGGCCAGAAGGCGTGGTTCTACAACCCGGGCGGCACCTTCACCGCTCCCGTCGGCACGGCCGGTCAGCAGGTCCTGAAGGCGAAGGCGGGCTCGGCCTCCATCGCCGTCTACGGGCGCACCTACCCCGAGGACGCCGCCTACGCCGGGACCGGCGTACCGGTCCAGGACAGCGCGGTGTACGGCAAGAACTCGGACCCGCTGTTCAAGTACGGGATCCCCGCCGGGCAGGCGTACGTCCCCGCCGGTGCGCCGGTCGCGGGCGACTACTACTACGGCGGCACCACCGAGGGCACCCTGGTCAAGGGCACCACCCTCTTCTACCCGATCCGCTACAACCACCGGCTGGCCTTCGTGAAGGCCGACGACGTGGAGGTGGCCACCGCCGCCGCGCCCGACCCGGGCACCGGCCGGTACAACCTGCTCGGCCGGGACTCCTCCGGCGTGCTGTGGCAGTACCAGGGCACGGGCGAAGCGGCGACGCCGTTCTACGGCCGGTTCAAGGTCGGCGGCGGCTGGCAGGGCTACAACACCGTCTCCGCGATGACCGCGCTGCGCGCGGACGGCACCGGCGACCTGGTGGCCCGGGACGGCTCCGGCACGCTCTGGTACTACCAGGGCAGCGGCAACCCGGCGGCGCCCTTCAAGGGGCGCCTGAAGGTCGGCGGCGGCTGGCAGACGTACAACTTCCTGACCGGCGCCCGTGATCTGAACGGCGACGGGAAGGCCGATCTGATCGCCCGGGACGGCTCCGGCACCCTCTGGTACTACCAGGGCACCGGCAACCCGGCGGCGCCGTTCGCGGCGCGGGTGAAGATCGGCGGCGGCTGGCAGGGCTACAACGCGATGGTCTCCACCGGCGACCTCAACCGGGACGGCAAGGCCGACCTGGTGGCCCGGGACGCCAAGGGCGTGCTGTGGTTCTACAAGGGCACCGGCACGCCGACCGCCCCGTACGCGCCGCGCGTCCAGGTCGGCGGCGGCTGGCAGGGCTACAACATCCTGCTCGGCCCGAGCGACCTGAACGGCGACGGCGTCGCGGACCTGGTGGCCCGGGACGGCTCGGGCGTGCTCTGGTACTACAAGGGCACCGGCGGCGCCACGGGCGCGCCGTTCGCCCCGCGCGTCCAGGTGGGCGGCGGCTGGCAGATGTTCAACCTGCTGGTCTGACCCGTCCGCGCGGCCCGTACGACGGGGGCCCGTCCGTCCCGAGGGGCGGACGGGCCCTTCGCGCTTCCCGCGCCCGATCCGCTAAGGTGCCTGGCATGTTCGCGCACTCGAACCAGAACTGGTGGTGGACCGCTCATCCGGCGGCCCACTGATCGCGCGTACTCCTGAACCACGCGAAGGCCGCCCGAGGGGCGGCCTCCTCTGTTTCCCGCGGCCGTTCCCTCCTCCCGTGTCCACCGGAAGGAACCCGCCATGCCCCGCACCACCCACGCCCTCCTCGGCCGACTCCTCGAACCCGGCTGCCCGCCGTTCGCGCTGATCCGCCGCCGCACGCCCGGCCGCGACCACGAGGTGGTCGAGCTGCTGGTCGGCCGCGTACGGGAGGTGGAGCGGCTCGCCGACATCCCCTGCGGGGAGCGGCCCTCGCTCGCCCTGGTGCCGTTCCGCCAGATCCGCGAGCGCGGCTTCGACGTGCGCGACGACGGCACCCCGCTGTCCGTGCTGGAGGCCGACGAGACCTACGAACTGCCGCTGGCGGAGGTCCTGGAGGCGCTGCCCCGGCACGCGGTGGCGGTCCGGGGCGGGGGCTTCGACGTCGGCGACGAGGAGTACGCCGGGATCGTGCGGCGGGTGATCGAGGACGAGATCGGGCAGGGCGAGGGCGCCAACTTCGTCATCCGGCGCACCTACACCGGCGAGATCCCGGGCTTCGGCCGGGCGGACGCGCTGGCGCTGTTCCGGCGGCTGCTGGCGGGTGAGCGGGGGGCGTACTGGACGTTCGTGGTCCACACCGGCGGGGGCAACGGGCCGGACGGGCACGGTCTGGGGCAGGGGCAGGGGCAGGGGCAGGGGCAGGGGCGCACGCTGGTGGGGGCGAGCCCCGAGGTGCACGTGCGGATGTCCGGCGGGACGGTGGTGATGAACCCGATCAGCGGGACCTACCGCTACCCGGCGGGCGGCCCCACCCCCGAGGACCTGCTCGCCTTCCTCTCCGACGAGAAGGAGATCGACGAGCTCTCCATGGTCGTCGACGAGGAGCTCAAGATGATGTGCACGGTGGGCGACCGGGGCGGGGTGGTGGTCGGGCCCCGGCTCAAGGAGATGGCCCATCTGGCGCACACCGAGTACGAGTTGCGGGGCCGCAGCTCGCTGGACGCGCGCGAGGTGCTGCGGGAGACGATGTTCGCGGCGACGGTCACCGGCTCCCCGGTGCAGAACGCCTGCCGGGTGATCGAACGGCACGAGCGGGGCGGCCGGGGCTACTACGCGGGCGCGCTGGCGCTGCTGGCCAAGGACGCGGGCGGCGCCCAGACCCTGGACTCGCCCATCCTGATCCGCACCGCCGACATCGCGCCGGACGGGCGGCTGAGGGTGCCGGTCGGGGCGACCCTGGTGCGCCACTCGGACCCGGCGGGCGAGGTCGCCGAGACCCACGCCAAGGCGGCGGGCGTGCTGAGCGCGCTGGGCGTACGGGAGGGCCGCCCGGCCGCGGGGCCCGGGCGGCCGGGTCCGGCGCTGGCCGACGACCCCCGGGTGCGGGCGGCGCTGGACGCGCGGCGGGCGGACCTCGCGCCGTTCTGGCTGCGGATGCGGGAGCAGGTGGTGGCGCCGGTGGGCGAGGCGCTGGTGGTGGACGGCGAGGACACCTTCACGGCGATGCTGGCGCATCTGCTGCGCTCGTCGGGCCTCGCGGTGTCGGTGGTGCGCCATGACGCGCCGGAGCTGCGGGAGCGGGTGCTGGGGCACGGCGGGCCGGTGGTCCTCGGGCCCGGCCCCGGTGACCCGTCGGACGCGGCCGACCCGAAGATGCGGCTGCTGCGGCCCCTCACCGCCGAGCTGCTGCGCACCCACCGGCACGGGGTGCTCGGGGTGTGCCTGGGGCACGAGCTGATCGCGGCCGAGCTGGGGCTCCCCCTCGTCCGCAAGCGGGTCCCGCACCAGGGCGCGCAGCTGCCGGTCGATCTGTTCGGCGCCCGGGAGCGCGTCGGGTTCTACAACAGCTTCACCGCGCGCTGCGACGAGGAGGCGGCGCTGGAGCTGGCCGCGCACCGGGTGGAGGTGAGCCGGGACGCGGCGACCGGCGAGGTCCACGCACTGCGCGGACCCGGGTTCGCCGGGGTGCAGTTCCACCCGGAGTCGGTACTGACGCTGCGCGGCCCGGAGATCGTGACGGAACTGCTGGCGGCGGTGGGGGTGCCGGTGACGGCGTAGGGCGGGCCCCGGACGGGGTGGGGCGGGCCGGTCAGGCCCCGGGGGGTGGTGCGCGGGCCGGTCAGGGCTGGTGGCGGGGGACCAGGACGTTCTCGGAGTGGCGGCCCGCCACGTAGTCGGCCACGTTGCGGGCCGTCGCCTCGACGATCTGCCCCACCGCGTCCTCGGTGTAGTACGCCTGGTGGGAGGTGACCACCACGTTGGGGAAGGTCACCAGGCGGGCCAGGGTGTCGTCCTCGACCACGTGGAGGGACTTGTCGAGGAAGAACAGCCCGGCCTCCGCCTCGTACACGTCGAGCCCCACCCCCGTCAGCCGTCCCGCCCGCAGCTCGTCGACCAGGGCGCGGGTGTCGATCAGCCCGCCCCGGCTGGAGTTCACCAGGATCGCGTCGTCCTTCATCGTGCGCAGCGCGGCCCGGTCGACGAGGTGCCGGGTCGAGGGCAGCAGCGGCACGTGCAGGCTGACGACGTCCGCGTCGGCGAGGAGCCGCTCCTTCTCGACGTACTTCATGCCGAGCTCCACGCACGCCGGGTTCTCGGTGACGTCCCAGCCGAGCAGGTTCATGCCGAAGCCATGGGCGATCCGGGTGAACGCCTCGCCGATCTTGCCGGTGCCGAGCACCCCGGCGGTGCGCCCGCGCAGGTCGCGGCCCATCAGCCCGTCGAGCCGGAAGTCGAAGTCGCGGGTGCGGTTGGCGGCGCGCACGATCTTGCGGTTGACCGCCATCGCCAGCGTCCAGGCGAACTCGGCCACCGAGTACGGCGAGTAGTACGAGACCCGGGCGACGGTGAGGCCCAGGCGCTCGGCGGCCTCCAGGTCGATGTTGTTGAACCCGGTCGAGCGCTGGGCGACGAACTGCGTCCCGCCCGCCGCCAGCGTCTGCAGGACCGAGCGGCCCAGGTCGGCGTTGACGCTGGTGGAGATCGCCTGGTAGCCGGACGCGATGCGCGCGGTGTCCTCGTCGAGGAAGACGTCCAGGCATCGGACGCCGTGCTGACCTGCGAAAGCCTGCTCGATCAGGGGCCGCTCGTCGGCCTGAACGCCGAACGCCAGGATCTCCACGGGGACTCACCTATGGGGAGGGTATGGGCGGATTACTGGCGAATATACGGCCCCGGCACCCGGCTCGCCCGGTGGGCCGGGCATCGACTGTCGGGGGCGCCTGCTCGCCCGCCGGGCCGCGACACCGGCTGTCCCGGCGCGCCGGGACAGCGGCCCGCCCGCTGGATGCTCCCCACCACGGCCCGCCCGGCGCCGGCCACCCGCCCGCCGGGCCACCGGCGGGCGGTCGCCGCGCCGGGTGCGCGGCAGCGGCCGGGCCGGGCGGTCTCCCGCGTCGGCCGGAGAGCCGGTCCCGGCGGGTCTCCGCGCCGGGCACCCCGCACCGGCCGGGGCGCCCGGCGCGCCGTCGCCGCGTCAGCCGAAGAACACCCCGACCTCGGCGTAGAGCGCCGGGTCGACGGTCTTCAGGCGCGCGGTGGCCTCGGCGATCGGCACCCGGACGATGTCCGTGCCGCGCAGCGCGACCATCTTGCCGAAGTCGCCGTCCCGGACCGCCTCGATCGCGTGCAGCCCGAACCGGGTGGCCAGCCAGCGGTCGAAGGCGCTGGGGGTGCCGCCGCGCTGGACGTGGCCGAGGACCGTGGTCCGGGCCTCCTTGCCGGTGCGCTTCTCGATCTCCTTGGCCAGCCACTCCCCCACGCCGGAGAGCCGGACGTGTCCGAAGGAGTCGAGCGTCTGGTCCTTGAGGACCATCTCGCCGTCCCGGGGCATGGCGCCCTCGGCGACCACCACGATCGGGGCGTACGACGACTTGAAGCGGGAGGCGATCCAGCCGCAGACCTGGTCGACGTCGAAGCGCTGCTCGGGGATGAGGATGACGTTGGCGCCGCCCGCGAGGCCCGAGTGGAGGGCGATCCAGCCCGCGTGACGGCCCATCACCTCGACCACCAGGACCCTCATGTGGGACTCGGCCGTGGTGTGCAGCCGGTCGATGGCCTCGGTGGCGATGCCGACCGCGGTGTCGAAGCCGAAGGTGTAGTCGGTGGCCGAGAGGTCGTTGTCGATGGTCTTGGGCACGCCGACGCACTTCACGCCGTACTCGTCGCTGAGGCGGGCCGCCACGCCCAGGGTGTCCTCGCCGCCGATCGCGATCATCGCGTCGATCTCGTGCTTGGCGAGGTTCTCCTTGATGCGGCGCACCCCGTCCTCGGCCTTGAGGGGGTTGGTGCGCGAGGAGCCGAGGATGGTGCCGCCGCGCGGCAGGATGCCGCGCACGGCGGGGATGTCGAGCTTGACGGTGTCGCCCTCCAGCGGACCGCGCCAGCCGTCCTTGAAGCCGGTGAATTCGAAGCCGTACTCCTGCACGCCCTTGCGGACGACGCCCCGGATGACCGCGTTGAGTCCGGGGCAGTCGCCGCCTCCGGTCAGTACTCCGACCCGCATGGAATTGTCCCTTCGCCGTGGCAGACGGATGGCAGCCCTCTATGCGTCACGCTAATGGTGACGCAGGTCACCCCGGCATGGGACGAAACGTCAATTCCGCGAATTCAAGGGGCAGTTGACGACTTGTCATTCACCCGTACGAGCGTCAAACGAGCGAAGGGAGCCCGTCACACGTCGTCCAGGCCCTGCTCTATCGCGTACCTCACCAGCTCCACGCGGTTGTGCAGCTGGAGCTTGCCCAGGGTGTTCTGGACGTGGTTCTGCACGGTCCGGTGCGAGATCACCAGGCGCTCGGCGATCTGCTTGTACGAGAGGCCCTTGGCGACCAGGCGCAGCACCTCGGTCTCGCGGTCGGTGAGCTGCGGGGCCTTGGGCTCGTCGGAGGCGGCCGGGGCCGGGTCGGCGGCCAGTCTGCGGTACTCCCCGAGGACCAGACCGGCCAGGCCCGGGGTGAACACCGGGTCGCCCGCGGCGGTGCGGCGCACCGCGTCGATGAGCTCCTCGGTGCTCGCCGACTTCAGCAGATAGCCGGTCGCCCCGGACTTCACCGCCTCCAGGACGTCCGCGTGCTCGCCGGAGGCGGAGAGCACCAGGACGCGCAGCGCCGGGTTGGCGCCGACCAGCTCCTTGCAGACGCCGACGCCCGGCAGGCCGGGCAGATTGAGGTCCAGGACCAGCACGTCGGGCCCGGCCGCGGTGGCCCGGCGGACCGCCTGCGGGCCGTCCCCGGCGGTGGCCACCACGTCGAACCCGGCGGCGGCCAGGTCGCGCGCGACCGCGTCGCGCCACATCGGGTGGTCGTCGACCACCATCACCTTCACGTCGTGCTCGTTCATGCCTTCGCCTTCCCCCGTGGAACCTTCAGCTCTACTTCCGTGCCCTGGCCCGGCACCGAGATCAGCTCGGCGGTGCCGCCCAGGTCCCGCAGCCGGCCGCGGATCGAGAGGGCGACGCCCAGGCGCCCCTCCCCCTCGGCCTGCGCGAGCCGGCCCTCCGGGATGCCCGGACCGTCGTCCCGGACCGTCACGACCACTTCGTCCCCCCAGTCCTCCACCAGGATCCATGCCTGGGCGGACTCCCCCGCGTGTCTGCGGACATTGTCCAACGCGGCACTGACAGCGGCGGCGAGCTCGCGTGCCGCGGGGGGCGGGAGCAGCACCGGAGCGCCCGGTTCCGCGAGGGAGACCCGCGATCCGGCGTGCGGGGCGAGCAGGGTGCGCAGATCCAGCTCGGCCGGGTCCGCGCCGCCGCCCCGGTCGTCCTCGTCGTCGACCGTCCGGACGAAGGCGCCCAGCGCCGGGTCCTCCGACGCGTGCGTGGCGGGCACCAGACCGCTGGAGACCAGGGTGCGCAGGGCGACCTCCTGCTCGCCGGCCATCCGGCCCAGCTCCGCCGCCTCGCCGCCCAGCGCGGTGCCCCGGCGCTGCACCATGGCCAGCACCTGGAGCACGCTGTCGTGGATGTCCCGGGCCAGCCGCTCCCGCTCCCGGGTCGCCGCCTCGATCTCCAGGGCGCGCGCCAGGGTGGCCTCACTGGCGCGGGCGACCTCGACCACATAGCCGATGGCGATGGAGGCGATGCAGACCAGCAGGACGTTGTGGAGGGTGTCGCGGGTGGGGGTGCCTCGCTCCACCAGGTTGGCCACGGCCACCAGCGAGGAGGCGAACGCGGCCCAGCGCCAGCCGCCCTTGATCGCGAACGCCAGCACCGATCCGGCGGTCCATATGGTGGGCAGCGTCGGCCCGTTCACCAGCCGCGCGTCGGCGTTGGCGAGCGGGGTGAGCAGGATGCCGGTGAGCGCGATCACCAGGTCGGCGACGAGGAAGCGCTTGGTGCAGCTGGCCGCGCTGGCCACCCTGGGCAGCGTGGCCAGCGTCCACACGCCGAGCACCGACAGGAAGGCGACGCCGATCCAGGGGCGCTCGAAGTCGCCGTACTCCGACCCGAAGACCAGCACCGCGTAGATCATCGTCAGTACGCGGTACCCGGTGAGCGCCCGCCACAGCGGCAGCTCGACGGACATCCTGATGACGCGCTCGCGCTTCACCACGCTCTTCCCACCCCCGGACCGGCGACGGGCTAGTCGCCGGGCTGTTCCGCCCGCTTGGCCTGTTCGGCCTCACGGGCCCGCTCGGCCTTCTCGGCGGCCTTCTCCTCGTCCGCCCTGCGCTTGGCCTCGTCCGCGATCTGGCGCTTGGCCGCGGTCGCGTAGATGTCCACGTACTCCTGGCCGGAGAGCTTCATGATCTCGTACATGACCTCGTCGGTCACCGAACGCAGGATGAAGCGGTCGCCCTCCATGCCGTGGTAGCGGCTGAAGTCGAGCGGCTTGCCGATCCGGATGCCCGGCCGCATCAGCTTGGGCACCACCTTGCCGGGCGGCTGGATCTTCTCCGTGTCGATCATGGCGACGGGGATCACCGGCGCGCCGCTGGCGAGCGCCACGCGCGCGAGGCCGCCGGGCTTGCCCCGGTAGAGCCGGCCGTCGGGCGAGCGGGTGCCCTCCGGGTAGATCCCGAACAGCTCACCGCGCTCCAGCACCTCGATGCCGCTCTTGATGGCCGCCTCGCCCGCGCCGCGCGCGCCGGAGCGGTCCACCGGGAGCTGGCCGACGCCCTTGAAGAAGGCGGCCGTCAGCCTGCCCTTGACTCCGGGGGAGGTGAAGTACTCCGCCTTGGCGATGAACGTCACCTTGCGGTCGAGGACCGCCGGCAGGAAGAAGGAGTCCGAGAACGAGAGGTGGTTGCTCGCGAGGATCGCCGGCCCCTCGGCGGGAATGTTGTCGAGGCCCTCCACCCAGGGCCGGAACGCAAGCTTCAGCGATCCGCCGATGGAGAACTTCATAGCGCCGTAGATCAACTCGGATGCCTTCCCTCTGTCTGTCGAACAGACCTTAACCCGAGCGGGGCCCGCCCTCCCGCGCGCGGGCCGGTGACGGCTCTGGTCGGTGTCAGTCCGGTCGCGTACCGTGAAGTACGACTCCCCCGCCCCTGCTCATGAACAGGAGATCCCGGTGCCCGTCCTCCCTGGAGCCGAGCCGTTCCGCCACGAGGGCGGAGAGGTCGGCGTCCTCCTCTGCCACGGCTTCACCGGTTCCCCGCAGTCGCTGCGCCCATGGGCCGAGTTCCTGGCCGAGCGCGGCCTGACGGTCGAGCTGCCGCTGCTGCCCGGACACGGCACCCGCTGGCAGGACATGCAGCTCACAGGCTGGCAGGACTGGTACGCGGAGGTGGACCGGGCGCTGACCGAGCTGCTCGCCCGGTGCGAGCGGGTCTTCGTCTTCGGGCTGTCGATGGGCGGCGCGCTGGCGCTGCGCCTGGCCGCCCGGCACGGCGACGCGGTCAGCGGTGTCGTCGTCGTCAACCCGGGCAACAAGGTCCACGGACTGGCGGCGCACGCGCTGCCGGTGGTGCGCCATCTGGTGCCCTCCACCAAGGGCATCGCCAGCGACATCGCCAAGGAGGGCGCGGCGGAGGTGGGGTACGACAGGGTGCCGCTGCACGCGGCGCACTCCCTGCGCCGGTTCTTCCAGCTGGTGGACCGCGAGCTCCCGCAGGTCACCCAGCCGCTGGTGCTGCTGCACAGCCCCCACGACCACGTGGTGCCCCCGGCCGACTCGGCGCGGATCCTCGGCCGGGTCTCCTCCACGGACGTCACCGAGATCCTGCTGGAACAGAGCTACCACGTCGCGACGTTGGACCACGATGCGGAGCGGATCTTCGAGGAGAGTTACGCGTTCGTCGGCCGCCTCGCTCCGAGCGTCGGGAAGAAGGGGAGCACGACCGGTGGCTGAGCACGACGCGGACCGCGAGCCGCAGCCGATCGACGAGGAGGCTGCCTGGGCGGCGATCGTGGCGGGGTACGGCGAGGAGCCGGCCGACCCGCCGGGCACCAAGCCGTTCAAGTCGGTGGAGGACCTGGCGCTCCTGGAGGGCGACCGCAACGGGACGGCGGCGGACGGCGGCGCGGGCGGCCCCCGGGCCGACCTCACCGACCGCACGGCCGCGGACCGGGCGGAGAAGGGCGCGGGGAGCGCCGAAAGCGCGGAGAAGGGCAAGGACGAGGGCCCGGGCAAGGACGCGGGCGGGCCCGCGGACCCGCCCGGGGCCCGGCCGCTGGGCAGCTCGGTGGTGTTCGCGCCGGGCGTCGGCGGCCCCCGGGACTACCAGGTGGCGGAGCCCGGCTCCGACGACCCGGACGGTTCGGACGAGGGGCACTTCGTCCCGCCGGAGCCGCCCCCGCTGCCGGAGGCGGACGTCACGGCGAAGTTCGCCTGGCTCGCGGTGATCGGCGGCCCGGTGCTGATGCTGCTCGCGGCGATCCTGCAGTGGGAGTTCACCTGGTGGCTGACCACGCTGGGCGTCGGCGGCTTCATCGGCGGCTTCGGCACCCTGGTGGCACGGATGAGCCAGGACGACGAGGACGAGGACGACCCGGGGCGCGGCGCGGTGGTCTAGGCGGAACCCGGGCCGCCCCGCCCCCCTCTGAGGGGTTCAGGAAAGGGGCGCGGCGGCCGTATCCACCGGGACCCGCAGCGCCGCCAGCACCGGCAGGTGGTCCGTCGCCGCCACCAGGTCGGCCCGCTCCACCCCCGCCAGCCCCGTGGGGACCCCGCAGCCCAGCACCTCCACCCCCGGCGTCGCGAAGATCGCGTCGATCCGCTGACGGGGGTCGGCCGGGGTCGAGGTGTGCTCCGTGCCCCAGGGGCGCACCGCCCAGCAGTCCTGGAGGCCGCCCGCGAGAGCGCCGAAGGCGCGGCCGTCGGGGCGGTCGTTGAGGTCGCCGCCCGCGACCGCGTGCGGCACGTCCATCGCGGCCAGCCGGTCCAGGAGCATCCCGGCCTGCTCGTGCCGCTCGTCGGCCCGCAGGCTGAGGTGGCAGCTCAGGACGCCGAGCCGCGCGCCGCCGAAGCGCACCACGGCCGTGGCGAACCCGCGCCGGTGCAGTCCGGGCGTGAGCGGCAGCAGTACGTCCTCGGTGCGCTCCACGGTCGCCCGCAGCGAGCAGAGCAGCAGCGGCCCGGCGGCCGTGGCGCCGCCGCTCAGCACCACCAGCTCACTGGCCGCCGCCAGCCGCGCCGCCGCCTTGCGCCAGCGGAAGAAGCGCGGGGCCTCCTGGACGAGCACCAGATCGGGGTCGCAGGCGCGGATCACCCGGGCCAGGGCCGCGTTGTCGTCGCGCATCGAGCGGACGTTGTAGCTGAGGACGCGGATCACGGCGGAGCCGTTCTCCGTACGGGACGCGGGAAGATCCGTGAGCGACATGGGCACAACATAGAGCAGCGCCCGCCGCGTCCGTGACGGACGCGGCGGGCGCTCAACTGCCGTGCGTGGCGCGGCGATCAGCCCTGGCGGGCCAAGTCGGCCGCGCCGACGAGCCCGGCCTTGTTGCCGAGCTGCGCGGCCAGCACCTGGGCGTGCGGTCGCCACTGGCCGCCGATCAGCCAGCGCCGGAACGACTTGCGGATCGGGTCGAGGACCAGTTCGCCCTCGTCCGAGACGCCGCCGCCGACGATGAACGCCGACGGGTCGAAGAGCGAGGCCAGGTCGGCCAGACCGGCGCCGGCCCAGCGGGCCAGCTCGCGGAAGGAGTCCGTCGCGACCGGGTCGCCCTGGCGGGCGGCGGCGCTGATGTGCTTGCCCTCGATGCCCTCGACGGTGCCGTCGCCGAGCCCGAGGAGGATCTGGGCGTTCTCGGGGGTCGCGTTGGCGCGCTGGCGGGCGTACCGCACGAGCGCGCGCCCCGAGGCGTACTGCTCCCAGCAGCCCTGGCTGCCGCAGCCGCACAGCAGACCGTCGGGCACCACCCGGATGTGGCCGAACTCGGCGGCCACCCCGAAGCGCCCGCGGCGCAGCTTGTTGCCGATGATGATGCCGCCGCCGAGACCGGTGCCGAGGGTGATGCAGATGACGTCGTCGTGGCCCTGGCCCGCGCCGAAGCGGTACTCGCCCCAGGCCGCCGCGTTGGCGTCGTTCTCCACCACCACGGGGAGGCCGACGCGCTGCTCGACCTTGTCCTTGAGCGGCTCGTGGCGCCAGTCGATGTTGGGTGCGAAGAGCACGGTGGCGCGCTTGTCGTCGACGTAGCCGGCGGCGCCGATGCCGACGGCCTCGATCTCCTGCCCCTGGCCCGCTCCCCCCACGGCGGTGCAGATCGCGTCCACGATGGCGTCAGCGGTCGGCGGCGTGGGCACGGTGTGCGTTTCGAGGATGTGGCCCTCCTCGTCGACCACTCCTGCCGCGATCTTGGTGCCGCCGATGTCGACGCCGATGGTGAGTCCCATTAAGTCCCTCAGTTTTCGGTCGAGCCCCGCTACGGCCCACCGTACCCGAGCGCGGGCACCCCTCAGTCAGTCCAGGTCGATGTGCTCGCCGGGGCCCGCGCCCGCCCCGCCGTCGCCCTTCTTGGGCCCGCCGGACGCCCAGCGGCGCTCCTGGCCCTCGACCGCGGACCGGTAGGCGGCGAGCAGTTCGCCGCCCGCCGCGGCGAGGTGGTCGAAGACCTGCGGGTTGCGCTCGATGACCGGCTCGACGACCGCCTTCGCCTGGCTGATGAGCTGCTGCACGGCGCCCTGCGCGGCCATGCCGGGCAGCGAGGACTGCAGGTCGGAGAATTTGTCGGCGACCGCGTCGACCAGTTTGCGCAGCTCCTCGGCGGCCGACCCGGGCGGCGGGCCGTAGGCGACGCGGCGGCGCGCCTTCTCCTCGGCGAGGTCCTCGGCGCACGCGTCGGCCCAGGCATCCGCGTCCGGGGCGGGACGCTCGGTGGCTTCGCTCATGGCGGACTCCAGCTGCTGGGGAGAAGGGTCTGTTCCCTCGACGTTACCCGAATGGGGGTACGGCGTTCAGCGCGCGCGGGGCCACAGGTCCGGGTCGGGGGCGAACCGGACGCGCAGCACGCCGTCGGTGAGCGCGGCGCCGGAGACCGTGCAGCGGCGCAGCGCCGAGGGCAGGGTGACGATCCGGCGGAACGGGCCGACGGTGAGCAGGAGTTCGTCCCCCCGGCGCACCAGCCCCAGCTCGTCCTTGCGGGCGCCGGGCAGCGGCAGGTGCCACACCAGTACGCCGTCGGCGGCCAGGCGGTCCTCCACGTGCCACGGCGCGGCTCCCGCGGCCCCGCCGTCCTCGGCGGCCCACGGCCCGATCTCCCCGGTCGGCCCGTCGATCAGCTCGTCGAGCTCCTCGGGGCCCCGCGGGTCGCGGCCCAGGTGCGGGACCTCGTGCAGCGGTACGCCCTCGAAGTCCTCGGCCAGCTCCTTGAGCGCGCACTGCTGGTGCCCGGAGAGCGCAGCGAGGAAGCGGTCGGCCGAGCCGGTGGGCAGCACCCGGTTGGCGATCACCGCGTCCGGCGTCAGTCCGTGCAGCGCCAGCCCGAGCCGGGCGGTGCGCAGGGCGGCGACGCCGGCCGCGCCGGGCTCGGCGACCAGCCGTACGGTCGTGCCCGGGTCCTCCACCACGGCCTGCACGGCGGCCAGTTCCGCGTCCCAGCGGGCGGTCGTCTCGTACAGCCACTGCGCGGGCATCGGGACCCCGGCGAGCTGGGCGAGGACCGGGCGCAGCGAGCGGGCGGCCTGCCGCTCGGGCGGCAGCAGGCGGCGCAGACAGCGGCGCAGCTGGGCGGGCAGGGCGAGGGCGGCGATGCTCTGGTGGACCGGCGGCATGTCGACGACGACCAGGTCGTGGCCGCCGCCCGCGCTCTCGCGCACCGCCCCGAGCAGGGCGAGCTGCTCGGCGCCGGGCAGCTCGGTCAGCTCCTCGCCGTCCAGGCGGCCCGCGCCCAGGAGGTCGAGCGCGGCCCCGGCCCGGTCCTGGAGGGCGAGCAGTTCGGTACGGAAGTGGGCGCCGGAGTCGATGCGGACGACGTCCGGGCCGGCCGGTTCCCCGCCGCCGAGCAGCGGGCCGAGCGCGTCCTCGCGGTCGGTGCCGATCAGCAGGACGCGCTCACCGCGCCGGGCCGCCGCGAGCGCGGTCGCGGCGGCGACGGTGGTGCGGCCCGCGCCGCCGGGACCGGTGACGAGGACCGTGCGCACGTCAGACCTTCTCGGCCCCGCCGGCGGTTCCGGCCGCGCCGCTCTCCACGCGCTTCTTCAGCCCGTCGAGCGCGCGGTCGATGATGACCTTCTCGGCCTTGCGCTTGATCATGCCGAGCATGGGGATCTTGACGTCCACGGTCAGCTGGTAGGTGACCTGGGTGTGGCCGCCGGGGGCCGCCGCCAGGGTGTAGGAGCCGTCCAGGGCGCGCAGCATCTGGGACTTGACCAGGCTCCAGCTGACCTTGTCCGGGCCGTCCCAGGTGTAGGCGAGGGTGTGGTCGTCCTTGATGGCGCCCGCGTCGAGGACCAGCCTGACCTGTGCGGCCCGGCCCCGGTCGTCGGTGGTCAGCACCTCGGCCTGCTTCACCTCGCCGGTCCACTCCGGGTAGCGGTCGAAGTCGGCGATCACCCCCATCACCTCGGCCGGGGCCGCCTCGATGGTGATAGACGAGCTGGTGTGTTCCGCCATCGTCGTGGCTCCTCCAGTGCGCGGGCCGGGTGGGGTGACAGAAGTGCAGGCTATCGCGTGCGGCCGGGGGCCCACGCCGGAGGCCGGGTCACCACTGGAGGGCGAAGGGCGCGGAGGTGGCGGCGAAGTGGCCGACGTTGACGCACTCGGTGCGCCCCACCCGTACCCGGCGGGCCAGCGGCTGGTGGACGTGGCCGAACAGGGAGTACCGCGGCTTGGTCCGGCGGATGGCTTCGAGCAGGGCGCGCGAGCCGCGTTCGAAGCGGCGGGCGACGGTGTCGTAGACCAGCTCGGGGATCTCCGGCGGGATGTGCGAGCAGAGCACGTCGACCTCGCCGAGCGCCTCAACCTTGGCCGCGTACTCCTCGTCGGAGATCTCGAAGGGGGTGCGCATCGGGGTGCGCAGCCCGCCGCCCACGAAGCCGAAGACCCGCCCGCCGATCTCGATCCGCTCGCCGTCCAGGACGGTGGTGCCGGGTCCCGCGTACTGCGGCCAGAGGGCCGGTATGTCGACATTGCCGTAGGTCGCGTACGTAGGGGTGGGCATGGCCGCGAACATCTCGGCGTACTGGCGGCGCACCGCCGACTCGATCGCCGCGTCCCGGTCAAGTCCGGCCCACAGGGATCGGCCCAGCTCGCGGGCCTCGTCGAAGCGGCGCGCGGTGCGCAGCGCCACGAGCCGGTCGGCGTTCTCGACGCCGAAGAGGTCGGGGAAGATGCCGCGCGAGTGATCGGCGTAGTCGAGGAAAAGAACGAGGTCACCCAGGCAGACGAGGGCGTCCGCGCCGTCGCCCGCCTTTGCCAGACCCTCGGTGTTCCCGTGCACATCGCTGACCACATGTACTCGCATGCCGACCACCCTAGGCGGCTGGACCTGCGGTTACTTCCGAGTCGTGAAAGGAGTGGACTACTGTGCGCGATGCGGCGCGAAAACCGTGTGACGCAGCGAACATCTGACCAGGACCCCCTATCGGGAACCCACTACCGGTGGGTAACGTCCGGGCAGTCCAGTCGTGCTCGGAGCAGATCCCCAACAAGTTGCTCCGGGCACCTGCCCGATCTTGGACCGCAGCCGGTGCGTCACAGAGCCGTGGCACCGGCGCCCGATGAGGAGCAGCAGTCTTGCGCGAGTTCAGCCTTCCGGCCCTGTACGAGGTCCCCACGGACGGCAACCTGACGGATCTGATCCGCCGCAATGCCGCTCAGCACCCCGATGTCGCGGTCATGGGCCGCAAGATCGCGGGACGCTGGACCGATGTCACCGCCACCCAGTTCCTCGCCGAGGTCCGCGGGGTGGCCAAGGGCCTGATCGCCGCCGGCGTGGAGCCGGGCGACCGGGTGGCCCTGCTCTCCCGCACCCGCTACGAGTGGGTGCTGCTGGACTTCGCCATCTGGAGCGCGGGCGGCGTCACCGTCCCCGTGTACGAGACCAGCTCGCCCGAGCAGATCCAGTGGATCCTCGGCGACTCCGGCGCCACCCTGTGCGTCGTGGAGTCCGGGGCCCACCAGGAGTCCGTCGCCTCCGTCCAGGCCGCGCTGCCCGCCCTCAAGGGCGTCTGGCAGCTGGAGGCGGACGCGGTGGCCCAGCTGACCGCGTCCGGCTCGGACATCTCGGACGAGCTGCTCGACCAGCGGATGTCCTCGGCGCACGCGGACGACCCGGCGACCATCGTCTACACCTCCGGCACCACCGGCCGCCCCAAGGGCTGTGTGCTGACCCACCGCGCCTTCTTCGCGGAGTGCGGCAACGTGGTGGAGCGCCTCAAGCCGCTCTTCCGCACCGGCGAGTGCTCGGTCCTGCTCTTCCTGCCCGCCGCCCACGTCTTCGGACGGCTGGTCGAGGTGGCGTCCGTGATGGCGCCGATCAAGCTCGGCTGCGTACCGGACATCAAGAACCTCACCGACGAGCTGGCCGCGTTCCGCCCGACGCTGATCCTCGGCGTGCCGCGGGTCTTCGAGAAGGTCTACAACGCGGCCCGGGCCAAGGCGCAGGCCGACGGCAAGGGCGCGATCTTCGACAAGGCCGCCCACACCGCGATCGCCTACAGCCGCGCGCTCGGCACCCCCCAGGGCCCCTCGATCGGCCTGCGGATCAAGCACAAGGTCTTCGACAGGCTGGTCTTCAGCAAGCTGCGCGCGGTGCTCGGCGGCAAGGGCGAGTACGCCATCTCCGGCGGCGCCCCGCTGGGCGAGCGGCTCGGCCACTTCTACCGGGGCATCGGCTTCACGGTCCTGGAGGGGTACGGCCTCACGGAGTCCTGCGCCGCGACCGCGTTCAACCCGTGGGACCGGCAGAAGATCGGCACGGTCGGCCAGCCGCTGCCGGGCTCCGTGGTGCGGATCGCGGACGACGGCGAGGTGCTGCTCCACGGCGAGCACCTGTTCAACGGGTACTGGAACAACGACGCGGCGACCGCCGAGGCGCTGGCCGACGGCTGGTTCCACACCGGCGACATCGGCACCCTGGACGAGGACGGCTACCTCGCCATCACCGGCCGCAAGAAGGAGATCATCGTGACGGCGGGCGGCAAGAACGTCGCCCCGGCGGTGATCGAGGACCGCATCCGGGCGCACGCGCTGGTCGCGGAGTGCATGGTGGTCGGCGACGGGCGCCCGTTCGTGGGCGCGCTGGTCACGCTCGACGAGGAGTTCCTGGCCCACTGGGCCGCGGACCACGGCAAGCCGGCCGGCTCGACGGCGGCCTCGCTGCGCGAGGACGCGGAGCTGCTGGCGGAGGTGCAGCGGGCGGTGGACGACGGCAACGCGGCGGTCTCCAAGGCGGAATCGGTGCGGAAATTCCGCGTTCTCACCTCCCAGTTCACGGAGGAGGCGGGGCACATCACCCCGTCGCTCAAGCTCAAGCGCAACGTCGTGGCGAAGGACTTCGCCGACGAGATCGAGGCGATCTACACCCACTGAGGGCGTCCGACAGCGGGCGTGCCGACTGACGGTGTGCCGACAGCGGGCAGCGGGTCCTAGCCGGGGAAGTCCTCGGCCAGGACCCGCTCCAGGTTGCGCTCGGCGAGCGCGGTGATGGTGACGAACGGGTTGACCCCGATGGAGCCCGGCACCAGCGACCCGTCGGTGACGTAGAGCCCCGGATACCCCTTGACCCTGCCGTACGCGTCGGTCGCCCGCCCCAGCGGACAGCCGCCGAGCGGGTGGTAGCAGAAGTCGTCCGCGAACGGCGTGTTGTTGCCGAACAGGTCGTACCGGTAGATCGTCGCGTTCTTGAAGTTGATCCGGTCGAAGAGCCTGCGGGTCGCGTCCACGGCGGGCTGGTTCTGCGCCCGCGTCCAGTCGAGCTTCACCGAGTCGGTCGCCCGGTCGTACGAGAAGGTGCCGCGCTGCGGGTTCTTGGTGATCGCCAGGTACAGGCTCACCCAGTGCTCGAAGCCCATCGGCAGCGGGGCGATCTCGGCGAAGACGGGGTTGGCGGGGTTGTCCCAGTCGTCGATGCCGAGGGCGGGCATGGTGGCCTCGTTGGCGCCGACCGTGTCCCAGACGTGGTTGGCGCGGGCCGTCATGATGTTGCCGTTGGGCCCCCAGCCGGTGCCGACGGCCGGGTCCAGGGCGGGCAGGGCGCCCGTCTCGCGGGCCCGCACCAGCAGTTCGGTGGTGCCGAGGCTGCCCGCGCCGAGGAAGAGCCTGCCGCAGCCGATCTCGCGGGTCTCCACGACCTTGCCGGTCAGGTCGGTGCGGTCGGCGGTGACCACGTACGTGCCGTCGCCCTGGCGGTGGATCGCGCGGACGTGGTGGAGGGTGTCGATGGTGACGTTGCCGGTGCCGAGAGCCGCGGCGAGGTAGGTCTTGTCCACGGACTTCTTGCCGTAGTTGTTGCCGTAGATGACCTCGCCCGCGAGCGCGGACCTGGCGGCGGTGCCCGCGGCTTCGCGCTGCATGTAGCCGAAGTCGTAGACGTTGGGCACGAAGACCGTCTTCAGACCGGTGTTCTGGGCGGCCTTGCGGGAGGTGCGGGCGAACTTGTACCACTCGGTGGACTCGAACCAGGCCGGGTCCACGGAGTTGACGCCGAGCATGGCGTTGGCGCGCGGGAAGTACGTGGCGTACATCTCGGCGGCGTCCACCTGGGGCAGGACCTCCGCGAAGTAGTCGCGGCGGGGGGTGACGGCCATGCCGCCGTTGACCAGTGAGCCGCCGCCGACGCCGCGGCCCACGTAGACCGACATGTCGCCGTGGTCGACCCGGTCCAGGACCCCGGGGTACGGGCTGATGTCCCGGTTGACTACATCGAGCCAGAGGAAGGTGGCGAGCGGGGCCTCGGTGCGGGTGCGGAACCACATGGAGCGCTGGTCCGGTGCGGAGGTCGAGCAGAAGACCTTGCCGTCCTGGGCGGGGGCGTCCCAGAGCCGCCCCATCTCCAGGACGAGGGTCGGGACCCCGGCCCGGCCGAGCCGGAGCGCGGCCACGGCGGCGCCGTAGCCGGAGCCGATGACCAGGGCGGGGGTGTAGGCGGCGTCCTGCGCCTGCGCGGCGCGGGCGGGGGTGAGGGTGATTCTGGGGAGGCCCAGGAGTGCGGCCGTCTGGAGGGCGCCGAGGCCCAGGAGGTGACGGCGCGTCAGTTTTGGTGTCATGCGCGCAGCATGGGCGGAATTTGGCCTTCCGCCCAGGGGGCACGTTGTCTCAAATCTGAGTGACCGTCAGGGGTGGGAGTGTGGTGGGCGGGGTCTTCGTCCGCGGGCCGGTGGTGGGCTGGTCGCGCAGTTCCCCGCGCCCCTTCTGGGCCGGTGTTTCGTCTGTGGCCCGGTGGTGGGTTGCTCGCGCAGTTCCCCGCGCCCCCTAAAGCCCCGTTCGTCTGCGGACCGTGGTCGCTCTTCGCGCAGTTCCCCGCGCCCCCTATGGGCCCGGTCTTCGTCTGCGGGCCGGTGGTGGGCTGGTCGCGCAGTTCCCCGCGCCCCTTCTGGGCCGGTCTTTCGCCTGCGGCCCGGTGGTGGGTTGCTCGCGCAGTTCCCCGCGCCCCTGGAAGCCTGGGGCTGGGCTGGGTTCTCCGGCTGCCGGGTACCCCCAAGGGGCGGCGGGGCAGCCGAAAGGGCGGGCTCAGCCACCGGTTTTCAAGGGGCGCGGGGAACTGCGCGACCAGCCACGCACGGCCCGCAGACGAAGGCGGGTTTGGGGGCGCGGGGAACTGCGCGAGGAGCGACCACCGGCCCGCGGACGAAGACCGGGCCCGATAGGGGCGCGGGGAACTGCGCGAGCAAGTCCCACCGGCCCGCAGGCGAAGTCGAACCCATGCCCGCGCCCCGCCGTGCCAGAACCGGCCGTACCCCCAAGGGGCGCGGGGAACTGCGCGAGGAGCGACCGCCGGGGCGCGGACGAAGACCGGGCCCGATAGGGGCGCGGGGAACTGCGCGAGCAAGTCCCACCGGCCCGCAGGCGAAGGACCGGCGCAATCAGGGGTCCTCAGAGCAGTAGGCGCAGCTTCTCCGCCAAGAGGTCCCAGCGCCACTTCTCCTCCACCCAGACCCTCCCCCGCTCCCCCATACGGCGCCGCAGCTCCGGATCCTGGAGCAGCGTCACGATCCGGTCGGCCGACTCCTCCGGCACTCCTCCGCGCACCACCCAGCCGGTCTCGCCGTCGAGGACCGCGTCGGGCGCGCCGCCGGAGTCGCCCGCGACCACCGGCAGCCCGGTCGCCGACGCCTCCAGGTAGACGATGCCCAGGCCCTCCACGTCGAGCCCGCCCCGCCGGGTGCGGCACGGCATCGCGAAGACGTCGCCCGCACCGTAGTGCGCGGGCAGTTCGGCCCAGGGGACGGGCCCGGTGAAGCGGACCGAGTCCGCGACCCCGGTCTCCCGCGCCAGCCCGCGCAGCTCCTTCTCGTACGGCCCGCCCCCCACGATCAGCAGCACCGCGTCCGGCACCCGTGCCAGGATCGCGGGCATCGCGAGGATCAGCGTGTCCTGCCCCTTGCGCGGCACCAGCCGCGAGACGCACACCACCACCGGCCGGTCGGCGAGCCCGAGCCGTTCGCGCACGGCGTCGCCGCCGGAGCCCGGGTGGAAGGTCTTCTCGTCGACGCCGGGCGGCAGTTGCACCATCCGGTCGGCGGCGCGCCCGGTGAGCGCCCCGGCGATCCGGGACCGGGTGTACTCACCGAGGTAGGTGACCGTGTCGGTGCCCTCGCCGATCCGCCGCAGCAGCTGCCGGGCGGCGGGCAGCTGGGCCCAGCCGGCCTCGTGCCCGTGGGTGGTGGCCACCAGGCGCTCGGCGCCCGCCCGGCGCAGCGCGGGCGCCATCAGGCCGAGCGGCGCCGCCGCCCCGAACCACACCGAGGAGCAGCCGTGCTCCTTGAGCAGCCCGGCCGCGCGCCGGGTCACCCGGGGCGTGGGCAGCAGCATGGTGGTGCGGTCGCGGACCACGGTGAAGGGCTGTTCGGCGTCGAACGCGGCGGTCGCCTCGACGCCCTCCTTGCTCCGCTTCCAGGTG
The DNA here is from genome assembly GCF_041080675.1 of Streptomyces sp. cg36. Taxonomy (NCBI): domain Bacteria; kingdom Bacillati; phylum Actinomycetota; class Actinomycetes; order Kitasatosporales; family Streptomycetaceae; genus Streptomyces; species Streptomyces cyclosori. The sequence goes on along the minus strand of NZ_CP163520.1, from coordinate 5,752,545 downwards.
GACGCGTAGACGACGATCCGCTCGGGGTCCAGCCGCAGCGCCATGTTGTGCAGGAACGCCTGGATGCCACCGGGGCGCGGCGGGAAGTCATTGGTCACGATCAGGGTCTTGTGCATCGCCGCCGACAGTACCGAACGGCCCCGCCTCATCGCTCGCGCCCGGCCCCGCCCGGCATCATGACTGCGCGAAGTCGGAAAGTACCGGATATACGGACGAGGTGTGCATGTCGGTGGGAAACGGCACAGGACTGGTGAGGGACCCCGGCCCCCTGGACGGCTCCGGACCGGCCGGGAGCACGCGCGCGATGGCCGCGGTGTTCGCCGTGACCCGCTCGCTGCTGCTGCTCTGCGTCTTCCGGGTGCTGGTCCTGCCCGGCCCGGACGTCACCAGCGACGTGTCGGTCATCTACCAGGGCTGGTACGAGGTGCTGAAGACCGGCACCTACCCGCTGGACGACGTGACCTGGCAGTACCCGCCCGCCGCGGCGCTGGCGGTCCTGTCCCCCGCGGCCCTGCCCTTCCTCGACTACGCCTCGGCCTTCTTCGTCCTCGCCCTGCTCGCCGACGCCGCGGTCCTCCTCCTGCTGCGGTACGCGGCCGAGCGGCCCGGCCGCTCGCGCGCGGGGGCCTGGGCCTGGGTGTGGGGCGTACCGCTGCTCGGCCCCACCGCGTACGCGCGCTACGACCTGATGGTGACGGCCGTCGCGGTGGCCGCGCTGCTGGCCGGGGTGCGCCGCCCCCGGGCGCTGGGCGCGCTCGCCGCGTTCGGCGCGCTGCTCAAGGTCTGGCCGGTGCTGCTGCTCGCCCGGGCGCCCCGCCGGGCGTGGGCGGCGGCGGCCGTGACGGCCGGCGCGTTCCTGCTGCTGTGCCACGCGGTGGCGCCCGGCGCGTTCGCCTTCCTCGCCTTCCAGCGCGACCGGGGCACCGAGGTCGAGTCGATGGGCGCGCTCGTCTTCCATCTGGCCCGCCAGCTGGGCTGGCCGGGGCGGGTGCAGCTGAACTACGGGTCGGTGGAGTTCCTCGGGCCGTACGTGCCGCTGGTGTCGGCCGCGGCGATGGGGCTCACCCTGGCGGCGTTCGGCTGGCTGCTGGTGTGGCGGGTGCGCGCCGTGCGCACCGGCCCGGCCACCCTCGCGGACGCCGCGTTCACCGCCGTCCTGCTCTTCACCGCCACCAGCCGGGTGATCAGCCCGCAGTACCTGATCTGGCTGATCGGTCTGGCGGCGGTGTGCCTGCTGCACCGGGACACCGCGCTGGTCCGGCCCGTCCGGCTGGTGCTGGCCGCCGCCGGGGCCACCCTGCTCGAATTCCCGCTGCTGTTCTCGCACGTGGTGGCGAGCGACTGGCTCGGGGTGCTGCTGCTGCTCGTACGCAACGGGCTGCTGGCGGTGGCGTCGGTGAGCGCCTGCCGCGCGCTGTGGCGCTCCACCGTGCCCGGCCCCGCCCTGCCCCTCCAGCCGGTGCGCACCCGGGTGTTCTCCACGCTCACCCGCTGACGCCCGGCCCCGCTCAGCCCAGCTGGTCCCGTACGTAGGAGCGCCACAGGGCGGTGAACTCCTGCGGCGTGGTGGAGAGTTCGTCGTTCATGGCCTTCTCCACCGCTCCCTCCCGGTGCCCGCCCGCGCCCACCTTCGTGTAGAAGGCGGCGAGCGCGCGCTCGCCCCAGCGCTGGGCGATCATCCGGCAGGCCAGCCAGCCGCCCTCGTACGCCCGGGCCAGGCGGTCGGCGCTGCCGTCGAAGCCGAAGTCCGCGTCGGCGGGCAGGTCGGCGGGCGCCTCGCCGCCGCGCACCGCCTGCTGGAGCTCGGGGGCGGCCTCGGCGGGGGTGCGCCCGGTGCCCCGGTAGCCGACCCAGTCCGCGTACCCCTCGGAGAGCCACATCGGGGTCGCGGGCGAGGTCTGGGCGCGGGTGGCGACATGGGTGGTCTCGTGGGTGAGGACGACGCGCTGCCCCAGGTCGCCCAGGACTCCGTACGCGTCGGGGTTGACGATGACCCGGTCCGCCGGGGCCGCGCCGCTGCCGCCCGCCTCGCCGGTGGTCACCGCCGCGATCCCCCGGTACGAGCCGGACGGCGCCGCCAGCAGCGCCGCCATGGCGTCCAGCGAACCGGGCACGAGCACCACCACCCGCCCCGCCCAGCGCCCCGGCCAGGCGGCCGAGACGGCGGGCACGGCCCGGTCGGCGGTGGCGGAGATCCGCTGGAGCTCGGCGCGGTCCTGGCCCACGCCGAGCACCAGGCTGTGCGTCCCGCGCACCGCGGTCACCGGGCCCTGCTGCCACAGCAGCTGGGCCGCGCCGTCGCCGGGCCGGTCGGCGCTCACGTACCAGTGCCCGGCGCGCTCGGTGAGATCGACGGTCCGGGCGGCGGTGACGGGGGCGCTGTCGTAGCCCGCGATCCGGTAGCGCAGCTCCACCTCGGCGGTGGCCCGCCCGCCCTGGTGGTCGAGCCGGGTCACCCGGTACGCCCAGGCGCTCAGCGGCACCTGGCGCAGATTGCCGAACTCGGCGCGCTGGGCGTCCCGCAGGGTCCCGGCGGCCGGGTCGACCGCGTCGAGGTAGCCGCGCTCGTCGTGGCGCAGCACCGCCGCGGCCCGCGCGTCCAGGGTCTGCCGCACCTGCCGGGAGGTGGCGTCGTCCGGCGCGGCGGGCGGGCCCGAGCAGGCGGCGGCGGACAGCAGCGCGGCGAGGGCGCATCCCGCCGTGCGCCGCCGCCACCCGCCGGTATGCCGCCGCTGTGCCATCCTCCCGATCGTACGGTCACACGCGGGTGACCGAGGAGACGGGCATCATGCCCACCGGGTCGTAGCGCACCGGCGCGCCCGGGTAGGGGGCGTGGATGACCTGCCCGTTGCCCACGTACATCGCGATGTGGCTGGCGTCGGCGCGGTAGGCGACCAGATCGCCGGGGCGCGCCTCGGAGAGCGGCACCCGGCGTCCGGCGAACCGCTGCGCCTGCGAGGTGCGCGGCAGGCCGACGCCCGCGTGCGCGTAGGACCACTGCATCAGGCCCGAGCAGTCGAAGCCGGAGGGCCCGTTGGCGCCCCACACGTACGGCTTGCCCACCGCCTGGCGGGCCGCCGCCACCGCCGCCGCCGCGCGCCCGGAGGCGGGCACCGCCCCGGACAGGTCCGGCAGCGCGCCGCGGCCGGAGCGCGAGGCCCGGTCGAAGGCGGCGCGCTCGACCTCGGGCAGCGCGTTGAGCACCCGGCGGGCCTCGGCGAGCTTGGACTCGACGGTGCGCTTGTGCCGGGCGACCTCGGCCCGGCTGCGCTCCAGCTCGGCGAGCTTGCGGGTGGCCTCGGTGCGCTGCTGGCCGATCCGGCGCTGTTCCTGGTGGAGTTCGCGCAGCTCGGCGCTCTGGCGCTCGCCGAGCCGGTCGAGGGCGGCGGCCTTGTCGAGATAGCTGTCCGGGTCCTCGGAGAGCAGCAGCGCCAGCGAGGGGTCCAGGCCGCCCGAGCGGTACTGGGCGCCCGCGATGGCGCCGAGCGCGCCGCGCATGCGGTTGATCCGCTCCTGGCCGCGGGCCACGCTGTCCTGCGCCTGGCTGATCTCGCGGCGCAGCCGGTCGGCGCGTTCGTCGGCCTGGTTGTACTGCTCGGTCGCCTCCTCGGCCTGGGCGAAGAGCCGGTCGACCCGTGCCTTGCCGGGTTGGCCCGGGTCGGCGGCGGCCGGGGCCGCGAAGGCCGCGGCGGCGGTGGCCGCCGCGGCGGACAGGACGGTGACCCGCGCGCTCTGGGAGACCCCGGACTGCGTGGGACGGCGATGGGACGCCACGGGTAGCCGCACTCCTTCCGCCGGTGCGGCCCCTGCCGCCCGGGTGGGCGGACGAGTTGGAAGGTCACGGGGGCACCGCACGCCGGACAGTAGCCGGGCGGCCACGGGGTGCCAACGACCCCGGCGCCTACGCAAAGTGACGCCCCACCGGAGAACACAGGTCACCGGCGGGGCGTGGCGTCAGCGCGCGTCGCCGCAATTCGCCCGTTCGGAGTGCCCGGGCGGACGGCTCGTCATACGACTGGCGGGACGGGTCCTCGGGTCAGCTGATGCGGACGCCGAACTGGAACGGCATGTTGCCCATGGCCTCGTAGCGGACGTTGGCGCCCGGCTTGGGGGCGTGCAGCACCTGGCCGTTGCCCGCGTAGAGGCCGACGTGGTGCAGGTCGCCGTAGAACAGGACCAGGTCGCCCGGCTTGAGCTCGCTGCGGCCGATGCGGGTGCCCGCGTTGGCCTGCTCCTGCGAGGTGCGCGGAATGGAGATGCCCGCCTGGCGGTAGGCCCAGGAGGTGAGTCCGGAGCAGTCGAACGAGGCGGTGCCGGTGGCGCCGTACACGTACGGCTTGCCTATCTGGGTCTGGGCGGCGGAGAGGGCCGCGGCGCCGCGCTGCGATGCGGGCACCTCGTGGCCGAGGTCGGCGCGCTCGTTGGCGCGGTTGGCGCGGGCGTCGTCGGCGGCGAGCGACGCCTTCTCGGCGGCCGTCAGGGAGTTGAGGAGCTTCTGCGCGGCGGCCAGCTTGGACTGGGTCTCGGCCTTCTTGGTGCCGAGCTCCTGGCGGGTGTCCGCGAGGTCCTTCAGCTTGTCCTGGGCCTCCTTGCGCTCCTGCGCCAGGCTGCGCTGCTTCTCCTGGATCTTCTGGAGCGCCTCGGTCTGCTTGGCGCTCAGCTGGTCCAGGGAGGACGCCTTGTCCAGGAAGTCGTCCGGGTTCGCGGAGAGGAAGAGCTGGACCGAGGGGTCGATGCCGCCCGAGCGGTACTGCGCCGACGCCATCGAACCCAGGCCGTCGCGGAGCTTGTTCAGCTCGTCCTGGCCGCGGGCCACCTTGTCCTGGAGCTGGCCGACCTGCTTCTCCAGCTCGGTCTGCTTCTCCTTGGCGCCGTTGTACTTCTCGGTCGCCTGCTCGGCCTCTTCGTAGAGCTTGTCGACCTTGGACTTGACTTCGCTCTTCGACGGCTTCGGGTCCGCGTGCGCGGCCTGGGACGTGAGGGCGACGGCCGCGGCGGCGGTAGCGGTGAGCACGGTCACGCGGGTACGGCTCGCGGGCTTGGGTCGACGGTGGGACGCCACGAAGGCGAGCTCCTTCTTCCTCAGCCGCCGAACAGCGCAGACTCGGCGGGACCCTCACGGACACCCCGGACGAGTGATCTACCGCGTGAAGGTTCGAAGCCCGACCCTAGTAACCCTCTTGTGATCAGTTCAAATCCTGATAGGAAAAAAGTCAGTCGCGAGGAGGATTCTTTACAGTCATCCCACGCGTAGTAATGGGCACCTGACGGAGTGGTGGGAACCGACCATCTCAATTCGGGCATTGAACGCAGGAGTTGCTAGACGCGCGAAAGCCGCTTCAAGAGCATGACGGACGCCACCGGCCGCGCCCCGGCCCTGGCCACCCCGTCCGCCACCTCGCGGTCGGTCGAGACGACCACCACCGGCCGCCCCGACGGCTCGGCCCGCACCAGCTGGCGGATCAGCTCGTCGGCGGTCACCCCCGCCTTGGAGAAGAGGACCCGGACGCCCCGGGGCGGCGCCAGCAGCACCGGCGCGGCCAGCTCGGCGCCGTCGAAGACGCAGGTGACCTCGGCGCCGGTCTGCGCGGCCAGCACCGAGAGCCCGCCGAGCAGCCGCAGCCGCTGCTTCTCCAGCGGCATCGTGGGATAGCCGGTCTTGGTGACGTTGTAGCCGTCCACCACCAGATGCACCTGGGGCAGTTCGAGGAGCTGGTCCAGGAGCGCCGGATCGGTCTCCGACAGCGCCCGGGCCGCGATGTCCTTCGGGGTCATCTGCCCCGGCGCCACCGCGTCCACGGTGTCGGCGGGCCGCACCGAGGCGGGCGGCAGGGCCAGTTCGCGGCGGAGTCCGGACGCCGCGTCCAGCACCGTGTCGAGCAGCAGCCGCAGCCGCATGTCCTCCACCGAGCGGCCCTCGCGCACGGCGCGGCGGCTCGCCTCGACGGACGCCTCGGCCTCACCGAGCCGCGTCTTGAGCCGCCGCGTCTCGCTCTCGGCGGCGGCCACCTGGGCCGCCGCCTCCGCTCTGATCCCGTCGATCTCCCCGGCGACCTTGCGCAGGGCGGCCTCGCCCCGCTTCACATCGCTCAGGGCGCTGCGCAGCTTGCGCTGGAGCGACTCCGCCTCCCTGCGGGCCGCGGCCAGATCGGTGCGGAGCTCCTCCTGCTCGGCGCGGGTGCGCTCGTGCGCCTCGGCCAGCTCCTGGCGCAGCCGCTCCAGCTCGCGCCGGCCCTCCTCGTCGGCCCGCTCGGCATCGGCCCGCTGGGCCTCCTCGCCGGCGGCGGCGACCAGCTTCACCCAGCCCGTGGGCCGCAGTACGTACGCGGCGGCGGCCACGTCGACCGGGTCGGCGGCGGCGGGCGGCGCGCCCGACTCCAGCGCGCCCGCCAGCTCCGGCTGCGCCTCCTTGAGCCGCTCCCCGATCCGCTGCCGGAAGACCGGGTCGGACTCCAGGGCGGCGGCCATCGCGTTGCCCGCGAACTTGGCGCGGCGAGTCGGGGTGAAACGGGCGTACTGCCGCAACTGGGACGGAAGTTCGGTGACGGTCAGCCCGCCGAAGGCGTCCGAGACCAGGGCGACGACCCGGCGCCGCACCCCTTCGGGCAGCGGGCGGTCGAGCACCTCGGCGGGGCCGTCACCGGCCGCACCGGCCGGTTCGGCACCGCTTGCATGCTCCACGATCCGTCACCTCAACTGTCGTCCGTCACTCACCGGCACGCGCTCACTGGGAGTCGGCGCCCGGCCTGTCCACGAGTTCGATCTGGTCCACCGCGTTGCACCAGCGACAGCGGACCGACTCGATGGTCTCACTGACCACCTCGCGCTCCTCGACCTTGGGCTCTCCGGCGAGGTCCAGATGGACGTACTCCACGACCTTCGAGGAGCGGGTGACGTCGAAACGGGTCAGATTGCCGCAGAGCGTGCAGCGCCACCGGGTCTCGGCGGTGGGCAGGGGAACGCTGGTCATGTGGGGCCGTCCTCTTTCCACGGTTCCATGTGGGTCGATGGTCCAGGATCTCGCGGTGCGCCGTCGAACTGCGGGTGTACTGCCCGTAACCCTACGGCCTACCCGCCACCCCCCGGCACGGCGAGGCGGTCTGTACCGTTCGCTCCGGTTACGCCATGATCTGTTCATGATCGAGTGGAGCACCCTGCGCGGGGCGGTGGTGCGCGGCCCGACCGTCACCTATGCCGTACTGGCACTCTGCTGCGGGGTGTTCCTCGTCAGCCCCGTCTCGGGCCTCAATCCGACGTACGGGACGGGGGACGCGCTGCTCGCGGCGCAGAGCGCGTATTTCGCCCGGTGGGGTGTCGTCCCGAACGAACTCACGGCCGGTGACCCCGGAGCCCTGGTGACCCCCCTCACCGCGCTCTTCGTCCACGGCAACTGGCTGCACCTGCTCGGCAACATGCTCTTCCTCTACGTCTTCGGCGCGATGGCCGAAGAGCGCATGGGGCGGGTCGGCTTCGCGCTGTTCTACGTGGGCGTCGGCTATCTGGCGCTCCTCGCCTACGCGGCGGCGCACGCCTCGTCCGACCAGACGCTCGTGGGGGCGTCGGGCGCGATCTCGGGCGTACTCGGAGCCTTCCTCTACCTCTTCCCCCGCGCCCGGGTCACCAGCCTCTTCCCCTTCCTCCTCTTCCTCCCGCTGCGCTTCCCCGCCTGGCTGGTCCTGGTCTTCTGGTTCACCCTCCAGTGGCTGGCCATCCGGGCGGCCCCGGCCGGGCCCGGGGTGGCGTACCTGGCCCATCTGGTCGGCTTCGGCCTGGGCTTTCTCTACGCGTGGGGGCGTTATGGCCGGGCGGCTAGAGTGAAGCGACCGAAGCAGCCCCCCGCGTCGGCCGCCACCGAGGGAGAAGACCAGCCGTGATCACCGCGATCGTGCTCATCAAGACCAGCGTGGACCGGATCCCCGAGATCGCGGAGTCGATCGCCTCGCTGGAGAACGTCAGCGAGGTGTACTCGGTGACCGGCACCTACGATCTGATCGCCCTGGTCCGGGTGGCCCGCCACGACGACCTGGCGGACATCATCCCCGGGCGCATCAGCAAGATTCCGGGCGTGGAGGCGACGGACACGCACGTGGCGTTCCGCACGTACTCCCAGCACGACCTGGAGGCAGCGTTCGCGATCGGCCTGGACGCATAACCCTGCGGGGCGCACCCGCGACTACTCGCCCAGCACCCGTGGGGTAGCCCGTTCACCTGCGGCCCGGCGGGTCTTGCTCGCACGGTTCCCCGCGCCCCCAGGTGGTCCATGTGCCTGCGGCCCGGTGGGGGCTTGCCGCGCAGTTCCCCGCGCCCCTATCGGGCCCGGTCTTCGTCCGCGGCCCGGTGGTCGCTCCTCGCGCAGTTCCCCGCGCCCCCAAACCCGCCTTCGTCTGCGGGCCGTGCGTGGCTGGTCGCGCAGTTCCCCGCGCCCCTTGAAAACCGGTGGCTGAGCCGACCATCTCGGCTGCCCCGCTGCCCCTTGGGGGTATCGGGCAGCCGGAGAACCCAGCCCAGCCCCAGGCTTCCAGGGGCGCGGGGAACTGCGCGAGAAGCGACCACGGCCCGCAGACGACAGCGGGTCCCCAGGGGCGCGAGGAACCGCGCGACCAGCCCACCACCGGCCCGCAGACGAAGACCGGGCCCATAGGGGGCGCGGGGAACTGCGCGAAGAGCGACCACGGTCCGCAGACGAACGGGGTTTTAGGGGGCGCGGGGAACTGCGCGAGCAACCCACCACCGGGCCACAGACGAAACACCGGCCCAGAAGGGGCGCGGGCAACCCACCACCGGCCCGCAGACGAACTCCCGGCCCCGAAAGCGGCGCGGGCACCCCGCCCCCGGCCCGTCGGCGAACCCCGGGCCCGAGGCCGCCGCCCGGAAAGGGGCTACTGGGGCCCGGCCACAGTCACACCGCGGGGACGCAGCGGCCGCCCTCGGTCCGGTAGGACCACTTCGCACCGCCCCGCACCAACTCCCGGACCGCCCCCACAAACCGATCCACGTGCTCATCGGGCGTCCCCGCCCCAAAGCTGACCCGGATCGCGTTCAGGGACCGCTCCCCCTGCTCCCCCTCGGGCGCCCCGCACTCCCCCTGCTCCTGCGGCGCCCCGCCGAGCAGCGTCCGCACCAGCGGGTGCGCGCAGAACAGACCGTCCCGCACCCCGATCCCGTACTCCGCCGACAGCGCCGCCGCGAAGTGCGAGCTGTTCCACCCGTCCACCACGAACGAGATCACGCCCACCCGGGGCGCGTCGTCGCCGAACAGGGACAGCACCCGGACCTCCGGCACCTCCGCCAGCCCCTCGCGCACCTTGGCGATCAGGTGCCGCTCGCGCTCGACCAGGCCCTCGAAGCCCGCCTCGGTGAGCGCCTTGCAGGCGGACGCGATGGCGTACACGCCGATCACGTTCGGGGACCCGGCCTCGTGGCGGGCGGCCGTGGTGTGCCACTCGACGTCCACCCCGCCGTCCGCGCGCCGCGCGACCTTGCGGGAGGCGCCGCCGCCCGCCAGGTACGGCTCGGACTCGCGCAGCCAGTCCGCCCGCCCCGCGAGCACGCCCGAGCCGAACGGCGCGTACAGCTTGTGCCCGGAGAAGGCGATCCAGTCGACGTCCAACTCCCGTACGGAGACGGGGTGGTGGGGCGCCAGCTGCGCCGCGTCGAGCACGATGCGCGCGCCGTGCGCGTGGGCCGCCGCCGTGAGCTCCCGTACGGGCCAGAGCTCACCCGTGACGTTGGAGGCGCCGGTGACGCAGACGAGCGCGGGCCCGTACGGCTCGCGGTCGGCGAGGGCGCGCTCCAGCGTCGCCACGGCCTCCCCCGGGGTGCGCGGCGCGTTGAGGTAGGTCACCCGGGCGTCGCGCCACGGCAGCAGCGAGGCGTGGTGCTCGGTCTCGAAGACGAAGACCTGGCAGTCGGCCGGGACCACCTGGGCGAGCAGGTTGAGGGAGTCCGTCGTCGAGCGGGTGAAGACGACCTCGTCACCGGGCCGGCAGTCGAGGAACTCGGCGACCGTGGCCCGGCTGTTCTCGAAGAGGTCGGTGGAGAGCTGGGAGAGGTAGCCCGCGCCCCGGTGCACGCTGCCGTAGTACGGGGCGTACGCGGCCACGTCGTCCCAGACCCGCTGGAGGGCGGGGGCGCTCGCCGCGTAGTCGAGGGCCGCGTAGGTCACCTCGCCGCCGGTGACCAGCGGCACGGTGACGTCCCGGCCGAGCACCGGCAGCGGGGCGGCGCAGCAGGGCTCCTCGGCGCAGGCGGAGGCGGCGGGGGCAGCAGCGGGGGCGGGGACGGCGGAAGCGGCGGAGGCGGTGGCGACGGAGGCGTTCGGGTGTGCGGACATGGCGGTATCTCCCGGCAGGACAAGGCGAATTGACTGTGAGGGCCCCGCACGGCGACCGGAACGGACGTGGCGCGCACGGGGGTTGGCCTCGACGCGGGACGAAGGAACCCGCGGAGGTGTACAGAAAGAGGGGCCGAAGGCCCTATCGCATTCGCTTGCTCACGAGACTGCTCCCTTGAGGACCAGGACCCCAGGGACGCGCCACTCACGAAGATGAGTGCGCAGGGGTCCGCGCTTGCCGCAGACCTTGTTGTCTGCGGCCTGGTCTTCACCCGGGGCACCCCGCCACGGACGGAGGGTTGCCGGACAGCGGGCCGGGGCCGTAGTCGCTGTCACTCATGACCTTGGAAAGCATCCTGCCATACGTCCGCGTACGCGCAAGGCGCGGTCCGGATGCCGGACTGCGCCTTGCGTCACACTTCGGGGCCGGACGGCCCGTTCTCCCGGTCCCGCTCGGGCCCGGACGGCCCGTTCCGCCGGGTCCTACGCGTTGCTGGCGGCCACCCACCGCTCCAGGGCCCGCCGGGCCGCCCCGGAGTCGATCGCCTCGGCGGCTCTGGCGATCTGGGCGGAGATCTGCTCCACCAGGGTGCCCCCGCCCCGCTCCAGGGCCACCAGGGCCGCCGCGGCGTTCAGCAGCACCGCGTCCCGCACCGGCCCCGTCTCGCCGGCGAGCAGCCGCCGGGCCACGTCCGCGTTGTACGAGGCGTCGGCGCCGCGCAGCGCCTCCACCGGCACCAGGTCGATGCCGACGTCCCGCGGGTCGAACGCCTCCTCGCGCACGGCCCCGTCCCGCACCACCCACACCCGGGAGGTCGCGGTGGTGGTGAGCTCGTCGAGGCCGTCGTCGCCGCGGAAGACCAGGGCGCTGGAGCCGCGTTCGGCGAGCACGCCCGCCACGATCGGGGCGATCCGGGCGTCCGCGACACCGGTGGCCTGGGAGGTGACCCGGGCCGGATTGGTCAGCGGGCCGAGGAAGTTGAAGGTCGTGCGGATGCCGAGCTCGCGGCGCGCGGCGGCCACGTACCGCAGGGCGGGGTGGAACTTCACCGCGAAACAGAAGGTGATGCCCGCCTCGTCGGCGACCTCGACCACCCGGCGGGGCGTGAGGTCGAGGTTGACGCCGAGCTTCTCCAGGACGTCGGAGGCGCCGCTGGCCGAGGAGGCGGCCCGGTTGCCGTGCTTGACGACCTTGGCGCCGGTGCCGGCCACCACGATGGAGGACATGGTGGAGATGTTGACGGTCTTGGCGCCGTCGCCGCCGGTGCCGACGATGTCCACGGTCCGGCCGGGGACCTCGATCAGGTTGGCGTGCCGGTACATCGCGCGGACCATGCCGCTGATCTCGGTGACGGTCTCGCCCTTGGCCCGCAGGGCCACCACGAAGGCGGCGATCTGCGCGTCGGTCGCCTCGCCGCGCATGATGCGGTCCATCGCCCAGGCGGTGGCGTCGGCGCTCTGGTCGGCGCCGCTGAGCAGAGCGTCCAGTACGCCCGGCCAGGAGTAGGCCGCCACGCTGTCGCCGCCTGCCGGGGTCACAACGTTCATGGTCCGCTCCTGGGTCCATCGACGGATAAGGGTTCCGGGAACACCCTATCCAGCCCCGGAGACGGCGAAGGGCCCCGTCCACGCGGTGGACGGGGCCCTGTGCTGTGTGGCGTACAGCGGTCTCGCTGGTGAGGGATCAGTGGTGGCCGTGGCCGCTGGTGATCTCCTCGTACTCCTCAACGGTCGGCTTGGCGATCTGGCTCTGCTCGCCGTAGTAACCCTTGTGGATCTTGACGCGCAGCTTCTCCAGGCGGGAGACCTTGCGCTTGACACCGTTCTCGTCGACCGCCGCGGGCAGCTCGTGCGGACGGGTCTGCTCGTGCGCGGTGAGCCGGTACAGCTCACCCTCCGAGAGCGGCTCGTGCACCTCGATGAACTCACCGTGCGGCAGCCGCTTGATGACGCCGGTCTCGCGACCGTGCAGCACCTTCTCGGCGTCCCGGCGCTGGAGGCCCAGGCAGATCCGCTTGGTGATGATGAAGGCGATGACCGGGCCGGCGAAGAACGCGATCCGGACGAACCAGGTGATGGCGTTCAGCGACAGGTGGAAGTTGGTCGCCCACAGGTCGTTTCCACCACCGACCAGCATCACCATGTACGCGGTGATCCAGGCCACGCCGATACCGGTGCGGACCGGGGCGTTGCGCGGACGGTCGGCGATGTGGTGCTCGCGGGTGTCCTTGGTGATCCACGCCTCGATGAACGGGTACGCGGCGATCGCGAAGAGCACCAGCGGGAAGATCACCAGCGGGATGAACACACCGAGGACCAGCGTGTGGCCCCACAGGTTGATCTCCCAGCCCGGCATCACACGGATGAGGCCCTCGGCGAAGCCCATGTACCAGTCGGGCTGGGCGCCGGTCGACACCTGGTCCGGACGGTAGGGGCCGATCTCCCAGATCGGGTTGATCGAGGCGATCGCGGCGATGACCGCGATGACACCGAAGACCAGGAAGAAGAAGCCACCGGCCTTGGCCGTGTAGACGGGCAGCAGCGGCGCGCCCACCACGTTCTTGTTCGTGCGGCCGGGGCCCGCGAACTGGGTGTGCTTGTGGTAGAAGACCAGGATCAGGTGCGTGATCATCAGGCCGAGCATGATGCCGGGCAGCAGCAGGATGTGGACCGAGTAGAACCGGGCCACGAAGTCGCCGCCGGGGAACTCCCCGCCGTAGATGAAGAACGACAGGTAGGTGCCCACGACCGGCACACCGAGGATCGCGCCCTCCATGAAGCGGACGCCGGTGCCCGAGAGCAGGTCGTCCGGGAGGGAGTAGCCGGTGAAGCCGGTGAACATGCCGCAGAAGAACAGCAGGAAGCCGAAGAGCCAGTTGACCTCGCGCGGCTTGCGGAACGCGCCCGTGAAGAAGACGCGCATCATGTGCACGAACATCGCCGCGAGGAAGATCAGCGCCGCCCAGTGGTGGATCTGCCGGATCAGCAGACCACCGCGCACATCGAAGCTGATGTGCATGGTCGAGTTGAACGCCTCGGACATCTGGACGCCCTGGAGCGGAACGTAGGAGCCGTCGTAGACGACCTCGTTCATGCTCGGGTGGAAGAACAGCGTCAGATACACACCCGTGAGGATGATGATGATGAAGCTGTACATGCAGATCTCGCCCAGCATGAAGGACCAGTGGTCCGGGAAGATCTTGCGCATGTTGGTCTTCGCCAGGGTGTAGATCCCCAGCCGGCCGTCGGCCCAGTCGGCGAACTTCTCGCCGTTGCCGGGCTCGCGCCGTTCGTCTGTCGCAGTGGTGGTGCTCATCCGCGCTCCCAGAAGGCAGGACCGACGGGCTCTTCGAAGTCGCCGAGCGCTTCGAGGTAACCCTCGCTGTTCACGCCGATCCGCAGCTGCGGCAGAGCGTGACCGGCCGGGCCGAAGATGACGCGGGCCCCGTCGGAGAGGTCGAAGGTGGACTGGTGGCACGGGCAGAGCACGTGGTGGGTCTGCTGCTCGTACAGGCTGATCGGGCAACCGACGTGGGTGCAGATCTTCGAGAACGCCACGATGCCCTGGTGCGACCACTCCAGCTCGCGCTTGTCCTTGATGTTCTCCGGCTGGAGCCGGACGATCATCAGGGCCGCCTTGGCGATCTGCGTCTGGAAGTCGTGCTGGTCCTCCTCCAGGCCCTCGGGCTTGGCGAAGGTGAGCGAACCGACGGCCACGTCCTCGGGACGCAGCGGCTCGTTGGTGTTCATGTTGATGAGGGCCTTGCCCTTGGCCCACATCGTCTTGCGCAGCTTGTCCTCGGGCAGCGGGCCCAGGTCGCGCAGCAGCACCACACCGGCGAGCGGCACCATGGCCAGCGCGCCGTACATGGTGTTGCGGATGAGCTTGCGGCGGCCGAAGCCGGACTCGCGGACGCCGTCCGCCCAGTCCTGCATGACCTTCTCGCGGACCTCCGGCGGCGCCGAGATCTCGTGGCGCTCGTCGGACATCTCCTCGTCCGACATCAGCGTGCGGGCCCAGTGGACCGCGCCGGCGCCGATGCAGAACAGCGCGACGCCCAGGGTCAGACCCAGGGAGAAGTTCAGCGCGCTGACGTGCCCGAACGGGAAGATGTAGACGATCTTGTCGATCGGGAAGATCACGAAGGAGGCGATGAAGCCGACCGTCGCGATCATCGACAGCATGAACAGACCGGCGACCACGCGCTCGGAGCGCTTGGCCGCGGCCTCGTCGATGTCCTGGACGCGCGGCCGGTGGGCCGGGAGGCCCGGGTCCGCGAAGACCTCGCGGGCGCGCTCTACCGAGCCGTGCTCGGGGTCCTGCTCGCTGGGCAGGTTCTCGGAATTGTCTTGGCTACTCATGACTTCTTGGCCTTAGCGGAGTGGGCCGCGATCCAGATGGCAACTGCGATGAGGGCACCGAGGCCGAAGATCCACGCGAACAGACCCTCACTGACGGGACCGAGGCCCCCCAGCGACAGGCCACCGGGGCTCGCCGTCTTCTCACTGTTCACGGCGTCCAGGTACGCGATGATGTCCTGCTTCTGCTTCTGCGGCATCGTCGTGTCGGGGAACGACGGCATGTTCTGCGGGCCGGTCTGCATGGCCTCGTAGATGTGCTTCGGGTCCACGCCCTCCAGGCTCGGGGCGTACTTGCCGTGCGTCAGCGCACCGCCCTTGCCCGAGAAGTTGTGGCACTGGGCACAGTTGGTGCGGAACAGCTCGCCACCCTTGGCGATGTCCGCACCCTCCGGGCTGTACTGCTTCTCGGTCGGCTTGATCGGGCCGGCGCCGAGCGAAGCGATGTACGCGGCGAGCTGGTCGATCTCGGCCTGCGAGTAGATGACCTTCTTCTTCGGCACCTGGGCGCCGGGCTGCTGCGCCGGCATACGGCCGGTGCCGACCTGGAAGTCCACGGCCGCCGAGCCCACGCCCACCAGGGACGGGCCGTCAGAGGTGCCCTGACCGCCGGTTCCGTGGCAGCTGGCGCAGCCAACGGAGTAGAGCTTCTTGCCCTCGTCGATGGCGAGGGACTGGGCGGTTTCGTCGGCCTTCGCCTTGTCCGCGGGCGCGAACGCGGCGTACAGCCCCCCGGTGGCCGCCAGCGCGAGGAGTAGGACGACGAGCGCCGCCAGCGGATGGCGTCGTCGTGCGGAGAGCTTTTTCACGGATTACCCCGGTGTCAGGATCTTCTGCGTCGATGCGGGATGGTGTCGGGCCTGCGGACCCGATTACTTGATCAAGTAGATCGTGGCGAAGAGGCCGATCCAGACGACATCGACGAAGTGCCAGTAGTAGGACACGACGATGGCGGCGGTGGCCTGTTCGTGGGTGAACCTTCTGGCCGCGTAGGTCCTGCCGAGGACCAGCAGGAAGGCGATCAGACCGCCCGTCACATGCAGACCGTGGAAGCCGGTGGTCAGGTAGAACACCGAGCCGTACGGGTCGGAGGACAGCGAGAGGCCGTCCTTCTTCACCAGCTCGGTGTACTCGAAGACCTGGCCTCCGATGAAGATGGCACCCATCACGAACGTGATCGTGAACCAGGTGCGCAGCTTCTTCACGTCGCCCCGCTCGGCGGCGAAGACGCCGAGCTGGCAGGTGAGGGAGGAGAGCACCAGGATCGTGGTGTTCGTCGCCGAGAACGGAAGGTTCAGCGAGGACGCCATTTCCTTCCAGTGCTCGGCACCCGTCACCGATCGCAGGGTGAAGTACATCGCGAAGAGGGCCGCGAAGAACATCAGCTCGGAACTCAGCCAGATGATGGTTCCGACGCTGGTGAGGTTCGGCCGATTGACCGACGGGTGCGCGTGCCCGGTTTCTACTGTCGTTGCTGTCGCCACGACCGACATTATGTCGGTCGCTTATCTCGCGCTCACTCCGGGGGGTGCCGTTCGGTGTGTCCGCACCCCGTGTCCAGCCCGAACGGCCCATCCGGGCGCCCGTGGAACCGGTGTTGACACGGTGTCGGACGGAGTAGCATCCGCGCATCGGCTCCCGAGCCCGTACCGCCGTCGAATCGGAGGAACAATGCAGTCGAGCGCCACCGTACTTGTCTACAGCGACGACGCGAACACCCGAGAGCAGGTGCGGCTCGCCGCCGGGCGCAGGCCCGCCTCCGACGTTCCCCCGGTGACCTTCCTGGAGTGCGCCACGCCGGAGGCCGTCCTCAAGGAGCTGGACCGCGGCGGCATCGACGTCTGCGTGCTGGACGGGGAGGCCGTCCCGGCCGGGGGCATGGGCGTGTGCCGGCAGATCAAGGACGAGATCTTCCAGTGCCCGCCGGTGCTGCTGCTGATCGGGCGCCCCCAGGACGCCTGGCTGGCCACCTGGAGCCGCGCGGACGCCGCGGTGACGCTCCCGGTCGAACCCGTGGAGTTCGCGGCCGCACTGGCCGCCCTGCTGCGCGTGCGCCGCCCCGACGGCGCGCTGGCCGCCCGGGGCTGATCCCCCCACCGCGGCTCAGACCTGCGGCCGCAGCCGGGCGGAGTTCAGCTTGCTCTGCCCGGCCTTCAGGTCGGCCTGGAGCACGCTGCCCTTACGCCATTTGTCCCAGTTCACGTTCCAGTCGCCGAAGCCGTTGTCGAAGGGCGTCATGTCCTCGCCGATGCTGTTGACGACCTTGACGATGTCGCCCTCGCGCACGGTGTCGAAGAACCACTCGGCGTTGCCGGTGGACATGCCCGTACAGCCGTGGCTGACGTTCTCGGAGCCCTGCGAGCCCACCGACCAGGGCGCGGCGTGCACGTACTCGCCGCTCCAGGTGACCCGGGTCGCGTAGTAGACCGGCAGGTCGTACGCGTCGGCGCTGCTGGACGAGATGCCGACCGTCTCCCCGCGCATGCGTACGAAGTACTGCTTGCCCAGCACCACCTTGACGCCGTTTCGGGTGGAAAAGCCCGGCTTTCCGGTGGTCACCGGAATGGTATTGATCACTTCTCCATTGCGTTTGACCGTCATGTAGTGCGAGGACGCGTCCGTGATGGCCTCGATGCGGTCGCCCGTGGTGATCTTCAGGGGGTGCCCGGGGCCGCCGTAGAGCTTGTCGGCGATCTTCACGCCCTCCAGCCGCGAAGTGGCCCTGATGGTGGCACCGGTCGGCCAGTACTCCTTGGGCCGGTAGTGCAGCGTCTTGTCGTCCACCCAGTACCAGGCGCCCTCCACCGAGGGCGTGGACTCGACCTTCAGCGCCCGCTCCACCACCGCGCGGGCCGCCTTGTCCTTGACCGGCTTGCTCAGCTCCGCCGTGATGGGCTGCCCGACGCCGTACTTGCCCGCGTCCGGGCCGAATTCGACCTTGACCACGTCCTTGGGCGCGGCGGTGTCGAACGTCAGCGTACGGCGCCCCGGAGCGCCGTCGGAGTCCTCCGTGGAGACCAGCACGGTGTAGTGGGCGCCCGCGACCAGCGGGGCGGTGGAGTGCCAGCGCCCGCCGTCGCCGTCCAGTTCGCCCGCGAGGCGGCGGCCGAGCGCGTCCACCGCCGTCACGTCCGTGATGCGGCCCCGGCCGCCCCTGGCGGAGATCTCCAGGGGCTTGTCGGGATCGGCCTTGGCACTGCCCGCGGGGCCGTTGTACGCGATCTGCCCGGCCGCGTCGTACGGCCTGGCGGAGAGCGGGTTGCCGTCGGAGCCCCCGCACGCGGCGGCGCCCGCCCCCACGGCGACGACCAGCAGGGTGCAGCTCAGGACGGTCCGGGTGCGAGGTGCGTGACTCATGGTCACACGTTATGGAAACCGGACATTTTCGGCGCGCGGAAGGACTGCAAACGGGCGGCCCCGCCCCGCATCGCCGACCGTGTCCGGGAACGCGGAAGGGCCCCGCGGCTCAAGCGAGCCGCGGGGCCCTTCCGGTGCGTGCGGAACCTACTGGTTCTGGTTCTCACCGCGGTAGAACTCGAACACCCAGCCGTAGATACCGACCAGGATCAGCGGCGCCGAGAAGTACAGCAGCCACCAGCCCATCGCGATGGCGAGGAACGCGAGCGCTCCACCGATGGCCAGCGAGAGCGGCTGCCAGCTGTGCGGGGCGAAGAACCCCAGCTCACCGGCGTCGTCCGCGACATCGGCCTCCTTGTCGTCCTGCGCACCCGCGTCGACCCGCCGGGCCGTGAAGGCCAGGTAGAAGCCGATCATCACGCTCAGGCCGAAGGCCATCACGAGAGCGGTGGCACCGGCCGGCTCCTTCGACCACACGCCGTACACGACGGCCATGATCAGGATGAAGACGGAGAGCCAGAGGAACATCTTGCCCTGGATCTTCACTTGCCGGCCTCCTTGCCACCGGAGAGCGCCTTGTCACCGTGGCCGTGGTTCTCGAGCTGGTCGAGAGCCGCGATCTCCGGGTGGTGCAGGTCGAACGCCGGGGATTCGGAGCGAATGCGCGGCAGGGTGAGGAAGTTGTGCCGCGGCGGCGGGCACGACGTCGCCCATTCGAGCGAACGGCCGTAGCCCCACGGGTCGTCGACCTCGATCTTCTTGCCGTACTTGGCCGTCTTCCAGACGTTGTAGAAGAACGGCAGGATCGACAGACCGAGCAGGAAGGAGCTGATGGTCGAGATCGTGTTCAGCGCGGTGAAGCCGTCGGCCGCGAGGTAGTCCGCGTAACGACGCGGCATGCCCTCGGCACCGAGCCAGTGCTGCACCAGGAACGTGCCGTGGAAGCCGACGAACAGCGTCCAGAAGGTGATCTTGCCCAGGCGCTCGTCCAGCATCTTGCCCGTGAACTTCGGCCACCAGAAGTGGAAGCCGGAGAACATCGCGAAGACCACGGTGCCGAAGATGACGTAGTGGAAGTGCGCGACGACGAAGTACGAGTCGGAGACGTGGAAGTCCATCGGGGGCGAGGCCAGGATGACGCCGGTCAGACCACCGAAGGTGAAGGTGATCAGGAAGCCGACGGCCCAGAGCATCGGTGTCTCGAAGGACAGTGAGCCCTTCCACATCGTGCCGATCCAGTTGAAGAACTTCACACCGGTCGGTACCGCGATGAGGAACGTCATGAACGAGAAGAACGGCAGGAGCACGCCGCCGGTGACGTACATGTGGTGGGCCCACACGGTCACGGACAGACCGGCGATGGCGATCGTCGCGCCCACCAGGCCCATGTAGCCGAACATCGGCTTTCTGGAGAACACTGGGATGACTTCGGAAATGATGCCGAAGAAGGGCAAGGCGATGATGTACACCTCTGGATGGCCGAAGAACCAGAAGAGGTGTTGCCACAGGAGTGCGCCGCCGTTTTGGGCGTCGAAGACATGGGCACCGAACTTGCGGTCCGCCTCCAGGGCGAACAGCGCGGCGGCCAGGACCGGGAACGCGAGCAGGACCAGCACACCGGTCAGCAGCACGTTCCACACGAAGATCGGCATACGGAACATCGTCATGCCGGGTGCGCGCATGCAGATGATCGTGGTGATGAAGTTGACCGAGCCGAGGATCGTGCCGAAGCCGGAGAAGGCCAGACCCATGATCCACATGTCGGCGCCGACGCCCGGCGAGCGGACCGCGTCCGACAGCGGGGAGTAGGCGAACCAGCCGAAGTCGGCCGCGCCCTGCGGGGTGAGGAAGCCACCGACCGCGATGAGCGAACCGAACAGGTAGAGCCAGTAGGCGAACATGTTCAGCCGCGGGAACGCCACGTCGGGCGCGCCGATCTGCAGCGGCATGATCCAGTTCGCGAATCCGGCGAACAGCGGCGTCGCGAACATCAGCAGCATGATCGTGCCGTGCATCGTGAACGCCTGGTTGAACTGCTCGTTCGACATGATCTGCGTGCCGGGACGGGCGAGCTCGGCGCGCATGAGGAGCGCCATCACACCGCCGATGCAGAAGAACACGAACGACGTGACCAGATACATCGTGCCGATCGTCTTGTGGTCAGTGGTGGTCAGCCACTTCACGACGACGCTTCCCGGCTTCTTGGGCCGGACCGGCAGCTCGTTCTCGTACGAGTCGTCTGCTGCCGCGGCACCCTGAGATTCGTTGAGGATGCTCACAGTTTGTTCGTCTCCGCGTTCTTGGCGGGGTCGGTCTGAGCGATGCCCGCCGGCACGTAGCCGGTCTGGCCCTTCGCCGCCAGCTCCTTGAGGTGCTGCTGGTAGCGCTCCGGGGAGACGACCTTCACGTTGAAGAGCATCCGGGAGTGGTCGACACCGCACAGCTCGGCGCACTTGCCGAGGAACGTGCCCTCCCGGGTCGGGGTGACCTCGAAGGAGTTGGTGTGACCCGGAATGACGTCCTGCTTCATCAGGAAGGGGACCACCCAGAAGGAGTGGATGACGTCACGGGACGTCAGCACGAAGCGGACCTTCTCGCCCTTGGGCAGCCACAGGGTGGGCCCGGGGTTTCCGGTCTGCGGGTTCCGCGTGCCGGGGATGCCGACGTCGTAGACGCCGTCGGCGCCGGCCGGGAAGTCCTTGGTGAAGCGGTCCGGAATGGCGGACAGCTCCTTGGACTTCGCGGCGTCGCCCGTGGCGGGGTTGCCGTCCACGTCCTCGACGTAGTTGAAGCCCCAGCTCCACTGGTAGCCGACCACGTTGACGGTGTGGGCCGGCTTCGGGGAGAGCTCGAGGAGCTTGGACTCATCACGCGCGGTGAAGTAGAAGAGCACCGAGACGATGATGAGGGGGACGACCGTGTACAGCGCCTCGATGGGCATGTTGTAACGGGTCTGCGGAGGTACCTCGACCTTGGTGCGGCTGCGCCGGTGGAAGATGACACTCCACAGGATCAGGCCCCAGACCAGCACGCCCGTGGCGAGCGCGGCCGCCCACGAGCCCTGCCAGAGGGAGAGGATCCGCGGAGCCTCTTCCGTCACCGGGGTGGGCATACCGAGGCGAGGGAAGTCTTCCCAGTTGTACGAGCAACCGGAGGCGGTAGCCAGGACCACGCCCGCGGTCAGCACCTGCAGCAGCTTCCGCCGCATCGGGCGCCGCGACGAGCGGTCGGAGCCGTTGGGACTCACGTAGCGCCTTCCCGAGAGTCTCGCCCGCGCCGGCCGGCTCCGGCCGTCCGTCTCGCTGGTCGGTCGCCGCCCTGGCCGCGGGCAGGGGTTTGGATGTTTATGCGGACCAAACCCTACTGGACGCTATTTGGGGTCGCGCGGGGAGGGTGCCCAACGCGCCGCCCGAGCCCCCAAAGGGATGGAATCCCGGCTTCCGGGCGGCATCTGACGGCCCTTCCTGTACGTGTACGGGTGGATTCGGCGTGTCGGCCCGCCGGGCCGGGGATTAGCGTGGCGCCGTGCCCTACTTCGACGCCGCCTCCTCCGCCCCCCTGCACCCCGTGGCCCGCCAGGCCCTCCAGGCATCCCTGGACGAGGGCTGGGCCGACCCGGCCCGCCTCTACCGCGAGGGCAGGCGGGCCCGGCTGCTGCTGGACGCGGCCCGGGAGGCCGCCGCCGAGGCCGTGGGCTGCCGTCCGGACGAGCTCGTGTTCACCTCATCGGGGACACGGGCCGTGCACCGCGGAATTTACGGTGCGCTCGCCGGGCGTCGGCGTGTCGGCCGCCATCTGGTGGTCTCGGCGGTCGAGCACTCCTCGGTGCTGCACGCCGGGGCGGCCCTGGAGGCGGACGGCGGCGCGGTCACCGAAGTCCCGGTCGGCCGCACCGGAGCCGTCTCCCCCGCCGCGTACGCCGCCGCCCTGCGCCCCGACACGGCGCTCGCCTGCCTCCAGTCCGCCAACCACGAGGTGGGGACGGTCCAGCCGGTGGCCGAGGTGGCCGGGGCGTGCCGGGCGGCCGGGGTGCCGCTCCTGGTGGACGCGGCCCAGTCGCTGGCCTGGGGGCCGGTGGCGGAGGGCTGGTCGCTGCTGGCCGCCAGCGCGCACAAGTGGGGCGGTCCGGCGGGGGTGGGGCTGCTGGCCGTCCGCAAGGGCGTCCGGTTCGCCCCCCAAGGTCCGGCCGACGAGCGGGAGTCGGGCCGCGCCCCCGGCTTCGAGAACATCCCGGCGATCGTGGCCGCCGCCGCGTCCCTGCGGGCGGTGCGGGCCGAGGCGGCGGCCGAGGCGGCGCGGCTGCACTCCCTGGTGGACCGGGTGCGCGCCCGGGTGGCGGAGCTGGTCCCGGACGTGGAGGTGGTGGGCGATCCGGTGCGGCGGCTGCCGCATCTGGTCACCTTCTCCTGTCTCTATGTCGACGGAGAGACCCTGCTGCACGAGCTGGACCGGGAGGGTTTCTCCGTTTCGTCGGGTTCGTCCTGTACGAGCAGCACCCTGACGCCGAGCCATGTGCTGCGGGCCATGGGGGTGCTGAGCGAGGGGAACGTACGGGTCTCGCTGCCGTCCGGCACGACCGGGGCCGAGGTGGACCGGTTCCTCGAAGTGCTGCCGGGCGTGGTGGCGGGCGTGCGGCGCAAGCTCGGCGCTCCGGTGGAGACGGCGGCCCCGGCGGGCGGCGCCGAGGACCTGACCGTCGACGCGCTGGGCAGGCGCTGCCCCATTCCGGTGATCGAGCTGGCGAAAGTGATCAACGACATCCCGGTCGGCGGCACGGTCACGGTCCTCGCCGACGACGAGGCCGCCCGGCTGGACATCCCGGCCTGGTGCGAGATGCGGGGGCAGGAGTACCTGGGCGAGACCCGGCGGGAGCGGGGCTCGGCCTACCGGGTGCGGCGCACGGCCTGAGCCCCGGCCGCCGGGCGCGGCCCCCGGACGGGTACGGCCGTGCCCACCCGCGGCCCCGGACGGGCGCGGGTGGGCACGGTGGCGCGGGAGCCGGGGGTCAGGCCAGGAAGCCCTGGACCTCGGCCGCCGCCTCGTCGCCGTACGCCTTGGTGAAGCGGTCCATGAAGTGGGCGCGGCGCAGGGTGTACTCCTGGGTGCCCAGGGTCTCGATGACCAGCGTCGCCAGCATGCAGCCGACCTGCGCGGCCCGCTCGTGGCCGACGCCCCAGGACAGCCCGGACAGGAAGCCCGCGCGGAACGCGTCGCCGACGCCGGTCGGGTCGACCTTGGCCTCCTCCTCGGCGCAGCCGACCTCGATCGGGTCCTCGCCGACCCGCTCGATGCGCACGCCCCGGGAGCCGAGGGTGGTGACCCGGTAGCCGACCTTGCCGAGGATCTCCTCGTCGCTCCAGCCGGTCTTGGACTCGATGAGCCCCTTCTCGTACTCGTTGGAGAAGAGGTACTTGGCGCCTTCGAGCAGGGTGCGGATGTCGTCGCCGGACATCCGGGCGATCTGCTGCGAGAAGTCGGCCGCGAACGGGATCCCGCGGGTCTTGCACTCCTCGGTGTGCCGCAGCATCGCCTCGGGGTCGTCGGCGCCGATCAGCACCAGGTCCAGGCCGCCCACCCGCTCGGCCACGGACTGGAGCTCGATCTGGCGGGCCTCGCTCATCGCGCCCGTGTAGAAGGAGCCGATCTGGTTGTGGTCGGCGTCCGTGGTGCACACGAAGCGGGCGGTGTGCAGGACCTCGGAGATGCGGACCGAGTCGGTGTCCACACCGTGCCGGTCGAGCCAGGCGCGGTACTCGTCGAAGTCGGAGCCGGCGGCCCCGACCAGGATGGGCTCGGTGCCGAGCTGCCCCATTCCGAAGCAGATGTTCGCGCCGACACCGCCCCGGCGCACGTCGAGGTTGTCGACGAGGAAGGAGAGGGAGACCGTGTGCAGCTGATCGGCGACCAGCTGGTCGGCGAATCGGCCGGGGAAGGTCATGAGGTGGTCGGTGGCGATGGAGCCGGTGACTGCGATACGCACGGCTAGGACGCTCCTGCGTGGAGGACTGTTGACAGTTAACGCTACCGGGTCCGGGCAGCTCATCTGAAGGGCCGAAACTACCCGATAGTAGGCGTTTTTCCACATGGTTCCTGATGCGTGCGGTGCGGAATATGGAAAGCATGGAGCAGACCGGGAAAGTCCTCACGTCCGAACCGGGCCTCGCGCTGCTGCGCGGCGACTGCGCGCGGATGGCGCCCCACTGGGTGGTGCCGGCGGAGGCGGGCCCCGCGCCCGTCCCGCCCTCGCGCATCCACGGGGTGTCCGTGCCGCCCGACTCCGTCCGGCTGATCGCCGCGATGGACGCGTACGGCGACTGATCCGGCCCGGCCCCGGGGCGACCGTCTTCACGGGGGCAGCGCGCGCGGGGAACCGTGCGCTCCCCCGCTCCGTCCAAGGCGTGTCCCCCGTAAAGGGGATGCTGGATACGACTGGACAGGAGCGATGCGGTGAGCAGCGAGCACACGCAGGAAGAGTCGCGTCCGCGGCTGGTGCGGCGGTCCCCCCTGGTCCTCGCCTCGGTCGCGGCCGCGGTGCTGGTCGCGGGCGGCGGCGGGGCCTACTGGGCCTCCACGGCCTCCGGGAGCCCGGCCTCCGGCAAGGCGGCCGGTCCAGGCGCGGACTCCACCCCGCCCCCGCTGGCACTGGACAGCGGGCGGGAGGGCATCGCCCCGGGCGAGCCGGACCCCAACGGCGTGGTCTACCGCGCGGAGGGCAAGCTGCCCGCCGGCCCGGACCGGGCCGCGGTCTACCGCCCGGCCGGTACGGTCGGCGAGGCGGAGGTCGCCCGGCTGGCGAAGGCGCTGGGGATCGACGGCGCGCCGCGCCTGGAGGGCCCCTCCTGGAAGGCGGGGGTCACCAAGGACGGCGGCGGCCCGGTCCTGACGGTCAGTCAGCAGGCGCCGGGCAGCTGGACGTTCGCCCGGTACGGCAGCGGGGGCACCGACAACTGCCCCAAGGGCAGCAAGTGCCCGATGCACACCACCGGCTCGGACATCGCGCCCGGTGAGCCCGACCCCTCGGGCGGCGGCACCCCGGTGAGCGAGCAGGCCGCGAAGGCGGTGGCCGCGCCCGTGCTCAAGGCGCTGGGCCAGGACGACGCCAAGCTGAACGCGGACCAGCTGATGGGCGCGGTCCGGGTGGTCAACGCCGACCCGGTGATCGACGGACTGCCCACCTACGGCTGGACCACCGGCGTCCAGGTCGGCCCCGACGGCCAGGTGGTGGGCGGCAGCGGTCAGTTGAAGGCGCCGCAGAAGGGGGCCGACTATCCGGTGCTGAGCGCCGAGGAGACCCTCAAGCAGCTGAACGGCCAGGGCGCCGCCCGTCCGGCGCCCAAGGACTGCACGGGCCCGGTGCCGCTGGACGGCGGGCCGCAGGGCGAGCCCACCAAGGGCACGCTGCCGAGCGACCCGCAGCGCAAGCTGCCCAGCGATCCCCAGCGGGGGCTTCCCAGCGACCCGCAGGGCCCGGCCGGGCAGCCGTGCAAGCAGGCCACGCCGTCGACCGTGACGGTCGACGGGGCCGTCTTCGGGCTGTCCGCGCAGTACGTGGACGGCCGCCAGGAGCTCGTGCCGTCCTGGCTCTTCCGGACGAAGCCGGCCGGTGCGGCGCGGCCGGTGACCATCACGGCCCCGGCCGTCGACCCGCGCTATCTGGCGAAGCCGCCCGCACCGCCGGCCGACCCGGGCACGGCGCTGCCGAGCCCGTCCGGCTCGTCGCCGACCGGCCGCCAGTCCCTGGTCTCGTACGCGCTCGGCGCCGACGGCCGCACCCTGACCCTCACCTTCTGGGGCGGGGTCTGCGACACCTACGCGGCGACGGCGGACGAGAGCGGCTCCGGCGTGCGGGTGCGCGTGGGGGTCGCGCACCACGACCCCAAGAGGGTCTGCGTGATGCTGGCCAAGAAGGAGACCGCCACGGTGACGCTGCACCGGACGCTCGGGGCGCGCGAGGTGGTCGACGCGGACTCCGGGAAGGCGCTGCCCAAGAGCTGAGCGGGCGCGCACGTACGAGGAGGGCGGGCCCCGTCGGGGGCCCGCCCTCCTCGTCGCGACCGGTCCGGTGGCGCCCGGGACCGGTGCGGTGCGGCTTAGTTGAAGGAGTCGCCGCAGGCGCAGGAGCCCGTCGCGTTCGGGTTGTCGATCGTGAAGCCCTGCTTCTCGATGGTGTCCACGAAGTCGATGGAGGCGCCGCCCAGGTACGGGGCGCTCATGCGGTCGGTGACGACCTTGACGCCGCCGAAGTCCTTGACGACATCGCCGTCGAGCGAACGCTCGTCGAAGAAGAGCTGGTAGCGCAGGCCGGAGCAGCCGCCGGGCTGGACGGCGACGCGCAGCGCCAGGTCCTCCCGGCCTTCCTGGTCAAGGAGGGCCTTGACCTTGGCCGCGGCGGCGTCGGACAGGAGGATGCCGTCGCTCACAGTGGTGGTCTCGTCCGATACGGACATCTGCTTCTCTCCCGGGTTGTACGGAGACTGCTTGCCGACGGTTGCAACCGGCGGTGCCCCGGATTCATTCCGGGCCGTGCGTGAGTCATGGCCGTGCCGTGGCTCACCTTCATGCTCGCACACCCGGGCGCGGGCCGGAAAAGTCCTGGGGAAAACCCCGGGCGGCCGGGCGCCGAGGGGGCCGGGCGGGGGCGGGACGGGGGTGAAGGGGATGTGTCACATCGACGCTATGGCCATCGTCAAAGTGACGTGAAGCAGTTATGATAGATAGCGTCATTTAGACGAAAACTCGTCTGCAGAAGAGAAAGGGTGCGTGACGTGACCACCGCCCAACCCCTGGATGTCCAGCCGACGCCGCTCGCCCTGCTCCTGCTCGGCCGCGAGGCCGACCCGAAGAGCGAGCGCGGTGTGGAGTGCCCCGGCGACCTGCCGTCGCCCTCCGACCCCGACCTCGTGGCGCGCGCCCGCGCGGCCAAGGAGAAGCTCGGGGACAAGGTGTTCATCCTCGGCCACCACTACCAGCGCGACGAGGTCATCGAGTTCGCCGACGTCACCGGTGACTCGTTCAAGCTGGCCCGGGACGCGGCGGCCAGGCCGGAGGCCGAGTACATCGTCTTCTGCGGTGTGCACTTCATGGCCGAGTCCGCGGACATCCTGACCTCCGACGACCAGAAGGTCGTCCTGCCCGACCTGGCCGCCGGCTGCTCGATGGCCGACATGGCCACCGCCGAGCAGGTCGCCGAGTGCTGGGACGTGCTGACCGAGGCCGGGATCGCCGAGCAGGTGGTGCCCGTCTCGTACATGAACTCCTCCGCGGACATCAAGGCGTTCACCGGCAAGCACGGCGGCACGATCTGCACCTCCTCCAACGCCAAGAAGGCGCTGGAGTGGGCGTTCGAGCAGGGCGAGAAGGTGCTCTTCCTGCCGGACCAGCACCTGGGCCGCAACACCGCCGTCCGCGACATGGGCATGTCCCTGGACGACTGCGTGCTCTACAACCCGCACAAGCCGAACGGCGGCCTGACCGCCGAGGAGCTGCGGAACGCGAAGATGATCCTGTGGCGCGGCCACTGCTCGGTGCACGGCCGGTTCTCGCTGGACTCGGTCAACGACGTGCGCGAGCGGATCCCGGGCGTCAACGTCCTGGTGCACCCCGAGTGCCGCCACGAGGTCGTGGCCGCGGCGGACTACGTCGGGTCGACCGAGTACATCATCAAGGCGCTGGAGGCGGCGCCGGCCGGGTCCAAGTGGGCCATCGGTACGGAGCTGAACCTGGTACGGCGGCTGGCGAACCGGTTCGCCCCGGAGGGCAAGGAGATCGTCTTCCTCGACAAGACGGTCTGCTTCTGCTCGACCATGAACCGGATCGACCTGCCCCACCTGGTCTGGGCCCTGGAGTCGCTGGCCGACGGCAAGCTCATCAACCGGATCCAGGTGGACCCGGAGACCGAGAGCTTCGCGAAGCTGGCGCTGGAGCGGATGCTCGCGCTGCCGTAACCGGCCCCGGCACACAGCGAGAGGGGCGCTCCCCGGGGAGCGCCCCTCTCGCGCTGTCCGGCCCCCGCGCCGTTCCGCTCGCGCGCTGTCCGGCTCGGCGCGCTATTCGACCCTCGGCCGCACCAGGCCCGACTCGTAGGCGATGACCACCAGTTGGGCCCGGTCGCGGGCGCCCAGTTTGGCCATCGCCCGGTTGACGTGGGTCTTCACCGTGAGCGGGCTCACCACCAGGCGCTCGGCGATCTCGTCGTTGGACAGGCCACCGGCCACCTGGACCAGGACCTCCCGCTCGCGGCCGGTCAGGGCCGCCAGCCGCTCGGCGTGGGCGCCGGGCGGCTCGCCGGTGCCGTCCCAGCTGCCGCCCTGGGCGAGGAAGGTGGCGATCAGCCCCTTGGTGGCCGCGGGCGACAGCAGGGCCTCGCCCGCCGCGGCGATCCGGATCGCGTTCAGCAGCTCGTCCGGCTCGGCGCCCTTGCCGAGGAAGCCGGAGGCGCCCGCGCGCAGCGACTGCACCACGTACTCGTCGACCTCGAAGGTCGTCAGCATGACCACGTGGACGTCGGCGAGGTCCGGGTCCGCGCTGATCATCCGGGTGGCGGCCAGGCCGTCGGTGCCGGGCATCCGGATGTCCATCAGGACCACGTCGGCCCGGGTGGAGCGGGCCACCGCGACCGCCTCGGCCCCGTCCGACGCCTCGCCCACCACGTGCATCCCCGGCTCGGAGTCCACCAGTACGCGAAAGGCGGAGCGCAGCAGCGCCTGGTCGTCCGCGAGTACCACCCTGATCGTCATGCGCAGCCTTCCCCCGGGCCCTCGGCCGCCGTCCGCGCCCACTCGGCCGTTCTGCGGGTCCGGGGGGCGCGGGCCGGGTCGGCCGTCTTGACCGGCAGTATCGCCTGCACCCGGAAGCCGCCGCCGTAGCGGGGTCCCGCCGAGCAGCTGCCGCCGAGCGCGCCGACCCGCTCGCGCATCCCGAGCAGACCGTGCCCGCCGCCGCTGCTCCCGCCGGGCGCGCGGGCGTCGGTGCCGGTGCCGTTGTCGATGATGGTGACCTCCGCGTTGGGGCCCACCCGCACCACGCTGACCTCGGCCTTCGCGCCGGGTCCGGCGTGCTTGTGCACATTGGTGAGCGCCTCTTGGATCACCCGGTACGCGGCGAGGTCCACGGCCGCCGGCAGCCCCTCCCGCACCTCCGGCGCGAGCGGCGCGAGCTCGACCGTCAGGCCCGCCCGGCCGAAGCCCTCCAGCAGGTCGTCCAGGAGGGCGAGGCCGGGGGCCGGCTCGGTGGGGGCCTCCGGGTCGCCGGACTGGCGCAGCAGGCCGACGGTGGCGCGCAGCTCGTTCAGCGCCGAGCGGCTCGCCTCGCGGACGTGCGCGAGGGCCTCCTTGGCCTGGTCGGGACGCTTGTCCATGACGTGGGCGGCGACCCCGGCCTGCACGTTGACCAGCGCGATGTGGTGGGCCACCACGTCGTGCAGGTCGCGGGCGATGCGCAGGCGCTCCTCGGCGACCCGGCGCCGGGCCTCCTCCTCGCGGGTGCGCTCGGCCCGCTCGGCGCGCTCGCGGATGGACTCCACGATGGCGCGGCGGCTGCGGACGGCGTCCCCGGCGGTGGCGGCGAGGCCGGTCCAGGCGAGGACGGCGACGTTCTCCTGGGCGTACCAGGGGGCGTCGCCGAAGACCATGGCGGTGGTGGTGAGGACGCCCATGGTGGCGATGCCGACGCGGTAGGTGGTGGCGCGGTCGGTGTGCGCCGCGACCGTGTACAGCGCGACGACCGGGCTGATCGCGATGGGCGCCGGGGAGTTGCCCGCGAGCAGGTCGAGGACGGTGACGGCGCTGGTGCAGGCGAGGACGGCGAGCGGGTTGCGGCGGCGCGCCACCAGGGCGACGCCCGCCAGCGTCACCAGGACGAGCGCGGTCGCGCTGGGCGTGCGGGTGCCGAACACCGGGCCGTTGGAGCCGTGCGGATCGGCGAAGGAGCCGACCAGCAGGCAGACGAGGACGACGGCGGCGAGGGCCGCGTCACCCGCCAGCGGGTGGGCCCTGAGCCAGCCGTGAATGCGGGCGAACGTCACGCCTCCCAAGGTACGGGGCGAAGCCGGCCCCGCTCCCCCAGAACGGCACAACGGCCTCGCCACGGGCCACGGCATGGGCGCGGCGCCCCCGCCCCGGACCGCGGGCACCTCCGCCACGGACCGCGGGCCCGCGCGGCGCCCTCCGCCGCGGACGACGGGACCGCTCGGCGCCCCTCACCGCGGACCACGGGACCTGCCCTTCAGCCCGGGATCAGCCCGTCGTCGCTCAGCATCTGGCGGACCTCGTCCAGCGTGGCGTCCGGTGCGGGCAGGATCAGCTCGGAGGGCTCCAGGGCGTCGTCCGGGAGCGGCTCGCCCAGTCGGCGGACCGCGTCCAGGAGGGCGCCCAGGGTGCGGCGGAAGCCCTCCTCGTCCCCGGCCTCCATCTCCTCCAGGAGCTCGTCGTCCAGCTTGTTGAGCTCGGTGAAGTGGCTGTCCGCCAGCTTCACCTGGCCCTCCCCCATGATCCGCACGATCATGGCGACTCCTCTACTGCTTGTCGAAGCGGGGGGTCTGCTGCTGCGGACGGTCCTGCGGGGCGGCGGCGCCGCCCTCGATGGCCTGCTGGTTCGGCGTCCCTCCGGTGAGCTCGGCCTTCATCCGCTGCAGCTCCAGCTCTACATCCGTACCACCGGAGATGCGGTCGAGCTCGGCCTGGAGGTCGTCCTTCTGGAGGCCGGACTGGTCGTCGAGGGCGCCGGAGGCCAGCAGCTCGTCGATCGCGCCGGCCCGCGCCTGGAGCTGCGCGGTCTTGTCCTCGGCCCGCTGGATGGCCATGCCGACGTCGCTCATCTCCTCGGAGATGCCCGAGAAGGACTCGGCGATCCGGGTCTGCGCCTGGGCCGCCGTGTAGGTCGCCTTGATCGTCTCCTTCTTGGTGCGGAAGGCGTCGACCTTGGCCTGGAGCCGCTGGGCCGCCAGGGTGAGCTTCTCCTCCTCGCCCTGGAGCGTCTGGTGCTGCGTCTCCAGATCGGTGACCTGCTGCTGGAGGGAGGCGCGGCGGGTCAGCGCCTCGCGGGCCAGGTCCTCGCGGCCGAGCGCCAGCGCCTTGCGGCCCTGGTCCTCCAGCTTGGTGGACTGGCTCTGGAGCTGGTTCAGCTGCAGTTCGAGCCGCTTGCGGGAGGTCGCCACGTCGGCGACGCCCCGGCGCACCTTCTGGAGCAGCTCCAGCTGCTTCTGGTACGAGTAGTCGAGGGTCTCGCGCGGGTCCTCGGCCCGGTCAAGGGCCTTGTTCGCCTTCGCGCGGAAGATCATCCCCATACGCTTCATGACACCGCTCATGGGCTTCGCGCGCCCCCTTCTGACGGACTCCAGCTCCAGCTGCTGCAACAGAACCCACAGTACGGGCCCTGCATCCATTACCGCACTGTTCGGACCCGGATGCGGTCATCCGCAAGGACGACTGCGTCCGCGCGCCGCTCCGGCGCAGGGAGTAGGTGGCCCCCGTACTCGTACCGCTACTGACGCAAGGCGTTGCGGGATCGTTCCCCTCCGGCCTGTGGTCCATGCGCGCGACCCCGTACCCTTGGGCTTTGTGTTCCGTAGCCGTTCCAAGGAAGAGAAGGCCCCCACCGACAAGGTGACGGCGGACCTCTCCACGCAGCCCCGCGACCCCGAGGCCCCCAAGGGTCGGCCCACGCCCAAGCGGAGTGAGGCCCAGACCCAGCGCCGCCGTGCGTCGACCGCACCCACCGACCGCAAGGAGGCCGCCAAGCGCCAGCGCGAGGCCCGCCGAGCCGATCTGGCCAAGCAGCGGGAGGCGCTCGCCAACGGCGACCAGCGCTACCTGCCGGGCCGCGACAAGGGTCCCGTGCGCAAGTTCGTGCGCGACTACGTCGACTCGCGGTTCTGCGTCGCCGAGTTCTTCCTGCCGATGGCAGTGATCATCCTGGTGCTCTCGATGGTCCGGATCGGCAGCCTGCAGAACATCGCGCTGCTGCTGTGGCTCGTGGTGATCGTGCTGATCGTGCTCGACTCCATCGGCATGGCCTTCCGGCTGAAGAAGCAGCTCCGGGAGCGCTTCGCCGACCAGCCGACCAAGGGCGCGGTGGCGTACGGCCTGATGCGTACGCTCCAGATGCGCCGGCTTCGTCTGCCGAAGCCGCAGGTCAAGCGCGGGGAACGACCCTGAGCACGGACGTCGCCGCCTTCAGCGGCGCCTCCGGCAACTGGCTGAAGGGCCTGAGCGGTCTGCGCAACACCGTGCGCCAGGAGCTCGTGGCCCGTCAGCTCGACGAGCAGATAGCCGCCCGGTTCCCGGTGGGCCAGCGGCTGCGGGTCCTCGACGTGGGTACGGGGCAGGGCACCCAGGCCCTGCGCCTGGCCCGCGCCGGGCACACCGTCACCGGCCTGGAGTCCGACCCCGAGATGCTGCGGGTGGCCCGTGAGGCGCTCTCCACCGAGCCGGAGGGCATCCGCGAGCGGGTCCGCCTGATCCAGGGCGACGGCAACGAGACCGGGGTGCACTTCCTGCCCGGCTCCTTCGACGTGGTCCTCTGCCACGGCGTGCTGATGTACGTCCAGGAGCCGGACGCGATGCTCGCGGGCCTGGCCCGGATGCTGGCGCCCGGCGGGCTGCTGTCGCTGCTCGTGCGGAACGCCGACGCGCTGGCCATGCGGCCGGGGCTGGCCGGCGACTGGACGGGCGCCCTCGCGTCCTTCGACGCCGACACCGACGCCTACACCAACCGGCTCGGGCTCTCCGTGCGGGCCGACCGGCTGGAGACGCTGACCCGGACGCTGGACGGGATCGCGGCGCCGCTGCACGCCTGGTACGGGGTGCGGGTCTTCACCGACAACGTGCCCAACGAGGTGCAGCTGCCCGCGGCGGACGAGCTGGACCGGCTGCTGGCCGCCGAGGACCGGGCCGGGCGCACCGACCCCTACCGGCGGGTCGCGGCCCTGCTCCACCTCTGCGGCGTACGGGGGTAGTCCCGGCCCGGCGGGCGCGGGTGTCAGGTGGGCGGGCCCCTTTCGCGTCCTCCCTGGGTGACCACTGAACCCTCTCCCGCCAAACTGCCCGCCCGGGACACCTGGCGGGCCCTCTACCGGCACTTCCGGCCGCACCGGGGCACCGTCGTCCTCGGGGCGCTGCTGACGCTCGTCGGGGCCGCCACCGGGCTCGCCCAGCCACTGGCCGCCAAGGCCCTGGTGGACCGGCTCGGCGGGGACGAGCCGATCGCGGGCGTGCTCGTCCTGCTCACCGCGCTCGTGGTGGTGGGCACGGTCGTCGAGTCGTTCGGGGCGTACGTCCTGGAGCGCACCGCCGAGTCCGTGGTGCTGGCCGCCCGGCGCACCCTGATAGGCCGGCTGCTGCGGCTGCGGATCGCGGAGACCGAGCGGCTGCCCCCGGGCGACCTGATGTCCCGGGTGACCTCCGACACCACGCTGCTGCGCGCGGTCACCACCCAGTCGGTGGTCTCGGCGGCCACCGGCGGGCTGACCTTCCTCGCGACGATCGCGATGATGGCGTACATGGACGCGGTGCTGCTCGGCGTCACGCTCGGCGTGATCGTCCTGATCGGCTCGGCGGTGGCGCTGGTGATGCCGCAGATCTCCCGGGCGACCGCGCGGGCGCAGGCGTCGGTGGCGGAGATGTCCAGCGTGCTGGAGCGGGCGTTCGGCGCCTTCCGCACGGTCAAGGCGTCCGGCGCCGAGGAGCGCGAGAGCGCCGTGGTGGACGCCGCCGCCGAGGATGCCTGGCGGCACGGGGTCCGCTCGGCCAAGTGGCAGTCGCTGGCGGGGACTTCGGTGGGCCTCGCGGTGCAGGTGTCGTTCCTGGCGGTGCTGGGGATCGGCGGCGCGCGGGTCGCCTCGGGGGCGATCTCGGTCTCCACCCTGGTGGCGTTCCTGCTCTTCCTGTTCTATCTGATCGACCCGGTCTCCAAGCTGGTGCAGGCGGCCACCCAGTACCAGGTCGGCTCGGCGGCGGTGGCCCGCATCACGGAGGCCGAACGGCTGGAGACCGAGCGGCTGGAGCCGGGGCCGGCTCCGGCGCCGCGGGACCCCGCCGCGCCCGCCTCGGTGGTCTTCGAGGAGGTGCGCTTCCGCTACCGCGAGGACCTGCCGTACGTCCACCACGGGGTCTCCTTCGAGGTGCCGGGCGCCGGGATGACCGCCTTCGTGGGGCCCTCGGGCGCGGGCAAGACGACCGTGTTCGGGCTGATCGAGCGGTTCTACGAGGCGAGCGGCGGGCGGGTGCTGGTGGACGGCCGGGACGTGCGCGACTGGCCGCTGGCCGAGCTGCGCGGCGCCATCGGATACGTGGAGCAGGACTCCCCCGTACTGGCCGGGACCGTCCGCGAGAACCTGGTGTTCGGGGCGCCGGACGCGACGGACGCGGAGATCGCCGACGTCCTCGTACGGGCGAAGCTGGCCGAGCTGGTGGAGCGGCTGCCGGAGGGTCTGGACACCGTCGTGGGGCACCGCGGTTCCAAGCTGTCGGGCGGTGAGCGCCAGCGCGTGGCGATCGCCCGCGCGCTGCTGCGCAGGCCCCGGCTGCTGCTCCTGGACGAGGCGACCTCGCAGCTGGACGCCGTCAACGAGCTGGCGCTGCGGGACGTGGTGGCCGAGGCGGCCCGCCGTACGACGGTCCTGGTGGTGGCGCACCGGCTGTCCACGGTGACCCTCGCGGACCGGATCGTGGTCATGGAGGCCGGGAAGGTGCGCGCGGTGGGCACCCACGCCGAACTCGTGGACGGGGACCCGCTGTACGGGGAGCTGGCGGCGACCCAGTTCCTGGCGACCGCCTGAACGGACCGCCAGGGGAGGCCGGGGGGCGGGCCCGGCGCGATACTGCGGAACATGGATGGATCCGTGAACCGCGACCGGGTCCGCCGGTCGTTCCCGCCCGTGGCCGCGGCCCTGTGCGCCGCCGCCCTGCTGGCCGGCTGCTCCGGCTCCGGCCCGGGCGCCGGCCGCTCCGCCCCCGCGCGGGCCGACGCGGCGGCGAACCCGGCGGCCCCCCAGAAGCCGCAGGCGCCCGCGAAGGCCGACGGCAACGCCCTCCAGGCCGACTACGAGCGGGTGATCAAGGACGTACTGCCCTCGGTCGTGCAGATCGACGCGGCCGACAGCCTGGGCTCCGGGATCGTCTACGACACCCAGGGCCATGTGGTGACCAACGCGCACGTGGTGGGCGGCGAGAACACCTTCAAGGTGTCCACCGCCACCGGCGGCGGCTCGCTCGGCGCCAAGCTGGTGGCGGCCTATCCGGAGCAGGACCTGGCGGTGATCAAGCTGGACTCGGTCCCGAAGGGGCTGAAGCCGGCCAGGTTCGGCGACTCCTCGAAGGTGGAGATGGGCCAGATCGTCCTGGCCATGGGCTCCCCGCTGGGCCTGTCCAGCAGCGTCACCCAGGGCATCGTCTCGGCGACCGGCCGGACCGTGACGGAGAGCCCGTCGGGCGGCGGCACCGGCGCCACCATCGGCAACATGGTGCAGACCTCGGCGGCGATCAACCCGGGCAACAGCGGGGGCGCGCTGGTCAATCTGAACAGCGAGGTCATCGGCATCCCGACGCTGGCCGCGACCGACCCGGACATGGGCGGCAGCGCGGCCCCGGGCATCGGGTTCGCCATCCCGTCCTCGATGGTGAAGACGGTCGCCGACCAGATCGTCAGGAGCGGCAAGGTGACCGACTCGGGCCGGGCGGCGCTCGGCGTCACCGCGCGCACGGTCGTGGACTCCTCGTACCGGCCCGCGGGCGTGGCCGTCGTCGAGGTGAAGCGGGACGGGGCGGCCGACAGGGCGGGGCTGCGGGCCGGGGACGTCATCACCAAGGTCGGTGACACCGACATCACCACGATCACCTCGCTCTCCGAGGCGCTGGCCGCCGACCGG
Source organism: Streptomyces sp. cg36 (assembly GCF_041080675.1). Taxonomy (NCBI): domain Bacteria; kingdom Bacillati; phylum Actinomycetota; class Actinomycetes; order Kitasatosporales; family Streptomycetaceae; genus Streptomyces; species Streptomyces cyclosori. The sequence continues at coordinate 5,716,633 of NZ_CP163520.1, read as the reverse complement.
CCCGGCCAGACCGTCCAGGTGACGTACGCGCGGGGCGGCGCCGCCAAGACCGTCCAGGTCACGCTGGGCGAGATCTAGGGCGGCTCCGGCGGCGCCCGCGGACCAACGGGTCCGCGGGCGCCGCCGTACGGGCCGGGGCCCGCCGGGGCCGTCAGGCTTCGGCCGCCGCGTGCAGGCTCATCGGGCCGTAGATCTCGGTGCCGTCCTCGAAGAGGCGCACCTGGTCCGCGCCGCCCTCCATCAGGTCCTTCCAGACCTCACCGATCCAGGACTCCGCGTCGCCCTGGGTGGTGAACTCCTCCGGCGCCACCGCCGGCTCGACCTCCGTCCCGTCGGACTTCTCGAATCGCCACGTCCACGCCATGTGCGCCTCCCGGGTCACGTTGCTGCCCGCAGCGTAGCCGGGCGCGCACCGACAGCGGTGACGCGGGAGGATCGTCTTCGTGGAACTGACTCTCCTCGGCACCGGAGCCCCCGACGGGCTGCCGCGCCCCGACTGCCCCTGCGCCGCGTGCGCCTCGGCCCTCGGCGAGCGGGCGCGCGGCGCGACCTCGCTGCTGCTCGACGGCGCCCTGCTGCTCGACCTCACCCCGGGCGCCGCGCTGGCCGCCGCCCGGGCCGGGCGCTCGCTGGCCGGGGTGCGCCAGGTCCTGCTCACCCATCCGCACGACGGCCCGGCCGTGGAGCTGCCGCCCGGGCTGCCGTCGGCGGGGCGGGTACCGGACGGCCGGGTGCTGACGCTGATCAGCGGGCACCGGGTGCGGGCGGTGCCGATGGACGCGCCGGGCACGGGGTACGAGGTGACCTCGCCGGAGGGCGAGCGGCTGCTCTACCTGCCGCCGGGCGGGGCGCCGTCGGGGCTGGCCGAGGGGCGTCCGTACGACATGGTGGCCGGTGACGTGCTGGGGCGGCCGGACGCGCTGGCGCGGCTGCGCGCCGCCGGGGCCGTGGGCCCGGCCACCGATGTGGTCGCGGTGCACATCGGCCACGACGTGCCGCCCGGCCCGGAGCTGGCGCGGCGGCTCGCGGCGGCCGGGGCGCGGGCGGTGCCGGACGGGACGACGCTGGTCGTCGGGGAGTACCACGCGGTGCCCGACCTGCCGCGCCGCACCCTGGTCCTCGGCGGCGCCCGCTCGGGCAAGTCGGTGGAGGCCGAGCGCCGTCTGGAGACGTTCCCGGAGGTGGTGTACGTGGCCACCGGCGGCACCCGGGAGGGGGACCCGGAGTGGGCGGCGCGGATCGGGCTGCACCGCGAGCGGCGGCCCGGCGCCTGGCGCACCGAGGAGACCTGCGAGCTGGTGCCGCTGCTGGCCGGGCAGGGGCCCGCGCTGCTGGTGGACTGTCTGGCGCTGTGGCTGACGGACGCGCTGGACCGGGCCGGGGCGTGGGAGGCGGAGAAGGTGCCGGACGCGGTGCGCGGGCGGATGGCCGAGCTGGTCGCGGCGGTCCGGGCGACGCCCAGGTCCGTGGTGTTCGTCAGCAACGAGGTGGGCTCGGGCGTGGTGCCCGCGACCCGGTCCGGGCGGATGTTCCGGGACGAGCTGGGGCGGCTGAACGCGGCGGTCGCGGCGGAGTGCGAACAGGTGCTGCTCGTGGTCGCGGGGCAGGCGCTGGTGCTGCGCGGCTGAGCCGGGGCGCGATCTTGCCGCACCACCGGCGGGAGAGCCCCGCGCTGCCGGTACTGTTCAGCGAATGAGCAGGCTGAATCTCGACGACTTCTCCGATCTGATCGAACGCCCCGACAGCGGTGTGCGGCGTGACGCCGAGGAACGCCGGGAGCGGCTGACCGTGCCCTCCGGCGCGCTCGGCCGGCTCGACGAGCTGGGCGAGTGGCTCTCCGCCGCGCAGGGCACGGTTCCGGTCAAACCCATCGAGCACCCGCGCGTGGTCCTCTTCGCGGGCGACCACGGCGTGGCCGGGCTGGGCGTCTCCGCGCGCCCGGCGGGCTCCGCCCACGCCCTGGTGCGGTCCGTCCTGGACGGCGCGGGCCCCGTCTCCGTACTGGCCCGGCGCCTGGGCGTCCCCGTACGGGTGGTGGACGCGGGTCTGGACTGCGACCCGGAGCTGCTGCCCGAGGAGGTCGTACGGCACCGGGTGCGGCGCGGCAGCGGGCGCATCGACGTCGAGGACGCGCTGAGCGTGGCGGAGGCCGAGGAGGCCGTCCGCCTCGGGATGCGGATCGCCGACGAGGAGGCCGACTCCGGCACCGACCTGGTGGTGCTGGGCGACCTCAGCGTGGGCGGCACCACGGCGGCGGCGACCCTGATCGCGGCGCTGTGCGGCACCGACGCCTCGGTGGTGACCGGGCGTGGCGGGGCCGCCATCGACGACCTGGCGTGGATGCGCAAGTGCGCGGCGATCCGGGACGCGCTGCGCCGGGCGCGGCCGGTTCTCGGCGACCAGCTGGAGCTGCTGGCGGCGGTCGGCGGCGCCGACCTTGCCGCGACCACCGGTTTTCTGCTTCAGTGCGCGGTGCGCCGAATGCCGGTCATCCTCGACGGGGTGGTCTCGTCGGCCTGTGCGCTGGTGGCCCAGCGGGCCGCCTTCCGGGCTCCGGACTGGTGGCTGGCCGGTCAGCTGAGCGGTGAGCCGGGGCAGTCCAAGGCACTGGACCGGATGGCACTCAACCCTCTGCTCGACCAGGGCGTCACTGTCGGTGAAGGAACCGGGGCCCTGCTCGCTCTTCCTCTCGTACAGGCCGCAGCCGCCCTGGCCGCGGAGCTGCCCGAGCGCGCGGAGCCCGAGGGGGATCGCGCCGACGACTGAGCCGGGACCGCGGCCGGGCACCGCCCGGCCGCGGTGCCGACCGCCATGACGCGCGATGTCCACCGCCCCATATGATCGCGTTTCATGGGAGAAGTCCGCTTGACCACCGAAGGATTGGACCGGAGCACCGTCCGGTCGCGACGCAGTGCGGCATTCGCCGTCTGGTACCTGCGAGCCGTGACGTTCATCAACTTCCTGAGCGCCGTATGGGTTTCGTTCGGCCAGGACCTTCGGCGCCACAACACGGACAACTACTTCACGCCGTACCTGCTGGACGCGGGGTTCGCCTCGGGCGTGGTCACGCTGTTCCTCGCCGTCACGATGCGCCGCCGCAAGCGGGCCGCGTGGATCCTCAACATGGTGCTCAGCGGCCTGGTCCTGCTGCTGTTCGCCTTCGTCATGGTCTTCCCGGAGATCCGCCAGTACCCGCAGAACTGGGTCTCCCTGGTGCTGACCGCCGCCTTCGTGGCGGCGCTGCTGCTGGGCCGCCGCGAGTTCTACGCCAAGGGCGACCGCGCCAACCCGAGGCTGGCGGCGATCGTCGCGGCCGGCGGGCTGCTGCTGACGTCGCTGGTCGCCGCGCTCCTGGTGACCGTGACCAACACGTACCAGGGCGCCGAGCACTCCACGTTCCTGGGGCGCTGGCGGTACGGCGTGATGCGGCTCGTCTCGCTGGTGCCGGACGACCACGACATCACCGGCATCGACACCCCCGGCTGGGTCGACGTCACCATCAACGTGCTCTCCACGCTGCTGCTCATCGCCGTGATCTACGCCGCCTTCCGCAACCGCAAGGCCGTCGACCCGATCACCGTGGAGGACGAGGAGAAGCTGCGCGCGCTCCTGGAGAAGCAGGGCGAGCGCGACTCGCTCGGCTACTTCGCGCTGCGCCGCGAGAAGAGCGTCATCTGGTCCCCCACCGGCAAGGCCGCCGTCACCTACCGCGTGATCAACAGCGTCTCGCTGGCCTCCGGCGACCCCATCGGCGACCCCGAGGCATGGCCCGGCGCCATCGAGCCCTGGCTGGCCGAGGCCCGTGAGCACGGCTGGATCCCGGCGGTGACCGGCGCCAGCGAGGAGGCGGGCACCGTCTACGCCCGGCACGGCCTGGACGCCCTGGAGATGGGCGACGAGGCGATCGTGGAGATCGCCGAGTTCACGCTGGACGGCCGGGCCATGCGGACGGTCCGCCAGGCGTACAACCGGGTGAAGCGGGCCGGGTACGAGGTGAGGATCCGCCGTCATGCGGACATTCCTGCCGATGAGATGAGCGAACTGCTGCGCAAGGCCGACGACTGGCGCGACGGGGCCACCGAGCGCGGCTTCTCCATGGCGCTGGGCCGACTGGGCGACCCCGCCGACGGCCAGTGCGTGATGCTGGAGTGCACCGACGCCGAGGGCGAGCTGCGCGCACTGCTCAGCTTCGTGCCGTGGGGCCCGCACGGGCTCTCGCTGGACCTGATGCGCCGCGACCGCGAGTCGGAGAACGGCCTGGTCGAGTTCATGGTCATCGAGCTCCTCCAGCGCGCCAAGGAGATCGGGACCACCCAGGTCTCGCTGAACTTCGCGATGTTCCGCTCCGTCTTCGAGCGGGGCTCCAAGCTCGGCGCGGGCCCCGTGCTGCGGCTCTGGCGCTCGCTGCTGAGCTTCTTCTCCCGCTGGTGGCAGATCGAGTCGCTGTACCGCGCCAACGCCAAGTACCGGCCGATCTGGGAACCCCGGTTCACCCTCTTCGAGAAGAGCGCCGACCTGCCGCGCATCGCGATCGCGTCGGCGCGCGCGGAGGGCTTCCTGGAGGCGCCCGGGCTGCCCAAGTGGCTGCACCGCAAGCACCTGGAGTCCCAGAGGTGAGGCTCCCCCGCTCCCGGCCGGCCAACGGACCAGTACGCCGGTTCGTCCGACGGGAGTGGGGCCCGCTCTACCTGGCCGTCCGCTACGCGCTGAGCACCCAGCGCTGGCGGGCGGTCCCGATGACCCTGTGCGCGGTCGTCCTGACATCGTTGTTCCAGCTCGTCCAGAACCAGCCCTGGGGCTTCCGCCCGGTCCAGGTGCTCGGCTCGGTCAAGGCCGAGGACGCGCTGTGGATCTCGCTCCTGCGCACCCCGCTCTCCCTGTTCGTGCCCGCCCTCGACCTGCCGGTGTGGGGCGCGCTCGGCCAGCTCCTGCTGGTCTTCGGCATCGCGGAGATCTGCATCGGCCGCCGCCACACCCTGCTGATCGCGTACGCGGCGACGCTGGCCGGCACCATGTACGCGCGCGTGGGCATCGCGCTCGGCCCCGACGGGCCGCTGGGGCTGCCCGCCTCGGACGCGAAGATGGTCGACACGGGCCCCTCGGCCGCGGTGGTCGGGCTCGCCCTGTACGTCTGCTGGCGCTACCGGGCGTACTGGACGGCCGGGGTGGTCGCCCTGGCGATGGTCGGCGAGGTGCTCCTCAAGGACAACCTCGCGGGCAAGGAGCACATCGCCGCCATGGTCGCGGTGGCGGTGCTCTGCTGGATCACCTCGGTGCGCCAGCGGCGCAGGCGCGAGCGCGCCCGTCAGGACCGGCGCACCGGCAGCCTGTCCGGGGCGCCCCCGATGAAGTCCTGAGCCCGGCGGCGCAGCCGCGTCCAGCGCCGGTCGTGCCGGTAGACCCGCAGCAGGGACCGGGCCCGGGCGCGCGGCCTGCGGCGGTAGAAGCGGCGGGCCCACATCGAGCCGGGCCGGGCCAGCCGGATCGCGGCGACCAGCGCCACGAACGGGACGAGCGTGCCCACGATGGCGAGCCGGAACTTGCCCTTGAAGAGCGCCAGCAGCACGAAGCAGAAGTTGATCCAGAGGGTGAGGATGAACGACGCCCGGTCGTGCCGCTCCTGTGTCGACATGTCGTTCACGCCGAGCGGCGAGAACCCGCCCAGGGTCAGCAGCACCAGGGCCGCCGTGAGCACCACCACCTCGACGCTCTTGCGGCCCTGCTCGGTCCAGTAGACGTCGTCCAGGTGCAGGATCAGCGCGAACTCGTCCAGGACCAGGCCCGCGCCGACCCCGAAGACCACCGCGAAGAGACAGGCGCCGATCCCGTGCCGCCCGCTGGCGACCGCCCCGAACCCGCCGAGTACGGTCAGGATCACCCCGGGCACCACGTGGTGGATGTGCAGCCCGCCCGGCTTGATGTTGCGGAACGGGCCCCGCCCGGCCCGGATCAGCCGGGTGATCGTCCGGGTGACGAGGAAGGTCAGCACGAACGACGCCAGGGCGAGCAGCAGCGGAAGCTTTCCCGGCTCCACGAAGTTGCGGTTGAACCAGCTCATCGCATCCGCTCCCGTTGTGCGCCGTATGCGCAATTTACCCCGGTGGGGGCGGGGGCCGCGCTCGGGATAGCCTGCGGCCGATGAATCCCTTGGACGGCCTCCGCTTCGCCTTCGGCACCCTCACCGTGCTCCCGGTCAGGGTCACCCGCTGGGACCGCCCGGCCGCCCGCGCCGGAATGCTCTGGGCCCCGGTGGCCGGACTGGTCGTCGGGCTGTCCGCCGCGGCCGTCGGCGGCCTGCTGCTGCTCCTGGGCGCGGGCCCGCTGCCCGCCGCCGTCGCCACCGCCGCCGTCCCGGCCGCCCTCACCCGGGGGCTGCACCTGGACGGCCTGGCGGACGTGGCCGACGGGCTGGGCAGCGCCAAGCCCGCGGCGGACGCGCTGCGGATCATGAAGCAGTCGGACATCGGGCCGTTCGGGGTACTCACCCTGGTCTTCGTGCTGCTCGGCCAGGTGGCCGTGGTGGCCGAGCTGTACGCGCAGAGCTGGGCGCGGGGCGCGGTGGCGGCGGCCGTCGCGGCCGTCACCGCCCGGCTCGCCCTCACCCTCGCCTGCCGCCCCGGCGTGCCCCCGGCCCGGCCCGACGGGCTGGGCGCGGCGGTCGCGGGCGCGGTGCCCCGGCGGGCGGCGGCGGGGGTCGCGGTGCTGGCCGCGGCGGGGTGTGCGGCGGGGGCCGGGGCGGCGCTCGGCCGCGGGGCGGCCCTGCACCAGGCGCTGGCGCTGGCGGCGGGGGTGCTCGCCGCCCAGCTGCTGCTCGTGCACTGCGTGCGGCGGTTCGGTGGGGTGACGGGGGATGTGTTCGGGGCGGTGGCCGAGACAGCGGCAACGGCGGCGCTGCTGGTGTCCGCCCTGGGCAGGGGGTAGGGCCTGCGGCCCTGTGGGCCCCGGTCGTCGCCTGCGGCCCGGCGGTCGCTCCTCGCGCAGTTCCCCGCGCCCCTTACCGGCAGGGACTTCGTCTGCGGGCCGTGCGCGGCTGGTCGCGCAGTTCCCCGCGCCCCTTGAAAGCCGGTGGCTGAGCCGGTCGTTTCGGCTGCCCCGGCGCCCCTACGGGGTACCAGGCAGCCGAAGAACCGAGCTCAGCCCCACGCTTTAGGGGCGCGGGGAACTGCGCGAGCAACCCACCACCGCCCCGCAGACAAAGGCGGGTTTCCCAGGGGCGCGAGGAACTGCGCGAAGAGCGACCACAGCCCGCAGACGAACGAGGGTTTTCAGGGGCGCGGGGAACTGCGCGAGAAGCGACCACGACCCGCAGACGAAGACGGGTTTCCCAGGGGCGCGAGGAACTGCGCGAGCAACCCGGCACCGGGGCGCGGACGGACACCCCGCCCACAGCGTCAGCACGGGCTGCGCCATACCCCCAGTTCCAGCTCCTTCTTCATCGAGCTCAGCCCCAACCCCCTCCCCACCGCACAGAAATCCGCCGGCGCCTTGTCGTACTCGACGTGGAACACCGCCTTCCCCGCCCGCGTGAACGCCCCCAGCACCCCGCACTCCCCGAACTCCGCGCACTGCTCGTTGACCGCGAAGTCGAAGTCCCCCACCAGCTGCGGGATCTGGTCGAGGTCGTTCTTGAGGCCGACCGCCAGACCCCGGTCGTGGGCGAGCCGCGCGATCAGGCGGTTGTAGGCCAGCTGCTCCTCCCCCGTCAGGGGGAACCCGCTCTCGTTGTCGTAGCCGTCCATGTTGTCCGGCTCGACCGCGTCGAACCCCTTGGCCCGGCACATGTCGAACCGCGCGGCCATCAGCGGGCCCAGCACGTCGGTGCGGCGGACGTCCAGCCAGCGCTCGCCCTTCCAGCCGTTGCCCTTGCCCAGCACCGACTTGGGGAAGCGCCCGGCGTCGGGGCGGAAGTCCTCCCAGGCGCCCGTCGACACGTAGCAGATCACCTTGCGCCCGCGCCGGTGCAGATCGTCGACCTGCGCCTTGGAGACGTTGAACCCGTCGACGTCGTACACCGGTACGTCCACGGTCGGATCCAGTTTCCCGGTGAGCTGCCACTGCCAGGCCACCCCCGGCCGGGGCTGCCAGCGGCGGTGCGCGGGCCCGGAGGGCGTGGCGGAGGGGGACGGCGGCGCGGAGCGGCCGGGCGTGGTGGCCGGGGCGGACGGGGCCCTGGTCGGCGCCGCGTTGTCGCTCTCGTCGGGCCCCGCGTCGTCGTCGGACGAGGAGGAGCACCCGGCGAGCAGCAGCGCCAGCAGGGCCACGGGCAGCAGCAGACGGCGGGAGCGGTTCATCGGGCGGGCTCCAGGAGGTGCGGCAGGGTACCCCACGGGTGCGGGGCGCCGCCCGGCACCGCGCAGTGCACGGGGGTGCGGGGGCGGGCGCCGGGCGGGGCGGCGTACACGAGGTGGCAGAAGCGCTCCGGCGGATGGTCCCGGGTCCACTGCGGGACCCGGACCTGCGGATAGGTCGCCCAGGTGCCCTCGTACGTGACGAGCAGGTCGGCGAGGTCGGCGTAGCCGGGGTCGGGGTGGGTGCCGTGGTTGAGGACCAGGGTGCGGGCCCCGGCCCCGCGGGCGGCGACGGCGAGCCTGCGGTAGTGCGGGAGCAGCTCGGGCGCGGTGGCCGCCTGGTCGAGGAAGGCGCCGTCCGCGCCGTACCAGTCGCGGTGGCGCAGCAGGTCGCGCACCACGTCGGCGTGCGGGCGGCGGCCGTAGCCGGTGTCCGCGTACCCGAGGACGGGGACGCCGGCGTCGCGCAGCCGGGCCGCCGCCGCGGCGAACGCGGAGTCCGGCGCCCCGCCCGCGCCGCTGGCCGGGTTGAGCACCACCCCGTACAGCCGGGGGGCCGCCGCGATCAGCGCCTCCCAGGCGTCGGGGCGGTCGGCGGGGTGGTCGTAGAACGGGACGAGGAGGTTGCGGGGCATGGGGTGCGTGACTTCCGTCCTGGTGCGCCCGGCGCCGCCGGGCGTGGCTTGGTGTGCGGTCCTGCCGGGTGTCGTGGTCGGACCCGCCGGTTCGTTCATACCCGGTGCGCCGTCGCCCTGCCCAGCAGCGCGGCCACCAGCGCGGCGAGCACCACCGCCGCCGCGCCCGCCACCAGCGGCCCGACCACCCGCGGGTGGCCCGTCCCGGTCGCCAGGCAGACCACCTGGACACCGGCCGCCGCGCAGCACACGGCGGCGGCGCTGCGCACCGCGCCGAAGGACTGGAGCAGCAGTGCGGTCCACAGGACGGTGCCGGTGAGCAGCAGGCCGGTGAGGCGCCCGGCGCCGAGGTGGGGGGCGCCGGGCCACAGCAGCGTCCCGGTGACGGTGAGCCCGCAGAGCACCACCAGGTATCCGGCCAGGCAGACGGCGATGGCGGACACGATGGTGCGGCGGAAGCCGTGCGCTGTGGTGCTGGCGCGCAGCCCGGCCGCGCTCTCGCTGCGGAACCGGTACAGCAGCCATTCGGCGGGCCCCATGCTCAGGGTGAGCGCCACCGCCGAGGGCGCGGCCACCGCGGAGCCCGCCCCGTCGGCCAGGACGTCCCCGACGGCCGCGTAGAGCACCAACAGCCCGGTGCCGAGCCCGAACAGCGCGGACGGCAGGGACGCCGTGAGCGGCGGGCCGGACCGGCTCCGCGCCGCCGCGCCGCCGCCCGGTCCGGCCGCGGCGACGGCGCGGCCCGCGAACACCGCCGCCGCGCCGAGCGAGAGCAGCAGCAGCCCGGTCCGCGCGGCCTCGGACAGGTCGTACGGGAGGGTGAGCGCGGCGCCCGCGGCCATCGGCAGCAGCGCGTACAGCAGGTCGCGTTCGCGGCCGAGCGTCAGCAGGACGGTGGCCGCGCCCAGGTAGAGCGCCTGCCCGGCGGCGAACCAGGCGGTGCCCAGCTCGCCGGGACCGGCCGCCGCCAGTGCGGCCAGCGCGCTGAGCAGCGCGCCCAGCGGCGCCCCGCTGCGCAGCGCGCGGGCCGCGGCGGGCCGGTCGCCCAGGCCGAGCCAGACGTAGGTCCGGTGGGAGAGCCCCTGGTTCCACACCCAGCCGGTGATGGCGGCGGCCAGCAGCGGGACGGTGCCGGAGGGCAGCCCCCTGCTGTCGGGCGGGCCCGCGAGCAGCGGCGCCCCCAGGACGTAGGCGAGGCCGGGCAGGGCGAAGACCAGGCCGCGCAGCAGACAGGCGGCCAGGGAGGTGTGCCAGGGGTCGGCGGCGGCGTCCGTGGCGGACGGGTAGCGGCGCTCCACGCGCGCGTAGAGCTCCTCGGCGAGGGCGAAGGAGTCGTGGCGGCCGTAGGTGGTGCGGATGTGCGCGTCGGTCATCCCGTCGGATTCGAGGATCGCGGCGACCTCGTCGGGATGGACGGCGGCGGCTATCAACTCTTCGAGCCGGGTGGCGAGTTCGTCCATGGGGTCGTCGGCGGGGGCGGCCTTCGGCCGCTGGCGGGGGATGTAGGGCAGGGTGTCCTGCCCCTCCTTGCCGAGCCAGAGCGAGCCGCTCACCAGACGGATCCGTCCGACGCCAGCTCCCGGTACCAGGGGTCGGTGAGCTGGAGCGTCCAGTCGTCCGACTCGGGGCGCTCGGCGCGCGGCCGGGCCCCGCTGTACTGCGGGGTGGGGCAGGGCGCGGTGGCGTACCGGGGGGCGGGCTCGGGGCGGCCGGCCAGCTCCAGGTAGATCTTGCGGAAGCCGTCCACCGAGCGGTGCAGGGTGAACTGGTCGACGACCCGGCTGCGGGCCCGCGCGCCCAGTTCGGCGCGGCGGGCGTCGTCCCGCAGCAGGGTGAGGGTGGCCTCGGCCATCAGCGCGGGCTCGCGCGGCGGGACCACGAGTCCGGCGTCGCCGACGGCCTCGCGCACCCCGCCGACGTCGGTGGAGACCGTGGCCCGGCCGCAGGACATGGCTTCGATGATGGAGAAGGGGAAGCCCTCGCTGATGCTGGAGAGCATCACCACGCTCCCCGCCGCGTAGGCGCTCGCGACGTCGCTGACGCGGCCCTCGTAGCTGATGCCGTCGGTCACGCCGAGTTCGGCGGCGAGCTTCTCCAGCGTGGTGCGGTAGTCCGCGTTGCCCGCCGGTACGGGGCCGAAGAGCCGCAGCCGCACCTCGGGCAGTTCGGCGCGGACCATGGCGTACGCCCGGATCAGGGTCTCCAGGTCCTTGATGGGGTCGATCCGGCCGCACCAGCTGAGGGTGGGGATCGCGGGGTCGGGGCCGGCGTGCGGGAAGAGGTTGGGGTCGACTCCGTTGTAGACGGTCCTGATGCGGTCCGCCGGGGCGCCGCCGCGCTCTTCCCAGCGGCGGTTGTACTGGTTGCAGGGGGTGATCAGATCGGCCTGGCGGTAGCCCATCGAGTTGAGCTCGCGGTAGAAGCTGAGGATCACCGATTTCACCGGCCAGGTCTGCTCCCCCGTGCGGTAGCCGAGATAGCGTTCGCGCAGGTAGATGCCGTGTTCGGTGAGGAGAAAGGGAACGCCGTCCAGATGCTGGGCGGCGAGCGCGGGCAGGGTGGCGAGGCCGCTGCTGACCGCGTGGGCCACACAGTCCTCCGGGAGCCGGGCGGCCAGCGGGCGCAGCGCGTGTTCGAGCAGGTCGGTGGCGGTCAGGGCGTCGTGCACGGTGGGCCGTGCGGTGGCTATCTGGAGGTGCGGCATGGTCCAGATCCACATGAGCGACCGCAGGGCGGCCTCCGAGCGCAGTGCGGTGGAGAGCCGCCCGGCCCGAGCCAGCCGCGCCAGGGAGTAGAGCCCCTGGGCGAAGTTGCAGCCGGACTCGGGGTCGAGCATCGAGAGCAGGAACCGCTCATAGACGTCTATGAAGCGGCGCCGCTCCTTGCCGAGGAGTGGCCGTCGCGTCGGCGCCGGTCCCCACAGCGGGAACGCGGTGTGCCGGTACACGTTCGGCGGCAGCTCCCAGGTGACCGGCTCGCGGCCGTTGCCGGTGAGGGCCAGGACGTTGAAGTCGACCTCCGGCATACCGCGCACGAGCTGGTCGCACCAGGTGCTGACGCCTCCGTGGATGTGCGGATAGGTGCCTTCCGTGAGCATGGTGACGTGACGGCCACTGCTCGGCATTGGTGTCCCCCCTGGACAGCGAATGTCAGTCGGCTGGTCAGGCCGGAAGCTTCAGCGTGATCGCCGCCTGGAGGAGTCCGGGTGAGGACCAGGCGGAGCGCTGACCCGCGTACGGCGTGCCGAACACGGTGGTACCGAGGACTTGTTGCTGCTTGGTGCCCTCCGGGGCGGTGATGGGTGCCACCACGCCCGACGGGCCCTGGACGGTCACCGCGGTGCCGATGCGGTACGCGGTGACCTTGCCGTCCGCGAGGGCCTTGGCCCAGGCGGCCTGGCGGCTGAGTTCGGTGCCGATGTCCCGCTGCCGCAGGTTGACGACGGGGGCGCTGTCCGCGAACAGCGCGCGGTAGTCGCCGAGCACCTTGTCGAGGACCGGGTAGAGGATCCGCTCCTCGGCGAGGTTGGACTGGTGCACGTAGTGCGGCTTCGGGTCGTTGCCGAGCACGTGGCGCAGGGCGGTCGCGGCCTCCTGGGGGACGATGTAGGACTGGTAGCCGGTGGCGGTGTCCAGCGGCGCGGGCAGACAGGTGGACGTCGGGTTGTTCTCGCAGAGTCCGCTGCCGCCGTCCGCCTTGGACGTGTAGATCCAGTTGTACTCGTCGGTCATCTCGGCGGCCTTGCCGACGTTGTAGTACACGTTCATCGGGTAGCGGGGCACCGTGAGGGCGTTGCCGACCGGGCGCTGCTGGGGCTCGCGCGAGTTGTCGCTGCCGGTCCACTTGACCCCGGCGTCCTGGAGCCCGCCGGCCAGGTTGGGGTTGTCCTGGGGCTGCTGCGGCAGGGTCTTCAGACCGGAGTGCTCGCCGGTGACCAGCTCGGTGCGGTCGACCGGGAGGCCCTTTTGGACGCCCCAGTTGTAGTTGTTGGTGATCTGGCCGGCGATGTCGCTCCGGGAGACCCACTTGGTGCTGCCGTCGACGTTCTTCGCGCAGGTCCAGGGCACGGTGCCGGTGTCCTGGACGCAGCCGAGGAACTCGTGCGTGTAGGTGTGGTTCTCCCAGCGGAACTTGGCCTTGTCGGCCAGCAGTTGGGTGGTGAGGGCGTCGGTGCCGCCGTTCTCCGCCTTCCACTCCTCGCCGGATCCCGCGTTGTACAGCAGGTCGAGGGTGAAGCCGTTGGCCTGCTCCCACTGGGCGGCGTACTGGGCGTCCGCCGCCGTCATCCGGATGTCGCTGGTCTGCCCGGCCCCGCCGGCGCAGTCGAAGTCGCCCGGCGTGCAGTTGAGCGTGGTGTCCCAGCGGGCGTCCGGCGCGAAGACGTCGTCGACGTGGACCGCGAAGTAGTTGCGGCTCTGCCCGAGGTGCACGCCCTGGGTCAGCCACTCCACCATGCCCCGGGCCAGCACCCGGAACTGCTCCTGGTACTGGTTGTAGGCGAAGGTGACGACCAGTTCGCTGCGCCCGTCGTGGGTGTAGGCGCCGACCAGGGAGCCGCCGGTGGGGGCGGTGAGATAGCTGGTGTAGCCGTCCCGGGGATGGCCCGCGTAGCCGTAACTCTCGGACACCGAAGGGGAGTTGTCCTCGAAGAGGACCGGCCCGTCGAGGTAGCCGAACGGTCCGGCCTTGCCGTCCGCGGTGACCTGGGTCCTGGCCCCGTCCAGGACGCCCGCCCAGCCGCCGTTCTGGTCGGTGTAGTCGAGGCCGACCTCGGGGTGGGCCCAGGTGTAGGCGTCGATCTGGCGGATCCCGAAGGTCTTCTCGTACGCGGCGAGCGCGGTCTGCTCGGGGGCGTCGGCGGAGCCGAAGGGGATCTCGTTGGGCGCGATGACGCCCTGGAACTTGGCGCGGGGCCGCCCGCTCACCGTGTCGCTGAGGAACGCGGCGTCGATCGTGGGACGCCCGGCGTCCGTCAGCTTCACCGTCTGGTACGGCAGTCCGATGCTCCTCAGCTGCGCCACGAGCGCGTCCACCGCGCTGCCGCCGTCGTCGAGGACGAGCACCTTGAGGTCGATGCGCGGGGGTATCGCGGCGGTGGCCGCCCCGGCCGCCGGAACAGCCGTGGCCAGCAGACCGGCCGCCATCAGCGCCACCGTGGCTCTACTCGCCCTTAAACGGTACGAATGGTGCATTGTTCCCCCCTCATGGGGGTCCTTCCGGATGCGCGCGCGCATGGGAGGACCTGTGGAGATGATGCAAAGGAGCCCCGTGCGCCCTTGCCCGAACGGGCCGAGTGTGACTGAGCTCTCACAGTCTGGCGGGGAAACGTTGAAGAGACACCACGGATGAGTGAATTGCCGCCGCCGTGATCGAAGCGCATCGGCGCGCGTACGCTCGTATCCGCGCCCAACTCGGCCGATTTACGATGCGCCGGGGCACAGCCGACCCATCCATCGGCTCGGAAACTCAACGGAAGAGAGACTTCACCACCGTGACTGCTCTGACTCTCAGCACTGCCGGTGCCGCGACGCTGCGCGCCGACGCCGTGGTCGTCGGCATCGCCAAGGGCGCCGGATCCAAGGGAGGTCTGGTCGTCGCGCCGGGCGCCGAGGCCGTGGACAAGGCGTTCGGCGGCAAGCTCGCCGGCGTCCTGGAGACCCTGGGTGCCACCGGTGCCGAGGGCGAGGCGACCAAGCTGCCGTCGCCGTCCGGCCTGAAGGCGCCGGTCGTGCTGGCGGTCGGGCTCGGCGCGGCCCCCGAGAAGGGCGCCGCGTACACCGCCGAGACCCTGCGGTCCGCCGCCGGTGTCGCGGCCCGCGCGCTCAACGGCACCAAGAAGGCCGCGTTCGCGCTGCCCCTGGAGGCCGCCGAGGACGTGGCCGCCATCGCCGAGGGCGCGCTGCTCGGCGCGTACTCCTTCACCGCGTACCAGGAGGGCGGCAAGGGCGCGAAGGCGCCACTGGCCGAAATCGCCCTGGTCGGCGCCAAGCCGCGTGACAAGGCTCACAAGGCCGCCGCCGAGCGGGCCATCGCGCTCGCCGAGGAGCTCAACCGCGCCCGCGACCTGGTGAACACCCCGCCCAACGACCTCTACCCCGAATCCTTCGCCGCAGTCGCCACCGCGGCCGCCAAGGAGCACGGCGTCAAGGTCCAGGTGCTCGACGAGAAGGCGCTCACCAAGGGCGGCTACGGGGGCATCCTCGGCGTCGGCGTCGGCTCCGCCAACGGCCCGCGGCTGGTCCGCATCGGCTACACCCACCCGCAGGCGGCCAAGTCGCTCGCCTTCGTCGGCAAGGGCATCACCTACGACTCGGGCGGCATCTCGCTGAAGCCGGCCGGCCACAACGAGACGATGAAGTGCGACATGGCCGGCGCCGCCGCCGTCTTCGCCGCCGTCGTCACGGCCGCCCGCCTCGGCCTGAAGGTGAACGTCACCGGCTGGCTGGCGCTCGCCGAGAACATGCCGTCCGGCTCCGCCACCCGCCCGGGCGACGTGCTGCGCATGTACAGCGGCAAGACCGTCGAGGTGCTCAACACCGACGCCGAGGGCCGGCTGGTGCTGGCCGACGCGCTGGCCAAGGCGTCCGAGGAGAAGCCGGACGCGATCGTGGACGTGGCGACCCTGACCGGCGCCATGGTCCTCGCGCTCGGCAACCGCACCTTCGGTGTGATGGCCAACGACGACGCCTTCCGCACCGCGGTGCACGAGACGGCCGAGGAGGCCGGCGAGCCGTCCTGGCCCATGCCGCTCCCCGCCGACCTGCGCAAGGGCATGGACTCCCCGACCGCCGACATCGCCAACATGGGCGAGCGGATGGGCGGCGGCCTGGTGGCCGGCCTGTTCCTGAAGGAGTTCGTGGGCGAGGGCATCACCTGGGCCCACCTGGACATCGCGGGCCCGGCCTTCAACGAGGGCGCCCCCTTCGGCTACACCCCCAAGGGCGGCACCGGCTCCGCGGTCCGCACCCTGGTCCGGCTGGCCGAGCGCACCGCCGACGGCGAGCTGGGCTGACCCCGGGTCGCCCGGGACGACCCCGGGTGAACACGGACGGCCTCGGGCACGTGCCCGAGGCCGTCCGTGTTCACCCCCCGCATCCGCCCGGATTCCGCTCTGGACGAAATCCGGCGGTCCGGACCCGTCGATCGCCTCCCGCGGGGACGATCCGACGTCTCGGAGCCCGGCCCCGCGTCCCGCCTTCCGGCAACAAGTGCGAAGATGGGTTCTCGGCAGGACAGGGCCCCCACCACAGGGCCGACGAAGACAGCGGCCGAACACCAGCCGCCGCCCGGTCACGGGACCGGCGCCCGGCGCACATGCATGGAGGACGTGACGTGGCGAACGACGCCAGCACCGTTTTCGACCTAGTGATCCTCGGCGGTGGCAGTGGCGGCTACGCCGCGGCCCTGCGCGGAGCTCAGCTGGGCCTGGACGTCGCACTGATCGAGAAGAACAAGCTCGGCGGCACCTGCCTGCACAACGGCTGCATCCCCACCAAGGCCCTGCTGCACGCCGGCGAGATCGCCGACCAGGCGCGCGAGGCCGAGCAGTTCGGTGTCAAGGCCACCTTCGAGGGCATCGACATCGCGGCCGTCCACAAGTACAAGGACGACGTGATCTCGGGCCTCTACAAGGGCCTGCAGGGTCTCGTCGCCTCCCGCAAGGTGACGTACATCGAGGGTGAGGGCCGCCTCTCGTCGCCCACCTCCGTCGACGTCAACGGCCAGCGCGTCCAGGGCCGCCACGTCCTCCTGGCGACCGGCTCCGTGCCGAAGTCGCTGCCGGGCCTGGAGATCGACGGCAACCGGATCATCTCCTCGGACCACGCGCTGACCCTGGACCGGGTCCCGCAGTCCGCGATCATCCTGGGCGGCGGCGTCATCGGCGTCGAGTTCGCCTCGGCGTGGAAGTCCTTCGGCACCGACATCACCGTCGTCGAGGGCCTCAAGCACCTCGTCCCGGCCGAGGACGAGAACTCCTCGAAGCTTCTTGAGCGCGCGTTCCGCAAGCGCGGCATCAAGTTCAACCTGGGCACCTTCTTCCAGAAGGCCGAGTACACCCAGAACGGCGTCAAGGTCACGCTGGCCGACGGCAAGGAGTTCGAGGCCGAGGTCCTCCTCGTCGCCATCGGCCGCGGCCCGGTCTCGCAGGGCCTCGGCTACGAGGAGCAGGGCGTCGCGATGGACCGCGGCTACGTCCTGGTCGACGAGTACATGCGCACCAACGTGCCCACCATCTCGGCCGTCGGCGACCTCGTCCCGACCCTCCAGCTCGCGCACGTCGGCTTCGCCGAGGGCATCCTGGTGGCGGAGCGTCTGGCCGGTCTCAAGACCGTCCCGATCGACTACGACGGTGTGCCGCGCGTGACGTACTGCCACCCCGAGGTCGCCTCCGTCGGCATCTCCGAGGCCAAGGCCAAGGAGATCTACGGTGCGGACAAGGTCGTCGCTCTGAAGTACAACCTCGCGGGCAACGGCAAGAGCAAGATCCTCAAGACCGCGGGCGAGATCAAGCTCGTCCAGGTCAAGGACGGTGCCGTGGTCGGCGTCCACATGGTCGGTGACCGCATGGGCGAGCAGGTCGGCGAAGCCCAGCTGATCTACAACTGGGAGGCCCTGCCGGCCGAGGTCGCGCAGCTCATCCACGCGCACCCGACGCAGAACGAGGCCCTCGGCGAGGCGCACCTGGCGCTGGCCGGCAAGCCGCTGCACTCCCACGACTAATTGCCCTCGGGCGCGACGACCACTTCCGCAATTCTGTAAGGAGAAACTGAAACCATGTCGGTTTCCGTAACCCTTCCGGCGCTCGGCGAGAGCGTCACCGAGGGCACCGTCACCCGCTGGCTGAAGGCCGAGGGCGAGCGCGTCGAGGCCGACGAGCCGTTGCTCGAGGTCTCGACCGACAAGGTCGACACCGAGATCCCGGCCCCGGCCTCCGGCATCCTGGCCTCCATCAAGGTCGCCGAGGACGAGACCGTCGAGGTCGGCGCCGAGCTGGCGATCATCGACGACGGCACGGGCGCGCCCGCCGCCGCCCCGGCTCCGGCCCAGGCCGAGGCCCCCGCCGCCGCCCCGGCCCCCGTGGCCGAGGCTCCGGCCGCCCCGGCGCCCGCCGCCGAGGCCCCGGCTCCGGCCGCCGCCCCGGCCGGTGGCGCCTCCGGCACCGACGTGACGCTGCCCGCGCTGGGCGAGTCCGTCACCGAGGGCACCGTCACCCGCTGGCTGAAGCAGGTCGGCGAGGAGGTCGCCGAGGACGAGCCGCTCCTCGAGGTCTCCACCGACAAGGTCGACACCGAGATCCCCGCCCCGGTCGCCGGTGTGCTGCTGGAGATCGTGGTCGGCGAGGACGAGACCGCCGAGGTCGGCGCCAAGCTGGCCGTCATCGGCGCCGCCGGTGCCGCGCCCGCCGCCGCCCCGGCCCCGGCCCCCGCTGCTCCGGCCGCCGCCCCGGCTCCGGCCCCGGTGGCCGCTCCGGCGCCCGCCCCGGCCGCTCCGGCTCCGGCCCCGGCCGCCCCCGTGGCCGCCCCGGCCGCGCCCGTGGCCGCCCCGGCCGCGCCCGCCGCCCCGGCGCCCGCGCCGGTCGCGGCTCCCGCTCCGGTCACCCCGGCCCCGGCTCCGGCCGCGACCTCCGGTGACGACGGCGCGTACGTCACGCCGCTGGTCCGCAAGCTCGCCTCCGAGTCCGGTGTGGACCTGGGCGCGGTCAAGGGCACCGGCGTCGGTGGCCGCATCCGCAAGCAGGACGTCATCGCCGCGGCCGAGGCCGCCAAGGCCGCCGCCCCGGCGCCGGCCGCCGCCGCGCCCGCCGCGAAGGCCGCCCCCTCCCTGGAGGCGTCCCCGCTGCGCGGCCAGACGGTCAAGATGACCCGGATGCGCAAGGTCATCGGCGACAACATGATGAAGGCGCTGCACTCGCAGGCCCAGCTGACCTCGGTCGTCGAGGTCGACATCACCAAGCTGATGAAGCTGCGCGGCCAGGCGAAGGACTCCTTCGCCGCCCGCGAGGGCGTCAAGCTCTCCCCGATGCCGTTCTTCGTGAAGGCGGCGGCCCAGGCGCTGAAGGCCCACCCGGTCATCAACGCCCGGATCAACGAGGACGAGGGCACCATCACGTACTTCGACTCGGAGAACATCGGCATCGCCGTGGACTCCGAGAAGGGTCTGATGACGCCGGTCATCAAGGGTGCGGGCGACCTGAACATCGCCGGCATCTCCAAGGCGACCGCCGACCTGGCCGGCAAGGTCCGCGCCAACAAGATCACCCCGGACGAGCTGTCCGGCGCGACCTTCACGATCAGCAACACCGGCTCGCGCGGTGCGCTGTTCGACACGGTCATCGTGCCGCCGAACCAGGTCGCCATCCTGGGCATCGGTGCCACCGTCAAGCGCCCGGCGGTCATCGAGACCGCCGAGGGCACGGTCATCGGCGTCCGCGACATGACCTACCTGTCGCTCTCCTACGACCACCGTCTGGTGGACGGCGCCGACGCCGCCCGCTACCTGACGGCCGTCAAGGCGATCCTGGAGGCCGGCGAGTTCGAGGTCGAGCTCGGCCTGTAGGACACGCGGCCGTACGGTCTGTGACGAAGGCGCCCCCGCCCGGAGTGATTCCAGGTGGGGGCGCCGCCGTATTGTCTAGGGGTCACCGCTCGCGTGAAGGAGCTCGTCATGACCCCGCCCGTCGTCCACTCGCTGCGCGAACAGATCCGCGAGCACATCGTGGAGGGGATCGTCAGTGGCCGCTGGAAGCCGGGTGAGCGGATCGTGGAGCGCCGCATCGCGGTCGAGCTCCAGGTCAGCCAGACGCCCGTCCGGGAGGCGCTGCGGGAGCTGGAGTCCCTGCGGCTGATCGAGTCCGCGCCGAACAAGGGCGTACGGGTGCGGAACCTGACGGCGGCCGACCTGGAGGAGAGCTACCCCGTCCGGGCCGGCCTGGAGCAGATCGCGGCCGAGCTGGCCGCGGACCGGCTCGCCACCGACTGCTCGGCCCTGGAGCCGCACGTGGCGGCGCTGTACGAGGCGGACGCGGCGGCGGACGGGACGGCGCAGGTGCGGCACACCGTGGGGTTCCACCGCGAGCTGGTGCGGGCGGCGGGGAACGGGGTCCTCCTCCACACCTGGGAGGGGCTCGGGATCGAGGTCTTCACGGCGCTGTCCATCCGGTGGCTGGGGACCGTGCAGAAGTCGTACGCGGAGGAGCACCAGGAGCTGGTGGAGGCGTTCCGACGCCACGACCCGCGCATCGGCACCCTGGTCAAGTCCCACGTCCTGGGCTGCGCCCCCCGCGCGTAAGCCCCCCGGGGGGGCCGGTTGTTCGGCTGCGGCCCGGTGGGGGTTGCTCGCGCGGTTCCCCGCGCCCCTGGTGGGCCGGTTGCTCGTCCGCGGGCCGGTGGGGGTTGCTCACGCAGTTCCCCGCGCCCCTGGTGGGCCGGTTGCTCGTCCGCGGGCCGGTGGGGGTTGCTCACGCAGTTCCCCGCGCCCCTGGATGGGGCAGTTGGACGTCTGCGGCCCGTGCGGGGCCGCTCCCCAGGAGAACGCGGGGCTGCGCCCCTGCACCCCCTGAACGAGAGTCACATTCGCCTGCGGCCCGGCGGGGGCTGGTCGCGCAGTTCCCCGCGCCCCCAACACCCTTTCGTCCACCGGCCGTGGTGGGCTGGTCGCGCAGTTCCCCGCGCCCCTGAAAGGGCCCTCCGGGCCCATCAGGAGGGCCCGCCCCAGTGCCCCCAGGGGCGCGGGGAACGGCGCGAGACGCGGGCACGGTCGGCAGACGAGGGCGGGTTTTCCAGGGGCGCGGGGAACTGCGCGGGAAGCGGGCACGGTCCGCAGGTGAAGGCGGTTTTCCCAAGGAGCGCTCAGCCCGCACGCCCCGCAGAAAACACCCGCCCCACCAGGGGCGCGGGGAACGGCGCGAGCAACCCTCACGGCCCGCAGATGAGCAACCGCCCCAACAAGGGGCGCGAGGAACTGCGCGAGCACCCCCACCGGCCCGCGGCCAAACACCCGCCCCACCAGGGGCGCGGGGAACGGCGCGAGCAACCCCCACGGCCCGCAGATGAGCAACCGCCCCAACAAGGGGCGCGAGGAACGGCGCGAGCAACCCACCACCGGCCCGCAGCCGAGCAACCGCCCCAACAAGGAGCGCGGGGAACTGCGCGGTCAGCCCAGCACGGTCCGCAGACGAGCACCCGGCCCGGATGGGGCGCAGCCCCCGCAGACGAGCACCCGGCCCGAATGGGCCACCCCTGGCCGAAAAGGGGAACCCGGCACCCCCCTTGCCGTACAGGGACGAAGGGGGCGCGCCCCGCTCATACTCCGGCGCCCCCGCTCATCCGAACCCCACCCCACCTGCGAAAACAAGGCACCCCGTGCCGACATCCACGGCACCCTGTGCCGACTTTGTCGATATGAAGAAGTTTTTCGCTCAACGCTTTGATCGATCATCGATCGGCGGCTTACAGTCGACGGCGGACTTACCCGGTCCACCGCCCTGTCCTGCCAGACAAGGCCCCTTATCTCCACCCCCCTCCTGTCCGGAAGGCGGCGATCATGATCGACCCCACGCACAAGACTCCGAGCGAGCTCGACCAGCTCCCGGACCGTGACACCGAGGAGACCGCCGAGTGGGCGGCCTCCCTCGATGCCGTCGCCAAGGCCGCCGGCCCGCACCGGGCCGCGTATCTGATGCGCCGCACGCTCCAGCACGCCGAGGGCGCGGGCCTGGCCCTGCCGAAGCTGCTGGAGACGGACTACGTCAACACCATCCCCACCTCCGCCGAGCCGGCGATCGACGGCGACGAGGAGATGGAGCGCCGGATCACGGCGTGGAACCGGTGGAACGCCGCCGCGATGGTCACCCGCGGCGCCAAGCACGGCGTCGGCGGCCACATCGCCACCTTCGCCTCCGCCGCCTGGCTCTACGAGACCGGCTTCAACCACTTCTTCAAGGGCAAGGAGGGCGACGGGTCCGGCGACCAGCTCTACATCCAGGGCCACGCCTCCCCGGGCATCTACGCCCGCGCCTTCCTCGACGGGCGGCTGAACGAGAGCCACCTCGACAACTTCCGGCAGGAGGCGGGCGGCAACGGCCTGCCGTCCTACCCGCACCCCCGCCGCCTTCCCTGGCTGTGGGAGTTCCCGACCGTCTCCATGGGTCTCGGGCCGCTCTCCGCCATTTACCAGGCGCGTTTCAACCGCTATCTCACCAACCGCAGCATCAAGGACGTCTCGGCCTCCCACGTGTGGGCCTTCCTCGGCGACGGCGAGATGGACGAGCCCGAGTCGACCGCCGCCCTCGCGCTGGCGGCCCGCGAGGGTCTGGACAACCTGACCTTCGTCATCAACTGCAACCTGCAGCGCCTCGACGGCCCGGTCCGCGCCAACTTCAAGATCGTGCAGGAGCTGGAGGCCCAGTTCCGCGGCGCCGGCTGGAACGTCGTGAAGTCGCTGTGGGGCGGCGCCTGGGACGAGCTCTTCGCGCTCGACACCACCGGCGCCCTGGTCCGCCGGCTGCGCGAGGTCCCGGACGCGCAGGTGCAGACGTACCAGACGCGTGACGCGGCCTACATCCGCGAGGACTTCTTCGGCAAGGACCCCGCGCTCGTCGAGATGGCGAAGCTGCTCTCGGACGACAAGATCCTGGAGTGCTTCCACCTCTCGCGCGGCGGCCACGAGCCCCGCAAGGTGTACGCCGCGTACAAGGCCGCCCTGGAGTTCAAGGGCGCGCCGACCGTGATCCTGGCGCAGACCGTCAAGGGCTTCACCCTCGGTGAGGGCTTCGCGTCCAAGAACGCGAACCACCAGATGAAGAAGCTCTCGAACGACGAGTTCAAGAACATGCGGGACCTGCTGGACCTGCCGATCTCGGACGCGCAGTTCGTCGACGGCGTCGTGCCCTACGGCCACCCCGGCGCCGACTCCCCCGAGGTCCGCTACCTCCAGGAGCGCCGCGCCGCCCTCGGCGGCCCGGCCCCGGCCCGCCGCACCCACGCGCTCGCGCCGCTGCCCGCCCCCGCCGACAAGGCGTTCGCCGCCTTCGACAAGGGTTCCGGCAGCCAGTCCATGGCCACCACCATGGCGTTCGTCCGGCTGGTCAAGGAGCTCATCCGCGACAAGGAGACCGGCAAGCGCTGGGTCCCGATCGTCCCGGACGAGGCCCGCACCTTCGGCATGGAGTCGCTCTTCCCCTCGCTCGGCATCTACTCGCCGAAGGGCCAGACGTACGAGCCGGTCGACCGCGACCAGCTGATGTACTACCGCGAGGCGAAGAACGGCCAGATCCTCAACGAGGGCATCACCGAGGCCGGTTCGATGGCCGACTTCATCGCCGCCTCCAGCGCGTACGCCACGCACGGCGAGGCGATGATCCCGTTCTACATCTTCTACTCGATGTTCGGCTGGCAGCGCACCGCCGACCAGATGTGGCAGCTCGGCGACCAGCTGGGCCGCGGCTTCCTGGTGGGCGCCACCGCCGGCCGCACCACCCTGACCGGTGAGGGCCTCCAGCACGCCGACGGCCACTCGCCGGTGATCGCCGCGACCAACCCGGCGGCGCTGAGCTACGACCCGGCGTTCGCGTACGAGATCGCCACCATCGTCAAGGACGGTCTGCGCCGGATGTACGGCGAGGCCGCCCCCGGCGAGGACAGGGACGTCTTCTACTACCTGACCGTCTACAACGAGCCCATGCCGCAGCCCGCCAAGCCGGCCGGGATCGACGAGGGCATCGTCAAGGGCCTCTACCGCTTCAACACGGCCGAGTCGGCCGGGCTGAACGTGGCCGCCGCCAACCCCGCGCGCATCCAGCTGCTCGGCTCCGGCACCGCGATCCACTGGACGCTGGAGGCCCAGAGGCTGCTCGCCGAGGAGTGGGGCGTGGCCGCCGACGTGTGGTCCGCGACCTCCTGGACCGAGCTGCGCCGCGACGCGCTGGAGGCGGACGCCGCCCTCCTGCGCGGCGAGGAGCGCGTGCCGTACGTACGCCGGGCGCTGGCCGGTGCCGAGGGCCCGGTCCTCGCCGTCAGCGACTACATGCGCCAGGTGCCGGACCAGATCGCGCAGTGGGTCGAGCAGGACTACTCCTCGCTCGGCGCCGACGGGTTCGGCCTCTCCGACACGCGTGACGCGGCCCGCCGCCACTTCGGCGTCGACGCCCAGTCGATCGTGGTCGCCGCCCTGGCCCAGCTGGCCCGCCGCGGCGAGGTCAAGGCGTCCGCCGTCAAGGAGGCCCGCGAGCGCTACGGCCTGTAGGGCAGTGGCACCGGTGCCCCGCCCCCTCCTACCGGGGGGCGGGGCACCGCCGTGTCCGGCGGCGGGGCGGCCGGACACCGCTGGTGACGGGCGGCTGGGACGGCTGGGGCCGCTGGTGCGATCCGGACGCCCGAAGGGCTGATTTGTACGGCTCCGCGTGCGCCGCCACCCGCCAGCCACGATGCTGGATCCCGTGATGGACGAGACGGAATTCTGGGAGCTGATCGACAGCACCCGCGAGGACGCCGAGGGCGACCCCGAGGACCACGCCGAACTCCTCGTGGAGCGGCTGGTGCGGCTCGACCCGGATGCCGTCCTGGACTTCGCCCGGCACTTCGAGGCCCGCTACAACCGTGCCTACGCCTGGGATCTGTGGGGCGCCGCGGCCGTGCTGCTCGGCGGCGCCAGCGACGACGCCTTCGACTACTTCCGCTGCTGGCTGATCGGCCAGGGCCGGGAGGTGTTCGAGGGCGCGCTGCACGAGCCGGACCGGCTGGCCGAGCTGCTGGACGACTTCGACGAGGAGATCGACGGCGACGGCGAGGACCTCGGCTACGCGGCGGACGAGGCGTACGAGCAGCTGACCGGGGCCGTCGCACCCGACCTGGGCATCCCGGCGCAGCCCGCCGAGCCGCTGGGCGCCCCCTTCGACTTCGAGGACGAGGACGGCCTGGCGGAACGGTTCCCCCGGCTGTGGGACCGATTCGGCGTAAGCACGGGGGCTTGACCACCCGACCCGAGCGCCTGGGCCGGGCCGGGCCCCGGCCCGGCCCCTGCTGACAGGGACCACCCAGCCGCCTACCGGCCCCGGCAGCGGCGGCCGGGCCGTCCGGCCGCGCACCCGCCTCCCCGGGGGTCCTGACGGCCGGACCCACCCGGCCACGTACCGGCCCCGGCCCCGACGGCCGGGCCATCGGCCACGCACCGGCTCCCGCACCCGGGTGGCCGCGCCCGCCCGCCCGCGCACCGGCCCCCGCCTGATGGCCGGGCCCACCGACCACGCGCCGGCCCCTGCCGGCCGGGCCCAACCGGCCGCCTAACGGCCCGGACCCCGGTGACCGGACTCCCGGGCCGCGCACCCCGCTCCCGGGCCCCTGGGGCCTCTCCGGCGGCCTCCTCGCGCGCCCCGCGCGCCGTTCAGTCCGTCCGGCCCAGTGCCAGCAGGGCCACGTCGTCATCGGCCCGGCCCGCGTGGCGGGTCAGGTCGTCGCGCACCGCCTCGGTGAGCGCCGTCAGGCCGTGGTGGGCGGCCAGTACCGGCAGGCGTTCGGCCAGCGGGTAGAAGCGGCCGTCCCCGTCGCGCGCCTCGGTCACCCCGTCCGTGTACGCCAGGACGCGGTCGCCCGGCGCCAGCTCCACCCGCAGTTCGTCCGGCGGCGCCAGACCCGCGAGGCCGAGGCCCAGCGGCGGCGCCGGGTCCGCGCTCACCTCGGTCGCGGTCCGCCCGCGCAGCAGGAACGGCCGGGGGTGGCCGCAGCTCACCACCCGTACGACGGATTCGTGCGGCGGGAACTCCAGGAGCAGCGCGGTCGCGAACAGCTCGCCGTTCCCGTCGGAGCCGGAGTCGACCACCAGCCTGCGGTCCAGGCGGGCGGCCACCCGCCGCAGGGTGGGCTCGTCCAGGACCGCCTCGCGGAAGGCGCCGAGCAGCGCGGCCACCGTGCCGACGGCCGCCAGGCCGTGCCCCTGGACGTCGGCCAGCACCGCCCGTACGCCGTAGGGGCCCTCGCGCACGTCGTAGAAGTCACCGCCGACCAGGGTGCCGTGCTGGGCGGCCTGGTAGAGCCCGGCGCAGCGCACCGGCCCCACCGCGTCCGGCAGGGGCGGCAGCACGGCGAGCTGGGCGGCCTCGGCGACCGTGCGGACGGTCACCAGCTGGTGGTCGCGGCGCTGGCGCACCCGGGCGACGACGATGCTGAAGACCACGACGACGGCGAGGGTGAGGATGTCGCCGGAGTGCGGGTACCAGTCGCGGGTGTGCGGCAGCAGGACGCCGGCGAAGGTGACGGCGGCGAGGACGACCGTGCCCACCGGCCCGTAGGCGAAGGCGGCCAGCGGCGGCACGGCGGCGAGGAAGTAGCCGAGCTCGACCCCGTTGGGGGTGGCCAGCTGGGCGGCCGTGATCCCGGCGAGGACGATCACCGGGACCGCCCGCTGCCAGAGGGGGCTGGGAGCGGGCGGCAGTAGTCCTGACCCGTCCTCGTCCGCCATGGCGAAGCTCCTCGGGCGCCCGATTCTTGCCGTCACTCCTTTCTACGTCACTCGGTGAGCGAGCGCCCCATCAGCACGTCGTCCACGTACGCCCCCGCCAGCAGGAACTCCCCCGGCAGCACGCCCTCCACCACGAACCCCTCCGACTCGTAGAGCTCCCGGGCGGGCGTGTTGTGGCCCAGGACGCGCAGGGTGAGGCGGCGGGCGCCCTGGCGGCGGGACTCGGCGCAGGCGGCCCGCAGCAGCGCCCGCGCCACGCCCCGGCCCCGGGCGCGCGGGGCGACGGCCAGGCCCTGGATCTGGCGGACGTGGCTGTTGCAGTCGAGCCGGGTGGGGCGGACCAGCCGCAGATAGCCGACGGCCTCCCCGTCCACCTCGGCCACCAGGTGGTGGGCGGGCGGGCTGGCGGGCCCGAAGAACGGCTCGTAGGGCGGCTGGGGGCGGGGCTGCACCGCGTGCAGCGGCGACCAGACCTCCCGGTCCAGCTCGGCCAGAGCGGCTTCGTCGCGGTGCTGTGCGAGGCGTATGCGCGGCTCGTGCATGGGCCCACTGTGCCATCGGGGACGCGGTGCGCGAGCATGGAATCCGCCCCGGAGCGGGGCTGCCCCCACCCTCGGGAGACTTGGCCGGCATGCGGATCGCGATCACGGGCTCGACCGGACTCATCGGCACGGCGCTGACGCGCTCCCTGCGGGCGGACGGACACGAGGTGGTCCGCCTGGTGCGCCGCCCGGCGCGGGCGGACGACGAGGTCGAGTGGGACCCGAAGCGCCAGTACGTGGACGCGGCCGGGCTCGTGGGGTGCGCGGCCGTGGTGCACCTGGCCGGGGCCGGGGTGGGCGACCACCGCTGGACGGACGCCTACAAGAAGGAGATCCGCGACAGCCGGGTGCTGGGCACGGCGGCCCTCGCGGAGGCGCTGGCCTCGCTGGACGCGCCCCCGGAGGTCCTGCTGTGCGGGACGGCGATCGGCTACTACGGCGACACCGGCGACCGCCCGGTCGACGAGGACGCGCCGCCCGGCGACGGGTTCCTTGCGGGTGTCTGCGTGGAGTGGGAGGAGGCGGCGGCCCCGGCCGAGGAGGCGGGCATCCGGACCGTCTTCGCGCGCACCGGTCTGGTGGTGGCCCGCGAGGGCGGCGCCTGGGGCAGGCTCTTCCCCCTCTTCCGCGCGGGTCTGGGCGGGCGGCTGGGCAGCGGGCGGCAGTACTGGTCGTTCATCGCGCTGCACGACCACATCGCGGCGCTGCGGCACCTGCTGGAGAGCCCGGGGCCGGCCGGACCGGTCAATCTGACGGCGCCGGAACCGGTCACCAACCGGGAGGTGACGGCGGCGATGGCCGAGGTGCTGCACCGCCCGGCGCTCCTCCCGGTGCCGGCGGTCGCGCTGCGGGTGGCCCTGGGCGAGTTCTCCGAGGACGTCCTCGGCAGCCAGCGGGTGCTGCCCCGGCGGCTGCTCGACTCGGGTTTCCGCTTCGCGTTCCCGACGGTGGCGGGGGCGATCGCGGCGGCGCGGCGGTAGCGGAAGGTGCGCGGGTCCGGGCCCGGCGGGCGGGCGGTGTGCGCCCGTGTGCTTCGGTGCCCTGGCCCGTGCGCGCGGCGGGGAATCGACCGCGCTTTCTACTCTCGGTCCGAACTCCTGCATTTCGGGTGCCCGTTGGGGGCATGAGGCATCCACCTAGCCGCGCCGACCTTCAGGGAGGGGCACGTGCTCTGCAGCACCGCACACCAGGCGGACGTCGTCATCGTGGGGGCCGGGCTCGCGGGCCTGTCAGCGGCGCATCAGCTGACCGCCGCGGGAGTCCCGGTCATGGTCCTGGAAGCCGCCGGGGAGGTGGGCGGCCGGATGTCCACCGAGGAGGTGGACGGCTTCCGCCTCGACCGGATCGGCCAGCTGCTCTCCACCGCGTACCCGGAGCTGACCCGCTCGCCGGGCCTGGAGGGCCTGGCTCTGAGTCCGTTCGCGCCCGGGGTGCTCGTACACAGCGCCGGGCGCCACTACCGAGCGGGCGCACCCAGGAGCGCACGGGGCGCACTCGCTGCGGCGCGCGCCCTCGCGAGCGCCCCCAGAGGAGCCGCGCGGGGCGTGCCCAGGAGCTCCGCGCGCGGGGCCACCGCCCCGCTCGGCGGCGCGCTGGACCAGGCGCGGCTCGGCGCGGCCCTCGCCCGCCTCGCCGCGACCTCCGTCGAGCGGCTCCTGGCCCGGCCCGAACTGCCCATCGGGACCGCCCTGCAGACCCGTGGCCTGCCCGCCCGCACCCTGGACGGGTTCGTGCGCCCCCTGCTCTCGGCGCTGCTCTGCGACCCGGACCTCACCACCTCCAGCCGGTGCGCGGACCTCGCCCTGCGCGGCTTCGCGCGCGGCCGGCTGTGCGTGCCCACGGGAGGCGCGTCGGTGCTGCCCGAGCTGCTCGCCGCCGCGCTGCCGCCCGGCACGGTCCGCACCGACGTCAAGGTGACCTCGGTGGCCACCACCTCGGTCGCCACCGCCGACCACGGCGTGCTGCGCTGCCGTTCGCTGCTGCTCGCCACCGACGCGCGGGCCGCCGCCGAGCTGCTGCCCGGACTGCGGGTGCCGGCGTTCCACCCGATCACCGTGCTGCACCACACCGCCCCCGAGCCGCCGCTGGCCGAACCGGCGCTGCTGCTCGACGCGGACCGGGGCGGCCCGGTGGCGTACACGGCGGTCATGAGCGAGGTCGACCCGGCGCGCGCGCCGGGCGGTCGCGCCCTGATCAGCTCGACCGTGCTCGGCACCCCGCCGCCGGACCTGGAGGCGGCGGTCCTGCGCCATCTGGCCCGGCTGTACGGGACGCCGACGGACGGCTGGGAGCTGCTGGCCGTCCGGCACACCCCGGAGGCCGTCCCGGCGATGCCCGCCCCGCACGACGTGCGCCGCCCGGTGCGGGTGCTCGCCGGGCTGTACGTGTGCGGGGACCACCGGGACACCAGTACGGTCCAGGGCGCCCTGTACTCGGGCCGCCGGGCCGCCGGGGCGATCCTGGCCGACCTGGGCAGGCGCCCGGCCGAGCCGCCGGTGCCGGCGGTCCGGGCCGCCTGAGCGCTACCCGAGGGCCGCGACGCGGTCGCGGTACGTCCGTACCGCCGCCGCGTCGCGGTAGGGCTCCAGCCGGCGCTCGAAGTCGCGCACGTACTCGACGGCCCGCACCGAGCGCATCTCGCTGGCCTGCTGGGCCGCCTCGGCGGCCAGGGCGCACGCCTGGTCGAGCTCGCCCAGCCCGAGCCGGGCGGAGGCGAGGACCACCCGGCAGAACAGCCGCGAGCGGGCGTACGCCGGGGCGCGCAGCTGTAGGGAGCGCTCCGCGTGCTGCGCCGCCGCCCGGTACTGCTGGAGGTCGCGGTGGCAGTGGCCGAACTCGTCGGCCAGCTGGGCGTCGTCGAAGAACCGCGCCCAGTAGGGCACGTCGTCCCCGGGCCGGGCCGCCTCCATCGCCCGCTCCGCCCGCACCAGCGAGGCCGTGCAGGCCCGGATCTCGCCGAGCACGCCGTGGCCGCGCGCCTCCACCGAGTGCAGCAGCGCCTGCACCACGGGCGGCGCCGAGGAGCCGACGCCCTGCTGGGCCACCCGCGCCAGCTGCACCGCCTCCCGGCCGTGGCCGAGGTAGACCGCCTGGCGGCTCATGGTGACCAGCACGTACGACCCGTACGCCCGGTCGCCCGCCGCCTGCGCCAGGCGCAGCGCCTGGACGAAGTAGCGCTGCGCCAGTCCGTGCGCCGCGATGTCGTACGAGGTCCAGCCCGCGAGCCGGGTGAGGTCGGCCGCCGCCGCGAAGAGCCTGCGGCCGGTGTTCTCGCCGTAGCTGCCGCGCAGCATCGGCTCGGCCTCGTGCTCCAGGTAGCGCACCAGGGCCTGGCGCGCGTGGCCGCCGCCGTAGGCGTGGTCCAGGGTGCGGAAGAGCTCCCCCACCGAGCGCAGGGCCGCGATGTCCCCGCTGGTCACCCGCTGTCCGGGGCCCCGGTCCGAGGTGCGCTGGCGGGGTACGCCGGGGCGCCCCTGACTGGGGATGCGCGCGCCGGTCTCGGGCGCCGGGCGCAGGGCCGGTTCGCCGTGCCCGACCCGTTCGTCGGCCCGGCCGATCAGCCAGTCGCGGCTGGGCACCACCAGACCGGCCGGGGTGAACGCGATCTTGCGGAGCTCGACGTGGCTGCCGGAGTCCTTGCGCCACAGACCGCTGACGATGTCGACGGCCTCCTCCGGGGTCGCGGCGAATTCGAGCCCGGCGTACACCGGGGCGCACGCGTCGAGCCCCAGGTCCTGGGCCGATAGCCGACGGCCGAGGCGCCGGGTGAACACCTCGGCGATCAGCGCGGGCGTGGTGCCGCGCGGCTGCTGCCCGCGCAGCCACCTCGTCACCGACGTCTTGTCGTACCTCAGATCCAGGCCGTGCTCCAGACCTAGCTGGTCCACGCGGCGCGCTAGCCCCGCGTTGGAGAAGCCGGCCTCCGCGATGAGTGCGGCGAGCTGGCGGTTGGGCGTGCGCTGCGCGGGTCGTTCCGTCATCAGCTGTGCGATCTCCTGCCTTCCGGGCCAAGCGGGCAGCCCTCATGGAACGGGGGGAATTTAGCGGCCCTTATCGCCCAGACCACCACCTGAGCGCCGCATTCATCCGATCGTGTGAGGAGGTGCCGTTTCTGCCCGGCTCCCGGTGCCGTCGAACACGGCCGTACAGTGGCGGGGGCGCATGTATGCACTGGGTGAGGAGCCGGCGTGAACGAGCTGCGATTTGTCCGACTGGGATTCGGCGAAAACGCGGTCGAGTACCAGCAGGCGTGGGACGAGCAGCGACGGGTCCACGCGGCCCGGTTCGCCGACGAGATCCCGGACACCTGCCTGCTCGTCGAGCACCCGCCCGTCTACACCGCGGGACGGCGCACGGCCGAGAGCGAGCGCCCCCTGGACGGGACGCCCGTCGTGGACGTCGACCGGGGCGGCAAGATCACCTGGCACGGCCCGGGCCAGCTCGTCGGCTACCCGATCCAGAAGCTGCCGCGCCCGGTGGACGTGGTGGCGCACGTGCGCCGGCTGGAGGAGGCACTGATCCGCACCGCCGCCGAGTTCGGTCTGGCGACCACCCGGGTCGAGGGCCGCAGCGGGGTGTGGGTGCTGGGCGACCCGGTCGAGCAGCGCCCCCGGGTCGGCGGCCTCGCCCTCGACTTCGACCCCCGGCTCGCCGACGAGGAGTTCGACCCGCGGCTCAACGGGCCCCAGTACGCGCCGTCCAACGCGGGCCAGCGCCGCGAGGACCGCAAGCTCGCGGCGATCGGCATCCGGGTCGCCAAGGGCGTGACCATGCACGGCTTCGCGCTGAACGTGAACCCGGACAACACCTGGTTCGACCGGATCGTGCCGTGCGGCATCCGCGACGCGGGTGTGACCTCCCTCTCGTACGAGCTGGGCCGCGAGATCACGATCGCCGACGTGCTGCCGGTCGCCGAGAAACACCTCAAGGACATCCTGGAGAACGCGGAACTGGCGCCCAGGGAGATCGAGCGCGCTACCGCCTAGTACGCCCCGGCGCACCGGAATCGGGAATGCGCCCCTCTGGCCATGGGTTGGCCAGACGTAATGCCACGCAAATAACGGGCGTACCCTGGTGTCCGCCGAAGAATCGAAGTCATAGGGAGCACGTCGTGTCCGCAGTCGCACCCGACGGACGCAAGATGCTGCGCCTGGAGGTCCGGAACAGCCAGACCCCCATCGAGCGCAAGCCCGAGTGGATCAAGACCCGGGCGAAGATGGGCCCCGAGTACAACAAGCTCCAGAGCCTGGTGAAGAGCGAGGGGCTGCACACGGTCTGCCAGGAGGCGGGCTGCCCCAACATCTTCGAGTGCTGGGAGGACCGCGAGGCGACCTTCCTCATCGGCGGCGACCAGTGCACCCGGCGCTGCGACTTCTGCCAGATCGACACGGGCAAGCCCGAGGCGCTCGACCGCGACGAGCCCCGCCGCGTCGGCGAGTCCGTGGTCACCATGGACCTGAACTACGCCACCATCACCGGCGTCGCCCGCGACGACCTGGCGGACGGCGGCGCCTGGCTGTACGCGGAGACGGTGCGCCAGATCCACGCGCAGACCGCCGGCCGCGCGGCCGGGCGCACCAAGGTCGAGCTGCTCGCCCCCGACTTCAACGCGGTCCCCGAGCAGCTGGCCGAGGTCTTCTCGTCCCGCCCCGAGGTCTTCGCGCACAACGTCGAGACCGTGCCGCGCATCTTCAAGCGGATCCGCCCCGGCTTCCGCTACGAGCGCTCGCTGGAGGTCATCACCCAGGCCCGCGACTACGGCCTGGTGACCAAGTCCAACCTGATCCTCGGCATGGGCGAGACCCGCGAGGAGGTCAGCGAGGCGCTCCAGCACCTGCACGACGCGGGCTGCGAGCTGATCACGATCACGCAGTACCTGCGGCCGTCGGTGCGCCACCACCCCGTGGAGCGCTGGGTGAAGCCGCAGGAGTTCGTGGAGCTCAAGGAGGAGGCCGACGAGATCGGTTTCTCCGGTGTGATGTCGGGCCCGCTGGTCCGCTCCTCGTACCGCGCGGGCCGGCTGTTCCAGCAGGCGATGGAGCGCCGCGGCGAGACGGTCGCCGCGGAGGGCACCACCGCGGGTGTGTGACGCGGGCGTGTGAATTCGCGCACAAGGTACTACCGGCCGGTAATGGCCGATTCGGCGCGGCCCGTACATACCTCGCAGGTAGGAGGTGTGTACGGGCCGCGTCAGGCTTTCACCGGTCCGCGTCAAGGTTTCATTGGTGTTTGACCGGCCGGACACGCCCTGGTAACACCAGTCAGTGACGCTGGCTTCACACACCGCGCACAACGGGGCGCGAGCTCCGGCGCGCACGCCCCGCGATCGCCCCCGTCCGTTGTCCGTCCGAGGGAGGACCTCACGATGCAGTCCGCGACGACCGTACGCGCCACCGCGCTCCCGTCCGTCACCGACGCACTGCGTGCCATGGAGTCCCTCCTGATGGGCGCGGGCCAGCGCACGGCCCGCCGCAACGCCTGGACCGCCGTCCTGGAGGACCGCCGCCGCGCCAAGGACCGGACCGAGGCCCAGCACGTACTGGAGGCCGTGGCTAGCCGTCGGCCCCGGGCCACGTAAACTTCAGTTCATGGCGAGGAAGGAAATCGCAGACACTGCGAACCCCGGGCGACTGAAGCAGATCGCCCTGACGTACAAGATGACCCGCAAGGCCGACTCCAAGGTCGGTCTCGTCGTCGCGGCAGTGGGAATCGTCACCTTCGGTGTCTTCCTCGCGTTCGGGTTCTGGATCGACCACCCCATCTACTTGGGCATCCTCGGCTTCCTGCTGGCCTTCCTCGCCATGGCGATCGTCTTCGGACGCCGTGCCGAGCGCGCTGCCTTCGGGCAGATGGAAGGCCAGCCGGGGGCCGCGGCGGCGGTGCTCCAGAACATCGGCCGCGGCTGGACGACCACTCCGGCGGTCGCGATGAACAAGAGCCAGGACGTCGTGCACCGGGCGGTCGGCAAGGCCGGCATCGTGCTGGTGGCCGAGGGCAACCCGAACCGGGTGAAGTCGCTGCTGGCGGCCGAGAAGAAGAAGATGGCGCGGATCGTGGTGGACGTACCCGTCCACGACGTGATCGTCGGCGACGGCGAGGGCCAGGTGCCGCTCAAGAAGCTCCGCACCACGCTGCTGAAGCTCCCGCGCGTACTGGCGGGGCCGCAGGTCACCGTGGCCAACGACCGGCTGCGGGCGATGGGCGACCTCATGAGCAACATGCCGCTTCCCAAGGGGCCCATGCCCAAGGGGATGCGGATGCCGCGCGGCGGGAAGGCGCGCTGACGCTCCGCTGGGGCGTACGGGAAGGGGCCCGGCAGGACCGAGAGGTTCTGCCGGGCCCCTTCTCTTTGCCCTTGTGCTCTTTTGGCTGCGGGCCCCTTGTGCTCTTTGGGCTGCGGGCCGTGCTGGGTTGCTCGCGCAGTTCCCCGCGCCCCTTCAGTGCGCCCCCTTCGGGAGCGCCCCTCGGGGGTGGGGCCGAGCCGGGTCACGGCTCGGCCAGGTGCTCAGATCCGTACCCGGATCCAGCTGCTCAGATCCGTACCTGGATCGCCCGCGACAGGCGGTCGTGGAGGCCGCGGCCGTCGCGGTCCCAGACCAGGGCCGGGACGGCGAGGCAGAGCAGCACGCTGCGCAGCAGGGCGCGCGGGAAGCTCAGCCGGCCGCCGTTCTCGGAGATCAGCCGCAGGCCCAGGATGCGCTTGCCGGGCGTGAAGCCGACGGTGCCGACGGTCAGGATGCTCATCACCAGGAAGACGACGAGCGCCCAGTTGTTGGTGAGGTGGAGTTGACGGTGCGCGAGCAGCCCGTATGCGATCAGGGCACTCACCGCCCAGTCGATGAAGATGGCGCCGAAGCGCCGACCCAGGGGGGCGATGGCGCCCGGCCCCTCCTCCGGCAGACCGAGCTGCTCGCCCCGGTAGCCGAAGTCGACGCCCATCTCCTCGGCCGCCGCCTTGGGCCCGGAGAGCCACGATCCGATTGCTTGCCTGTTGTCCACGCTTCCACGGTACCGGCCGGGGTGCGGAGCCCGGCCCCCGGGATGGGACAGAGGCACTGGTTCGCCCCGTTTTGCACGGGTCTTGATATGGCCCCTACCCGGACCCCGGTTAACTTGGGCGAAACAAACGGGTCACGCTTGAGAAATCCCGCCTGCCTATGGTCGGCTCCAGCGTGTGCCACCGCACTGGCCGCACCACGAGCTACAACCCCGTCTCCCCCGGACGGGAGTAGGAGGAGTTGGATGTTCCAGAACGCCGACGACGCCAAGAAGTTCATCCAGGACAACGACGTCAAGATGGTCGACGTCCGTTTCTGTGACCTTCCGGGCGTGATGCAGCACTTCACGATCCCGGCGACGGCGTTCGACCCGTCCGAGGAGCTCGCCTTCGACGGCTCGTCGATCCGTGGCTTCCAGGCGATCCACGAGTCGGACATGGCGCTGCGCGCGGACCTCTCGACCGCCCGGGTCGACCCGTTCCGCCGCGACAAGACGCTCAACATCAACTTCTTCATCCACGACCCGATCACGGGCGAGCAGTACAGCCGCGACCCGCGCAACATCGCCAAGAAGGCCGAGGCGTACCTCGCCTCGACCGGCATCGCGGACACCGCGTACTTCGGCCCCGAGGCCGAGTTCTACGTCTTCGACTCGGTCCGCTTCTCGACCGCGGCGAACGAGAGCTTCTACCACATCGACTCCGAGGCCGGCGCCTGGAACACCGGCGCGGTCGAGAACAACCGCGGCTACAAGGTCCGTTACAAGGGCGGCTACTTCCCGGCCCCGCCGGTCGACCACTTCGCCGACCTGCGCGCCGAGATCTCCCTGGAGCTGGAGAAGTCCGGCCTCCAGGTCGAGCGCCAGCACCACGAGGTGGGCACGGCCGGTCAGGCCGAGATCAACTACAAGTTCAACACGCTGCTCGCCGCGGCCGACGACCTGATGCTCTTCAAGTACATCGTGAAGAACGTCGCCTGGCGCAACGGCAAGACCGCGACCTTCATGCCGAAGCCGATCTTCGGCGACAACGGCTCGGGCATGCACGTCCACCAGTCCCTGTGGACCGGCGGCGAGCCGCTCTTCTACGACGAGCAGGGCTACGCGGGCCTCTCGGACACCGCCCGCTACTACATCGGCGGCATCCTCAAGCACGCCCCGTCGCTGCTCGCCTTCACCAACCCGACGGTGAACTCGTACCACCGCCTGGTGCCCGGCTTCGAGGCCCCGGTCAACCTGGTGTACTCGCAGCGCAACCGCTCCGCCGCGATGCGCATCCCGATCACGGGCTCCAACCCGAAGGCCAAGCGCGTCGAGTTCCGCGCGCCGGACCCGTCCTCCAACCCGTACCTCGCCTTCTCGGCGCTGCTGCTCGCGGGCCTCGACGGCATCAAGAACAAGATCGAGCCGGCCGAGCCGATCGACAAGGACCTCTACGAGCTGGCCCCCGAGGAGCACGCGGGCGTCGCCCAGGTCCCGACCTCCCTCCCGGCGGTGCTGGAGGCCCTGGAGGCCGACAACGAGTACCTCCAGGCGGGCGGCGTCTTCACGTCCGACCTGATCGAGACGTGGATCGACTACAAGCGCACGTCGGAGATCGCCCCGATCCAGCTGCGCCCGCACCCGCACGAGTTCGAGCTGTACTTCGACCTCTAGGCGGCCCGTGCACCACACGCCGTGCAGGCCCCGCCGCTCCCTCCCCGGGGGCGGCGGGGCCTTCGCGCGTCCCGGGGCGCATCCGTCCGCCGGGGCGGGCCGCGCGGGTGCCGCGCCCCCGGTCCCCCGGCGGCGCGGCACCCCTGGTGTCAGCGGCCCGAGCGGATCAGGGCCCGGACCATCCGGCACGTCGTGTCGGACGGCGGGTGGACTCCGATCAGCTCCGCCGTGCTGCGTATCTTGCGGTCGGGCGCCTGCTCGGGCTGGTACACACCCGTGTCGAGCAGCGCGATGGCCAGGCGCATCGCCTTGAGGCGCCTGTTGTGCGTCTCGTACCACACGCGCGGGCGGCCGGCGGGCAGCGGGACCTTCTTCAGGGTCAGCAGGGACAGCTGCTGCGGGGCGCGCGACGTCAGTACGGCAGCGGCCATGGGCATCCTCCTGGGGCAGTCGGGAACCCTCACGAACTGCCTCAATTTTACTGCCCCCCACTGACAATCGCCCTGTCCCGTACGGGCAATACCCGCTGGCCAGAGGTGGTTTGGGAGTCGTCCGGGACGCCCGGGGCGATACCTTTCTCCGCATGGAGATCTGGATCAATCCCGCCTGTTCCAAGTGCCGCGGCGCCGTACAGCTGCTGGACGCGGAAGGCGCCTCGTACACCGTCCGCCGCTACCTCGAAGACGTTCCCTCCGAGGACGAGATCCGGGCCGTGCTCGACCGGCTCGGCCTCGAACCGTGGGACATCACCCGCACCCAGGAGGCCGAGGCCGAGGAGCTCGGGCTGAAGGAGTGGCCGCGCGCCGCCGGTTCGCGCGGGCGCTGGGTGGCGGCCCTCGCCGCGCACCCCGAGCTGATCCAGCGCCCGATCATCACGGCGGACGACGGCTCGGCCGTGGTCGGCCGGACCGAAGAGGCCGTGCGGGACGCGCTCTCCCGGTAAGGGACAGGGGCGCGGGCCGCCTCCACCACCTCCGCGGCGCGGCCCGCGGGCGCCTCAGCGGACCCGCTCGTCCGTCCCCGCGACCTTGCGCGCGGTGATGTTCAGCCGGTTCCAGGTGTTGATGGTGAGGATCAGCGCCAGCAGCCCGCCGAGCTCCTGCTCGCTGAACTCCTCCGCCGCCTCCTCGAACACCTCGTCCGGCACGCCCCCGTCCGCGATCAGCGTCATGGACTCGGTGAGGGCGAGCGCCGCGCGCTCCTGCGCGGTGAAGAAGTGCGCGGCCTCGCGCCAGACCCCGACCATGTGCAGCCGCTCCGGGTTCTCGCCCGCCTTGTGCGCGTCGCTGACGTGCATGTGGAGGCAGTACGCGCAGTTGTTGATCTGGGAGGCGCGGATCTGCACCAGCTCCACCAGGGCGGGGTCGAGGTGCTCGGTGGCCGCGATGTTGAGGCCGATGACCGCCTTGAACGCCTTCGGGTTGGCCCGGGCGAAGTCGAAGCGCACGGGGTGCTCGGCGGCGGCCCGCTCGATGGTGTCGGTCAGGTTCCGGGTGATCTGCGTCGTCGTCATGACCATGAATCTACGGCCCCGGGCGACCGGCCCACAGGTGCATTTCCGGGGCGAAAACATGGGTCAATTCCAGGGGTTCGGGAGCCCTCCGAGCGCCTCCGCCGACGGTCGGTTGTCATCCTTTCGGCCAGACCATCCCGTACCCGATGGTGACGTTTCACCCCTTTCCCCCCGCCTACCTTGGAGGCTTCCGCCACCCACCCGCAGGAGCCCCGCATGTCGCAGAACTGGCTGGCCGGCGGTGTGTACGGGACGGTGCTGAGCAGTGCGCTGCTGGCGGCCCTGCAGAGCGAGGGCACCCCGTACACGCCCTACTACGACGCCGCCTGGATCGTGGTGACCGCCGGTACCGCCGCGCTCGCCCATGCCTACGCGCACCACATGGCCGGCTACCGGCCGGAGAGCGGCGCCCTGCGCTGGCGGCGCCTCGCGCTGACCGTCGCCGACCAGTGGCCGGTGATCATCGCCTGTATGCCGACCGTGCTGCTGCTGGTCCTGTCCGGGCTCGCGGGGTGGCAGGAGCACGGGGTGACCACGGCCGGGCTGGTCCTCAACACGGCGCTGCTGTTCGGCTGGGGCACCTTCGCGGCGGTACGGGCCGGTTACGCGCGCCGGTCCGCCGCGCTGATCGGCGGCGCGGACGCGGCGATCGGGGTGCTGATAGCCGGAGCCAACGCCGTCATCAAATGAGCCGGACCGGCCCGCCGCCGGACGCGCGGGCTCAGCCCGCCGCCCCCAACTGCCCTTCCGCCCGCGCCAGTACGTCCGTGATCCGCGCCCCGAACGCCGCGTCGCACGGATGCGGCACCCCCGTCCGCACCGCTTCCAGCAGGGCGTCGAGCGCCGCCCGGAACGACTCCTCGGCCGGGCCCCAGTCCGGCAGCGCGGTCACTCCCGCCTCCCCCAGGAACTCCACGCCCGCGCCCGCCGCGGCCACCGGGGCCGTGAAGCTGAGGGCGGCCGTGGCGGAGGCGCCCGAGGCGTGGCGCAGCACCAGGTGCACGGTGTCGCCGGGGCCGGGCGCGGCCGTCACCTCGGTCACCTCGCCCAGCACCGGCACCAGGACGGAGAGCGCGTGCGGGCCGACGTCCCAGAGCGGCCCCTTCTCCCCGCGCCAGGGCGAGGCCGCGTACGGGCTGACGGCGGCGCCGGGGGTGAACAGGGTGGCGAGCCAGTGCGCGCGGGCGGTGAACCAGTCCTTCCGCTCCGCCTGCCGGGCGATCCAGTCGGCCGGGCCGGTCGCGAACCGCAGGGTGAAGAAGACCACCGAGGCGACCCGGGCCAGCGCCACCGCGTCGGCGACCTCGCGCGCCCGGACGGGGTCGGTGGCCACCGGCTTGTCCAGCAGCACATGGCAGCCGGCCGCCGCCGCCCGTACCGCGAGCGGCGCCTGGACGTCCGGGGGCAGGGCGAAGGTGACCGCGTCGCACGCCGCGAAGAGCGCGTCCACGTCCTCGTACGCGGGAACGCCGTGGGCGGCGGCGAGCTCCGCCGCGGCCTCGGGGCGGCGCCCCCACACCCCGGCGAACGTGACGCCGGGGTGCCCGGCGAGCGCCGGGGCGTGGGTGGCGACGGCCCAGGGGCCGGTGCCCAGGAGGCCGGTGCGGAGGGGGGAACGGGGGTCGGAGGTGCCGGTGGCCGGGGTCATGGGACCAGTCTGCGCGAGGTCGCGGGCGGAAGGCGGGTAACACCGGGTTCACAAACGGGCAACGGACGGGAAATCACAGAATGTGAGGCTGCCCCCATGGCCGCGGACGCCCCGCACGGCGCCCCACCGGCTTCCGCAGCACCCGCAGCTCCCGCAAAGGATGGCCCCCGTGACGTTCAAGGCTGAGTACATCTGGATCGACGGCACCGAGCCGACGGCCAAGCTCCGCTCGAAGACCAAGATCATCGCGGGTACGCCCGACGGCTCCGAGCTGCCGGTGTGGGGCTTCGACGGCTCGTCCACCAACCAGGCCGAGGGCCACGCCTCGGACCGGGTGCTCAAGCCGGTGTTCAGCTGCCCGGACCCGATCCGCGGCGGGGACAACGTCCTGGTGCTGTGCGAGGTCTTCGACATCGACGGCACCCCGCACGCCACCAACACGCGCGCGCGGCTGCAGCCCGTCGCCGAGCAGCACGCCGCCCAGGAGTCGATCTTCGGCATCGAGCAGGAGTACACGTTCTTCGACGGCACCCGTCCGCTGGGCTTCCCGGTCGGCGGCTTCCCGGCCGCCCAGGGCGGCTACTACTGCGGCGTCGGCGCGGACGAGATCTTCGGCCGGGAGATCGTCGAGAAGCACCTCGACCACTGCCTGGCCGCGGGCCTGAGCATCTCCGGCATCAACGCCGAGGTCATGCCCGGCCAGTGGGAGTTCCAGGTCGGCCCGGTCGGCCCGCTGGAGGTCTCCGACCAGCTGTGGATCGCGCGCTGGCTGCTCTACCGCACCGCCGAGGAGTTCAACGTCTCCGCCACCCTGGACCCCAAGCCGGTCAAGGGCGACTGGAACGGCGCGGGCGCGCACACCAACTTCTCCACCAAGGCCATGCGCGAGGGCTACGACGCCATCATCACCGCCTGCGAGTCGCTCGGCGAGGGATCCAAGCCGATGGACCACGTCAAGAACTACGGCGCGGGCATCGACGACCGGCTCACCGGCCTGCACGAGACGGCCCCGTGGAACGAGTACAGCTACGGCGTCTCCAACCGCGGCGCCTCGGTCCGCATCCCCTGGCAGGTCGAGGTGGACCAGAAGGGCTACATCGAGGACCGGCGCCCGAACGCCAACGTCGACCCGTACGTGGTGACCCGTCTGATCGTCGACACCTGCTGCACCGCGCTGGAGAAGGCCGGCCAGGTCTGAGCCGGACCCCGGCCCGTCCCCGGGGCGTCCACCGCTGCCGCGCGGTGGGCGCCCCGCGGTGCGTGCGGGACCGGCGGGCGCGAAATCCGGCCGTCGCGCGGGGAAGTGACGTATCACCCTGTGGGAGGGCTCTGCCACCATCCGTGCGGATCTGATTGAATGGGGCCATGGCCAGCTTCTTGAACCCCGCGACAGGTCGCAGCGACCTCGAGCCGTTCTGGCCGTCCCGTCAGGACCACGACTTCGACCGGGTGTGTTGCCGCGCGATGAACGCGCCGGCCCTCTAAAGCCCCCCGCCCCGGCGGCCTTCGGCCAGGCGCGCACGACGTACGTCTCCCGCTGACGACTCCCGCGCGAAAGAGCTGACCTCTCATGGCGAACACCCGTACCTTCTCCGCTGCGACCGCCACCCGCCCCGCTCCCGTCCCCCTGGGACGCCATCGGCTCCGGGCCGTCGACCGCGACGAGGTCGCCGCGACCGGCACCGTCGTCGACTTCCTCCCGCCGGGCGCCACTTGGCTGCCCGCGCCCCAGCACACGCTGCCCGCCCTGCCGGGCCGGCCGCCGATGATCGGCTATCTGGTGCTGGTCCCCGCCGACCAGCAGCCGCCGCTCGCCGCCGCGCCCGACCCGGTGGACCCGGGCGCCGACGGCGAGGACGGGTTCGGCGGCGACGCGCTCGTCCGCATCGACGCGGTGCGCCGCACCGCCGAGGTCGACGG
The DNA here is from genome assembly GCF_041080675.1 of Streptomyces sp. cg36. Taxonomy (NCBI): domain Bacteria; kingdom Bacillati; phylum Actinomycetota; class Actinomycetes; order Kitasatosporales; family Streptomycetaceae; genus Streptomyces; species Streptomyces cyclosori. The sequence goes on along the minus strand of NZ_CP163520.1, from coordinate 5,674,982 downwards.
GCGCGTGCTCGACCTCACGTACCTCGAATTCGAGCTGCTCGCCCATCTGGTGGCACACCCCCAGCGGGTGCACACCCGCGACCAGCTGGTGACCACGGTGTGGGGGTACGGCCACGTCGGCGACGGCCGGACCGTGGACGTCCACGTGGCGCGGCTGCGCCGCAAGCTGGGCGCCGAGCACCGGCACGCGATCCAGACGGTCCGGCGCGTGGGGTACAAGTACGCGCCCTGACCCGCCCGCCGCGGGGTGTCGTCAGCTACACCCCCGGCCCGGGGGGCGGGCCCAGTGACCGCCCCCCGGCTTCCGGCCAGAATTGGGGCCGTAAGCCACCGCCGGGGGAAGAGGACACCATGATCGCGACAAGGGCACGGGCCGCGCTGACGGCGGCCGGGCAGGGGGTGGTGCTCTCGGCGTCGGCGCTCGCCGTCTCCATCACCCTGTTCACCTGGGCGGTGGTCTCGATCGCGCTGATACCCGCCGGGGTCGGCGTGCTGACCACCCCCCGCGTCCTGAAGCTGGTGCGCGACCACGCCGACCGGCGCCGGGCGTGGGCCGGGGAGTGGACGGGCCTGGCCATCCCCTCCCCCTACCTCCCGCTGCCCGGCACCGCGCGGCGCGGCCCCCTGGGCGCGGCCGAGTCGTGCGCGGCGCTCCTGAAGGACCCGGCGACCTGGCGGGACCTGCGCTGGCTGCTCGTCGACATCACGGCGGGCGGAGTGGTCGCCGTGCTGGCCCCGGCGCTGCCGCTCTACTTCGTGTACGGGTGCGTGCTCGCCCTCGGCGTCTGGGAGCCCATCCACCGGGCGGGCGGCGGCGAGTGGTTCACCTTCGTCCACGTCACCTCGCAGGCGACGGCCAACCTCGCCGCCGTGGTCGGCGCCGGCTACGCGCTGCTCGGCCTGTTCGTGAACCCCGCCCTGATCCGGGCCCACTTCCGCCTCGCCAGGTCCTTCCTGGCCCCCGCCCCGAGCCGGGAGCTGGCCCTGCGGGTGGCGCGGCTCACCGAGACCCGGCACGACGCGGTGGACGGCTCGGCCGCCGAGCTGCGCCGCATCGAGCGCGATCTGCACGACGGGGCGCAGGCCCGGCTCGTCGCCATGGGCATGCACCTGGGCACCATCGAGGCGCTGGTCGAGAAGGACCCGGCGCGCGCCAAGGCGCTGCTCTCCAAGGCCCGCGCCGACTCGGCCGAGGCGCTCACCGAACTGCGCGACCTGGTCCGGGGCATCCACCCCCCGGTGCTGGCCGAGCGCGGTCTGGGCGACGCGGTGCGCGCCCTCGCCCTGCGGATGCCGCTGCCGGTCGAGGTCACGGTGGAGCTGCCCGGCGGACGGGCCGGGGCGCCGGTGGAGTCCGCCGCGTACTTCGCGGTCAGCGAGGCCCTCACCAACGCGGTCAAGCACGCCGCCGCCGACCGGATCCGGGTCGACCTGGCGTACGCGGACGGCGCGCTGCGCATCCAGGTCACCGACGACGGGCGGGGCGGAGCCGTGGTCGCGGGCGGCTCGGGGCTGAGCGGGCTGGAGCGGCGCCTGGGTACATTCGACGGCGTCCTGGCCGTCAGCAGTCCCGTCGGCGGCCCCACCGTGGTGACCATGGAGATCCCTTGCGCGTTGTCCTAGCCGAAGACCTCTTCCTGCTGCGGGACGGTCTGGTGCGGCTCCTGGAGGCGTACGACTTCGAGATCGTCGCGGCGGTCGAGACCGGGCCGGAGCTGAGCCGGGCGCTGGCCGGGCCGGCCCCCGACGTGGCGATCGTGGACGTCCGGCTGCCGCCCACCCACACCGACGAGGGCCTCCAGTGCGCGCTGGCGGCCCGGCGGGCCCGGCCGGGGCTGCCGGTCCTGGTCCTCTCCCAGCACGTGGAGCAGCTGTACGCGCGCGAGCTGCTGGCCGACGGGAACGGGGGCGTCGGCTATCTGCTGAAGGACCGCGTCTTCGACGCCGAGCAGTTCGTGGACGCGGTGCGGCGGGTGGCCGGGGGCGGCACCGCGATGGACCCCCAGGTCATCTCCCAGCTGCTCTCCCGCAAGGCGCGGGAGTCGCCGGTGGGCGGGCTCACCCCGCGCGAGCTGGAGGTGATGGAGCTGATGGCCCAGGGGCGCTCCAACGCGGCGATCGCGCAGCAACTGGTGGTGACCGAGCGGGCGGTCGCCAAGCACACCTCCAACATCTTCGCGAAGCTGGGGCTCCCCGTCTCCGACGACGACAACCGGCGGGTACTGGCCGTGCTGGCCTATCTCGACCGCGGCTGAGGGGACCGGACGGGCGGCTGCGGGGGGTGCGGTCCGCCGGGGGCCGACCCGCGGTTCCGCGCGCCCCGGGGCCGGGGCCGGGCACGTTGCGGGGCCGTCGGTGAGCCCCCGCGCGCGTGGGTGGCGCGGGAGCGGGGTCACGGCGGGTTAGCCTGGCCGGATTATGAACCGGATGACCGCGCCCTGGGGCGAGTACGACCTGACCCGCTTTCCCGAGGACCCGCGCGACCAGCTGCGGGCCTGGGACGCCGCCGACGAGTATCTGCTGCGGCACCTGGAGGACACGGACCTCTCGGGGTCCGTGGTCGCCCTCGGTGACCGGTGGGGCGCCCTGACGACCGCGCTCGCCGCCAAGGGCACGGGCCCGCTCACCCAGATCAGCGAGTCGTTCCTCGGCCAGGAGGCGACCCGGGCCAACCTGGCGCGGGCGGGCGTGGCCGAGGAGTCCGTCACGCTGCTGTCCACCCACGACGAGCCGCCCGCCCGGATCGACGTCCTGCTCGTACGGGTGCCCAAGAGCCTCGCGCTCCTGGAGGACCAGCTGCACCGGCTCGGCCCCGCCGTGCACGCGGGAACCGTGGTCGTCGGCACCGGCATGGTGAAGGACATCCACACCTCCACGCTGGCCCTCTTCGAGCGGCTGCTGGGTCCCACCAGGACCTCGCTGGCCGAGAAGAAGGCCCGGCTGATCTTCTGCGAGCCGGACCCGGAGCTCGCCCGGCCCGCCAACCCGTGGCCGCTGACGTACTCCCTGGAGATGGGCATCGGCCCGGCCTCCGGGCTCGCCACCACCAACCACGCGGGCGTGTTCTGCGCCGACCGGCTCGACATCGGCACCCGCTTCCTGCTCCAGCACATGCCGGTGCGCACCGGCCCGGACCGGGTCGTCGACCTCGGCTGCGGCAACGGCATCGTGGGAACGGCCGCCGCGCTCGCCAACCCCGGGGCCACCGTGGTGTTCACGGACGAGTCGCACCAGGCGATCGCCTCGGCGCGGGCCACCTTCCGGCTCTGCGCGGGCGCGGCGCGGGAGGCCGACGCGGAGTTCCGGCTCGCCGACGGGCTGAGCGGGTTCCCGCCGGGCTCGGCGGACCTGGTCCTCAACAACCCGCCGTTCCACACCCATCAGGCGACCACGGACCGCACCTCGACGCGGATGTTCACGGACGCCCGCGAGGCACTGCGGCCGGGCGGCGAGCTGTGGGTGGTCGGCAACCGCCACCTGGGGTACCACCTCAAGCTCCAGCGGCTCTTCGGCAACAGCGAACTCGTCGCCAGCGACCCGAAGTTCGTGGTGCTGCGCGCGGTCAAGCGCTGACGGCTCCCCTGGAGATACCTACGAAATGGCGGAGGCGTTGAACGCCTCATGAGTCACCTGCGTATGGAACGACGCGCTGCTTCTAGCGAAGGAGTTCCATGCGACGCTCACGCTCATCACGAAAACGCTCCACCCTGGCCGGCCGGATGGCGATCGCCTCGGTCGCCCTCGTACTGGGCGGGGGTGGGCTGGTCGCGGTCAACGTGTATGCCTCCGCCAATGAGGGGTCGTCCAACGGGCCGCCCGATCCGGGGCGGAATTCGGCCCGTTCGGCGATGGCCCTCCAGATGTCGACCATCACCTGTCCCGATGTCACCAACAGCCTTCCGGACGTGCCCGATCCGGCGCGCCCGGAAGTCGACCGGGAACTCGCGGGCATCGATACGCAGATCACCGACGCGTACGAGAAGTTCGCCGCGAACAAGGACCGGGTGGCCCAGGATCCGGGCTGGGCGGACCGGGCGGTCCTCGGCCCGCTGAAGGACCGCAGGACCGCCTCGCTCGACCGGATCGGCACCGCCATCGGCCGGGGCGGCGGCCGGACGCCGCAGGGGCTCCAGGGGCTCGCACCGTGCGGCCTGCGCGCGGGTGACGGCGGCGGTGGCTTCGGCGGCGGCCAGGGACAAGGGCAGGGCCAGGGCCAGGGCCAGGGGCAAGGACAAAGCGCAGGTCAGGGCGGGCAGGGCCAGGGCGGCCAGGGTCAGGGTCAGGGCTCTGTCGGAAACGGGCCCGCGCGGAGCGACTTCGTCGACATCCGGACCGTACGGCCCAATGTGCAGACCCCCCGCACCCAGCGCAACGGCTCCACCGGTCTGTTCACCAGCGACTGCGGCGTGAACAAGAACGCCAAGCGCAATCCCGACAACGTCATCGTCGCGCCCGGTGTGGGAAATGGCGCCCACCACATGCACGATTACGTCGGCAATCAGGCCACCGACGCCTTCTCCAGCGACGCCGATCTCGCCGCGGGCGGCACCAGCTGCCGCAATCAGGGCGACAAGTCCACGTATTACTGGCCGGTGCTGCGCCTGCGGAACGGGCAGAACGAGAACGACGCCAACGCGGACGGCGGCGGCAAGGACCAGAACGTCGGTAAAATCCAGACTCCCGCCCAGGTCACCATCAAGCTCGCCGGGAATCCGGTGAGCAAGGTGACGGCGATGCCGCGCTTCCTGCGGATCATCACCGGTGACGCCAAGGCTTTCACCAACGGAAACGCCAATGCCAACGCGTCCTGGAGCTGCACCGGTTTCGAGAACCGTCAGCTGAAGGACAAATACCCGATCTGCCCGCAGGGCAGCAAGGTCGTCCGCACCTTCCTGTTCCAGAGCTGCTGGGACGGGCGGAACACCGACAGCGCGAACCACCGTACGCACGTCGCCTTCGCCCGGAAGAACGGCGCCTGCCCGGCCGGGTTCAAGGCGATCCCGCAGCTGCAGCAGCGGATCGTGTACGCCGTGCCGCCCGGCCCCGGGTTCGCCGTCGACTCGTTCCCCGAGCAGCTCCACAAGCCCGTCACCGATCACGGTGACTTCATCAACGTCTTCAGCGACCAGCTGATGAGGAAGGCGGTGACCTGCATCAACACGGGGCGCAGCTGCGCCTGACGGAAGGGGCGCGCACGCGCCGGAAAACCCGCTCCCCCTGAATGGCTCCCCCGGGCCGCCCCGGCCCGGGGGAGCACCCCCTGCGCGGTCAGCTCATGTGGTGATGTCCGGAATGGTTGGTCCCGGTCTCGACATCACCGCCGAGCCGGCCGCGCAGCGCGTTGACCACGCTCTCGTCACCCACGGCGACCCACTTGCGGCCCACCAGATAGGCGCCGCCGTAGTCCTTGGCCTCGTTGATCCACTCCCGCTGGCCGCGGTCCGTGGCGAAGGTCGCCAGCACATAGCGGCCGTCCGCGGTGGCGCAGTTGGCCTGGCGCAGCTCGGCGGCGTCGGTGGAGATCCTCGGCTTGCAGGCGGCCCGCTCCGCGATCTGTTCGAGGGTTCCGCCCGCCGTCTTCGGAGTGTCGTGGCCGCTCCCGCCGCAGCCCGCGGCTAGGGTCACGACCGCGGCCGTGAGGGCCGCTCGTACAAGGTTGCGCATACCCCCATCGTGCCTCCAACCACCCCTTTCCCGTGGGCATTTGGCCATTTCAGTGGCCCCTTCGCCAGCCATCCGCCGCACGCCTCCCATGCGCTCCGCACGCATCTGCCGCCACCCCCGCGACACGAGGAGCGCCGCGCCGAATGACCGAGCTGTCGAGACGTACGGTGCTGGGCGCGGCGGGGGCGTTCGGCGCCGGGACCGGGCTCCTCGCGACCCCCGCCCCGGCCGGCGCGGCACCGGCCCCTCCCCCGCCCCCGGCCTCCCCCTCGCCCGACCTGGACGCCGGGCCCGCCCGCGCGGCCCTGGAGCGGCTGGTGCCCGGCCACGCCGACCGGATCCGGCTGGTCGCGCTGGCGGGCGGCGGCCCGGACCGGTTCCGGGTCACCGGTTCCGCCGGGCGGCTGGAGATCGCGGCGACCGGCCCGGCCACCGCGCTCACCGGTCTGCACTGGTACCTCAAGGAGACCCGCACGGCCCATCTGACCTGGGCGGCCGGGCGGACCGAACTGCCCGGCACCCTGCCCGCGCCCGCCCGGCCGGTGGAGCGCACCGCCACCGTCCCGCACCGGTTCGCGCTCAACGACACCCACGACGGCTACACCGGCCCGTACGCCGACTGGCCGCGCTGGGAGCGGCTGATCGACGTCCTGGCGCTGCACGGCTGCAACGAAGTACTGGTGACGGTCGGTCAGGAAGCCGTGTACGAGCGGGTGTTGCGGGAGTTCGGCTACTCGGACGCGGAGGCGCGCGGCTGGCTGCCCGCGCCCTCGCACCAGCCGTGGTGGCTGCTCCAGAACATGAGCGGCTACGGCGGGCCGCTCTCGCCCGCGCTGATCGCGCGGCGCGCGGAGCTGGGCGCGCGGATCACCGCCCGGCTGCGGGAGCTGGGGATGCGGCCGGTGCTGCCGGGCTGGTTCGGGACCGTCCCGGACGGCTTCGCGGACCGCAACCGGGGCGCCCGGGTGATCCCGCAGGGCGAGTGGAACGGGCTGCGGCGCCCCGACTGGCTGGACCCGCGCTCGGCGCTCTTCCCCGAGGTGGCCGCCGCCTTCTACCGCCACCAGGGCCAACTCCTGGGCGACGCGCGCCACTTCAAGATGGACCTGCTGCACGAGGGCGGCACCGCCGGGGACGTGCCGGTCGCCGACGCCGCCCGGGCCGTCGAGAAGGCCCTGCGGACCGCGCGGCCGGGCGCGGTGTGGGTGATGCTGGGCTGGCGGGCCAATCCGCCCCTGGAGGTCCTGGCGGCGGTCGACACCTCCCGGGTCCTGGTCGTCGACGGGCTCTCCGACCTGGCCTCGGTCACCGACCGCGAGCGGGACTGGGGCGGCGCGCCCTACGCCTTCGGCTCCATCCCCAACTTCGGCGGTCGCACCACCCTGGGCGCGTGCACCCACCGCTGGAGCGAGAAGTTCGTCCGGTGGCGGGACCGGCCCGGCAGCACCCTGGCCGGGACCGCCTACATGCCGGAGTCCGCCGAGCGCGATCCGGCCGCGTTCGAGCTCTTCAGCGAGCTGGCCTGGCGCGCCGAACCGGTCGACCGCGAGGGCTGGTTCCGCTCCTACGCGGACCTGCGCCTCGGCGGCGCCGACGGCCACGCGCGCGAGGCGTACGCGGCGCTGGCCGCCACCGCGTACCGGCTCGGCACGGCCGACGGGCGGCCGGTGGACTCGCTGTTCACCCGGCGCCCCTCGCTCACCGCCTGGTCCGGCACCGCCTTCGACCCGGCCCGGTTCGACCGGGCGCTGGTGGAGCTGCTCGCCGTGGCGCCGGGGCTGCGCGGCTCGGACGCCTACGCGTACGACCTCACCGACGTGGCCCGCCAGGCGCTGGCCAACCGCTCCCGCACGCTGCTGCCGCAGCTGCGCCGCGCCCACGAGGACCGGGACCCGTCCGCCTTCCGCGCCCTGAGCAGGCTGTGGCTCAGGCTGATGCGGCTGGCCGACCGGATGTCGGGGTGCCACCGGGCGTTCCTGCTCGGCCCCTGGCTGGCCGACGCCCACCGGTTCGCGACGGACCCGGCGGAGGCGGCCCGCCTCGAACGGACGGCCCGCGCCCTGATCACCACCTGGGCGGGCCGCCCGGCGGCGGTCCACCTCAGCAACTACGCGGACCGCGACTGGCAGGGACTGCTGATGGACGTCCATCTGCCGCAGTGGCGGGCGTACTTGGACGACCGGGCGGACGCGCTGGCACACGGCGCGGAGCCGCGCGCGTTCGACTGGTACGAGGGCGAGGAGGCGTGGACACGGCGGCGCGGGAGGTATCCGGTGGCGCCGACCGGCGACCCGTACCGCACGGCGCGCCGCGTCCACGACGTCCTGGCCGCCGCGCCCTACCAGGGCGCGCTCACGGTCACCGCCGACCCGCCGCGCCTCGCCCCCGGCGCCACCGGCACCCTCACCGCGACGCTGCGCAACCTCAACGGGCTGCGGGCCACCGGACGCGTCGGCTTCGCGCTGTCCGGCCCGGACGCGGCGCCGCCGGGCACCGCGTGGCTGCCACGGATCCCGGCGGGCGGCGAGGGCGCGGCGCGCTGGCGGATCACCGCGCCCGCGGGACCCCCGCGGGCGGTGCCGTACGAGGTGCGCGCCGCGTACGGCCCGGACGGCGAGGACCCGGTGACGGTGGTGCGGCGGGGCGAGGTGCGGGCGGCACCGGGGGGCGGAGCAGGCACCTGACGCGTCCGCCGGGCGGGCGGGGCCCCGAAGGCGGTGCCGAGGCGAGTCCGGTCGAGACGTGTCCCCGCGCGCGCCGGGGCGGGCCCCGCCGATGCCGGAGCCGGTCCCGAGATGATCTCGGCCCGGAGCGTTCGCGGCGCGGGCGTGGCCGGGCCGCACGAGTGACCATCGCACCATTCGCTCGTTTTGCTGAACGTGGCCCCGCCCCAGGACATCCTCAACCGTCCCGCACCCGTCGGCATCGAGCAGGCCGAAGCCGCTCTCGTCGAGCACTATCCACGGCTGACCCGGCTCGCCTACCTCGTGCTGCCGCCCTCCCTCGGGCGCAACCGCCGGGTGCTGACCGCGCACGCGCTGGTGCAGCGGTCGCTGCCGCGGGGCCGGGGCGACGGGGGCGTCGACATCCCGGCGCCCCGGCGGGCGGACCCGGGGTACGGATTCGTCCGGCGGCAGGTGGTGCGCCAGGCGCTGGAGGCCGGGCTGCCGCTGCGGCGCCGGGCGCTGCCCAAGCGGGCCCAGTTCCCGCCGCTGCTGCCGCAGGTGTGGGGCCTTCGGCTGTTCCCGCGCTCGGGCGGCGCCGATGAACTCGCCCTGGACCAGCGGCTCTCCGCGCTCAGCGGGCCCGGCCGCGCCGCGTTCGTGCTGCGCGGCCTGGACCGGCTCTCCGACACCGAGCTGCGGCGCGAGCTGGCGGCGGTCGGGGTCGAGGACCCGGACGCGGCCGTCGAGGAGGCCGGGGAGCCGGCGGAGTCGGCCGCGCTGCTCGACTCCGCCGAGTTCGACCCCTGCTCGCTCCAGGCCCGGCCCACCGACCTCATGCGCCGACGGCAGCACATGAAGGCCGCGCTGGTGGCCACCGCCGCCGTCGTGGTCTGCGGCACGCTGCTCGGGCTGCCCGGGGACGGCTGGGGCCCGGACGGCCCCGCAGCTCCCGCGTACGCGCGCAACCCCGCCGCCGAGGCCGCCCTCGACCCCGCCCATGTGCTGCGGGTGGGACCGGCCGTCTGGCGGACGTCGGACCGTACGGACTTCTCGGTCTGGCCGGTCCGGGGCGCCCTCGCCGACGACAGCGGCCTGCTGCGGCGCGCGCTGGCCGTCTGGGCCCGGCCCGGCCGTTCCGTGCAGGTCTCCGCGACGCCCGGGACGCCGTCGGGGCCGCCGATGGGCGCGCCCCAGCTCCTCTTCGCGGGGCGGGTCGACCGGGTCAGGGTGGTGCTGTTCCACGACGGCCTGCGGATCACGAGGTACGCGGAGCCGGTGGACTCCACCTCGGGCGCGGCCCTCGACTTCGCGCGCGTGGACGGCGCGGACCAGGCGTCCGCCGAGGCGCTGGTGGTCGGCCGGATCGACGGCAACGTCCGCTATCTGACCGCCCCCTGGGTGCGGGAGGCGTCCGTGCGGGACCTCCTCGCCCCGGCCGCCGCGCCCCGCCCCCTCAAGCGCGACGGGGACGGGGTGACCGCCCCGCTGGTGTCGCCCGCGCAGGCCCGCGACTGCACCTCCTGGGACGTGCTCCAGCTGCGCGACGACTCGGGCGCCCGGCTGCTCACCGACCTCGGCGAGCTCGCCCCCGCCCGGCTGACCTGGGGGGCGCCGGGCGCGGCCCGGGACGTCACGGCCCCGGCGGCCCGCGACGCCTGGGCGCGGACGGCCTGCCTGCTCCCGACGGTCCGCTCGCACGGCGTGCGCACCGTCAACTCCTGGGAGTTCGCCCGCCAGCCGCTGCCCGAGGCGAACGGCACGGCGGCCTGGCTGTGCACCCGGGCCGACACCTGGTCCGGCACGGACAGCCGGGTGCTGGCCCAGTTCCAGGCCCCGGCGCCGCGCCCGGCCCCGGCGGGGGCGGTGGCGGCGCGCGCCGACGGTTCCCCGGCGTGCGGGACGCACGAGCCGAGGGTGCTCGCCGGGGTGCTCTGGAAGTCGCGCGGCGGGCACTGGTACGTGCTGGCGGCGGGCAGCGAGGACCTGGCGCGGGTGGCGGTGTCCGGCGGGGTGGAGGCGTCCGAGCGCGGCCAGCTGCTCGCGGTGCGCACCCAGGAGGGCGCCCGTGCGCAGCTGACCGGCCGACTGGCGGACGGCACCGAGGTGGGCGCCCTGCGCTGACCGCGCGGCCGTTCCGTACGAACAACTCCGCGCACAACCCTGTTGCCAGACCTCTACCCGTCAGTACATTGACGCCATGTCTAATACGCCGCAGCCCGCTCCGGTGGTCTCGGAGCACATAGAGCTCAAGGCCCGGAACGTCTCGTTCGAGTGGGAGAAGACCCCCCTGCACTGGGTCCCCGGGGACCCCTTCACCGGCCACACGATCAATGTGCTGCACCTGCTGCTCCCGGCGGGCGAGCGCTGGTTCGTCCACGTCTACAAGCAGGTGCTGCCGTACATCCGGGACGACCGGCTGCGCGAGGACGTGATCGGGTTCATCGGCCAGGAGGCCACCCACTCGGCCGCCCACGACGACGTGCTCCCCCACCTCAAGGCGCTCGGCCTGGACCCCACCCCGTACACCGCGCAGGTCGACTGGCTCTTCGAGAAGCTGCTGGGCGACCGGACCCTGCCGCCGGGGCGGGCGCGCGAGTGGTGGCTGATGGAACGGGTCGCCACGATCGCCGCGATCGAGCACTACACGGCGTTCCTGGGCGACTGGATCCTCAACGCCGACGCGCTGGACAAGCGGGGCGCGGACGCGGTGATGCTGGACCTGCTGCGCTGGCACGGCGCCGAGGAGGTCGAGCACCGCTCGGTCGCCTTCGACCTCTTCCTGCACGTGGACGGCGGCTACCGGCGCCGGGCACGCACCTGGGCGACCGCGTTCACCGCACTCGTCTTCCTGTGGCAGCGCGGCGCCCGGTTCTTCATGGAGAACGACCCGACGCTCCTCGACGGCAGGGCGACCTTCCGCGACTTCCTGCGCGCCGGACGCCAGGGCACCCTGCCCGCGCCCTCCGCGATGCTGAAGTCCATCCCGCGCTATCTGAGCCGTTCGTACCACCCCTCCCAGGAGGGTTCGACCGCGCAGGCGGTGGCGTACCTGGCGAGTTCGCCCGGCGCGGGCGGGGGTCGCTGACATGCCCCGTACCGGTTCCGTGGTGCTGGCCGCGGGGGCGGCCCTGCTGGTGCGGCGGGCGGTGCGCCGCCGGATCGCCGCCTCCCCGCTGTGGCCGCTGCCCGCGCTGGAGACCCCCGTCTCGGGGCAGGGCGCGCGGCGGGTGCCCTCGATGCGGCTGACCGTCGCCGAACGCACCGCGCCCGCCGAGGGCGTGGCCCTGCTGCGCCTCGAATCCCCGGCGGGCGGGCCGCTGCCCGAGTGGCGGCCCGGCGCCCATCTGGACCTGGTGCTGCCGTCCGGTCTGGTCCGCCAGTACTCGCTCTGCGGCGACCCCGCCGAGCGCGGCGCGTACACGGTCGCCACCCGGCTGATCGAGGACGGCCGGGGCGGCTCGCGCGAGGTGCACGCGGCGCTGCGCGAGGGCGCCGAGCTGCTGGTGCGCGGGCCGCGCAACCGCTTCCCGCTGGCCGACGCGCCCAGTTACGCGTTCGTGGCGGGCGGCATCGGCATCACCCCGGTCCTGCCGATGGTGCGCGCGGTGGCGGCGGCGGGCGGCGAGTGGCGGCTGCTGTACGGCGGGCGTTCGCGCGCCACCATGCCGTTCCTGGACGAGATCGAGAAGCTGGGCGCCGACGGCGACCGGGTCACCGTGGTCGCCGAGGACGAGTCGGGACGGCCCGACCCGGCCGCGTTCCTCGCCGGTACGGACGAGGGCGCGGCGGTGTACTGCTGCGGGCCCGAGCCGCTGATGGACGCGGTGGGCGCGGCGCTGCCCGAGGGGCGGACCCTGCACCTGGAGCGGTTCACGCCGGGCGCGAGCACCGCGCAGCTGGGCACCTTCGAGGTCGAACTGCGGCGCACCGGCCGCACCCTCACGGTCCCGGCGGGCCGTTCGGTGCTGGCGACCGTCCGCGACGAACTGCCCGACCTGCCGTACTCGTGCGAGCAGGGCTTCTGCGGAACCTGCCAACAGCAGGTCCTGGAAGGGGAGATCGACCACCAGGACGAGCTCCTCACCGACGCGGAGCGGACGGACTCGATGCTGATCTGCGTATCCCGCTGCCAGGGACCGAAACTCGTGCTCGACCTGTAGGTACTCTGTTCGCATGACGACCGGGGTAAGGCGCAGGATGGGCGTCGAGGAGCGCAGGCAGCAGCTGATCCGGGTTGCGCTGGAGCTGTTCAGCCACCGCTCCCCCGACGACGTCTCGATCGACGAGATAGCGGCGGCGGCCGGGATATCGCGGCCGCTCGTCTACCACTACTTCCCCGGCAAGCAGAGCCTGTACGAGGCGGCGCTGCGGCGGGCCGCCGACGAGCTGGCGGGCCGGTTCGTGGAGCCGCACGAAGGGCCGCTGGGGGCCCGGCTGCTGCGGGTGATGGGCCGCTTCTTCGACTTCGTGGAGGGGCACGGCCCCGGGTTCGCGGCGCTGATGCGGGGCGGGCCCGCCGCCTCGGCGGGCGGCTCGACCACCGCCAACGCGATGATCGACGAGGTGCGGCACGCGGCCTACCTCCAGATCCTGGCCCACCTCGGCGTCCAGGACCCGCCCGCCCGGCTGGAGTTGGTGGTGCGGTCCTGGGTCTCGCTGGCCGAGTCGACCGCGCTGATCTGGCTGGACGGGCGGCGGATCCCGCGCGGCGAGCTGGAGTTGCAGCTGGTGCACGACTTCGCCGCGCTGACGGCGGTGAGCGCGGCCTACGACCCGCAGATGGCGGAGCTGGTGCTGCGGATGCTCGCGGACGAGCCGGCCGACGGGCCGTTCGGAGACCTGGTGGCCCGGCTGCTGGCGCTCGCGCCGCCCGCCTGACCGCGCCGCCGCCCGGCGGCACCCGTACCGTGATCACCATGACGACCCCGACCGCCCCGCTCTCCTTCCGCCGCGCCACCGAGTCCGACGTCGCCGTGCTCGTCGGCCTCTACGACGGCGCCGCCCGCTGGATGCTGGACACCGGCATCGACCAGTGGCGGCCCGGCGACAAGGACGCCGCCCACTTCCGGGCCCGGATCGCCGACGGCGAGGTGTGGCTGGCCCTGACCGCAGGGGGCGCGGTGGCCGGGGCGTACGAGCTGTGGTGGCGGGACGAGCCCGCCTGGGGCGTACGGCCCCCGGAGGCGGGCTATGTGCACCGGCTGATGACCGACCGCGCACTGGCGCCGGCGGGCACCGGCCGGGCCCTGCTCGCGCACGCCGAGCGGCGGATCGCGGACGCCGGACGGGCGCTGGCCCGGCTGGACTTCAAGGCGTCCAGCCCGGGGCTGCGGGCCTTCTACGAGCGGGCCGGGTACGCGGTCGCGGGCGAGCAGCCGTTCAAGGCGGGCGGGAGCGGCAGCGCCTACGCGGTGGTGCTGATGGAGAAGCGGCTCGGCCGGGAGCGGCCGGGGTCGGCTGCGGGGCCGGTCAGCCAAGGCCGGTGAGCCGCAGGGCCAGCAGCGCCACGTCGTCCTCGCGGCTGCCGAACGCGTCCAGCAGGGTGTCGCACAGGGCGCCGGTGCCGCCGGTGGCGAGGGCCGCGATGCGGCGCAGGCGCTCCATGGAGACCGCGAGGTCGGTGCCGCGCGTCTCGATCAGGCCGTCCGTGACCAGCAGCAGCACGTCGTCGGGGCCGAGTTGGTGGAGGTCGGCCGGGGGGCGGGCCAGGCCGAGGCCGAGCAGCGGGCCCTGCACGTCCAGATAGGCGGTGGCGCCGTGGCGGATCACCAGGGGCGGGATGTGGCCCGCGTTGGCGATCCGGGCGCGGCCCGTCAGCGGGTCGATCAGCGCCAGGCAGACGGTGGCGGTGGCCTCGGGGTGGTAGAGCTGGAGCATCCGGTCGAGGCGGCGGACCAGGACGGCCGGGTCGCGCTCGTCGGTCGCGTACGCCCGTAACGCGTGGCGCAGTTCCACCATGACGGTGGCCGCGTCCAGCGAGTGGCCGACCACGTCCCCGACGCCGACCAGCAGGCCGTCGGGGGTGGGCAGCGCGGTGTAGAAGTCGCCGCCGATCTCGGCGCGGGTGGAGGCGGGCACATAGCGCACGGCGACGTCCGCGCCGGGCAGCGTGGGCTGGTGCTGGGGCAGGAAGCTGCGCTGGAGGGTGAGCGCGACGTGCCGCTCCTCGGCGGCGGCGCGCAGCGACTCGGCGGCCCGTGCGGTGGCCTCGGCGAGATGGCCGAGCAGCGCCCGGGTGTCCCGGCCCGTGGTCGCGTGGGCCGGGGCGGCCAGACAGACGGGCGGCTGGTCGGCGCGGGCCCTGGCCAGTATCAGCCGGGCGTCGCCGTGGTCCTCGCCGGTCGGCAGCACCCCGGAGGGCCACAGCGGGGCGGGCGCGATCCGTGACCGCACCCCGGTGCAGCCCGCCATGGCCCGCTGGAGCAGCAGGGCGACGGCGCCGGCGGTGGCTTCCGGTCCGCCGCGCGGCGGACCGCCCGCGTACAGCGTGCCGTCGGTGCCGGAGACGAAGGCGGCGCACCGGCAGCGGACCAGCGCGGAGGCGGCGGCCGACGCCGTGTCGGCGAGCTCCTGCGGGCAGCCCGCCGCGTACAGCTCGGCGGTGGCGGTGGCGAGCCGGGCGAGGCGGCCCGCGCGGGCGTCGGCGTCGTGGCGGAAGCGGGCGCCGCGCAGGGCCGCGCGGACCACGGCCTGGATCTCCTCGGGCTCCACGGGGACGGCGAGATAGGCGTCGGCGCCCGCGTCCAGGCCCCGGGTGCGGTCGCGCAGGGTGGTGGCGGCCGAGAAGTGCACCACGGGCATGGTGGCGATCTCGGGGTGCGCCTTGATCCGGCGGCACAGCTCGAAGCCGTCCATGTCGGGCAGGCCGACGTCGAGGAGGGCCGCGTCGGGCAGGGCGCCGTTCCTGACCCGGGTGTCGAGTTCGACCAGGGCCGCCGAGGCCGTCGCGAGCGGTACCACCGTGTGCCCGGCCCGGCGCAGGACCGCGCCCATGGCGTAGCGGTTGGCGTCGATGTCGTCGACGACCAGCACGGTGGTGTCGTGTATCGGGTTCACTGCGCATCCCCCGTGGGGCCGACGGCCCGTGGGTGTCGTGCGGCCTGGGTGACGGGTATGCACCACACCGTATCGCCTGCCCCGCCCACCGGGGCGGAACGTCAACTTCCCTGTGCGAAATCACCCTTGAGGGCATAGTTGAGCCCGTGGTCGACCCCGGCCCGGATCCCCCGGCGGTACGCGCTGTCGTACGCGGAGTCGCCCACCGCCGCCCGGGCCCGCCGCTCGCACTCCTCGCGCACGGCGGTCAGCCGGGGCGCGCCCATCTGGGCCTTGCCGACGGTGCGCCAGTACTCCTGGCCGATGCCCAGCACCAGCGCGCCCTGCTCGCCCTCGCCCCGGGCGGCCAGCGCGCACGCCAGCAGGTCGAGGCCGATCGCGATGCCGAAGCTGTCGTGCAGCAGCCGCTTGCCCGCGAGCATGGCGCGGGTGTGCTCGACGGCCTCGGTGGCGCGGCCGAGGGCCAGCGCGGTGACGGCGAGCATGTAGTCGGCGTAGGCCCGCATCCAGCGTTCGCCGTGGGCGGCGCACAGATCGCGCAGCCAGGTGGCCTCGGCGGCGGCCTCGGGGTAGCGGCCGAGGTTGTTGAGGGCGTAGATGCGGGCCAGCGCGCACAGTACGAGGCCGGGCGAGAACTCGGCCTCGGCCGAGTCCAGGGCCGGGGTGCACACGTCGAGGGCGCCCTCGGCGTCGCCCGGCATCAGGATGGCGCCGCCCAGCAGATAGGCCGCCCGCAGCCGGGACTCGGGGTCGCTCGCGGTGGTGGCGCACCGGCGGGCCAGCCGCAGCGCGGTCTCCATGTCGCCCTGGAGGAAGGCGGTCATGCCGAGGGCCCACTCGGCGCGGTGGCGGCGCGGGCCGGGCTCGGGGTCGAGGTCCAGGGCGCGTTCCAGAAAGCCCCGGCCCTCGCGCAGGTGCCCGCAGCAGAACCAGAAGAACCAGAGCGAGGAGGCCAGGTCGAGGGCGGCGTCGAGGTCGGTGGCGAGCAGGTGGTCGAGCGCGGTGCGCAGGTCCGCGTGTTCCGCCGAGAGCCGTTCGTACCATCCGACCTGGTCGGGGCCCAGCCACTGGGCCTCGGCCTCGTGGACCAGCCGGCGGCAGTGGTCGGCGTGCCGGTCGGCCACGGCCGCCTCCTCGCCGAGTTCGGCGAGCCACTGGCGGCCGTACTCGCGGATGGTGTCCAGCATCCGGTAGCCGGAGCGGCCCCGGTGCTCGGTGGCCCGGACGACGGACTTGGCGGCGAGGCCCGCGAGGGCGGTGGCGACGCCGTCGGCGCGCAGCGGCCCCCCGGTGGCCACCTCGCGGGCGGACGCCAGGTCGAAGGTGCCGGTGAACACGGAGAGCCGGGCCCACAGCAGCCGTTCGATGGGGGCGCACAGCTCGTGGCTCCAGCCGATGGTGGTGCGCATGGTCTGGTGGCGGGGCAGCCGGGTGGAGCGGGTGTCGGCGAGCACCTCGAACCGCGAGTCCAGCCGTTCGGCGAGCTGCTCCACCGTCCACAACCGCATCCGGGCGCCCGCGAGTTCGATGGCCAGCGGGATGCCGTCGAGGCGGCGGCAGACGGCGGCGGCGGCCTCGGCGCGGGCCGGGGTGTCGAAGGATCTGGGCGAGAGGTGCGGCACGGCGTCGGCGGCGCGCTGTTTGAAGAGGGTGAGCGCGGCGCCCTCGGGGGGCAGCGGGCCCAGCGAGAAGACATGTTCCTCCGGTCTGCCCAGGGATTGCCTGCTGGTGGCGAGGACGGTGAGCCCGGGCGAGGTCTGCAGCAGCTCGCCGATCAGGTGTCCGCAGGCGGAGACCATGTGCTCGCAGGTGTCCAGGACGAGCAGCAGCCGTTTGTCGGCGACCCAGGTGCACAGCGCCTCGGCGGCGGTGCGGGTGCTCTGGTCGGTGACCCCCAGGTGGTCGGCGACGGTGGCGGCGAGCAGCTCCGGGTCGTACAGCGGGGAGAGCTCGACCCACCACACCCCGTCGGGGCTGAGGGCGGCGCGCTCCCGGACGGCCCGCAGGGCGAGGCGGGACTTGCCGACGCCGCCCGGCCCGGTGATCGTGACGAGCCGGTGGCCGCGCAACAGCCCGTCTATGGTGGCCAGTTCAACCGTCCGGCCGACAAAGCTGGTGCTCTCCGCTGGCAGATTCCCCAACACGCGCACAGTCTGGACCAGGGAATGACCCGGTCCGGACACCATCCCGTCGTTCAACCAGAAACGGTCGCAAAGAGTCCGGGAGCGATCGCTGAATGGCTCTTTCCATTCATATGGGAGCCATCGAAACAGCGGATCCGTTCAGTCCCGTACGCGAGCGGTGGAGCCGCGCACCACGAGCTCGGGCCGGAAGACGAACTCCGTGTGCTGCACCGGGTGCCCCCGGATCTCCTCCAGGAGCGCCGCCACCGCCGCCGTCGCCATCGCCCGCACCGGCTGGCGGACCGTGGTGAGCGGCGGATCGGTGAACGCGATCAGCCGCGAGTCGTCGAAGCCCACCACCGACACCTCGCCCGGGACGCCCAGACCCCGCTCGCGGGCCGCGCGGACCGCCCCCAGCGCCATCATGTCGCTGGCGCACACCACCGCCGTGCAGCCCCGGTCGAGCAGCGCGCCCGCCGCCACCTGGCCGCCCTCCACGCTGAAGAGGGTGTGCCCGATGTGCGCGGCGGCCTCCTCGGGCCCCAGTCCGAGCCGCTCGCCCAGCGCCGCCGTGAACCCCTCGGCCTTGCGGCGCGAGGGGACATAGCGCGGCGGGCCGACCGCCAGCCCGATCCGGGTGTGGCCGAGGTCCGCGAGATGGCCCACCGCCATCGCCATCGCCGCCCGGTCGTCGGGTGAGACGAACGGGGCGCGGATCCGCTCGTTGTAGCCGTTGACCAGCACGAACGGCACCCCGCGCTCGGCGAGCGCGAGATAGCGGGCGGGGTCCGCGGCGGTGTCGGCGTGCAGCCCCGACAGGAACACGATGCCGTTGACCCCGCGCTCCTCCAGCTGCTCCACCAGCTCGTCCTCGGTCGCCCCGCCGGGCAGCTGGGTGCAGAGCACCGGGGTGTAGCCGTGCCCGGCCAGCACCTGCTCCACCGCCTGGGCGAACGCCGGGAAGATCGGGTTCGTCAGCTCCGGCGTGACCAGCCCGATCAGCCCGGCGCTGCGCTGCCGCAGCCGGGCCGGCCGCTCCCAGCCCAGTACGTCGAGCGCCGCGAGCACCCGCTGGCGAGTGGGGTCCGCGACGCCCGGGCGCCCGTTGAGCACCCGGCTGACGGTGGCCTCGCTGACGGCCGCCTGGGAGGCGATGTCGGCGAGGCGGGGACCGGCCTCGGTCACACCGTCCACCACACGGCGGTGTCCGCCGGAAGCTCGAACTCCGGCCCGCCGGGCCCCACTTCACCGCTGGCCAGCAGCACCTCGCCCGGCGCGGGCAGGGCCACCGGCCCCCCGGTCAGGTTCACCGTGCAGACGAACCCCGGCCGGGCGAAGGCCAGCACGCCCTCGGGCGCCGCCAGCCACTCGACCGCGTCGCCCGCGCCGAGGCCCGGGTGGGCGCGGCGGGCCGCGAGGGCCGCGCGGTAGAGCTCCAGCGTCGAGCGCGGGTCGCCGGTCTGCGCCTGCACCGACAGCGCGCCCCACCCCTCGGGCTGCGGCAGCCAGCTGCCCCCGTCGCCGAACCCGTACGAGGAACCGTCCACCGTCCACGGGATGGGCACCCGGCAGCCGTCCCGGAAGCCGTCCTGGCCCTCCGCGCGGAAGAACGACGGGTCCTGGCGCACCTCGTCCGGCAGATCGGTGACGTCCGGCAGACCCAGCTCCTCACCCTGGTACACATACGCCGACCCCGGCAGCGCCAGCATCAGCAGCGTCGCCGCCCGGGCCCGGCGCAGCCCCAGCTCCCGGTCGCCCGGGGTGCGCAGCTGGGTGCCCAGGCCGGGCGGGTTGGCGAAGCGGGTGGTGTGCCGGGTCACGTCGTGGTTGGAGAGCACCCAGGTCGCCGGGGCGCCGACCGGGCGCATCGCCGCCAGCGAGACGTCGATGACCTCGCGCAGCGCCCCGGCGTCCCAAGGGGCGCCCAGGTACTGGAAGTTGAACGCCTGGTGCAGCTCGTCGGGGCGTACGTAGTGGGCCGTGCGCTCCACCGTCGGCGTCCACGCCTCGGCGACGGCGATGCGCTCGCCCGGGTACTCGTCCAGGATGCGGCGCCAGGAGCGGTAGATCTCGTGGACGCCGTCCTGGTCGAAGAACGGCATGACGTCGTTGCCCAGCAGCTTGAGCTGGTCCGCGCCGCCGATGTCCGGCAGCCCGGCGGCCTTCACCAGGCCGTGCGCCACGTCCACGCGGAACCCGTCCACGCCCATGTCCAGCCAGAACCGCAGGATCGAGCGGAACTCGTCGGCGACGGCCGGGTGCTCCCAGTTGAAGTCGGGCTGCTCGGGCGCGAACAGGTGCAGGTACCACTCGCCGTCCTCGGTGCGGGTCCACGCCGGCCCGCCGAAGATGGACTCCCAGTCGTTGGGCGGCAGTTCGCCGTCGGCGCCGCGCCCCGCCCGGAAGTGGTACCGGGCCCGCAGCGCCGAGCCCGGTCCCTCGCGCAGGGCGCGCTTGAACCACTCGTGCTGGTCGGAGGAGTGGTTGGGCACCAGGTCGACGATGATGCGCAGCCCGAGGCCGTGCGCGTCGCGGATCAGCGCGTCGGCGTCGTGCAGGGTGCCGAACATCGGGTCGACGGCGCGGTAGTCGGCCACGTCGTAGCCCGCGTCGGCCTGCGGGGAGGCGTAGAACGGCGAGAGCCAGACGGCGTCGACGCCGAGGTCCCGCAGGTGCGGGAGCCGGGTCCGTACGCCTTCGAGGTCCCCCATCCCGTCGCCGTCTGCGTCGGCGAAGCTGCGCGGATAGACCTGGTAGATCACGGCGTCCTGCCACCAGCCGGTGCGGGTGGTGGCGGGGGCGGTGAGGTGCGGGGTCATGTCTTCCCTGGGTCGGTGTGATGGATTGGCCCGCGGCCGGGCAGGGTTCGAAGCCGTCCGCGGGCGCGTCGTGGCTGGTCGCGCAGTTCCCCGCGGCCCTTGGCAGGAGGTCGTGGCCGGAGAGCTCGGCTCAGCCACAGGCCCTCGGGCGCGGGGAACCGCGCGAGCGACCGGCCACGGCCTGCGGACGAAGGCGGTTCAGGGGCACGGGGAACCGCGCGACCAGCCACCACTCAGCCGCGGACAAGGGCCGGGCGGTGGACACGTCACCCCTTGGTCGCCCCCGCCGTCATCCCCGCGACCAGGTGCTTCTGCGCGAAGAGGAAGAACACCGCGGCCGGGACGGCGATCAGCACGGACGCGGCCGTCATCGGCCCCCAGTTCGCCGTGTACTGGGTCACGAACGTCTGGAGCCCGCCCGCCAGCGTCATGTTCTCGTCGCCGACCATGAAGGCCGACGAGTACGCGACCTCGCCCCACGCCGTGATGAAGGAGTAGAAGGCGGTCACGGCCAGGCCCGGCTTGGCCAGCGGCAGGATCAGGCGCCAGAACGTGCCGAACGGGTTGAGCCCGTCCACCCGCCCCGACTCGTCGATCTCCACCGGGATCCCGTCGAAGAAGCCCTTCATCATCCAGGCGCAGAACGGGACCGCGATCGTCAGGTACGTGATGATCAGGCCGACCGGCTGGTTCAGCAGCCCCAGCTGTCCCATGAGGTTGTAGAGCGGGACGATCAGGATCGCCATGGGGAACATCTGGGTGATCAGCAGGGTCCACATCAGGGGCCGCATGCCGGGGAACTTGAAGCGGCTCACCGCGTACCCGGTCGTCGCCGCGATCAGCACGCCCAGCACGGTGGTCACCCCGGCGATCAGCGCCGAGTTCCCGAACCACGTGAAGAAGCTCGTCCTGTCCACCAGATAGCGGTAGTTGTCGAGCGTGGTGTCCTTGAAGAAGTCGGTGGTGACCGCGTACTTCGCGGGCTTGAGGGAGGTCAGCAGCACCCACAGCACCGGGAAGACGGCGATCACCGACGCCCCGATCAGGGTGGCGTGCAGCCCCAGCGAGGCCAGCGGGGAGCGCTTGCCGCGGGGCCGGCCGCCGGGGGCCGCGGCGCCCGGGGCGGATTCGGGTACGGACGCCATCGTCACCACACCTCTCCCTGCTTGCGCAGCGAACGCCGGTACACCAGCGCGAAGATCATCAGTACCGCCAGGATCAGCACGCCCCAGGTCGCCGACCCGGCGAAGTCCCGCGGGCTGTCCACGAACGCCTGGCGGAACGCCTGCGTCACCAGGATCTCGGTGGAGTCGCCCGGGCCGCCCCGCGTCAGCAGGAAGATCACCGGGAACATGTTGAAGGTCCAGATGGTGGAGAGCAGGATCACGGTCGAGGAGACCGCGCGCAGGCCGGGCACGGTGATGTGGCGGAAGCGCTGCCAGGGGCCCGCCCCGTCCATCTCCGCCGCCTCGTACAGCTCGCCCGGGATCGACTGGAGGCCGCCGAGGAGCGCCACCATCATGAAGGGCACGCCGAGCCAGACGTTGACCGCGATGACGGAGACCTTGGCCCAGGTCGGGTCGTCCAGCCAGGGCACCGCCGAGATGCCGCCGCCGTCCAGGACCTTGTTGAGCAGGCCGTTGTCCCGGTTGAAGAGGAAGCGCCAGGCGAAGACGGAGACGAAGCCGGGCACCGCCCAGGGCAGGATCAGCATCATCCGGTAGGCCGCGCGCCCGCGGAACTCGCGGTTGAGGATGGTGGCGAGGGCCAGGCCGAGCAGGAACGTGACGGAGACGCAGCACACCGTCCACACCACCGTCCACACCAGTCGCTGGGTGAACACCGGGTCGGTGAGCGCGTCCGTGTAGTTTCTGAGGCCGACGAACTTGTACGTCGCGTCGATGTGGTTGGCGCCGATGGTGCGGCCCACATTGCGCTCGTTGGCGTCGGTCAGCGACAGATAGACGCCGCGGCCCAGCGGCCATCCGATGATCACGCCGAGGACGATCACCACGGGGGCGACCATCGTCCAGGCGTACCAGTGCGTCGAGAGCGCCCGCCGCAGTCGGCCGGGCCGCTCGCCGGTCGTACGGACCCGGCCGCGGGCGCCCTCGCCCGCGGCCTTCGCCGTCGACTGGCCGGTGTGGACAGTCATGTCAGTCAGTACCCGTCTCCCGCTGCCGGTCCGTCACTTCCAGCCCTTGAGGATCTTGCGGAAGGCGGTGCCGGACGCCTTGGCCGCGTCCTCCGGCGAGGAGGCGCCGGTGACGGCCTTGGTGAACTGGAGCTTCAGCGGCTCGAAGAGGGCGCCGTTCTCCGGGATCCAGGCGCGCTCGACGGCCTTGTCCACGGCGGGCTTGAAGAACTGGACCATCTCGTTGGACTTCACGTCCGGCTGGTCGTACGCGGCGGTCCGGGTCGGCAGCAGGCTGAGCGCCTTGGTGGTCTGCACCTGGACGTTCTGCGAGGTGAGGTAGTCGACGAAGGCGTGCGAGGCGGCGAGGTTCTTGGAGCCCGCGTAGACGGCGAGGTCGTGGCCGCCCTGCGGGGCGCCCTGGCCGGCCGAGCCCGCCGGGACCACGGCGACGCCGAGGTTGGACTTGTCCTTGAACGCGTCGCCCGCGTACACGTCGGCCACCGACCAGGGGCCGTTGACCATCATGGCGACCTTGCCCGACTTGAAGGCGGTCTCCATGTTGTTCCACCCGTCGGTGGCGTTGGTGATCGCGGCGCCGGAGGTGACCAGGTCGCGGGCGGCCTTGAACGCCTTGACCCCGGCCGGGCCGTCCACGGTGACCTTCTTGTCCTTGGCGTCCACCAGGTTGCCGCCCTCGCCGTAGATGAACGGCAGGAACCAGAAGGAGTCGTCGCCGCGCAGGTACATGCCGGTCCGGCCGGTCTTGGACTTGACGGCGGCGGCGGCCGTCTTCAGCTCGTCCAGGGACTTCGGCGGCTCGACGCCCGCGTCCTTGAGCATCTTCTTGTTGTAGAAGAGGCCGAGGGTGTCGATGACCTGCGGGACGGCGTACATCTGGCCGTCGTACCGGCCGCTGGCGGCGGCCTGCTTGAGGAAGGCGGAGTCCACTTCCTCGGCCTTGGCGTCCGGCACCTTGTCGAGGTAGCCCAGCGAGGCGAAGTCGGCGACCCAGCCGACGTCGGAGCGGATGACGTCCGGCGCGTCGGAGCCGCTGCTGAACGCGTTCTTGATCTTGTTCTGCGCGTCGCCGTACGGCACGTTGACGTACTTGACGGTGACCTTGGGGTGCAGCGCGTGGAAGTCCTGGGCGATCTTCTGGAACGTGGCCTTCTCGGTGTCGTTCGAGGTGTCCCACCAGGTCACGGTGCCGGAGAGCTCGCCCGAGCTCTTCTGGTCACCGTTGTCACTGCTGTCACTGCCGCCACAAGCCGTCGCCGCGAGCGCCAGGGTCGCGACCAGCGCGGTGGCCGCTATGCCACGTCGCATGTGAACTCCTTCAACGGGTGCCGCGCCCTCACGGCGCCGGGATCGCCAGGAACGTAACAAGGATGAAAGAAGACCGAAAGACCTTGCGAAGAATTTCTGCAAGGCCGGTCGATCGTTACATCCACGTGTCCACACGGTTGCCAAGAAGCCCCTTGCCAGAAGCCCGTCGCGTGCGCCATGGGGAGAGGAAGCGCCGGGCAGCGGCTTTGCAAGACTTCCGCAAGGACTTGCAGGACTGTTACCTTCGGGGTGCAGCCGCGTTGATCCCGTAGTCGCAGGACACCGTGCACGCCGTCGGAGAGGGACCCTTCCATGACGCAGGAGCTGACCACGACCACCGCCGACCCGGGCCGGACCCCCGCCCGCGACGGCGGCACCGGCTGGTGGCGCGACGCCGTCATCTACCAGGTGTACGTCCGCTCCTTCGCGGACGGCGACGGCGACGGCATCGGCGATCTGCCCGGCATCCGGGCCCGCCTCCCGCACCTGGCCGAGCTCGGCGCGGACGCCGTCTGGCTCACCCCCTTCTACTCCTCCCCGCAGGCCGACGGCGGCTACGACGTGGCCGACTACCGGGCCGTCGACCCGCTCTTCGGAGACCTCCAGGACGCCGACGACCTGGTCCGCGAGGCCCATCGGCTGGGCCTGCGGGTGATCGTCGACATCGTCCCCAACCACACCTCCGACCAGCACGCCTGGTTCCGCTCGGCGCTGGCCGGCGGCCCCGAGCGCGACCGCTACCACTTCCACCCGGGCCGCCGCGGCCCGGTGCCCGAGCAGGGCGGCGCCACCCCGCCCAACGACTGGGAGTCGGTCTTCGGCGGCCCGGCCTGGACCCGGACCGAGGACGGCGACTGGTACCTGCACCTGTTCGCGCCCGAGCAGCCCGACCTCAACTGGGAACACCCCGAGGTGCGGGCCGAGTTCGAGTCGGTGCTGCGGTTCTGGCTGGACCTCGGCGTGGACGGCTTCCGCGTCGACGTGGCGCACGGCATGGTCAAGGCCGCCGGGCTGCCCGACATCGGCGCCCGCGAGCAGGCCAAGCTGATCGGCGCCCAGGAGCTGCCGTTCTTCGACCAGGACGGCGTCCACGAGATCCACCGCTCCTGGCGCCGGCTGCTGGACTCCTACGAGGGGGAGCGCGTCGCGGTCGCCGAGGCGTGGGCGCCCTCGCCCGAGCGGCTCGCCCTGTACGTGCGCCCCGACGAACTGCACCAGGCGTTCAACTTCCAGTTCCTGAACTGCCCGTGGGACGCGGCCGGGATGCGCGCCGTCGTCGACGCCTCGCTCGCCGCCACCCGCTCGGTCGGCGCCCCCACCACCTGGGTGCTCTCCAACCACGACGTGGTGCGCCACCCGACCCGCTACGGCGGCGGCGAGCGGGGGCTGCGCCGGGCGCGCGCGGCGGCCCTGCTGATGCTGGCGCTGCCCGGGTCGGCCTACCTCTACCAGGGCGAGGAGCTGGGCCTGCCCGAGGTCACCGATCTGCCGGACGAGGTGCGCCAGGACCCGTCGTTCTTCCGCGCGGAGGGCCAGGACGGCTTCCGGGACGGCTGCCGGGTGCCCATCCCGTGGACCGAGGAGGGGCCCTCGTACGGGTTCGGCGACGGGGGCAGCTGGCTGCCGCAGCCCGCCTCCTGGCGCGGCCTCTCGGTCGAGGCGCAGACCGGCGACCCGCGCTCGACGCTGGAGCTCTACCGCGCGGCCCTCGCCCTGCGCCGGGAACTGCCGGGGCTCGGCGCGGGCGACGCGGTCGAGTGGCTGGCGGCGCCCGAGGACGTGCTGGCCTTCGCCCGGCCGGGCTTCGTCTGCACGGTCAACACGGGCGCCGGGGAGGCCCGGCTGCCGGTCCCCGGACGGCCGCTGCTGGCCTCCTCCGCCCTGGAGTTCACCGGCGGTAACGTCACGATCCCCGCCGAATCCGCTGTCTGGTGGGCAATCTGACGTGCGACCGGTACAGTCCAATCCCGTGACCGCACGGCTTGCCGACATCGCAGCCCAGGCGGGGGTCAGCGAAGCCACAGTCAGCCGCGTGCTCAACGGCAAGCCCGGTGTGGCCGCGGGCACCCGTGAATCCGTGCTGGCCGCGCTCGACGTCCTCGGCTACGAACGGCCGGTACGGCTGCGCAGACGCAGCGCCGGACTCGTTGGTCTGATAACTCCGGAGCTGGAGAACCCGATCTTCCCGGCGCTCGCCCAGGTCATCGGCCAGTCGCTGACCCGCCAGGGGTACACCCCGGTGCTGGCCACCCAGACCCCCGGCGGCTCCACCGAGGACGAGCTCACCGAAATGCTGGTGGACCGGGGCGTCTCGGGCATCATCTTCGTCTCCGGACTGCACGCCGACACCACGGCCGACATGGACCGCTACGAGCAGCTGCGGGCCCAGGGCGTGCCCTACGTGCTGGTGGACGGTTTCTCGCCGAAGGTGCAGGCGCCGTTCATCTCCCCCGACGACCGGGCCGCGATGCGGCTGGCGGTCACCCATCTCGCGGCGCTCGGCCACACCCGGATCGGCCTGGCGGTCGGCCCCAAGCGGTTCGTCCCCGTACTGCGCAAGATCGAGGGCTTCACGGCCGCGATGGAGGACTCGCTGGGGCTGACCCCGGGCGAGGCCGAGGCGCTGGTCCAGCACTCGCTGTACACGCTGGAGGGCGGCCAGGCCGCCACCACCGCGCTCATCGCGGCGGGCTGCACGGCGGTGGTGTGCGCCAGCGACATGATGGCGCTGGGGGCGATCCGGGCGGCCCGCCAGGCCGGGCTGGACGTGCCCAGGGACATCTCGGTGGTGGGTTTCGACGACTCCCCGCTCATAGCGTTCACCGATCCACCGCTGACCACGATCCGCAAGCCGGTGACCGCGATGGGTCAGGCGGCGGTGCGCGCGCTCCTGGAGGAGATCGGGGGCACCCCGGCCCCGCACAGCGAGTTCGTCTTCATGCCCGAGCTGGTGGTCCGGGGTTCAACCGCCTCCGGTCCGGCGCCGAAGTAGTGCTCCGGTGGGCCGACGGCCGTCCCCGGCCTAAAATCGGGGTAGCGGCCGGCCCGCTCGTCCGCGCGGAGTCCTCCGCTGGTAGTAGGGGCCGGGACAGAACCCGACCGGAGGACGATCTGCGGGGAGCAGGTCCATCTGGCAGACTCTCACGCTATGGGTGAAATGACCGTGAAGACTCTGGAAGGTACGGCGGACACCCCGTCGGCCGCCCCGTCGGCTGCGTCCACACCCTCTTCCGAGGAGTCCGCCGAGCGGGCCGCGGCGCCGGAGCAGACGCCTTCGGCCCCGCCCCCGCCCCCCTCCCTGCTCCAGCGGCTGCGCGCGCCGCGCAGACCGCGGCTCTGGTTCGAAATCCTGCTGATCGCGGTGAGTTACTGGCTGTACTCGCTGATCCGCAACGCCGTCCCCGAACAGAAGTCGCAGGCGCTCGACAACGCCGACTGGATCTGGTCCGTCGAGCGGCACCTCGGCATCGCCGTGGAGCGGTCGGTCAACCACGGCGTCAACTCGGTGACATGGCTGATCACCGGGATGAACTACTACTACGCCACGCTCCACTTCATCGTCACCATCGGCGTGCTGGTGTGGCTCTTCCGCAGCCACCCCGGCCGCTACGCGGCGTCCCGGCTGATCCTCTTCGCCACCACCGGTGTGGCCCTGGTCGGCTACTACTTCTATCCGCTGGCGCCGCCGCGGCTGATGAACAACGGCGGTTTCATCGACACCGTCCTGGTCCACCAGACCTGGGGCTCGATGGCGTCCGGCGACCTGAAGAACATGTCGAACCAGTACGCGGCGATGCCGTCGATGCACATCGGCTGGTCCCTGTGGTGCGGGCTGACGATCTTCGCCCTGGCCAAGGCCCCCTGGGCCCGGATCCTGGGCCTGCTCTACCCGGTGGCGACCCTGGTCGTGATCGTCTCCACCGCCAACCACTTCTGGCTGGACGCGGTGGGCGGAGTGCTCTGCCTCTCCTTCGGCTTCCTGGTCTCCCGCCTCTGGTACGGGAAGCTGCCGCACCGGCTCCCCCGGCGCGTCGAGAACGGGCCACGCGGGCGCGTGGTGACCGGTACCGCGCGGGCCTGACCCCCTCCTCGCCTGCCCCGACCCGGCCCGCTGCCGATAGGCTCGGAACCGACCTTGATCCGGCGCGGAGCCGGGCGCGGTGCAGTGGGAGGCGGCGGGAATGACGGCGGTGCCGGGGCGCAGGAGCAGCACCTTCACACGGCTGCTGCGGTTCGGCTTCACCGATCCGTCCACCGCCGAACGCCATCTCGACGCCCCGGAGCTCGCCTCCGTACGCGCCGATCCGGTGCTCCTGGACGCGCTGGGCGCGACCGCCGACCCGGATCTGGCGCTCGCCGGTCTGGTCCGGATCGTGGAGGCCCAGGACCCGGCCGAGCGGCAGGCCCTGCTGACCACCCTGACCAGCGCCAAGCCCCTGCGGGACCGGCTGCTCGGCGTGCTGGGGGCCTCCGAGGCGCTCGCCGACCACCTGGCCCGGCACCCGGGCGACTGGCACGCCCTGGTCACCTACGAGGCCGCGGACCTGCACCCCGGGGTGGTCGAGTTCGAACGGGGCCTGGCGTCGGCGCAGGACCCGGTGGCGCTGCGGGTCGCCTACCGGCGGTGCCTGCTGACGATAGCGGCGCGTGACGTGTGCGGGACCACCGATGTCGCCGAGACCGCCGCCGAGCTCGCCGACCTGGCCACCGCCACCCTGCGCGCCGCGCTCGCCATCGCCCGGGCCGCCGCCCCCGCCGACGCCGCCCAGTGCCGGCTCGCGGTGATCGCGATGGGCAAGTGCGGCGGCCACGAGCTGAACTACGTCTCCGACGTCGACGTGATCTTCGTCGGGGAGCCCGCGGACGGGGCCGACGAGCGCGCCGGGCTGCAGGCCGCCACCCGGCTCGCCGCGCATCTGATGCGGATCTGCTCGGAGACCACCGTCGAGGGCACCATCTGGCCCGTGGACGCCAACCTGCGCCCCGAGGGCCGCAACGGGCCGCTGGTGCGCACCCTCTCCTCGCACCTCGCGTACTACCAGCGCTGGGCCAAGACCTGGGAGTTCCAGGCGCTGCTCAAGGCCCGGCCGGTGGCCGGGGACCCCCAGCTCGGCGAGGCGTACGTGGAGGCGGTCTCGCCGCTGGTGTGGCAGGCCGCCGAGCGGGACAACTTCGTGGCCGACGTGCAGAAGATGCGCCGCCGGGTCGTCGACAACATCCCGGCCGCCCAGGTCGACCGGGAGCTGAAGCTGGGGCCCGGCGGACTGCGGGACGTCGAGTTCGCGGTACAGCTCCTCCAGCTGGTGCACGGGCGCGCGGACGCCACCCTGCACAGCGGCACCACCCTGGACGCGCTGGGCGCGCTGGCCGCGGGCGGCTACGTGGGGCGCGCGGACGCCGCCCAGCTCGACGAGGCGTACCGGTTCCTGCGGGCGATGGAGCACCGCATCCAGCTGTACCGGCTGCGCCGCACCCATCTGGTGCCCGAGGACGAGGCCGACCTGCGCCGCCTCGGCCGCTCGCTGGGGCTGCGCACCGAGCCGGTCACCACCCTGCACCGGGAGTGGCGCAAGCACGCCTCCGCGGTGCGGCGGCTGCACGAGAAGCTGTTCTACCGCCCGCTGCTCGACGCCGTCGCCCAGCTGGCGCCCGGCGAGACCCGGCTCAGCCCCCGGGCGGCCGGACAGCGCCTGGAGGCCCTCGGGTACGCGGACCCGGCGGCGGCCCTGAGACATCTGGAGGCCCTCTCCTCCGGGGTGACCCGCAAGGCCGCCATCCAGCGCACCCTGCTGCCGGTGCTGCTGGGCTGGTTCGCCGACTCGGCCGACCCGGACGCGGGCCTGCTGGGCTTCCGCAAGGTCTCCGACGCGCTCGGCAAGACCCCCTGGTACCTGCGGCTGCTGCGCGACGAGGGCGCGGCGGCGGAGAACCTGGCCCGGGTGCTCTCCGCCGGGCGCCTCGCCCCCGACCTGCTGCTCCGCGCCCCCGAGGCGGTGGCGATCCTGGGCGACCCGGAGGGCCTGAAGCCGCGCGGGCGCGAGGTTCTGGAGCAGGAGGTGCTGGCCGCGGTGGGCCGCGCCGAGACGGCCGAGGGCGCGGTCGCCGCGGCCCGCGGCGTACGGCGCCGGGAGCTGTTCCGCACCGCCGCCGCCGACCTCATCGGCTCCTACGGCACCGAGGAGAACCCCGCCGAGGAGGATCCGGGCGCCCTGGTCGACCGGGTCGGGAAGGCGGTGACCGATCTGAACGCGGCGACCGTCGCGGGCGCGCTGCGGGCGGCCGTGCGGGCCGAGTGGGGCGACACCCTGCCCACCCGGTTCGCGGTCATCGGCATGGGCCGCTTCGGCGGGAACGAGCTGGGCTACGGCTCGGACGCGGACGTCCTGTTCGTCCACGAGCCGCGCGAGCAGGACGACGAGCAGGAGGCCGCCTCGGCCGCCGGACGGGTCGTCGCCGAGATGCGCCGGCTCCTCCAGCTCCCCACCACCGACCCGCCGTTGCTGATCGACGCCGACCTGCGCCCGGAGGGCAGGAGCGGGCCGATGGTCCGCACCCTGGGCTCGTACGCCGCGTACTACCGCCGCTGGTCCCTGGTGTGGGAGAGCCAGGCGCTGCTGCGGGCCGAGCCGATGGCGGGCGACGCCGAGCTGGGGCGGCGGTTCACCGAGCTGATCGACCCGCTGCGCTACCCGGCCGAGGGGCTGGGCGAGGACGCGGTGCGCGAGATCCGGCGGCTCAAGGCCCGGATGGAGTCGGAGCGGCTGCCGCGCGGCGCCGACCCGACGCTCCACACCAAGCTGGGCCGGGGCGGTCTGTCCGACGTGGAGTGGACGGTGCAGCTGCTGCAGATGCGGCACGGCTGGGCCGAGCCGGGCCTGCGCACCACCCGTACCCGCGAGGCGCTGTCGGCGGCGCACTCCGCGGGTCTCATCGCGACCGAGGACGCCGGGATACTGGACGACGCGTGGGTCCTCGCGACACGGGTGCGCAACGGTGTGATGCTGGTACGTGGGCGGTCCGGCGACACGTTCCCGTCCGACGGGCGGGAGCTGGCCGCCGTCGGCCGCTACCTCGGCTACGAGCCGGGCCACGTCGGGGACATGCTCGACGACTACCGCCGGGTGACGCGGCGGGCGCGGGCGGTGGTGGAGCGGCTGTTCTACGGGGCCTAGTCCCGTTACCCCACCGTCCGCCTGCCGCGCCCCCGAGCGCCCGGGGGCGCGGGGAACCGCGCGGGCACCCCGGGACGGCCGTCGGACATCGAACGACCCCATCCGTTCCCACTACCTTCACGTGCACGGATCTTCCTGTCTCAAAAGAGCCGCCCTACCCTCACGGTGCACCGCCCCCCACGATTCCCCACACCGGAGGTACCGCCGTGTCCGGCTGGTCCATACCGCGCCGCCGCACCCGCACCGCCCTCTTCTCCGCCGTCGGCCTCGTGGCCGCGTCCGCCGGCCTGTGGGCCGGGCTCGGCGGCTCGTCCGCCTCGGCGGCGGCCACCGTCCCCACCCCCGACCACACGGTGGTGGTGGTCTTCGAGAACCACGCGTACGACCAGGTCATCGGCAGCTCCAGCGCCCCGTACATCAACTCGCTGAAGAGCGGCGGCGCCAACCTCACGCAGTCGTTCGCCGAGACCCACCCGAGCCAGCCGAACTACTACGCGATGTTCTCCGGCTCCACCCAGGGCGTCACGGACGACAGCTGCGTCAAGGTCGGCTTCTCCTCCGCGCCCAACCTGGCGTCCGAGGTCATCGCCAAGGGCAGGACCTGGGCCAGCTACAACGAGTCGCTGCCCAGCCAGGGCTCGACCACGTGCAGCAGCGGCAAGTACGCGCAGAAGCACAACCCGTGGTTCGGCTTCTCCAACGTGCCGACGTCCAGCGCCAAGACGTTCGCGCAGTTCCCCACGGACTTCACCACCCTGCCGACCGTCTCCTACGTCACGCCGAACCTGTGCAGCGACATGCACGACTGCTCGGTCTCGACCGGTGACACCTGGCTGAAGAACAACCTGGGCGCCTACGCGACCTGGGCCAAGACCCACAACAGCCTGCTCGTGGTCACCTTCGACGAGGACAACCGGCTCGCGGGCAACAGGATCGCGACCGTGCTGTACGGCCAGCCGGTCACCCCCGGCTCGACGTCCTCGACGACGTACAACCACTACAACGTGCTCCGCACCATCGAGGACATGTACGGCACCACGCACGCCGGACAGGCCGCCAACGCCTCGGACATCACGGGCATCTGGGCCTCCTGACGTGTACGTAGCAGACAGCCGCAGCACTCCCGCGGCCCCCGCCGCCCGGCTCACCACCGGGCGGCGGTCCGCCGTGGCCCCGACCGTGCTCGCGCTCGGCGCGGTCAGCCTGATCACCGACGTCTCCTCGGAGATGGTCACCGCCGTCCTGCCGCTCTACCTGGTCACGGGCCTGGGCCTGTCCCCGCTGGGGTTCGGCCTGCTCGACGGCGTCTACAACGGCTTCAGCGCGCTGGTCCGGCTGGTCGGCGGGCACCTGGCCGACCGGGGCGGGCGCCACAAGGCCGTCGCCGTGTTCGGCTACGGCCTGTCGGCGGTGTGCAAACCCCTGCTCCTGGTGGCCGGTTCGCTGCCGGTGATCGGCGCGGTGCTCGCGGCCGACCGCACCGGCAAGGGGCTGCGCACCGCGCCGCGCGACGCGATGATCTCGCTGGCCTCGGCGCCCGAGGCGCGCGGCCGGGCCTTCGGCGTGCACCGCGCGATGGACACGGCGGGCGCCCTGCTCGGCCCGCTGGTGGCGTTCCTGATCCTGCGTCAGGCGGTGGACGGCTACGACGCGGTGTTCACGGTGAGCTTCTGCGTGGCGGCGGTCGGCGTCCTGGTCCTGGTGCTCTTCGTGCCCGCGCGCGCGGCCGGGCCCGAGCGGGCCCCCGGCGCCCCGCGCGCCTCGCTGAAGGCGGCGCTCGCGCTGCTCGGGGAGCGCGAGGTGCGCCGACTGGCGCTCTGCGCCCTCCTGTTGGGCCTGGCGACCGTCAGCGACTCGTTCGTCTACCTGCTGCTCCAGCGGCGCCTGGACGTGCCCGACCGCTGGTTCGCACTGCTGCCGCTCGGCACGGCCGCCGCGTTCCTGCTGCTCGCCGTCCCGCTGGGCCGCCTCGCCGACCGGGTGGGCCGCTGGCAGGTCTTCCTGGGCGGCCACGCGGCCCTGCTGTGCGCGTACGCCCTGCTGCTGCCGGGCTGGCGCGGGGCCGCGCTGCCCTATGTCGTCCTCGCCCTGCACGGCCTCTTCTACGCGGCGACCGACGGCGTCCTGATGGCCGCTGCGGCGGGCGCCGTCCCGGCCGAACTGCGCTCCAGCGGGCTGGCGTTGATCCAGACCGGCCAGGCGTCGGCCCGGTTCGTCTGCTCGATCGCGTTCGGCGCGGCGTGGACGGCGTGGGGCGACCGCACGGCGCTGGGCACGGCCGCCGCGGCGCTCGCCCTGTGCGCGGCGGGCGCGGTGCTGCTGCGCCCGGCGGACCCGGCCCGGACCGACGGGGGAACCCTCGCATGACCCTGCGCAACAAGCTGATCGTCCTGGTCACCGCCCTGCTGGTGCTGGCGGGCGTGGCCACCGCGTCCGTACTGCACGCGGCGAGCCGCGAGGACCGCAAGAACCAGGTCCAGGCGGACGGCCCGCCGGTCCGGGGCGGCCAGGTCTCCCTCGCCCCGGACTCCGCCCGCCGCATCGTCTTCCGCAACATGGCCTGGGGCCCGCACCGCGACGAGCTCGCCACGGTCCCGGCCGCCGACCCGGCGGGGCCGCGCACCGCCTCCGGCGTCAAGTGCCTGCGCTTCTACGCCGCCGCCGGGACCGGGGTCTGCCTCCAGGCCGAGCGGGGCGCGGTGCGCGACGGCTACCGGGCGGTGATCCTGGACGCGGACCTCAAGGAGAGGGCCCACTACGGCCTGCCGGGCATCCCGACCCGGGCGCGGGTCTCCCCGTCCGGCCATCTGGCGGCCTGGACGGTGTTCGTCGGCGGCGACTCGTACGCGGGCACCAACTTCTCCACCCGCACGGCGATCCTGGACACCCGCACCGGCGCGCTGACCCGGACCCTGGAGGACTTCGCGATCGAGCGGGACGGCCACCCGTACCACGCCTCCGACGTCAACTTCTGGGGCGTCACCTTCGCCGACGACCAGCACTTCTACGCGACGATGGCGACGGCCAAGAAGACCTATCTGGTCCGCGGCGACCTCGCGGCCCGCAAGGTCACCACCCTCCGCACCAATCTGGAGTGCCCCTCGCTCTCCCCCGACGGCACCCGGATCGCCTTCAAGAAGCGCGTCGCGGGCCTCCCGGCGGACGCGCCCTGGCACCTGTACGTCCTGGACCTCGCCACCATGCGCGAGACCGCGCTGGCCGAACCGCGCAGCGTGGACGACCAGTTGGTGTGGCAGGACGACCGCACGGTGGTGTACTCGCTGCCCGGCGACTACGGCGCGGACCTCTACAGCCTTCCCGCCGACGGCACCGGCGGCCCCCGCCGCCTCCTGACGGCCGGACTGGCCCCCGCCTACCTGGGCTGATCAGCCGCCCGGGGCCACCGGCCCGCGCACCTCCCGGAGGAACGGCTCGACGCCGCGCCCGCGCAGCGCGGCGAGCCACGCCTCCCGTGCCCCGGCGACCCCGGCGGCCCGCGCGTCCCCGCCCCGGCCGCCCTGCCCGCCGTGGCGCACCGCGGCCAGGAGCAGCCCGACCGCCGAGACCAGGATCGCCGCCATGGTGATCGCACCGAACACCCAGCCGGCGGTGACGAGCGTCCGGGCGAAGTCGACGTCCCCCCTGAGCAGCCGCAACACGTACCCCAGGCCCAGGAAGCCCACGGCGGCGGCGCCGGCGAGGACGGGGGCGAGGACCATGACCACGGCGACCGGGCCCGCCCCGCCGTCCTCCTCGTCCCCGTCCGCGGCCGGGGCGGCCGGGCCGCCGTCGGGGTCCGCGCCGTCCTCGGCGCCGAACGCCCGGCGGCCCTCCTCGCGCCGCCGTACGTACTCCAGGTACTCCGCCGCGGCGGCGCCGTTGATCAGGCCCGCCGCGTTCATCGCCATGGTGCGCAGCTGTTCCGTGCTGAACGGCTCCTCCGGTCCCGGGGCCCGCTCCCGCAGGACGTCGTCGACGAGCCGCTCGTAGGCGGGCCGGTCCTCGGCGAGGAGGTGCGGGGCGGGCGCGGGGGCGGCGGGCGCGGTCTCGCCGAAGGGCCTGCGCCGGGCCAGCGAGGCCATGACCTGCCGTACGAACGTGTCGGTACCGTTCACCGGTCGCTCCCTCCACTCCCGGACGTACGCCCGTCGGGACGGACAGCCGGACGGACCGGGGGACGGGGGTCCGACCGGTCGCCGGGGCCAGGTTCCGCACCGGTGGCGGCGCGGGGGGCGGCACCCGGGTCCGGTTCCGGAGCGCCCGCGCCCGGGTCCGGGGCGGCCACGGGCGGGGGCTGCGCGGGCGGGGGCTGCACGGGCGCCGCCGGGCCGGGCGCCGGGCCCGGCTCCAGCAGACCGCCGGCCGGTGCGAGGACCGAGGGGGCCTCGGCCAGTCTGCGGCCGGCCAGCTGCTCCACCACCGTGGGGGCCGCGATGCCCACCGCCATCACCCCCACCGGGCCGCCCGCCTGCCCGGACGCGCCGAACACCGCCGCCAGGCCCACCCCCAGCGCGAGGCGCAGGGCGAGGGCCGTGAGGTAGGCGCCGAGCGGCAGTTCGCCCCGGACCCGCCACGGCAGGTTCCGCACCCGGGCGATGTCGCCGCGCAGCTGGTGCGCCTCCAGGGCACCGGCCCCGAGCAGCCCCCAGACGCACGCCATCCATACGGACACGGAGCCAAGGATGGCAGCGGCGCCCGGGACGCGGGAAGGCCCGGGGCGGGCCCGCTACGGGCGCCCCGGGCCGGTGTGCGCGGGAAACGGTCGGACCTGCGGGATCAGTCCTTGTGGAAGCGGTAGGACTCCCGCTCCATCTCGCGGACCTCGACCATGAAGTGCAGCCGCCGGTCCGGGGTGGGGGTGATGTGCTTGCGGGCCAGTTCGAGGACCGTCTCGGTGAGCTGCTCGCGGGCCTGCTGGGTGCGGCCGGTCAGGATCGACAGCTGGATGAAGACGGCGTCGATGTCGTCCTCGCCGGTGCCGAAGTACGACTCCTCGATCCGGCGGAAGCGCGTCTTGAAGGCGAGGGACGGGGCGTCGACGATGGCCGGCGCGGCGGCGTGCACCTCGCGGGCGAAGCCCTGGCGGTCGAAGGTCTCGGCGAGACGCTCGGAGTACTCGACGTGGACGAACGGCATGCTCAATCCTCTGATCGCACGGCAGACTTGGCGGAACCCGGCTGGCTCCACCAGCGCCAACTGGGCACACCCGTGCGATATTCCCCGGGCCGGGCCCGGCCCGCGAAGGCCGGGACCCGGCGGGTCCGGGGACCGGCGCTCAGGACGGCTGGACCAGCCCGATGACGTTGCCGTCCGCGTCCCGCACCGTCGCCGTGAGCCGGCCGCCGCCCACGTCCTGGACGTCCTGGAGCGACTCGGCGCCCGCGTCGAGCAGCACCGCGACGGTCTGGTTGATGTCGGCGACGTGCCAGTACGGCACGGGCCCGGTCATGCCCTTGCCGTGGCCGTTCGGATCGAGCCCGATCTCCTGGCCCGCCGCGTTGTACTGCACGTAGTACGGCTCGTCCATCACCGGCTCGACGCCTAGGAGACCGCCGAACATGGCCTTCGCCCGGTCGATGTCCTTGACGGGGTAGATGATCGTCTTGAGACCTTCGGTCATGGGGGTGCTCCTAGGGGTGCGTCGCGCGGGGCGGCTTCCGGCCGCCCCAGCCAGGACACACCCCGGCGGACGAATCCGCCCGCCGGAGCCCCCCGAATGCCGGACCCGGGCCCCGGATCCGGCGCGCCCTCACAGCACCGGCAGGTTCTTCCGCAGCTCGAACGCGGTGACCTCGGAGCGGTACTCCTCCCACTCCTGCTTCTTGTTGCGCAGGAAGAAGTCGAAGACGTGCTCGCCGAGCGTCTCGGCGACCAGCTCGCTGCGTTCCATCAGGGTGATCGCCTCGCCGAGGTTCTGCGGGAGCGGCTCGATGCCCATCGCGCGGCGCTCGGAGTCGGAGAGCGCCCAGACGTCGTCGTCGGCGCCCGCCGGGAGCTCGTAGCCCTCCTCGATGCCCTTGAGGCCGGCCGCGAGGAGCAGGGAGTACGCCAGGTACGGGTTGCAGCCGGAGTCCAGGGAGCGGACCTCGACGCGGGAGGAGCCGGTCTTGCCGGGCTTGTACATGGGCACCCGGATGAGCGCGGAGCGGTTGTTGTGGCCCCAGCAGATGTACGAGGGGGCCTCGCCGCCCGCGCCCGCCGTGCGCTCCGAGCCGCCCCAGATCCGCTTGTAGGAGTTGACCCACTGGTTGGTGACGGCGGAGATCTCGGCGGCGTGCTTGAGCAGGCCCGCGATGAAGGAGCGGCCGACCTTGGAGAGCTGGTACTCGGCGCCCGACTCGTAGAAGGCGTTGCGGTCGCCCTCGAAGAGGGAGAGGTGGGTGTGCATGCCCGAGCCGGGGTACTCCGAGAACGGCTTCGGCATGAACGTGGCCTGGACGCCCTGCTCCAGCGCCACCTGCTTCATGACCAGGCGGAACGTCATGATGTTGTCGGCCGTGGAGAGCGCGTCCGCGTACCGCAGGTCGATCTCCTGCTGGCCGGGGGCGCCCTCGTGGTGGCTGAACTCGACCGAGATGCCCATCGATTCGAGCATGGTGATCGCCTGGCGGCGGAAGTCCATGCCGACGTTCTGGGGGGTGTGGTCGAAGTAGCCGGAGTTGTCGGCGGGCACCGGGCGGGTGCCGTCCAGCGGCTTGTCCTTGAGCAGGAAGAACTCGATCTCGGGGTGGGTGTAGAAGGTGAAGCCCAGGTCCGAGGTCTTGGCCAGGATGCGCTTGAGCACGAAGCGCGGGTCCGCGAAGGAGGGCGAGCCGTCCGGCATCAGGATGTCGCAGAACATCCGCGCGGTGCCCGGGGCCTCGGCGCGCCACGGCAGGATCTGGAAGGTGCCCGGATCCGGCTTGGCGATCATGTCCGACTCGTACACCCGGGCGAAGCCCTCGATGGCGGAGCCGTCGAAGCCGATCCCCTCGTCGAACGCCTGTTCAAGCTCGGCGGGAGCGACCGCGACCGA
Organism: Streptomyces sp. cg36; assembly: GCF_041080675.1. Lineage (NCBI taxonomy): Bacteria > Bacillati > Actinomycetota > Actinomycetes > Kitasatosporales > Streptomycetaceae > Streptomyces > Streptomyces cyclosori. The sequence continues at coordinate 5,637,004 of NZ_CP163520.1, read as the reverse complement.
TTTCAGGAAGCCCAGCACATCCGTGAACCACAAACGCACAAACCGGATGTCACGCTCTTCGAGAGTGCGGAGCACGAACTCCTGCTGCTTGTCCATAGCCACATCCTTGCAGTTCAGACGGTCTGTGCACCACCGTCCGGGCATGAGGGGGAAACATCAGTATCAGGGCCCGGGATTACCGCCACATTACGCACCCGGTATGACCTGCGGCACGCCGCCTCCCCACAGTCGCACCGGGTGCGCTCCGGTGCGAGGCCATGGGGGATACTCGCTCGTCGCCGCGCGCAGCGCCGCGCGCGGACGCGACCGCGGAACCACCGCGGCACCACCCCCACGACCTCGTACGGCTGACCTCCGTACGGCTATGGAGACCGCACGATGACCGGCAACCAGATGGAGCCCCCGGATACCGGCTCGCAGCGCACCGAGGAGCGGCCCGGCGCCGGGCCCGCCGCGGACCCGGCGGCGCCCGCCGCCCGCCGCTGGCGGGCCTGGCTGCTCGACGGGCTGTCCGAGAGCTCCGCCCGCCACCCCGGGCCGCACGGCACCCCGCCGCAGGAGCACAAGGGCCACACCTGGTGGCGGGTGATGTGCCTGACCGGTGTGGACTACTTCTCCACCCTCGGCTACCAGCCGGGCATCGCGGCGCTGGCGGCCGGGCTGCTCTCGCCGATGGCCACCCTCGTACTGATCGCGCTGACCCTGCTGGGCGCGCTGCCGGTGTACCGGCGGGTCGCCGAGGAGTCGCCCAACGGCGAGGGTTCCATCGCCATGCTGGAGCGGCTGCTGCCGTGGTGGGCCGGGAAGGTCTTCGTCCTGGTGCTGCTCGGCTTCGCGGCCACCGACTTCATGATCACGATCACGCTCTCGGCGGCGGACGCCTCGGCCCATGTCGTGGAGAATCCTTTCGCCCCGCACTGGCTGCACGGCTCCAACCTCTGGATCACGCTGGCCCTGGTGGCCGCGCTCGGCGCGGTGTTCCTCAAGGGGTTCAAGGAGGCCATCGGCGTCGCCGTGGTCCTCGTCGCGGTCTATCTGACGCTCAACCTGGTCGTCCTCGCCACCGCCGTCGGCAAGATAGCCACCGAGCCGGTCGTGGTCGACGACTGGTGGCACGCGATGAGCACCGAACACTCCTCGCCGCTGGCGATGGTCGGCGTGGCGCTGCTGGTCTTCCCCAAGCTCGCGCTCGGCATGTCCGGGTTCGAGACGGGCGTGGCCGTGATGCCGCAGATCACCGGCGACCCCTCCGACACCCACGCCAAGCCGCTCGGCCGCATCCGCGACACCCGCAAGCTGCTGACCACCGCCGCCCTGGTGATGAGCGGCTTCCTGCTGGTCTCCAGCCTCGCCACCACGATCCTGATCCCGGAGTCCGAGTTCAAGGCGGGCGGCGACGCCAACGGCCGCGCGCTCGCCTACCTCGCCCACCAGCACCTGGGCGAGGCGTTCGGCACGGTGTACGACATCTCGACCATCGCCATCCTCTGGTTCGCCGGGGCGTCGGCGACGGCCGGACTGCTCAACCTGGTCCCGCGCTATCTGCCGCGCTACGGCATGGCCCCGGAGTGGACCCGCGCGGTGCGCCCGCTGGTGCTGCTCTTCGTGGCGATCGCCTTCTTCATCACCTGGTGGTTCGACGCCGACGTGGACGCGCAGAGCGGCGCGTACGCCACCGGCGTGCTGGTGCTGATGCTGTCGGCCTCGTTCGCCTCGACCGTGGCCGTGCTGCACCGGGGGCGGCGGGTGGCGGCGCTCGGCTTCGCCGCGATCACCGCCGTGTTCGCGTACACCCTGGTCACCAATGTCATCGAGCGGCCCGACGGACTGAAGATCGCGCTGCTCTTCATCGTCGCGATCCTGCTCTCCTCGTTCGCCTCCCGGGTGCACCGGGCCTTCGAACTGCGGGCCACCGAGGTGACCTTCGACGAGGCGGCGGCCCGGTTCATCGACGAGGCGGCCCGGAGCGGGCCGCTGCGGCTGATCGCCAACGAGCCGCAGGAGCACAGCACCCGGGAGTACCGCGCCAAGGAGTACAGCCAGCGCGAGGAGACCCACATCCCGGACGGGCGGCCGGTGCTGTTCCTGGAGGTGTTCGTGCAGAACTCCTCCGACTTCACCACCGAGCTGACCGTGCACGGCGACGAGAAGCACGGGGTGCGCAGGCTGCGGGTGGAGGGCGCGGTGGTGCCCAACACCATCGCGGCCGTGATGATGAAGGTGCGCGAGCGCACCGGCGAGGTGCCGCACGCCTACTTCAACTGGACCGAGGGCCATCCGCTCAGCCATCTGCTGCGCTTCCTGGTCTTCGGCGACGGCGAGGTGGCCCCGGTCACCCGCGAGGTGCTGCGCCGCGCCGAGCCGGACCTGAAGCGCCGCCCGCGCGTCCACGTGGGCTGAGGCCGCCGCCGTACGGGCCCGGGCCGCCGGGTCGGTACCGGGGACGGGCCGCCGGGCCGCTGCGGGCCCGGTCGGTCCGTACGTGCGCGGGCCGCCGCGGTCTGACGCAGTACAAGCAATCGACGGGCAAGGTCGGTCCCTACGCGCGCGGGCCGCCGGGTCCGTACGGCAGCGGGCCGCCGGGCGGCGCGGGAGCGGTGGTCCGGGGGCCCGGGGGCCGGTTCCGGCCGGGTGGCCGGATCTTGGCCGACCCCGCCCTGCCGCGCCCCGCGCTCCCTCGCCTAGCATCTGCGCCTATGGGGGGAGTGAGACGCCTTCGCATCACACGTCCCGTGGCGCTGCTGAGCGCCATGGCGACGCTCCTCGCCGCGCTCTTCCTCTGTCTGACCGCGGGCGGCGAGGCGAGCGCGGACCCCGGCCCCCGGGTCCACCACACCACGGCGGTGGGCGGGGCGGCCCAGTACAGCTGCCCGTACGACCGGGGGGACTGCGGGCTGTTCCCGCACGCCGATCCGGCCGTGCTCACCGCCCCGCCCCTCGACACGCCGGCGCCGGGGGCCGCGCACGCGGCCTGGGCCGCGGCGGTCGCGCCCCCGGCGGCGCCGGTGCGCTCCGGAGTGCGGCCCCGGGCCCCCGATCTCCACGTCCTTCAGGTCCTGCGGACATAGCCCCACCGGTGGTGCCGCAGTACGTCCCCGACTTCTCACTCACCAGAAGGACTTGAGCCCACCATGGCCACCAAGGAATCGAAGAGCTCCCGCCAGGCCCGGATAGCGGAGATGCGCCGCGCCGAACAGGCCCGCGAGCGCCGCAACAAGATCGTCGCCATCACCGCCTCGGTGGCGATAGTCGCCGGACTCGTCGGGGTCGGCGCGTTCCTGCTCAACCGGGAGTCCGACAAGAAGGACCAGGCGCAGGAGCAGAAGGCCGCCGACGCCAAGGCGACCATCGCGGGCGAGAAGGACTGGGACCCGAAGAAGCTCTCCCGCAACCACGTCACCAAGACGGTGTCGTACCCGATGAAGCCGCCGGTCGGCGGTGACCACAACCCGGTCTGGATGAACTGCGGCGGAGTGGTCTACAAGAAGCCGATCCCGGACATGAACGCGGTGCACTCGCTGGAGCACGGCTCGGTGTGGGTCACGTACACCGACAAGGCGCCGGCCGCCGATGTGCAGAAGCTCTCCGACAAGGTCTCCAAGACGCCGTACTCGCTGATGAGCCCGTACGAGGGCCAGTCCGGGTCGATCATGCTCAGCGCCTGGGGCAAGCAGGTCACCGTGACCAGCGCGGACGACCCGCGGGTCAACCAGTTCTTCGCCAAGTACGTGCAGGGCGCGCAGACGCCCGAGCCCGGCGCGGCGTGCACGGGCGGGCTGGACCAGAAGTGAACCGCACCTACTGGGCCTCCCTCGCGGCGGTGGTCGCGGCGCTGGTGTTCGCGACGGTGGCCACGGTCGCCAGCGCCACCGGCGGCGACTCCAAGCCCGCCGCGCACACGCCGACGGCGGTCTCGGCGGACGCCGGGTTCGCCCGCGACATGGCCGTCCACCACCAGCAGGCGGTGGAGATGTCGTTCATCGTGCGCGACCGCACCCAGGACGAGGAGGTGCGCCGCCTCGCGTACGACATCGCCAACACCCAGGCCAACCAGCGCGGCATGCTGCTGGGCTGGCTGGACCTGTGGGGGCTGGCGAAGACCGAGCCGGACCAGCTGCCGATGGCGTGGATGGGCATGGGCACCGAGCCCGGCGGGGACGGCGCGCTGATGCCGGGCATGGCCACCAACACCGACCTGGACCGGCTGCGCAAGGCCGACGGCAAGCAGGCGGAGATCCTCTACCTCCAGCTGATGACCGAGCACCACCGGGGCGGTATCCACATGGCCCAGGGGTGCGCCCAGCGGTGCACGACCGGGGTGGAGCGCGCGCTGGCGCAGGGCATGGTCGACTCCCAGCAGTCGGAGATCGACCTGATGGCCGGGATGCTGAAGGCGCGCGGGGCCACGGCCCATACGTAACACGGCGAATCCGCCCGGAGCGGGTGGCGTACGCAATCCGCCCGAGTCGGCATTTCAGCCATCAAAAGAACCCAAGTCCCGCCACTGCGGCGGGACTTGGGTTTCTCTTGGGGTACACATGTCCCCCGCATGAACCGTTCCTCACCAGAGTGACGCTGTGCATGTGCAGATCAAGTGTGCGCATGCCTCCCAGGTGAAGAGCCTCATGCAGGGGGTCAAATGAGAACAAGCCGCACCAGGCGGCGTGCCGTGAGCATGGCAGCGACACTGCCTCTGCTCGCCGGCGCACTCGCACTCGGCATACCGTCCGCCCACGCGGCGGACCCCGTGCCGTCCGGGCGGGCCGCTCTGACGGGCACCAAGCCCGTGTGGGCCACCGGCGCAGCGGACCAGGGCGCCACCGCGGGCAGCAACCGCGTCGACGCGCGCGTCTACCTCGCCGGCCGCGACGCCAAGGGCCTGACCGCGTACGCCGCGGCCGTGTCCGACCCGCAGTCGCCGTCCTACGGGAAGTACCTGAGCGCCGCCCAGACGCAGCAGCGTTTCGGGGCGACCGCGCAGCAGGTCTCGGCGGTCACCAGCTGGCTGAAGTCGGCCGGGCTGACCGTCACGGGCAGCAACGCCCACTACATCTCGGTCTCCGGCGACGTCGCCGCGGCCGAGAAGGCGTTCGACACCAGGCTGCACGACTTCCGCAAGGGGAACCGGACCTACCGGGCGCCCCAGCGCACCGCCTCCGCGCCCGGCGCGCTGGCCGACGCGGTGCTCACCGTGACGGGCCTGGACACCGCCCCGCACCGGGCGACGCACCACGACGCGCTGCCCGGCCCGGGTCCCGCGTTCAAGAACTCGGGTCCGTTCTCCACGTACTACGGCTCGAACATCGCCACCACCCTGCCGGACGCGTACGGCACCAAGGTCCCGTACGCGATCAAGGGGTACACCGGCAAGCAGCTGCGCTCGGCCTACGGCGCCGGCCGCTACACCGGCAAGGGCGTCACCGTCGCGATCACCGACGCGTACGCCTCGCCGACCATGGCGAAGGACGCCCAGCAGTACGCGGGACGCAACGGCGACAAGTCGTACAAGCACGGCCAGTACACCGAGGTGAAGCCGGCCGACTACAACAGCACCGAGGCGTGCGACGCGGCCGGCTGGTACGGCGAGGAGTCGCTGGACGTCGAGGCCGTGCACTCGGTCGCGCCGGACGCGAACATCGTCTACGTCGCGGGCGCCTCCTGCAACGACCCGGACCTGCTCGACGCCCTCAACAAGGTCGTCGACAACCGGCTGGCCGACATCGTCTCCAACTCGTGGGGCGACATCGAGGCCAATGAGACGCCGGACGTCGCGGCGGCCTACGACCAGACGTTCAAGCTGGGCGCGGTCGAGGGCATCGGCTTCTACTTCTCCTCCGGCGACAACGGCGACGAGGTCGCCCACACCGGCAAGAAGCAGGTCGACACCCCGGCCAACTCGGCGTGGGTGACGGCGGTCGGCGGCACCTCGCTGGCGGTCGGCAAGGGCGACAAGTACCAGTTCGAGACGGGCTGGGGCACGCTCAAGGCGACGCTCGCCGCGGACGGCAAGAGCTGGACCAACTTCCCCGGCGCCTACACCTCGGGCGCGGGCGGCGGCACCAGTGCCACCGTGAACCAGCCGTTCTACCAGCGCGGTGTGGTCCCGGACTCGCTCGCCAAGGCGAACGGCGCGCAGCGGATGCGCACCGTCCCGGACATCGCGGCGGTCGGCGACCCCAACACCGGCTTCCTGGTGGGCCAGACGCAGACGTTCCCCGACGGCACGGTGAAGTACGACGAGTACCGCATCGGCGGCACGTCGCTGGCGGCGCCGGTCATCGCGGGCGTCCAGGCGCTGGCGCAGCAGGCGCGGCACTTCCCGATCGGCTTCGCCAACCCGTCGATCTACGCGCGGTACGGCTCGCCGCTGTACCACGACGTCACCGACCACCCGCTGGGCAAGCGCGACCTCGCCGTCGCCCGGGTGGACTTCGCGAACAGCGTGGACGCGTCGGGTGGGCTGGTGACCTCGGTGCGGACGCTGGGGGCGGACAGTTCGCTGCACGCGGTGCGCGGCTATGACGACGTGACGGGCGTCGGGACGCCGTCCCAGGGCTACGTGGCGTCGTACGGCTGGCGCCGCTGACACCCACGTACCGCGGTACGCCCGCCCCGGGGCCGCGTCGGCCCCGGGGCGGGCGTCCGCGCGTGCGGAACCTGCGGCCCGGTGGGGGCTGGTCGCGCAGTTCCCCGCGCCCCTTAAGAGCTGGTGGCTGAGCCCGGCGTTTCGGCTGCCCCTAGCGGGTACCCGGGCCCCAGGCATCCAGGGGCGCGGGGAACTGCGCGAGAAGCGGGCACGGTCCGCGGACGAACGAGGTTCTTCAGGGGCGCGGGGAACTGCGCGAGCAACCCAGCACGGTCCGCGGACGAAGGCGGGTTTCAAAGGGGCGCGGGCAACTCCGCACGGTTCGCGTCCACCCACCCCCGGAGGGTTCAGGGAAGGGGCGGGGCGGGGGTCAGGACCGCTCTCGCCACCGCCGCCGCATCATCCAGCATCACCAAATGCCCCGCCCCCTCCACCACCCGCACCACTCCCCCCAGCACCTCCCCCAGATCCCGCTGCCGAGCCACCCACCCACCCCCACCCGCACCCCCGACCAGCACCGTCACCCCCACCGGCGGCAGCGGGAACCGGTCGCGCAGGCAGAGGAGTTCCGCCGCGACCGGGCGGTAGCGGACGTTCTCCAGGAGCAGCCCGCGCCACACCCGCGACGCCCGGTAGCACTCCCGCACCAGCCCCCGCGCCGCCGGATCGCCCCCGCCCGTACGCGACAGCCGCACCGTGGCCCGGCGCAGCAGCGGCCCGACCGCCGCCGGCATCCCGAGGCCCGCCAGCACCGCCCCGGCCAGCCGTGCGGACGCGACCCGCGCCCCCGCCGCGACCGGCACCCGTACGTCCGGCTCCACGCTGGAGTCGACCAGGACGAGCGCGGCCGTACGGTCCGGGTGCAGCCGGGCGAACGCCTCGGCGTGGAAGCCCGCGATGGAGTGGCCGACCACCGTCACCGGCCCGGCCACCCCGGCCGCGTCCAGGACGGCCGCGATCCGGTCGGCCTCCCCGGAGGCGGTCGGCGGCGCGGGGGCGGGCCCGGAGAGGCCGTGCCCGGGGCGGTCGAAGCGGACGACCGTGCGGTGCGGGGCGAGCAGCGCCGCCACCTCGTCCCAGTCGAACCAGCACATGCCCAGGCCCGCGCTGAGCAGCACGGGCGGACCGCTGCCCTCGACCCGCACGTGGTGGGGGACGCCGTCGATCCGTAGGAAGGTCATACGCGATTCTCGCGCGCCACCGCGTACGCGAGCACCCCCAGCCACACGGCCACGAGCAGCACCTGGGCCCGCTGCCCGGCGCCCAGCGCCCAGGTGCCGCGCCCGGCCTGGAAGGCGGCGATCGCGGTCAGCGTCCAGACGGTGACGGCCAGTTCGAGGACGACGAGCACCGGACCGTACCGGGCGAGCGCCGCCCAGCGGCGGTAGCGGCGGGCGGCGACGGTGAGCGCCACCACGGCCGCCAGCGCCCCCGTCATCGCCAGGCTGCTGCTGATGGCGTGCGCGGTGTGGGTGGCGGGGACGAGTCCGGCGGTCTCGCGGGCCGCGCACTCGGGGTCCACGGTGGGCGCACAGCTCAGCGGGAGCCGCGAGTCGGCGACGGTCGCGGCGCCGAACAGGACGAGTCCGGTCCAGCCCGCCACCGACCAGGCCCGCCGCTCGCACCGCCACAGCGCCCAGCCCGCCCCGGCCAGGACCAGCGCCCCGGCCGCGAGGTCGGTGGCCCGGAACAGGCCGCCGAGCGGCTGGTCGGCGGCGGCGAGTTCACTGACGTAGGTCTGCACCGGGTCGAGCCCGGTGTGGAGGAGCACTTCGAGCGCCCAGGCCGTGTACGCGAGCGCGCCGAGCGCGAGCAGGACCACCGCGGGCCGCACGCCCGCTCCACCTCTGGACATAGTGGCGCCAATGGTACTTACGGGATGGACCCCGGCGGCACCTCCATACCGGGTGGGGGTAGGGTGCGGTCCATGGCGACGGGGAAGCGGACGGCGGTGTGGGGGCAGTTGCTGCTGTTCGCCGCGCTGCTGCTCGGCATCGTCACCATGCACACGGTCGGACATCCGGCCCAGCACCCGGGCGCGGCGGACCCGACGGCCACCTCCATGACCCCGGCTTCCCCGAACCAGGCTTCCGGGATCCCGGCTTCCACGACCCCGGCCTCCGGGATCTCGGCCTCCGGGATTCCGGCCTCCGGGATCTCGGCTTACATGAACGCCGCCTCCATGCGCGCCCCGTCCACGCCCGCCGCCCCCGTGACCGGCGGCCACCACCCCGCGGCCACCGGCCCGGCCGTCGAGCGGCCGGCCGCGCCCGCCCACGCCCCGATGCGCGGGATGGACCCGGGGTCGGTGTGCGTCGCGGTGCTGGGGGTGTGGGGCGTGGCGCTGCTCGCCCTGCGGCTGCTCGCCCGGGGCCCCGCCCCGCACCGCGCCGCCGCACCGCGCCGCCGGGTGCCGAGGCCGCTGTGGCCCAACCCTCCCCCGCCGTACGGACGTTCCGTCGCCGCCTTGTCGGTGCTGCGCCAGTAGGAGCGCGCGAAGCAGCAGACGCGCCCCTACCCCTTCGCATGCCCACACCACGAGGTGCACTGTCATGTCCGCACACCACACTCGCCGTGCCGTTCTCGGTACGGCCGTCGCCGCCGCGGGCGGCGCCCTGCTCACCGCCTGCTCGGACTCCGGCGCCATGAACGGCATGGACCACGGCGCCGGGCCGGGCGGCGCCACCCCGGGCGCGCCCGGCGGCTACGTCGACCCGGCCGGGCCGGAGGTCGCCGCCGCCGAGGCCCGCCGGGGCGGCGGTCCCGTACGCGAGGTACGGCTCACCGCCACCGCGGCGCCGCTCGACCTGGGCGCCGGACGGACCGTCAGGTCCTGGGCGTACGGCGACCGGCTGCCCGGCCAGGAGGTCCGGGTCACCGCGGGCGACACGCTCGCCGTGACCCTCGCCAACCATCTGCCGCAGGCGACCTCGCTGCACTGGCACGGGCTCGCCCTGCGCAACGACATGGACGGGGTGCCGGGCCTGACCCAGCGCCCGGTCGCGCCCGGCGCCTCCTTCCGGTACCGGTTCGCGGTGCCGCACCCCGGCACGTACTGGTTCCACCCGCACTCCGGCGTCCAGCAGGACACCGGTCTGTACGCCCCGCTGATCGTCGAGGACCCGAAGGAGCCGCTGGCGTACGACCGGGAGTGGGTCGTGGTCCTGGACGACTGGGTCGACGGGGTGGACGGCTCCACCGCCGAGGGGGTGCTGGCGGAGCTGCGCGCCGGGATGGACGGCGGCAGCGGCCACGGCGCGGGCCACGGCTCCAGTTCCGGCTCCGGCTCCGGCTCCGGCTCCGGCTCCGGCGGCCACGACATGGCGGGCATGGCCGGGATGTCGATGGCCGACGCGACTCCCGGCCCCACCCGTCCCGCGGGCCCCTCGCGCATGCTGATGGGCGCGCGCAGCGAGGCGCTCGGCGGGGACGCGGGCGATGTCGCGTATCCGTACTACCTCGTCAACGGCCGCGCCCCGGACGCCGCTTCGGCCTTCGCGGCCAAGCCGGGCGAGCGGGTGCGGATCCGGATCGTGAACGCGGGCGGGGACACCGCGTTCCGGGTGGTGCTGGGCGGCCACGAGCTGACCGTGACCCACGCCGACGGCTTCCCGGTCCGGCACACCACGACGGACGCGCTGCTGATCGGCATGGGCGAGCGCTACGACGTCCTGGTGACCGCCGGGGACGGGGTGTTCCCGCTGGTGGCGCTGGCCGAGGGGAAGAACGGGGCCGCGCTCGCCGTGCTGCGCACCGGCTCCGGCGCCGCGCCCGGCGCCACGGTGCGGCCCGGGGAGCTGACCCGGCGGCTGCTGACGACCGACGCGCTGCGCCCGGACCCGTCGGTGGCGCTGCCCGCGCGCGGGCCCGACCGCACGGTGCGGCTCGCGCTGACCGGCGGGATGGCGAAGTACGACTGGGCCTTCGACGGGCGGCCGTACCGCCCGGACGTGCGCCACCCCGTGCGGGCGGGCGAGCGGGTGCGCCTGGTGTTCGCCAACACCACGGACATGTGGCACCCGGTCCATCTGCACGGCCACACCTTCGCCCTGGCGGGCGGCGCGGGCGGGGCCCGCAAGGACACGGCGGTGGTCCGGCCGGGGGCCACCCTGTCGGTCGACTTCGACGCGGACAACCCCGGCCTGTGGATGGTCCACTGCCACAACGCCTACCACGCGGAGGCGGGCATGATGACCGTCCTCGGCTACCGCCGCTAGAGGCCGCCCGCAGGGGGCCGGGCGGGGCGCCACGGCGGCGCTCCGCCCGCTCCTCCTACATTGTGTCGCTCTGACGATTAGACTGGCTGCCGTGCCCCAACTACGTCTCGCTCTGAATCAGATCGACTCGACGGTCGGCGACATCGCCGCCAACGCCGAGGCGGTCGTGCACTGGACACGGCACTGCGCCGAGCAGGGGGCGCACCTCGTCGCGTTCCCCGAGATGATGCTGACCGGCTACCCGGTGGAGGACCTGGCCCTGCGGCCGTCCTTCGTCGAGGCGTCCCGGACCGCGCTGACCGCGCTCGCGGCCCGGCTGGCCGCCGAGGGGCTCGGGGAGGTGCCGGTGGTCGTCGGCCACCTCGACCGCTCCCCCGACCGCGCCCGCTACGGCAAGCCCGCGGGCTCCCCGCGCAACGGGGGCGCCGTGCTGCACCGGGGCGAGGTGGTGCTGCGCTACGCCAAGCACCACCTGCCCAACTACGGCGTCTTCGACGAGTTCCGCTACTTCGTGCCGGGCGACACCCTGCCCGTCGTGCGAGTCCACGGCGTCGACGTGGCGCTGGCGATCTGCGAGGACCTCTGGCAGGACGGCGGCCGGGTCCCGGCCACCCGGTCCGCCGGGGCCGGGCTGCTGCTCTCGATCAACGCCTCCCCGTACGAGCGGGACAAGGACGACACCCGGCTCGAACTGGTCCGCAAGCGCGCCCAGGAGGCGGGCTGCACCACCGCGTACCTGGCGATGGTCGGCGGCCAGGACGAGCTGGTCTTCGACGGCGACTCGATCGTGGTCGGCCCGGACGGCGGGGTCGTGGCGCGCGCCCCGCAGTTCTCCGAGGGCGCCATGCTGCTCGACCTGGAGCTCCCGGCGGCGGGCCCGGTCCCGTCCGGCACGGTGGACGACGGGCTGCGGATCGAGCACGTCACCCTCTCCGAGGAGCCGGTCCCGGCGTACCCGCCGACGCTCACCGGCGGGCTCACCGGGCGTCTGGACGACGACGAGGAGGTCTACTCGGCGCTGGTCGTGGGGCTGCGCGCCTACGCGGCCAAGAACGGCTTCGCCTCGGTCCTGATCGGCCTGTCCGGCGGGATCGACTCGGCGCTGGTCGCGGCGATCGCCTGCGACGCGGTGGGCGCGGCGAACGTGTACGGCGTGTCGATGCCGTCCCCGTACTCCTCGGAGCACTCCCGCAGCGACGCGGCCGACCTCGCCCGCCGCACCGGTCTGAACCTGCGCACGGTGGGGATCGAGCCGATGTTCGCCGCGTACATGACCGCGCTCGGGCTGACCGGGCTCGCCGAGGAGAACCTCCAGTCGCGGCTGCGCGGCACGATGCTGATGGCGATCTCCAACCAGGAGGGCCATCTGGTCCTCGCGCCGGGCAACAAGTCCGAGCTGGCGGTGGGGTATTCGACGCTGTACGGCGACTCGGTGGGCGGGTACGGCCCGATCAAGGACGTCTACAAGTCGGACGTCTTCCGCCTCGCCAAGTGGCGCAACGGGGCGGCGGCCGAGCGGGGCGAGACGCCGCCGATCCCGGAGAACTCGATCACCAAGCCGCCCAGCGCCGAGCTGCGCCCGGACCAGGTCGACACCGACTCGCTGCCGGACTACCCGGTCCTGGACGCGGTCCTCGCCCTGTACGTGGACGGCGACCGGGGCCGCGCGGAGATCGTCGCGGCGGGCTTCGACGCGGAGCTGGTCACCCGGGTGCTGCGGATGGTGGACGCCGCCGAGTACAAGCGGCGCCAGTACCCGCCGGGCACGAAGATCTCCGCGAAGGGCTTCGGCAAGGACCGCCGGCTGCCGATCACCAACCGCTGGCGCGAGTCGGGCTGAGCGGCGGGACGGCGGGCCCGGAGGCGGGCCCCGGGCCCGTGAGGCCCCCCTCAGACCTTGAGGCGGGCCTCGGGCCTTCAGGCACCTCTCAGACCTTGAGGCGCGCGGCGATCGGCAGGTGGTCGCTCGGGGTGCGGCCCAGCGTCCAGGACGACTTCGGCTCGACCCCCTTGACCATGATCTGGTCGATCCGGGCCATCGGGAACGAGGCGGGCCAGGTGAAGCCGAAGCCGTTGCCCGCCGCGCCCTGGGTGGAGCGCATCTGCGAGGTGATGTTGGTCAGGGCGCGGTCGTTCATGGTGCCGTTGAGGTCGCCGAGCAGGACGACCTTCCGGAGCGGCTCGTGCGCGATCGCGTCGCCCAGGGCGTCCGCGCTGGCGTCCCGCTGGCGGGCGGTGAACCCGGCGCTGAGCTTCACCCGCACCGAGGGCATGTGCGCCACGTACACCTTGACCTTGCCCTCGGGCGTGGCGACGGTGGCGCGCATGGCGCGGGTCCAGCCGAGCTTGATGTCGACCGGCTCCGCCTCGCTGAGCGGGAACTTGGACCAGAGGCCCACCGTGCCCTGGACCGAGTGGTGCGGGTAGGCGGCGGACAGCGCCCGCGCGTACGCCTCGACGCGGTCGCCGGGCAGCTCCTCCAGGGCGAGGACGTCGGCGCCGGAGGCCACCAGCTTCCGGGCGGTCCCGGCCGGGTCGGGGTTGTCGGCGTTCACGTTGTGGGTGGCGACCACCAGGTCGCCGCCCTTGCTCTCCTTGTCGGTGAGCAGCCCGCCGAAGAGGTTGAGCCAGACGCAGGCGGGGAGCACCAGGGCGATCAGGGCGGTCGCCGAGCGGCGCCACAGGGCGAGGCCGAGCAGCACCGGGACGAAGATTCCCAGCCACGGCAAAAAGGTTTCGGTCAGACTGCCCAGGTTGCCGATCCGGTTGGGGATCTTCGCGTGGACCAGGATGACCAGCGCGATCAGCACCGCGAGCCCGGCGAGGACCAGACCGCGCCGCCAGATGCCCGGATCGCCCCGCCAGCCGTCGAGCAGGCGCCGGACCCGGGATCCGGAGCGCTCGCCCTCCGCGCTGCCGTTCCCCGTCTCCGTCACGTCCGCCCGCGTCATACCGTCGTCCTCACTGCCTTGCCGTTCGCACTCCGCCGCACCGATGACCCTAGGCGATGGAGGTGGCTTTGCCTGTCGTCGTACTGCCGTCGATGACGACGGGGCGCCGCGGTGGGTTCCAGCGGAGGGCAGCAATGCGGCGCGCTGTAGCAAAACGCTCATATTTCCTGGTCCGAGTCGTTTAAGCCTCATGTACTTATGTGACCGAGGCACCCACTTCCCGTCGGCGGGGACGGGATGCCACCATGGAAGTGGTCCGGAGACGCCGTCAGGGCGCTTCGAGATGACGAACAGGAGCCGTTGCGATGACGCAACAACTTGAGGCTGCGCAGAATCCGCCCGCGGTACGTTCCGACAGCAGCAAGGCGCTGTACGGGGGCAAGTCCACGCGCCGCGTCACCATCCACGACATCGCCGCCGCCAAGGCGCGCGGCGAGAAGTGGCCCATGCTCACCGCCTACGACGCGATGACCGCGTCGGTCTTCGACGAGGCCGGGATCCCGGTGCTGCTGGTCGGCGACTCGATGGGCAACTGCCACCTCGGCTACGAGACGACCGTCCCGGTCACGCTCGACGAGATCGCCATGCTCTCCGCCGCCGTCGTCCGGGGCACCAGCCGCGCGCTGGTCGTCGCGGACCTGCCGTTCGGCACCTACCAGGAGGGTCCGGTGCAGGCCCTGCGCAGCGCCACCCGCCTGATCAAGGAGACCGGCGTCGGGGCGATCAAGCTGGAGGGCGGCGAGCGCTCGCTGGCCCAGACCGAGCTGCTGGTGCAGTCGGGCATCCCCGTCATGTCCCACCTGGGTCTGACCCCGCAGTCCGTGAACGCCATGGGCTACCGGGTGCAGGGCCGCTCCGACGAGGCCGCCCACCAGCTGCTGCGCGACGCCAAGGCCGCCCAGGACGCGGGCGCCTTCGCGGTGGTGCTCGAACTCGTACCGGCCGAGGTGGCCGCCGAGATCACCCGCTCCCTGCACATCCCCACCGTGGGCATCGGCGCGGGCGCGGAGTGCGACGCGCAGGTGCTCGTCTACACCGACATGGTCGGCCTGACCGGCGGCAAGGTGCCGCGCTTCACCAAGCAGTACGCGGACCTGCGCCGGGTCCTCGGGGACGCGGCGAAGGAGTTCGCGGGCGAGGTCGTGGGCGGGGCGTTCCCCGCCGAGGAGCACACCTTCCACTGAGGCGCTCCCCGCCCCGGGACCGGCCAGGGCCGGCCCCGGGGCTCCGCGGGCCCTTGGCGCACAAGGCGGCCCGCCGGCGTCTGTCGGCGGGCCGTCGGCGTCCGCGGGCGCCTGTAGGCGGCCTGTCGGTGGATTGTCGGTGGCGCCTGGCACCTTGGTGGTCATGACGCGAATCGACAAGAAGTCCGGCCGAACGGGGACCGGCGCGGCCCACGCCGTCACCGTGCGGGGGCTGGTGAAGCACTTCGGCGACACCAAGGCGCTGGACGGCGTGGACCTGGACGTCCGCGAGGGCACGGTCCTCGGGGTCCTCGGGCCCAACGGAGCCGGCAAGACGACCCTGGTGCGCTGCCTGTCCACCCTGATCGTGCCCGACGCGGGCACCGCCACCGTGGCCGGTTACGACGTGGTGCGCCAGCCCCGCCAGCTGCGCCGCACCATCGGCCTCACCGGGCAGTACGCCTCGGTGGACGAGAAGCTCTCCGGCCTGGAGAACCTGTACATGATCGGGCGGCTGCTCGACCTCTCCCGCAAGGAGGCGCGCGCCCGGTCCGAGGAACTGCTGGAGCGCTTCTCACTGACCGAGGCGGCCAAGCGGCCCGCCATGACCTACTCGGGCGGCATGCGCCGCCGCCTCGACCTGGCCGCCTCGATGATCGGCCACCCGGCCGTGCTCTACCTCGACGAGCCGACCACCGGCCTGGACCCCCGGACCCGCAACGAGGTGTGGGACGAGGTCCAGCGGATGGTGGCCGAGGGCGCGACCGTGCTGCTCACCACCCAGTACATGGAAGAGGCCGAGCAGCTGGCCAACGAGCTGACGGTGATCGACCGCGGCAGGGTCATCGCCAACGGCGGCATCAACGAACTGAAGGCGAAGGTCGGCGGGCGCACCCTGCAGATCCGCCCCTCGGACCCGGCGCAGCTGGGCGCGATGGCGCGGGCCATCGCCGAGGCCGGTCTGGACGGCGTCGCGGGCAGCCAGGCCGTCCCGGACGAGGGCCTGCTCAACGTGCCGATCCTCAGCGACGAACAGCTGACCGCGGTGGTCGGGCTGCTCGGCGGGCGCGGCTTCGGCATCGCCCACATCGGCACCCATCTGCCCAGCCTGGACGAGGTGTTCCTGGCCATCACCGGCCAGAAGCCCACGCACGAGACGGACTCCGAGAGCACCGGCACGACCGAGGAGGTCGCGGCATGAGCACCGCCACCACTGCCCCCACGACCTCCGCGCAGCGGCCCGCCGGGCCGGTGCGGCCGGCCGGCGACGACGTCCGGATCGGACTGCGGGCCAATCTGCGCCACATCGGCGCCCTGGCCCGGCGCAACATGCTCCAGATCAAGCAGGACCCGGAGTCGATGTTCGACGCCGTGTTCATGCCGATCATCTTCACGCTGCTGTTCGTGTACGTCTTCGGCGGCGCGGTCTCCGGCAAGGGCAACCAGGACGCCTACGTCAACTACCTGGTCCCGGGCCTGATGGCGATGCAGGGGCTGAACATCGCGATGGCGGTGGGCAGCGGCATCAACGACGACTTCAAGAAGGGCGTCATGGACCGGTTCCGGACCATGCCGATAGCCCGGTCGTCGGTGCTCATCGCCAAGATCGTGGTCGAGATCGGCCGGATGGTCGTGGCCACCACGATCCTGCTGATCATGGGCTTCATCCTGGGCCTGACCATCCACACCTCGGTGCTGGAACTGCTCGCGGCCGTCGGCCTGTCGCTGGTGTTCGGCGCGTCCCTGATGTGGATCTTCATCCTGCTGGGTCTCACCATGAAGACGGCGCAGGCCGTCCAGGGGGTCGCCATGCTCGTCCTGATGCCGCTGCAGTTCGGCTCGTCCATCTTCGCCAAGCCGACCACGATGCCGGGCTGGCTGCAGTCCTTCACCGACTACAACCCGCTCTCCAACCTGGCCGACGCGGCCCGCAACCTGGTCAACGGCGGCCCGGTCGCCCACTCCGCGCTGATGACCCTGGCCTGGTCGGTGGGGATCACCGCGGTGACGGCGCCGCTCGCGGTCGCCAAGTTCCGCGCCCGGACCTGACCTTGACGGACCGTCAGCTCGCCCGCCAGCTCCCTCCGGGGCCGGACGGTTCGAGCCCCACCACGGCGGCGGCCTCCTCTGCGGAGAGGCCGCCGCCCTCGGCGTACGCGCGGTCGTAGGCGGCGGCGTCCAGGAGCGCCCGCACCGCCTGCTCCGCCTCGGCGCGGTGCTCGACCTCCATGGCGGTCGGGCAGTGGGCCGGCGGGAGCAGGGCGTCGTGCGCGCCGATCAGCCGCGCGGCGGCGGCCGACAGCCGCGCGCACTCCCCGGCCCCCGCCTCCTCCGGCTGCCCCGCCTCGCGCCGCGCGAGCTCCGCCAGCCCCGCCAGCGACCGGGCGACGGTGATCAGGTGCACCGAGATCATCTGCGGCGCCACCAGCCGGGCCATCGAGTCCAGCGCCCGGGCCAGGGCCTCCCGGGCGTCCGCGAGCCCCTTGGCGTACTCGCCCTCCATGTTCTCCAGCCAGCCCCGCAGCCCCAGCACGAAGCCCTCGAAGAGGGAGAGCGTGGCCGAGTTGAACTCCGCCAGCATCACCTCGATCTGCTCCCGGGCCTCGGCGATCCGGCCGGTGCGGCCCAGCCGCATCGCCAGGAACATCCGGGCCGCGGGCTGCGCCTCGTACCCGGCCCGGCGGCCCTGGGCGACGATCTCGCGCAGCATCGCCTCGCCGCGCTCGCCGTCGCCGCCCTCGACCAGCACCCCGGCCAGCCGCGCCTTCAGGAGCGAGACCTGGCCGGTGGCGCCGAGCCGCTCGGCGGACTCGACGGCGGCGGCGAAGTCCTCGACGGCCGGTCCGTACTCGCCGCGCCGCTCCCGGGCCTCGCCGCGCGCCGAGAGCGCCTCCGCGGCGCCCCAGTCGTCGCCGAGGCGGCGGAAGATCGCCAGGGCGGCGTCGGCGTCGTGGCTCGCCTCCCCGGCCCAGTCGCCGCGGTTGGCGAGGACGTTGGCCCGCATCTCCAGGGCGTTGGCCAGCTCCCACTCGTACCCGAGCTCCTCGCAGGCCCGCACCGTCGCGTCGAGCAGGTCCTTGAGCGCGAGGCCGTCGCTGATCAGCAGCATCGGGTAGAACCACAGCGCGCCGGGCATCCGGCAGGTCTGCGGCAGGCCCGGCCGGTACACGCCCACGATGGTGCGCAGCCGCTCCCGGGCCTCGGGACGGGTCCAGGTGTCGACCTGGTGGTCCATGGCCGCGATCAGCATCAGCCGCACCCCGCGCCGCGCCTCCTGGAGCACCTCCGGGGCCATCGGCGGCGGGCTGTCGGTGCAGCGCTCGTACACCGGCGGCGCCGGGGCGGCGGGCGGGGCGAACGGGTCGGGACCCAGCGCGGCGGCGCCCTCGGCCCAGTGCCGGGCCTCGCCGCGCATGTCCCGCATGTGCCAGTACGAGGAGAGCGCGTGCACCAGGCAGAGCGCCTCGTGCTCGTCGGCGAGGGCGAGGGCCCGGCGCAGCGCGGTGCGCAGGTTCTCGTACTCCCGCTCCAGGAGCGCCACGGCCGCCCGCTGGCCCCGGCCGCGCAGCTCGGGGTCGGTGGTGCGGGCCAGCTCGCGGTAGCGCACCAGATGGCGGCGCTCGGTGGCGTCCCGGTCGCCGGCGGCGTCGAGCCGCTCCGCCGCGTACTCGCCGACGGTCTCCAGGAGCCGGTAGCGCATCCCCTCGTCGCCGGGCGCGGCCACGACCAGCGACTTGTCGACGAGGGAGCCGAGCAGCGGCGCCACGTCGGCGGCGCCGACCGGGCCCGCCGGGCCGTCCGCGCAGACCTCCTCGGCGGCGGCCAGGTCGCAGCCGCCCGCGAAGACCGAGAGCCGCCGCAGCACCGTGCGCTCCGGCTCCTCCAGGAGCTCCCAGGACCAGTCGACGACCGCGCGCAGGGTCTGCTGACGCGGCAGTACGGTCCGGCTGCCGCTGGTCAGCAGGCGGAACCGGTCGTCGAGCCGGTCCGCGATCTGACGGGGCGTCAACATCCGGAGCCGGGCCGCCGCCAGCTCCACCGCCAGCGGCAGACCGTCCAGCCGGCGGCAGATCTCCGCCGCCGCCTCCGGGTCGTCCTCGACGCGGAAGCCCGGCCGGGCCGCCGCACCCCGGTCGGCGAGCAGCCGCAGCGCCATCGGCCCCGGCAGCGGCTCCACCGGCCGCACCAGCTCGCCCGGCACCCCCAGCGGCTCCCGGCTGGTGGCGAGCACGGTCAGCCCGGGACAGCGGGCCAGCAGGTACTCGGCGAGCTCGGCGGCGGCGCCGACCACGTGCTCGCAGTTGTCCAGGAGCAGCAGCATCCGACGGCGCTCGCAGTGCGCGGCCAGCTGCACCAGCGGGTCGCCGCCGGCCCGGTCGGCGGCCCGCAGCTCCTCCGCGCCCGCGCCGTGCAGCACCGTCTCGCGGGCGCCGACGGCGGTCAGGACGGCGGCGGCCACGGCCGCCGGATCGGCCACCGGCGCGAGCTCCGCCAGCCACACCCCGTCCGGCCAGCCGCCCCCGGCCGCGCCGACGGCCTCGGCGGCCTCCTGGGAGAGCCGTGTCTTGCCCGCGCCGCCCGGCCCGAGCAGGGTCACCAGCCGCGCGCGGCCCAGGTCGTCCCGGATGGCCCCGATGTCGGCCTCGCGCCCCACGAAGGAGGTGAGGCGGGCCCGCAGGTTCCCGGGCGGCGCGGGGGGCGGCGCGGGGCGCACGGCCCCTTCCCCGGCGGGCGCGACGGGTGCGGGGCGCGGGGCGGGCTCGGCCGGGGTCCGCAGCAACTCCGCGTGCAGGGCGCGCAGTTCCGGGCCCGGATCGATGCCGAGGCGGTCGGCGAGGGTGCGGCGCGCCTCCTCGTACGCGGCGAGCGCCTCGGCCGGGCGGCCCGCCGCGCGCAGGGCGCGGATGCGCAGCGCGTGCAGCGGCTCGTCCAGCGGGTGCCCGGTGGAGAGCGCGCCGAGCTCGGGCAGCACCTCCTCGGCGCGGCCGAGCGCGAGGGCGGCGCCGGACCGGGCCCGGCGGGCGTCCAGGCGGCGGGCCTCCCAGCGGGCCGCCTCGGCGGCGCGGTCCGGCAGATCGGCCAGGACCGGCCCGCCCCACAGCGCCAGCGCGTCGTCGAGCAGCCCGAGCGCCTTGGCCGGGTCGCCCTGGTCCAGGGCGCGCGCGCCTTCCTGGGCGAGCCGCTCGAAGCGGTAGAGGTCGATGTCGTCGGGCTCGGCGGCCAGCCGGTAGCCACCGCCCTCCACCGAGGCGACCGCCCGGTGCCCGACGGCCCGGCGCAGCCGTCCGACCAGCGCCTGGAGCGCGCCCGCGGCGTCCGCGGGCGGCGCGCCGTTCCACACCTCGTCGACGAGCAGGGCCGCCGGGACCGTACGGCCGGGGCGCAGGGCGAGCACGGTCAGCAGGGCGCGCAGCCGCGCCCCGCCCACGGCGACCGCCGTTCCTTCGGGGTTCAACAGCTGGGTGGTGCCGATAATCCGGTAGCGCACCCGTCCATTCTCCGTGACGCCCGCGGCGGCGCCGCCCACCGGTCACCGGCTCCGGCCAACAGCCGCCCAAGAGACGGTGACCGGCGGTGGAACTCGGACGGGATGGCCGGACGTTGCGGGGGTAACACCTGTACGGTCGGGCCCGTCCGACCGCGCACCTCCACCCCGGGAGCCCCGTTCATGGCCACCGCCACCTCGCGCCGCAGCGACCGGAGGATCAGCCCGGTCTTCCTGGGGATCGTCGCCGTCACGGCGGTCGCCGGGTGGGCGGTGTGGACGGGCTTCTCCAGCGCTCCGGGCTTCGCCGTCTTCCTCTTCGTGACCGGCGCCTGGATCGTCTCCCTGTGCCTGCACGAGTACGCGCACGCCCGCACCGCGCTGCACGGCGGGGACATCACGGTGGGCGCCAAGGGCTACCTCACGCTCAACCCGCTGAAGTACACGCACGCGATGCTGTCGATCGTGCTGCCCGTCATCTTCGTGATCATGGGCGGCATCGGTCTGCCCGGCGGCGCGGTCTTCATCGAGCGCGGCCGGATCCGGGGCCGCTGGAAGCACAGCCTGATCTCGGCGGCGGGCCCGCTCACCAACGCGCTGTTCGCCGTGGTGTGCACGGCCCCGTTCTGGCTGCACGCGCTGGACGGCGTCCCGGCCGGGTTCCGTTACGCGCTGGCGTTCCTGGCGCTGCTCCAGGTCACGGCGGCGATCCTGAACTTCCTGCCGGTCCCGGGCCTCGACGGGTACGGGGTGATCGAGCCCTGGCTCTCGCACTCGGTGCGCCGCCAGATCGAGCCGTTCGCGCCCTTCGGGCTGCTCGCGGTCTTCGCGGTCCTGTGGCTGCCGTCGGTGAACGACGTGTTCTTCGACGCCATCCACTCGATCCTGCGCGGCCTCGGCGTCACCGAGTGGGACACCTACTGGGGCCAGCGCCTCTACCGCTTCTGGCAGGGCACCCCGGACATCCCGTCGCTGATCACCGGCTGACGCCGGCCGCCCGCTCCGCCCTGGCCCTGCGCAGGTAGTACCAGGCCATGTTGGAGGAGAGCCCGGCGAGCAGGATCCAGACGACACCGGTCCAGTTGCCCTCGACGAAGGAGACCACGGCCGCGGCGACCGAGAGGGCGCAGACGACGAGGGCGTACAGAGCGAGGCGGGGCATGGGGGTCGGCTCCTGTCCGGGTACGGCACTGATGCCCGTCCAGTGTCCCCCATGCCCCGGCCGCAGCTACACGTCGGTCACGCGCAGCCCGGCGTGCGCCTTGTAGCGGCGGTTGACGGAGATCAGATTGGCGACCAGCGACTCCACCTGGTGGGCGCCCCGCAGCCGCCCCGCGAAGACGCCCCGCATCCCCGGGATCCGGGCGGCCAGCGCCTGCACCAGGTCGGTGTCGGCGCGGCTCTCGCCGAGCACCATCACATCGGTGTCGATCTCCTCGATCGAGGGGTCCTGGAGGAGCACGGCCGAGAGGTGGTGGAAGGCGGCGGTCACCCGCGAGTCCGGCAGCAGGGCGGCGGCCTGCTCGGCGGCGCTGCCCTCCTCGGGCTTGAGGGCGTAGGCGCCCTTCTTGTCGAAGCCGAGCGGGTTGACGCAGTCGACGACCAGCTTGCCCGCCAGCTCCTCGCGCAGCGCCTCCAGGGTCCTGGCGTGCCCGTCCCACGGCACCGCGACGATCACGACGTCGCTGCGGCGCGCGCACTCGGCGTTGTCGGCGCCCTCCACCCCGAGGCCGATCTCCTCGGCGGCGGCGCGGGCGCGCTCGGCGGCGCGGGAGCCGATGATCACCTTCTGGCCGGCGCGGGCCAGCCGGTAGGCGAGGCCGCGGCCCTGGTCGCCGGTGCCGCCGAGCACACCGACCACCAGACCGGACACGTCGGGCAGGTCCCACGGGTCCTTGGCGGCGGGCTTGGGGGTGTTCGCGGCACTCTCAGTAGAAGTCATGGGCCGACCTTACGCCGGGGATTACCCCGGAGTACGAACCAGGTGCGCCCGCTCCCGTTCGGGTGAGGAGTGGCCGAAGTGCCGCCCCGGGAAGGCGCGGTGCGCGAGGATGCCGGGCCATGGATGCCGTACGCGTCGCACTGTTGCGGGAAGTCCTGGCGGGGACGGAGTGGCTGCGCGGCACCCGCCGGTTCGCCGGGGCGCTGCGGGCGTCCGTGGTGCCCAACGGCGGGGGCCTGCTGCTGGTGGGGACCGAGGCGTACGAGCCGTGGCACCTGGCGGCGCACCTCACCGACGAGGCGGCCTGGTCGGGGCTGCCCGAACTCACCCCGACGCTGGTGCGGCACCGGGTGGAGCCCGGCGGGCCGCCGCACCTGTCGGTCGGGCTCGGCCGGCTGGCGGCGGCCGGAAGGGGCGAGACGCTCCTGGTGGTGGCGCCGGAGCGGCCCCAGGACCCGGTCCTCGAACGGATGCACGACGCCCGGCGGGCCGGGGCGCGGGTGCTGTCCCTGGACGGCGGCGACTGCGAGGTGCAGGGCCTGGTCCACGAGTCGCTGACGGTCCCGCCGGGCGCGGAGCTCGACCTGGACACGGTCCAGCACCTGGTCAGCGCGGCGGCCGGGGAGAACGGCCTGCCCGTCCAACGGGGCCGCCGGCGCTTCCGCGACCGCCTCTCCCACCTGGCCGACCAGCTGACGGCACCACCGCCCATGCGGTGGTGAGGTGGGTTCGTGCGAGGGGTGCCGGGATCCCCTGACAGGGCGGGCAGCAACCGCTCCGGGGCGTAATTCGGTTGCCGCCGGTCCGGCGCAAACGGAACATGGCCTCTCGTGTCCTCCTCCTCCCGATTGCGCGCGGTCCTGCCCGACCTCTCGCCCTGGCGCTCCAGCGCGGACTACCGGCTGCTGTGGGTCCAGGGCCTGATCACCACCTTCGGCAGCTTCATGGCCCTGGTGGCGCTGCCGCTCCAGCTGAAGGAGCTGACCGGGTCACCGCTGGCGGTCGGTGTGATGGGGGCCGTCGAACTGGTGCCGCTCGTGGTCTGCGGCCTGTACGGCGGCGCGCTCGCGGACGCCGTCGACCGCCGCAAGGTGATCCTGGGCACCGAGGCGGGCCTGGGCCTGCTGGCCCTGCTGCTGCTCGGCAACGCGGCCCTGCCGCACCCGATGCTGTGGCCGCTGTACGTCGTCGCCGCGGGCGTATCGGCCCTCGCCGGGCTCCAGCGCCCCGCCCTCGACTCGCTGCAGGCCCGGATCGTCCCGCACGACCAGATCCCGGCCGCCGCCGCGCTCAACGCGGTGCGCTGGCAGCTCGGCGCGATCGCGGGCCCGTCGCTGGCGGGCATCGTGGTGGCGTACGCGGGCACCGCCACGGCGTACGCCTGCACGGTCGTCACCTTCGCCGTCTCGGTGCTCATGTGCCTGCGGCTCTCCCCCGCGCCGCCCGCGCACGGCGCGGAGAAGCCGTCGCTGCGGGGCATAGCGGAGGGCGCCCGGTACGCCTGGTCGCGCCCGGTGCTGCTCGGCACCTACGCGATCGACCTCGCCGCGATGTTCTTCGCCTTCCCGAACGCGATCTTCCCCTTCCTCGCCGACGACCTGGGGGCGCCCTGGGCGCTGGGTCTGATGTACGCGGCCGGGTCGCTCGGCTCGGTGCTGCTCAGCCTGACCAGCGGCTGGACCTCACGGGTGCGCCGGCACGGCCTGTTCGTGGTGGCCGGGGCCGCGGTGTGGGGCGCGGCGATCGTGGGCGCGGGGCTGCTGCCCAACGTCTGGCTGGTCCTGGCCTGCCTGGCGCTGGCGGGCGCGGGCGACATGCTGAGCGGACTGGGCCGCTCCACCATCTGGAACCAGACGATCCCGGAGGAGCTGCGCGGGCGGCTCGCGGGGATCGAGGTCCTCTCGTACAGCGTGGGCCCGCAGCTCGGCCAGGTGCGGGCCGGAGCGATGGCCGGATGGACCGGGACGCGCACGGCGGTCTGGTCCGGCGGCGTGGCCTGCGTGGCCGCGGTCGGCCTGCTCGCGGCGGCGCTGCCGAAGCTGCTCACGTACGACGCCGCGACCGACCCGGACGCGGCGGCCCGCCGGGCGGCCAAGCAAGAACACGACGCCCCGGCACCGGCGGTGGGCTGAGGGGCCGGCGGGGGCGTCGGGGCCGGGCACGGCTTCATGTGTCGGCGCCAGGCGTCGGCCGCCGGGCCAGACACGGCCTCAAGCGCCGGCGGGCGGGGCACGGCCTCAAGCGCCGGTGGAGCGGGCGGGACACGGCATCAGGCGTCAGTGGCCGGGCGGGACACGCCGTCAGGCGTCGGCGGCCGGGCGCGGCACGGTGCCAGGCGTCGGCCGCCCGGCCGGGCGCGGCGCTACGCGTCGTCCGTCCGGCCCTGTTCGCTCTTGTCGTGCCACTTCGGGTCGGTCTCCCACTCCAGGTTCCGCTCCTGGGCGGTCTCCATGGCGTGCTCGGCCTCCTCGCGGCTGCCGTAGGGCCCGAACCGGTCCTTCGCCGGGCACTCCGGGCCCTCCTCGACCTTCTGGTGGACCAGGCAGTAGTACCACTCGCCCGGTTTGCCCGTCGTACGTCTCTTGAACAGCGCCATGGGGTGCTCCTTCCTCTGGACCATGCTGCCCCAACCCGGCTCGATAGACTCGCCGCCATGTCTGGCCAGTCGCTGCTCGTACCAGGGGAGCTCTCTCCCATCCGCTCCGTCCCGGGCAACATCCGGCGTCCCGAGTACGTCGGAAAGCCCATGCCCACGCCGTACACCGGCCCGGAGGTGCAGACCGCCGAAACGATTGAGCTCATGCGGATCGCGGGCCGCATCGCCGCACGGGCGATGGAGGAGGCCGCCAAGCTGATCGCGCCCGGTGTGACCACCGACGAGCTCGACAGGGTCGCGCACGAGTACATGTGCGACCACGGCGCCTACCCCTCCACGCTCGGCTACCGGGGCTTCCCGAAGTCCCTGTGCAGCTCGGTCAACGAGGTCATCTGCCACGGCATCCCCGACTCCACCGTCCTGAACGACGGCGACATCGTGAACCTCGACGTCACCGCGTACATCGGCGGGGTGCATGGCGACAACAACGCCACCTACTTCTGCGGCGACGTCGACGAGGAGTCGAAGCTGCTGGTCGAGCGGACGCGGGAGTCCCTCAACCGGGCCATCAAGGCGGTCAAGCCCGGCCGCCAGATCAACATCATCGGCCGGGTCATCGAGTCGTACGCCAAGCGGTTCGGCTACGGCGTGGTGCGGGACTTCACCGGGCACGGCATCAGCACCGCCTTCCACTCCGGCCTGATCGTGCCGCACTACGACGCCCCGCACGCCACCACCGTGATCAAGCCGGGCATGACGTTCACCATCGAGCCGATGCTGACGCTGGGCACCCACGAGTACGACATGTGGGAGGACGGCTGGACGGTCGTCACCAAGGACCGCAAGCGCACGGCGCAGTTCGAGCACACGCTGGTGGTGACGGAGACGGGCGCGGAGATCCTCACGTTGCCGTGACCGGTCCGAGGGGTACGTATTTACCGACAGACTGTCGGGAACCAGTTGACTTAGGTAAGCCTAAGTAGCAGGATCGGTGCAGGTTCCCGTACCCCTCGGTCTCCGGAGGCACGCCTTGGACATGCCCTTCTCCACCCTCATCCGCACGGCGTCGCACGAACAGCACACCGAGGCGGAGACTTCCCCCTTCATGGGCGACCTGCTCGGCGGACGCCTGGGCGTCGCGGCCTACGCGCGCTACACCGAGCAGCTGTGGTTCGTGTACCAGGCGCTGGAGGAGGGCGCGGGGGCGCTGAGCAGCGACCCCGTCGCGGGCCCGTTCATCCGGCCCGAGCTGATGCGGACCGCCGAGCTGGAACGGGACCTGGCGCATCTGCGCGGCCCCGAGTGGCGGAGCACCGCGACGCCGCTGGCCGCGACGCGGGCGTACGCGGCGCGGGTCCGCGAGTGCGCGGTGACGTGGCCCGCGGGGTATGTCGCGCACCACTACACCCGCTACCTCGGCGACCTCTCCGGCGGTCAGATCATCCGTGACCGGGCGGAGAAGACGTGGGGGTTCGCCCGCAAGGGCGACGGCGTCCGCTTCTACGTCTTCGAGTCGATCTCCAACCCGGCCGCCTTCAAGCGGGATTACCGGGCGCTGCTGGACGGGGTGGAGATGGATGAGTTGGAGCGGAAGCGGGTGGTGGAGGAGTGTCGGCGGGCGTTCGCTTTGAACACTGCCGTGTTCCGGGAGTTGGGGGAGGAGTTTCCGCTGAGCGCGTGAGGTGGCTTGGGGGCGTGGTGTTCGGCGTGCGGGTCCGTGGTGGCCGGTCGCGCCGTTCCCCGCGCCCCTTTTCTTTCGGCTTCCTTCGGCTTCTTTCGGCGTGCGGGCCGTGCTCGCTCCTCGCGCCGTTCCCCGCGCCCCCAAACCCCCGTCCCCCTGCGGACCGTGCTCGCTTCTCGCGCAGTTCCCCGCGCCCCCCAGTAGGCCGTAGGCCCTTCGGGCCCCCTCGTTTCTCCTAGTTTTGGGGGTGGGTCAGGCGGACTCTGCCTGCCAGGTCTGTTGTGCCGTCGGGGTTGGGGGCCGTCAGGAGTTGGGAGCCCCTGCCCTGGGTGATGTTGAGGGCGCGGCCCAGGTGTGCCGTCAGGAGCAGGGCCGCCGAACCCGTCGCCTCGTCCTCCTCGATGCCGTCGCCCCGGCCCGGGAACGCCCGCGCCCGGATCCGGCCGGCGGCCTCGTCCTCCCAGGCCCAGGCGTAAAGCCACTCCCCCGGTTCGGGCACCTCCAGTGCCTCCACCTCGGCGGCCGAGCCGTACTGGCGCAGGGTGCGCGGCGGGGCCCACTCCGGGCGGGCGGTGATCCAGGTGAACTCGCCGTCGTGGCGCGCGAAGACCTCGCCCAGGGGCAGTTCCAGTACCTCGATGTCGAGCAGCCAGGCCGCCCCGACCAGCGGATGGCCCGCGAAGGGCAGCCGCAGGCCCGGGGTGTAGATGTCGACGGCGCCGCGCTCGGGGTCGTCGACGAAGACCGTCTCGCTGAAGCCCAGTTGCTTGGCGAGCGCCTGCCGGGCCGCCTCGTCGGGCACCGCGGAGCCCTCGCGCACCACGCCGAGCGCATTGCCGTGGCCGCCGTCGGGGCCGCAGAAGACCCTGAGCACGTCGATGAGTACGCCGTTTTCCCTCACCCCGGCATTCAACAACACCCGGAGCGACGGCAGGGCCGCACCCCGGGAACGGGTGCGGCCCTGCCGTACGTAAGGGGTCAGGCCCGGCCGAGGCCGCCCCGGCGGCGGGCCAGGCCGACGGCCGCGGCGCCGGTCACCGCGACGGCCGCGGCGGCGCCGAGGAGCGGGCCGGTGGGCGTGGCGGAGCCGGTGGCGGCCAGCTCGGCGGTGCCACCCGCCGTTCCGCCGCCGGTGACCGAACCGCCGGTGCCGGAGCCGCCGCCGACGGTCGCGGCCGTGGCACCGCCCGTACCGCCCGAGGTGCCGGTGCCGCCCGTACCGCCGGAGGCGCCGGATCCGCCGGTCGAGCCGCCCGAGGAGCCCGCCGTGTCACCGAGGTCCGCGTCCTGGGTGAGGCCGAGGGCGAGGGTCACCGGGTCGATCGCGTCACCCGCGTTGTACTGGGACTTCTCGCCGGGACGGGCGAAGACCGCGGCGCCGTCGGCGGTGAAGGCGGCCGGTATCGCGGTCAGCCGGACGACGTTCGCGCGGGCCGTGAAGTCGGCCTTGGACAGGTCGAGCGAGGCGAACTTCACGTCCTTCTTGACCCCCTGCGGCGTGGTGACGTCGACCAGCAGGGTGCCCTTGGCCCCGGCCGCCTCGACGCGCACCGCGCCGAACGCGATGTCGAGGTTGCCGTGGGCGGCGAAGGTGAAGCGCACCTTGCCGTTGAAGGACGCGTTCACCGTACGGGTGTCCTTGCGCAACTCGCCCTTGTTCAGCGGGAACCCGAAGGAGTCGGTGGTCGCGGAGGCCCCCTCGGAGACCTCGGTACGGCCGCCGCCGGCGATGTACCGGCGCCACGACTCCTTGACCCCCCAGCTCAGCCTGGCCTTGACGACCTTGTCCGGGTCCACGGGCTTGGGCTTGGTGGGGTCGGGCTTGGTCGGGTCGGGCTTGGTCGGGTCCGGCTTGGTCGGGTCCGGCTTGGTGGGGTCGGGCTTCGTCGGGTCGGGCTTGGTCGGGTCCGCGCCCAGCGGGAAGGTGAGGGTGGCCGGGTCGAGCTTCTCGCCCTCCTTGTAGTTGCCGTTGAACGCCTCCGCGCCCTGCTTGGTGAGGCTGGCCGGGATGTCCTTGAAGACCATCACGGCACCCTGCGACGGCCGCACGCCCGACAGGTCGAGGTCGGCGAGCGGCACGTCGTCGGCCGTCGTGTCCTTGCCGCCGTCCTTCTTGGTGACGTCGGCGGTGAGCACCCCCGTCTTGGCGGTGGTGGAGACCTTCAGGTCGGAGAGCGTGATGTCGAGGACGCCGCCGTGGGCCGTGAAGCGGACGCTGCCCTTGAAGGCGGAGGCGCTGGCGTGCACGGGCAGGTCGTACGTACCGGTGCCGTCCACGAAGGTGAACGGCCCGTTCCCGGCGGCCTGCCTGGCGCCGCCGCCGACGGTGATGCCGCCCGCGCCGATGTACCGCCGGAAGCTCTCCTTGAAGCCCCAGTCGAGGGTGGCGTTCTTCAGCTCCACTTTCGCGGGCGCGCCGGACGCGGCGGGCGCGGCGAACGCCGGGGCGACGCCGACCGCCGTGGTGGCGGTGGCGGCGCACACGACGGCGATCGCGGCCGTACGCGCGGTGGGCCGGAGACGGGGGGTGACGGACATGGTCGGCAACTCCTGGGTGGGTCGGGGGAAATGGGACGGATGGGACGGGAGGAGGAAAGGCCAGGGGTGGTCGGTGGTGACCGGTGGTGGGTCAGTAGTGGTCGGTGGTGGTCACTGGTGGTCGGTCGTCGGGGCGGCGGCCGGGGCCGCGGGCTCCTCCGGCCGCCCGGCCCTGCGGCGGCGGACCAGCACCCAGCCCGCTCCCGCGGCGGCGGCCACCAGAGCGGCCCCCGCGACCGCCGTGTACAGGCCGGTGCGGTCCGGGCCGGACCCGGTGGAGGCGGCGGGGCTCGCCGAGGCGGACGGTGACGGGGTGGCGGACGGGGACGAAGGGGCCGCCTGGGTGCCCAGGTCCGGCAGGGCCGGGATGCGGGCCCTGGCCGCGTCGGTCACCGCGACCGCCAGCGAGAGCGGGTCCATCCGGGTGCCCGCCGGGTACATCCCCGCGAACACCTGGGCGCCTTCGGCGGTGAGGGTGGCCGGGGCCTCGGTGAGGGTCACCAGGCCGTCGCGGGGCGCGAGTCCGGACGCCGGGAAGGTGATCAGCGGCCGTCCCGCCGAGGAGAGCGTGCCGCGCCCGGCCTCGACCCGTACCGCGATCCGGTCGAGGGTGAGGTCGAGGTGCGCCCCGGTGAACCGCACCGCACCCGCGAACTCGGCGGCGAGCGCGCCCTTCTCCGCGTCGTACGTGCCGTGCCCGGCCGGGAAGCGGAACAGCGCGCCGCCGTCCCGGGCGCCGCCGGTCAGGGTCCAGCGACCGCCCGCGACCGGCCCCGTGACGTACTCCCGGAAGGTGCGGCGCACGCCCCAGTCGACGGCCGCGTCCGCGAAGCCCCCGGCGGACGGGGCGGCGGGCGCGGTGGCCGACGGCTCGGCGGACGCGCTCGCGGGGGCCCGCGACGGCGCCCGGGTGTCCACCGACAGGCTCACCGGGTCCAGCACGGTACCGGCCGGGTAGTACCCGGCGAAGGCCGCCGCCCCCTGCGAAGTCAGCGTCGCCGGAACGTTGTTGAGCGCGATCGGGGTGCTCCCGCCCCGCATGTCGATCCCGCCGAGGGAGAGCGCGGCGAGCGGCACCTGCCGGGCGGTGGTGACGGTGCCGCTGCCCTTGGCGCGGCTGGTCAGGTCGGCATAGAGGGTGCCCCGGCCGCCGGAGACGCGGACGGTGGGGCGGGCCACGGTGAGGTCGAGCTGGTGGGTGCCGTCGGCCTTGCGGTGTCCGGTGAAGCGGACCCCGCCCGAGAAGGCGGCGTCGAGGGAGCCGCCGCCGGGGTCGTAGGCGCCGGTCGCCGAGTGGAACCGGAACTGGTTCGCCCCGGTCGTCGCGGCCCCGCCGAGCAGGGCCCAACTCCCCTGCGCCACCGGGCCGGTGACATAGCTCTGGAAGGAGGACTTGATGCCCCAGTCCAGTCGGCCGCCCCGTACCGTCCGGTCCTCCGCGTGCGCGGTGCCCGCCGGGACGAGCAGGGCGCCGAGGACCGCCGTGAGCAGGGCGGCGGCGAACGAACGGGAGGGCAGCATGACGGACCCCTTCAAGGGCTAGCGACTAAGGTAAGGCTAACCTAAGCTAGATCCAACCGACAGGGCCACATCCGGTCCGGCCGAAGCCGAACCCAGGGGGACGAACTCCCGGAACACGGACTCCGGACGACGCCCCCCGAGGGCGAACTCCGCGAGGACGGAACCCCGGGAGCCGGACTCCTCGGTGTCGGCCCCCTTGCAGACGAGTCCCCGAAGACGAACAGGACGGTGCACCCGGTGCGCACAACACGACTACTCGCGGGCGCGCTGATCTCCGTACTCGCCCTCAGCGGCTGCGGCGGTGGCGGCGACGGCAGCGGCGCGAAGGGCGGGGCCGCGCCGTCGGCGCCCGCCGCCGTCGACCGCGCCGAGCCGCTGGCCGCGCGGGACATCGCGGCGCCGCACCTGCCCACCACCGTCGACTCCGCCGACGGCCGCAAGGTCGAAGTGGCCTCCGCCGAACGGATCGTGCCGCTCAGCGGCTCGCTCAGCGAGATCGTCTTCTCGCTGGGACTCGGCGGGCACGTGGTCGCCCGTGACGTCACCGCCACCTTCGAACAGGCCGCGAAACTGCCGGTGGTGACCCGCGCCCACGACGTCTCGGCCGAGAGCGTGCTCTCCCTGAAGCCGACCCTGGTCCTCGCCGAGTCCACCACCGGCCCGGCCGAGGCGATCGGCCAGATCCGCGCCGCCGGGATCCCGCTCGTGGTGGTCTCCCCCGCCAAGACCCTCGCCGACGTGGGCCTCCGGATCACCGCCGTGGCCGGTTCCCTGGGCGTGCCGGGGGCGGGCCAGAAGCTCACCGCCCGCACCGAGGAGCGGATCTCGGCCGTGCGCAAGGGAGTTCCGGCCCCGCCGGACGGGAAGAAGCCGCGCGTCGCCTTCCTCTATCTGCGCGGCTCGGCCGCCGTCTATCTGCTCGGCGGCGCCGACTCGGGCGCACCCTCGCTGCTCGCGGCGGCGGGCGCGGCCGACGCGGGCGAGGCGTCCGGGCTGCGCAAGGACTTCACCCCGCTCACCAGCGAAGCCCTGGTGAAGGCGGCGCCCGACGCGATCCTCGTGATGCGCAAGGGGCTCACGTCGGTCGGCGGGATCGACGGGCTGCTGAAGATCCCGGGCGTCGCCCAGACCCCGGCCGGTCTCGACCGCCGGATCGTCTCCATCGACGACGGCGTGCTCCTCAACTACGGCCCGCGCACGGACGAGGTCCTCAAGTCGCTGGTGGACCAGTTGTACAAGGGGACCAAGTGACGGCCCTCCTCCCCTCGAAGCCCCCGGCCGGAGCGGCCGGACCCGCGGCCGGACCGACGGCCGATCCATCGGCTGATCCGGCGGTCGATCCGGCAGCCGATCGGGCAGCGGATCCCGCGGCCCACCCCGTGGCCGGACCCCGCCGGGCCGGGACCGCCTGGGCGCTGGCCGTCGGCCTGACCGCCGCCCTGCTGCTGCTCGCGCTGGTCTCGGCGGGGGTCGGGGCGTACCACATCCCCCTTTCCGACGTGCTCGGCTCGGTCCGCCACCGGGTGGGTCTCGGCGGGCAGCCGCTGGACCGGGTCGGCGAGAGCGTGCTGTGGAACGTACGGCTGCCCCGGGTCGTCCTCGCCCTGCTCGTCGGCGCCTCGCTCGGCTGCGCGGGGGCGCTCACCCAGGGCGTGTTCGGCAATCCGCTGGCCGAGCCGGGCGTCATCGGCATCTCGTCGGGCGCGGCGGCCGGGGCGGTCGGCTCGATCGCGCTGGGGCTGAGCTTCTTCGGCAACTGGACGGTGACCGTCTGCGCGTTCGTCGCCGGACTCGCCACGGTCCTGCTCGTCTACGCCCTGTCCCGCTCGGGCGGGCGCACCGAAGTGGTCACCCTGATCCTGACCGGCATCGCCGTGAACGCCTTCGCGGGCGCGCTCATCGGGCTGTTCATCTTCTTCGCGGACAACGCGCAGATCTCCCAGATCACCTTCTGGCAGCTGGGTTCGCTCGCCCAGGCCACCTGGCCCAGGGTGCTGGCGGTGCTGCCGTGTGCGCTGCTCGGCCTGGCCGTCGCCCCGCTGCACGCCCGCAAGCTCGACCTGCTGGCGCTGGGCGAGCGCCCGGCCCGCCACCTCGGCGTGGACGTCGAGCGGCTGCGGCTGGTCCTGGTCCTGGTGGTCGCGCTGCTGACGGCGGCGGCGGTCGCGGTGGCCGGCGTCATCACGTTCGTGGGGCTGCTGGTGCCGCACCTGCTGCGGATGGCGGCCGGGCCCGGGCACCGGTTCCTGGTGCCCGCGAGCGCGCTGGGCGGGGCGGTCGTGCTGGTCGCGGGCGACCTCGCGGCCCGGACCGCCGCCGCGCCCGCCGAACTCCCGCTCGGCGTGCTGACCGCACTCATCGGCAGCCCGTTCTTCTTCTGGCTGCTGCGCAGGACCCGTCGTGGACAAGGTGGTTGGGCATGAGGTTGCCACGTCTCGCTGCACCGGGGCGCAGGAGGACCCCGCCCGGCGCCGCCGTCCCGGGCGCGGTCCTGGCCGAGGCGCGCGGGGTGCGGGTGAGCCTGGGCGGACGGGCGGTGCTCGACGGGGTGTCCGTCGCGGCCCGCGCCGGGCAGGTGCTGGCCCTGGTCGGGCCGAACGGCGCCGGGAAGTCGACCCTGCTCGGGGCGCTCGCCGGGGACCTCGCCGCGACGGCGGGCGAGGTGCTGGTCGACGGACGGCCGCTGGCCGACTGGTCGCCGGGCGAGCTGGCGCTGCGCCGGGCGGTGCTCCCGCAGTCCGCCGCGCTCTCCTTCCCCTTCGCGGTCGAGGAGGTGGTCCGGATGGGCCGGGCGCCCTGGGCGGGTGTCCGCACGGCGGACGGCCGGTACCGGGAGGACGCCGACGACGAGGTGGTCGCGGCGGCCATGGCGGCCACCGAGGTCGCCGCCTTCGCCGCCCGCCCCTGTGCCGCGCTCTCCGGCGGCGAGCGCGCCCGGGTGGCGCTGGCCCGGGTGCTGGCCCAGCGCGCGCCCGTGCTGCTGCTCGACGAGCCGACCGCCGCGCTGGACCTGCGCCACCAGGAGCTGGTGCTGCGGCTGTGCCGGGAGCGGGCCGGGGCGGGGGACGCCGTGGTGGTCGTCCTGCACGACCTGGGGCTCGCGGCGGCGTACGCGGACCGGGTCGCGGTGCTGTGCTCCGGCGCGGTCGCGGCCGAGGGGGCGCCCGCCGAGGTGTTCGACCCGGAGCTGCTCGGCCGGGTCTACCGGCAGCCCGTGGAGGTCTTCCCGCACCCGCGGACCGGGGTTCCGCTGGTGGTTCCCGAGCGGGAGCCCGTACGGGGTCACGGGGGCGCAGAGAAGCGCGTGGGGGCGCAAGAAATCAGCCAGGCGCAGGCGTGTGAGCCGGGGACGAATTCGGTGGATCATGGTCCGCGCAGCGCCGCTTGACCGCTCCTTGACCCTGTCATGGCCTTCTTGTGATTGGCCTGTTATCGACGCATCCGAAGCGACGGGAGGTGAGAGCTGAATCACTGACCCGATGGGTATCGGTCAGGTAAGCCTCGGTTAAGTTAGGTCCGCCTCACCCCCTGACCGAACCCAGCGTGGAGCCCACATGCGAGCCGTCCGTCTCTCCGTCGTCACCGCCGCCACGGCCGCGGCGGCTCTGGCCGCCGTCACGGGCTGCTCCTCGAAGAGCGACTCCACCAGCGACGGCGCGATCAAGGTCACCGCATCGGACAAGAGCTGCGAGGTCTCCAAGACCGAGTTCGCGGCCGGGCACGTGCAGTTCGCCATCGAGAACAAGGGCTCCAAGGTCACCGAGGTCTACCTGCTCTTCCCGGACGACCGGATCGTCGCCGAGCGCGAGAACATCGGCCCCGGCCTCAAGCAGAACCTCACCGCCGAGGTGAAGGCCGGCTCGTACGAGATCGCCTGCAAGCCCGGCATGAAGGGCAGCGGCATCCGCCAGAAGGTCACCGTCACCGGCGGCGCCCAGACCCCCAAGCGCGACCCCAGGCTGGACGCGGCCGTCGCCGCCTACCGCACCTATGTGCAGCAGCAGGCCGACGACACCCTCCCCAAGCTGAAGACCTTCACCGACGCCATCGCCGCCGGTGACGTCGAGGGCGCCAAGAAGGCGTACGCCCCCTCGCGCATCGGCTGGGAGCGCACCGAGCCGGTCGCCGAGTCCTTCGGTGACATCGACCCGAAGACCGACACCCGCGAGGACGGCCTGGAGAAGGGCCAGACGTGGACCGGCTGGCACCGCCTGGAGAAGGCGCTGTGGACCGACGGCAGGATCGGCGACGAGGAGAAGAAGCTGGGCGTCCAGCTCTCCACGGACATCGCGGACTGGCAGAAGCGCGTCGGCACCGCCGAGATCACCCCCACCTCCATGGCCAACGGCGCCAAGGAGCTCCTGGACGAGGTCGCCCGCAACAAGATCACCGGTGAGGAAGAGCGCTACAGCCACACCGACCTGGTCGACTTCAAGGCCAACGTCGAGGGCGCCCAGAAGGCGTACGAGCTGCTCAAGCCGGTCGCGTCCAAGAACGACCCGGCGCTGACCGCCGAGCTCGACAAGCAGTTCGCGGCGATCGAGGCCCAGCTCGACAAGTACCGCACCGACAAGAACTCGTACGACTTCACCTCGTACGACAAGGTCGGCGAGAGCGACCGCAAGCAGCTGTCCGACGGTGTCAACGCGCTGGGCGAGCCGCTCTCCAAGCTCGCCGCGGCCGTCGCCAAGTAACCCCGCACGCAGACAGGACAGGAGGGAATCCGCCATGAGCGACTCGACCGACGGCGGCGCCGGCACCCAGGCCGCCGCCGACGGGGGCGCCACGTCCTCGGCCCCGTCCCGCCGCTCCCTGCTCGGCTGGGGCGGTGCGGGGCTGGCGCTCGGCGCCGCCGCGGCCGGCGGTGCCGTCGCGGCCGTGCGGAGCGACGGCGGTGACGCGGTGCCCGCCGCCGACACCGGCGCGGCCGTGCCCTTCCACGGCGTCCACCAGGCCGGCATCGCCACCGCGGTCCAGGACCGGCTGCACTTCGCCGCGTTCGACGTCACCACCAAGGACCGGGCCGAGCTGGTCCGCCTCCTCAAGGACTGGACGGCCGCCGCGGCCCGGATGACCGCGGGCCAGACGGTCGGCGAGGGCGCCTACGGCGGGCTCGCCGAGGCGCCGCCGGACGACACCGGCGAGGCGCTCGGCCTCAAGCCGTCCCGGCTGACCCTGACGATCGGCTTCGGCCCCTCGCTCTTCGCCAAGGGCCGCTTCGGCCTGGAGGGCAGGCGGCCCGAGGCGCTGGTCGACATCGAGAAGTTCCCGCACGACAACCTCGACCCGGCGCGCAGCGACGGCGACCTGTGCATCCAGGCGTGCGCGGACGACCCGCAGGTCGCGGTGCACGCGATCCGCAACCTGGCCCGCATCGCCATGGGCCGGGCCGCGGTGCGCTGGTCGCAGCTGGGCTTCGGCAAGACGTCCTCGACGACGCCCGAGGCGCAGACCCCGCGCAACATGATGGGCTTCAAGGACGGCACCCGGAACGTCTCGGGCACCGACACCGCCGCCCTCGACCAGCACGTCTGGGTCGGCGCGAAGGACGGCTCGCCGTGGATGACCGGCGGCTCCTACCTGGTGGCCCGCCGCATCCGCATGCACATCGAGGCGTGGGACCGCACCGGTCTGCAGGAGCAGGAGGACGTGTTCGGCCGCGACAAGGGCGAGGGCGCCCCGGTCGGCAAGGCCAAGGAGCGCGACGAGCCGTTCCTGAAGGCGATGAAGCCGGACGCGCACGTGCGGCTGGCGCACCCCGACTCCAACGCGGGCGCCACCATCCTGCGCCGCGGCTACTCCTTCACCGACGGCACCGACGGCCTCGGCCGTCTGGACGCGGGCCTGTTCTTCCTCGCCTACCAGCGGGACGTCCGCAAGGGCTTCCTGCCGGTGCAGCGCAGTCTGGCGCGCCACGACGCGCTCAACGAGTACATCCAGCATGTGAGTTCGGCGATTTTCGCCGTCCCTCCGGGCGTCCGCGACAAGGACGACTGGTGGGGCCGGGCACTGTTCAGCTGATCGGCCGAGGGCTGAGGGGAAACGTATGTTCGGCAATTATCTGATCGGCCTGCGCGAGGGCCTGGAGGCCAGCCTGGTCGTCTGCATCCTCGTCGCGTACCTGGTCAAGACGGACCACCGCGAGGCGCTGCGGCCCATCTGGATCGGCATCTCCGTCGCCGTCCTGGTGGCGCTGGGCTTCGGCGCGGGCCTGGAGTTCGGCTCGCAGGAGATGACGTTCAAGGCGCAGGAGGCGCTCGGCGGCTCGCTGTCGATCGTCGCCGTCTGCCTGGTCACCTGGATGGTCTTCTGGATGCGGCGCACCGCGCGGTTCCTGAAGTCCGAGCTCCAGGGCAAGCTGGACGCGGCGCTGCGGCTCGGCACCGGCGCCCTGGTCGCCACCGCGTTCCTCGCGGTCGGCCGGGAGGGCCTGGAGACCTCGCTGTTCGTCTGGACGTCGGTCCACGCGGCCGGCTCCGACAGCGGCAACACCGACCCGCTGATCGGCGCGCTCCTCGGGCTCGCCACCGCGGTCTTCCTGGGCTGGCTCTTCTACCGGGGCGCGCTCAAGATCAATCTGGCGAAGTTCTTCACCTGGACCGGCGCCATGCTGGTCGTGGTGGCGGCGGGCGTGCTCGCGTACGGCGTGCACGACCTCCAGGAGGCCGACTTCATCCCCGGCATCAAGAACCTGGCCTTCGACATCAGCTCCACGATCCCGCCGGACAGCTGGTACGGGACGGTCCTCAAGGGCGTCCTGAACTTCCAGCCCGACCCGACCGTCCTCCAGGTCACGGTGTGGGCGCTGTACCTCATCCCCACGCTCGCGCTGTTCTTCGCCCCGGTAGGGTTCGCGAAGTCCGTGAAGAGCTCGGCTCCCGCGGCGGCGGCCAAGAAGGACGAGGGGCAGAAGGCAGTCCATGAGCAGGGTGAGTCGGCTGGCGGCGGCGCTCGCGGCGGTGACCGTACTGACGGTGACGGCGAGCGGCTGCGTGACGGTGCACGGCGAGCGGGAAGTAGTCCCGTCCGCGACCAGGGCTGAGGCCGCGCAGGCGCTCCGCGACTTCACCGACGCGTACAACAGGGCCGACAAGGCGTTCGACCCGGCCCTCGACGCGGGCCGGGTCACCGGTCCGCTCGGGGCGGTCAACCAGGCGGGCCTCAAGGCCCGCCGGACCACCAGCCCCGGCGGCAACCCGCAGCACGTGCCGCTGGAGCTGACGGACGCGAAGTTCGCGATACCCCGGAAGGCGGGCTGGCCGCGCTGGTTCGTGGCCGACGCCGACTCCAACACGGACAAGGACAACGGGCCCGACGACACCCGCTGGCTGCTCGTCTTCGTACGCGGCGGGCCGAAGGACGTCTGGAAGGCCGCCCACCTCTCGGTGCTCGCGCCCCGGCAGGTCCCGGTGTTCGCGGCCGACGGCGACGGCTGGGCCCGGCCGGTGCCGCCCGACGACCCGGAGCTCGCGGTGGCGCCCCGGGACCTGAGCGAGAAGTACGCCGCCTATCTGCGCACCGGCCGCCCCGAGAGCGCGTTCGCGCCCGGACCGCACACCACGCAGTGGCGCGAGCTGCGCAAGAAGAGCGCGACGCGGCCGGGGATGTCCACGCAGTACGTGGACCAGGCGATGGACGGCGCCGACTTCGCGCCCCTCGCCCTGCGCACCCAGGACGGGGGCGCGCTCGTCTTCTTCGCCACCCGCCACTTCGAGCGCCAGACGGCGGCGAAGGGGGTGCGGCTCGACATCAACGCGGATGTGCGGGCGCTGATGACGGGGGAGGCGCGGTCGGCGGTGACGAAGGAGCGGGTCTCCGACGACGCGGCCCTGGTCCCGAAGGGACACGCGCCGGTCACCGTGATCAACCGGTTGCAGGGGTTGACTTCGGCGAAGGGGGAGTAGGCGGGGGCGGGGTCCTGGCCGGGCCACGCAGTGCCCCACGCCCCTGCTCTGCCCGGACTCCGCCTGCGGCCCGGCGATGGGCTCCTCGCGCAGTCCCCCGCGCCCCTATCGGGCCGGGACTTTGCCTGCGGCCCGGTGGTCGCTCCTCGCGCAGTTCCCCGCGCCCCTGGGTAGTTCGTTGGCTGCGGGCCGGTGGGGGTTGCTCGCGCAGTTCCCCGCGCCCCTATCGGGCCGGGACTTTGCCTGCGGCCCGGTGGTCGCTCCTCGCGCAGTTCCCCGCGCCCCTAGGGGGTACTGATGGCCGGAGAACCCAGCTCAGCCACAGGCTTTGGGGGGCGCGGGGCCGTGAACATTTGCGACTCCGCCGCGCGGACACGAGAGGCGGGCACGGCCCAGCGGGTTTAGGGGCGCGGGGAACGGCGCGAGGAGCGACCCCGTTCCGCAGACGAAAACGGGTTTTCAGGGGCGCGGGGAACTGCGCGAGCAACCCACCACGGTCCGCAGGCATGGACGGGTTTCCAGGGGCGCGGGGAACGGCGCGACCAGCCCACCACGGCCCGCAGACAAAGACCCGGCCCGAAAGGGGCGCGGGGAACGGCGCGAGCGAGCCAGCACGGTCCGCGGGCAGAAACCCGCCCCCTCCCCCGCCCCCGCGGAGCGCCTAGCGGCCCAGGGGCCAAGCCACTGCGTGGGCGTCCGCCGCGCCGTGGCGGGCGATCGCGTCGGTGAGGGCCTCCAGGAGCGTCAACGGCTCGGGCAGCGCGTGCTCGGGCCCCCGCACCCAGGACACCTCGTGCTCACCGGGCAGCCGCGCGGGCGGCACCAGGACGTAGCTGCCCCGGCAGTGCCACCGCAGCCCCGGATGCTCGTCCATCGTCTCGGGATGGCAGTCCAGCTCGCACGGCCACCACTCGTCCTCGTCCTCCGGCGTACCCCGCGTCGCGGTGAAGAACAGCATCCGGGCCTGGTCCCCGACGCCACCGGACTCGGCGACCGGCCCGACCTCGACGCCCTCGGCCAGCAGCCGCTCCAGCGCCTCGCGCCCCGCCGCCAGCGGCACGTCCAGCACGTCGTGGACCATGCCGGTGGCGGTGATGAAGTTGGCCTCGGGCTGCCCCTGCGCCCAGCGCTCGATCTGGGCGCGGTCGGTGGTCGACTGCGTCTGCCAGGCGAACGAGACGGGGTGGCGGGCCGGAGTGGGACAGCCCACCCGCTCACAGGAGCAGCGGTACCCGGCGGGATACGCGGCCGGGGCCAGCGGCAGCTTCGCGGCGGCCGTCGCGAGCAGCAGCCCGAGGCGGTCGGCACCGGCGCCGGGGGCGTCCTTGGGGCGCCTGCGCAGCCAGCGGGACAGCCTGCTCTCCGTGCTGTCGGAACGCCCGTACTCCGCGCCCATCTATCCCCTCACCTCACCGTTGCCCCGCGGGAACCTCCCCCCATGCTCCCACCATCGCGGACGTGCCGAGGCCGTACCCCCCAACCCGGGGCCCTCAGCGGGGTGCGAGTCCGCGCAGGGCGTACTCCACGACGGTGTCCGCGTAGGCGTGCGTGAGGGGCAGGGTGCGCAGCAGCCAGCGGTGCGCGAGGGGCGCCACCAGCAGCTCCAGGGCGATGCGCGGATCGACGTCGGCGCGTACGTCACCCGCGTCCTGGGCCGCGCGCAGCCGGTCCACGTACAGCGTGAGCTGGGGTTCGAGGAGCTTCTCCACGAAGGCGGCGGCCAGCTGGGGGTCGATGACGCCCTCGGCGGCCAGCGCCCGGTACGGCGCCTCGGTCGCGGTGTCGTTGAGCTCGTCCACGGTGGCCCGCAGCACCAGTTTGAGGTCGCCCGCCAGGTCCCCGGTGTCGGGCAGCGCCACCTCGCCCCGCACGGCCTCCCGGTTGAGGTCGACGAAGGCTTCCAGCAGGACCGCGGCCTTGGAGGGCCACCAGCGGTAGATGGTCTGCTTGCCGACCCCGGCGCGGGCGGCGATGCCCTCGATGGTGGTCCTGGTGTACCCCGTCTCGGCGACGAGGGAGAGCGCGGCGTCGTAGATCGCGCGCCGGGAGCGCTCGCTGCGCCGGGCGGCGTCGGGCGCCTTGGCCGCCCTGGGCCCCGGGGCCGCCGCCGCTGTGTCTGGATGCGCCTTGTTCGCCATGGCGGGATCCTAGCGCCACCGAGGCGAAACGTATCGTCTCTGTCAAGGGCGCGCGCGGGGCAACAGCGTGTGAAGCGGCGAAAAACACCCGAACGGATCACTGCGCGAACGCCGGTCAGGACGCACCATGGGCTGACACGACCGCAGCTGCGGCGCGTGCTGCCGAAGTCGTCCGTGAGGAGCCCTCATTGCTCAGTGAGACCCGTGACCTCAGTGCACCCCGAGTCGCCCGACCCCGGCGCTATCTGATGTGCCCACCGGCACACTTCAAGGTCACGTACTCCATCAATCCCTGGATGGATCCCGCCAAGCCCGTCGACCTGCCGCTCGCCCTCGCCCAGTGGGAGGACCTGCGCGACCGCTACCGGGCGCTCGGCCACACCGTCGAGCTGCTCGAACCCCGCCCCGACCTGCCCGACATGGTCTTCGCCGCCAACGGGGCCACCGTCATCGACGGCCGGGTGCTGGGCGCCCGCTTCGCCCATCCCGAACGGGAGGCGGAGGCCGAGGCCCATCTGCGCTGGTTCCGCTCGCAC
The DNA here is from genome assembly GCF_041080675.1 of Streptomyces sp. cg36. Taxonomy (NCBI): domain Bacteria; kingdom Bacillati; phylum Actinomycetota; class Actinomycetes; order Kitasatosporales; family Streptomycetaceae; genus Streptomyces; species Streptomyces cyclosori. The sequence goes on along the minus strand of NZ_CP163520.1, from coordinate 5,595,725 downwards.
GGCTTCACCGAGATCCACGAGCCGGCCCACATCAACGAGGGCGAGGGCGACTTCGCCGTCACCGCCTCCTATCTGCTGGCCGGGCGCGGCTTCCGGTCCAGTCCGCTCTCGCACGACGAGGCGCAGGAGTTCTTCGGCCGGCCGGTGATCGGGCTCGACCTCGTCGACCCGCGCTACTACCACCTGGACACGGCGCTGTGCGTGCTCGACGACGCGGCCGACGAGATCATGTACTACCCGGGCGCCTTCTCGCCCGGCAGCCGGGCCGTCCTCGCCCGGCTCTTCCCGGACGCGGTGATCGCCTCCGAGGCGGACGCGGCGGCACTGGGGCTGAACGCGGTGAGCGACGGTCTCCACGTGCTGCTGCCGCAGGGCGCGGTGGGGCTGTTCGCGGCCCTGCGGGAGCGGGGGTACGAGCCGGTCGGCATGGACCTGGGCGAGCTGCTCAAGGGCGGCGGCAGCGTGAAGTGCTGCACGCAGGAGCTGCGGGTCTGAGGTCGCTGTTCCCCGCGCCCTTCGCGGACGGGCCCGAAGGACCGGCCCAGGGGCGCGGGGCCACGGCACGTGCCGTCCCGCCGCGCGGGCGGTCCGGCACGGCCCTCGGCCGGAGCCGTCCTACTCCGCCGGGGGCCACGCGTCGCCCCACTCGGCGTCGCGGGCCGCCCGGTACAGCGGCCCGTGGCGCTTGCTGACCGTCTCGCGGCGCAGCTCCTCCTGCGGCGTGCACAGCTCCAGCAGCACCTGCCCCTTGCGGATCTGGGGCCGCCGCACGATCCGGTTCCCGGCGGGCTCGGCCGGTCCCCGTACCGCCGCCACATAGCTGAACTTCTCGTCCTCGTACGCCAGTGACCCGCCCTTGACCTGCCGGTGCAGGGAGGAGCGGCTGACCCGGGCCGAGAAGTGGCACCAGTCCGTGCCCGGCTCGATGGGGCAGGCGGCGCTGTGCGGGCAGGGCGCGGCGACGGTGAACCCGGCCGCGATCAGCCGGTCCCGGGCCTCGATGATCCGCGCGTAGCCGTCGGGGGTGCCCGGCTCGACGATGACCACGGCTCCGGTGGCGGCGGACGCGGCGGCGTCCACCAGGGCGGTGCGGTCCTCGGCGGTGAGCTCGTTCAGCACGTACGAGACGGTGATCAGATCGGTGGCGGCCAGCTTCAGCGCCGAGCCGATCCGGGCCCGCTCCCAGCGGATCGCGCCGAGGCCCTCGACGCCTGAGGCGGCGGCCAGTTCGCGGCCGACGGCCAGTGCGGGCTCGGCCCAGTCCAGGACGGTGGTGGCGGTGTCCCACGCCTCCGCGACCGCCCAGCTCGCCGCGCCGGTGCCGCCGCCGACGTCGGTGTGGGTGGCCGGGGTCCACTGCGGGACGGCGTCCTGGAGGGCGCCGAGGGCGGACCGCACCGCCTCGAAGGTCGCGGGCATCCGGTACGCGGCGTACGCGGCCACGTCGGAGCGGTCGCGCAGCACCGGGGCATGGGTCTGGGTGGCGCCCCGGTAGGTGGCGATCAGCCGCTCGACGGCCTGCGCGGCCTGCGACGGCGGCAGCCCGTCCAGCAGCCCCGCCAGGCTCGACCGCAGGGCTTCCGGGACGCGTACGTTCTCGTTCACCTGGGGATTCTACGGGCGCGGCGGCGTCCTCGTCGGCGTACCCGGGCGGCTCAGACCGCCGAGTCCCGCCGCTGCCAGGGGCGGCACAGCAGCAGGAAGCAGAGCAGCGCCGCGACGCCGGAGGCGAGCTGCACCACGGCCATCGGCACGGCCGTCCCCTCCCCCGCGATCCCCACCAGCGGCGAGGCCACCGCGCCGATCAGGAACGAGGAGGTGCCGAGCAGCGCGGACGCGGAGCCCGCCGCGTGCGGGGTGCGCATCAGCGCCTGGGCCGTGGTGTTGGGCGTGGCCATGCCCATCGCGGACATCAGCACGAACAGGCCGGCCGCGACCGGGGCGAGGCCCGGGTCGCCGAAGACGCCGGAGGTCATGACGAGCAGCGCCACCGCCGCGAGCACCACCGCGCTCAGCGAGCACACCAGCACCTTGTCGAGGCTGACCCGGCCCACCAGGAGCTTGCCGTTGATCTGCCCGGCGGCCACCAGGCCGACCGAGTTGAGCCCGAAGAGCAGCGAGAAGGTCTGCGGCGAGGCCCCGTAGATCTCCTGGATCACGAACGGGGAGGCCGAGATGTACGAGAAGAGCGCGGCGAACGCGAGGCCGCCCGCCAGCACGTAACCGGTGAAGACGCGGTCCTTGAGCAGCCCGCCCATGGTGCGCAGGGCCTCGCCGACCCCGCCCTCGTGCCGCCGCTCGGGCGGCAGCGTCTCGCCCAGGCAGCGCCAGACGAAGAGGGTGAGCAGCAGCCCGACGGCGGTGAGCACCACGAACACCCCGCGCCAGTCGGTCAGCCGCAGCACCTGGCCGCCGATCAGCGGAGCCACCACCGGGGCCGCGCCGGAGATCAGCATCAGGGTGGAGAAGAACCGGGCCATCTCCACGCCGTCGTACAGGTCCCGCACCACCGCGCGGGCGATCACGATGCCCGCCGCGCCCGCCAGACCCTGGAGCAGCCGGAAGGCGATCAGCAGTCCGGCGTCCGGCGCGAAGGCGCAGACGGCGGTGGCGACCACGTACACGGCCATGCCGGCCAGGAGCGGCCTGCGGCGCCCCCACTTGTCGCTCATCGGCCCGACGACGAGCTGGCCGAGCGCCATGCCCGCCAGGCACGCGGTGAGGGTGAGCTGGACGGTGGCGGCGGACGCGTGCAGCGCGCCGGTGACCTCCGGGAGCGCGGGCAGGTACATGTCCATGGAGAGCGGCGGGAGCGCGGTGAGCCCGCCGAGGACCAGGGTGACCAGGAGTCCGGCGCGGCGGGCGGCGGTGACGGCCGCCGGTACCGGTATGTGTGCCTCTGCCGTCCGGCCGCTCTCGGTCATGCCCGTCTCCTTTGTTGCCGTTTCAAGCATCCATGCTCTCAGCCCGGCGGGGGTGCTCGGGACCACATCGCGGACGGCGGGGCGCCGGGCCCGCACCGCTCCCGTACGCTCCGGACCATGACCGCATCCGCAGCGCGCAAGACCGCCGTCGTCACCGGCGCGGGCTCCGGCATCGGCCGCTCCGTGGCGCTCGCCCTGGCCGCGGCGGGCTGGTCCGTCGCCCTGGCCGGCCGCCGCGCGGAGCCGCTGGCCGAGACCGCGGCGCTGGCCGGCCCCGACGCCGACGTCCTGCCCGTCGCCACGGACGTGACCTCGCCGGACGAGGTGGCGGCCCTGTTCGCGGCGGTACGGGACCGGTACGGGCGGCTCGACCTGCTCTTCAACAACGCGGGCACGTTCGGGCCCGGCGGGGTCGCGGTGGAGGACCTGGCGTACGAGGCGTGGCGCCATGTCGTCGACACCAACCTCAACGGGGCGTTCCTGTGCGCGCAGGCCGCGTTCCGGCAGATGAAGGCGCAGGAGCCGCAGGGCGGCCGGATCATCAACAACGGCTCCATCTCCGCGCACGTGCCGCGCCCGAACTCGGTGGCCTACACCGCGACCAAGCACGCCATGACGGGCCTGACCAAGTCCCTCTCCCTGGACGGCCGTCCGTACCGGATCGCGGTCGGCCAGATCGACATCGGCAACGCGGCGACGGAGATGACGGCCCGGATGACGGCGGGGGTGCCGCAGGCCAACGGGGAGCTGGCGGCGGAGCCGGTGATGGACGCGGCGGACGTGGCCCGGACGGTGCGGCACATGGCGGAACTCCCCCTGGAGGCGAACGTGCAGTTCGCCACGGTGATGGCGACGACGATGCCGTACATCGGCCGAGGCTGACCCACAGACGAACGAGGGTTGCCAGGGGCGCGGGGAACTGCGCGAGAAGCGACCACGGTCGACGGACGAACGACGGCCTTGAAGGGGCGCGGGGAACGGCGCGAGAAGCCACCACGGTCGACGGACGAACGACGGCCTTGAAGGGGCGCGGGGAACGGCGCGACCGGCCCAGCACGGCCCGCGGACGAACAACGGCGCCCAGTGGAATGCTTCCCCACCCCACAGAGTTGTCGCAGGCATGACTAACATCCTGCGCTACACCGCCTTCTCCACCGACCCCGCCGGAGGCAACCCCGCCGGGGTCGTCCTCGACGCCGCGGGACTCGACCACGACGCCATGCTCGCGATCGCCGCCGAACTCGGCTACAGCGAGTCCGCGTTCCTGACCGCACCGCCCGAGGGCCTCGGCGAGCCGGGACGGGCGTTCACCATCCGTTACTTCAGCCCCAAGACCGAGGTCCCCTTCTGCGGGCACGCCACCGTGGCGACGGCCGTGGCCCTGGGCGACCGGGTCGGCCCGGGCGAACTGGTCTTCGCGACCCAGGCGGGTACGGTCCCGGTGACCGTCACCGAGGAGGACGGCACCCTGCGCGCCACCCTCACCAGTGTCGAGCCGCACACCGAGCCGATCGCGCCGGACGACCTCGCCCAGGCGCTGGCCGCGCTCGGCTGGCCCGCCGCCGACCTGGACCCGGCGGTCGAGCCGCGCATCGCGTTCGCGGGCGCGCGCCACCTGGTGCTGACGGCCGCGACCCGCGCGCGCCTGGCGGACCTCTCGTACGACTTCGAGGGCCTGGCCACCCTGATGCGGCGGCTCGACGTGGTGACGGTGCAGCTGGTGTGGCGCGCCTCGGAGACCGTCTTCCACGTCCGCAACCCGTTCCCGGTCGGCGGCGTGGTGGAGGACCCGGCGACGGGCGCGGCCGCCGCGGCCTTCGGCGCGTACGCCCGTGAACTCGGCCTGGTCCCCGAGGAGTCGGTCCTCACCCTGCACCAGGGCGAGGACCTGGGCCGCCCCGGCGTCCTGACGGTGACGCTGCGGGCGGGCGACCCGCGCGTACGGGTGGGCGGGACGGGCGTCCGCATCCCGGAGTGACCCGGGGGCCGGCCGCTACGCCTGCCCGGTCTCGAAGCGGCTGACCTTCCCGTCCTCGACGGTGAAGCGCCAGGCCGTCCGCATCTCGCCCCAGGTGTCGTTGCGGTAGCTGGCGACCAGCGCCAGCCCGCCGTCGCGCTCCGACTCGACGTCCATGTGGCCCGAGCTGGAGAAGACCTCCCGCTCGGTCCAGTCGGCCACGTCCCGGTCGGACCCGTCGTCGGACATGGTGGCGCCCGGGGCGAGGGCGGCCTGGAAGGCGGCGCGGTCGCCCGCGTTCAGGGCGCCGACGAAGGCGCGTACGGCGGGGTCGCTGAGCTTGTCGACGGAGATGGCCACGGGGGCTCCTTCGCTGGGAGGACTCACCGGGCCCGCCGGTACGGCCGGGCCCGTCCTCCACCAGCTCACCGCACGGCCGGGGGCGGCGCCACCGGTGGCACGGGCGGAAGGCTGCCGGGGCGACGCCCCGGATGGGGCCTCCCGTGGAAAGAGGGGGCAGACGAGTCGGGCTGTACGCCGGGGACTGTCGGCGCAACGCTATGACCTGCACAAACGTGCAGGGATGGTGCTTCCGTGGCTACTTTGATGGCTACGTAACAAGACATCCCCGCCCGGATCGGCCCGGACTGGGACGTCGTCGCTCCTGAGATCAGACGGTCCCTTCGATGCGTTCGAAGATGTCCGCGTCCGTCTCCCGCTGCCAGTCCGGCAGGTCGGACCAGTCGGCAACATATCCGGGCTTCGGGTCTTCGAAGTGCCTGAACATCTGGGCGGTCCAGCAGATCGCGACGAAGCGGCCCTTCTGCTCGCGGGTGAGCCGGGCCGTATGCCCGCCGCTGACCTCGATGAAGTCGCGCACCTGCCCGTACACGGCGGTGGCGGCTTCGCGCTCCCACGCGGGCGTCTCGTCCCACGGTGTGACGTAGCCGGGCTTGGGCTCGCCGGGGTAGTGCTTGTTCACACCGTCGATCCACGCCTCGCGGAAGATCCGGCCGTCATTCATGCGCGTGTCCCTCTCGTTATGCGGTGCGCGGAAGCGCAGCGATTCGGTGATCAAGAGTCGAGACTCGGTCATCGGACATGAGCGGGGCAAGACGCCCCCGAAGCCCGTCCAGCTTCTTGCCGATGAATCCCGAATTCGACAGGTCGGCCAGTCCGAGTGCCTGCTCCGCGTAGTGCACGACCTGATCGGTGTCTTGCCTGTGCGCCCCGAGCACGGCGAGGTCGCTCAGAACAGCGGCGCGGCGACGCAGGGACAGAGGCTGGGCAAGGGCCGTGGTCAGCGCTTCCTCGGCGAGATCAGGGCGGCCCAGTTGGAGGTAGCAGGCTCCTCGCTCCTCTGCCAGGCGGGAGCCGTCGAAGCGGAGCCAGCCGCCGTTGTGGGAGTGAGCGCCGTCGAGGGCGTGCGCTTTCTCTGCTTCGTCAAGAGCCCGGTTGCATGCGTCGAGGTCGCCCACGGCGGCGTACGCCTGCGCCTGCACGGCCGCGACCCAGTGACGGGTGGAGAGAGTGTCGTCGCCCCTCAGGGCGATGCGGAAAGCTGCCGCGAGCAGGGGCTGGGCGGCGTGCGCGCGGCGCGCGTACAGCTCGACGTACGCGTGGCGGGTCATGGCACAGGCCCACAGGTCGTGGTCGCTACCGGCGTAGGCCGCGTTGGCGGCCAGTGTGTAGCACTGCGCGGCTTCGGTGTACCTGTTGGCGTCGAAGAACAGCTCACCGACGAGCTGGTAGACGTCGGCTGTCATCCGACACAATCGGGACCGATCCACAGCAGTACGGGTCTCGGTCAGCCCCTTCGCCATCACATCGAGCTGTGCGCGCACCGCAGGGAAGACGACCTGCTTGGAGTCCGATAGCGCGTAGGCCTGCCAGAGGCTGCGGTGTAGGGCGTCCCCTGTCTCCAAGAGCATCGATACTGCCCGCCCTCGGGCGGCCTCGCCGGGATCGGGAAGAGCGACCAGCGCACCCGTAACGGCGAGCAGACCCAGGACTTCGCGGCGCTTCATGTCGTCATCATCACCATGGAGGAGGGGTGGAGCAGCGGAGAGCCCGGCTGTCTCGGCCGGCTGTTCGTCGGAGAGAAGGGCTTCCAGCTCGGGGAGGGTCACTCCCAACAGCTCTGCGATCTTCGGCCGTTGGTGGGGACGCGGGGCGGCGCGACCACTTTCCCAACGGACCACGGTGGACGCGGCCACCGAGAGCGCTTCTGCGAATTCCTCCTGAGAGTAACCCCGGGCCACGCGCCGTTCCGCAACGTGCTTACGCCTCGACGTCATAGGTCTCCCCTCACGAGAACCCTTTCACGCACTCATACCCGCCACGTGCCAACGCCTGGAAAACGCCTGGGTATTGCGCGAGGTTCGCTCTGGGAGAAGGTAACGGATCGTCGTTCACTGGTCACACGCCGCTCGGAGGCCGAAGGACCCTCCGGGCGGCTCCCACGGAGAGGAGCGACCACGTGACGACCTCCGGACTGCCCCGCAGGAACCCTGGCGCCAGTGGCCGTACGTACACGCCGCCAGAGCCCCGGCCGGGTGCGCCGAGCCGGGCTCTGCGGGTACGGGCGGCCGACGGCTGGGAGAGGTTCATGCGCCGCGTCGAGGCCCGGCAGGAGCCGGAGGAGTGAATCCGGTCGGTTCCGACGGCTACGAGCATCACCCGCTCCTGGACACACATGTCCGTGACATCGCCTCGCGCGGGGAGGGCGTGCCCGTCGCCGTCACACACGAGCTCCACAGCCACGGCACGGTCCGCATCGCGCACATCCGGCCCGCGTCCGGAGTCGAGTGGACGACCGCGGCCGACAACATCCAGGCCGCTCACCCCTGAGCCGCGGCCCGCAGATCGCCGTCTGCGCCCCCTGGCGCAGACGGATTCCCACACCACACCCTTCGATCCAAGGAGTCTCATGACCACCTCTGCCGCACTCCCCTCCCCCACGCGGCCGTGGGGTGCGGGCCGACTCGCGCCTTACCCGACGGTCACCCGCCGACCCCACACCACGGTCGCCATCGACCCCACGACACAGCTCGGAGTGTTCCGCGACCGTGCCGGGCAGGTCGTCGAGATGGGCAAGCACGGCACCAGCTCCGGCACCGAGACCTCCACGACGACGAACTCGGACTCCCGGAACGACCAGGGTCACGATCAGGACAGCACGCAGGACTGATGACCATGACCGAGGAGAGGCCGGTTCTGGTGGCCACCGAGGCGGACGACATCACCGCCGACATGGTGATCACCGAACTCAACCGGCGCGATGCGCCGGTGGTCCGGTTCAACCCCGCCGACATCGGCGAAAACCTCACGGTCTCGGCTCGGTTCGGCACCTGCCCGGCCCCAGTGGTCGGGCAGGTGCGCACCCCGTCGAGAACCGCTGATGTGACCCAGGTCCGGTCGGTGTACTGGCGCCGCCCGGAATGGCCCACGTTTCCCCACCTGTCCGCTGACGACTCCCGGTTCGCGGCGGCACAGGTCCGCTACGGACTCGGTGGCACCCTCTACGCCCTGGGCGGCCCGCTCTGGGTCAACCACCCCCTGCCCGTTGCCGCAGCCGACTACAAACCCGCGCAGCTCGTTCTCGCCCAGCAACTCGGCTTCACCATCCCTCCCACCCTTGTCACCAACGACCCGGACGAAGCCCGCGAGTTCGTCCGGGCTCAGGAGCAAGCGATCTTCAAGACGCTGCGATGGACCCCCTACACGCGTGACAACTTGCCGGTGACCGGCTGGGCGGATCCGGTCACCGTCGACGAGATCGACGACAGCGTCCGGGTCACCCCCCACTTGTTCCAAGCCCGTGTGGACAAGGTCGCCGACGTCCGCGTACTGATCGTCGGCCGGCAGGCGTTCGCCGTACGCATCGACTCCGACCTCCTGGACTGGCGCAAGGACTACAGCGCCCTGACATACACCGTGGAGCACCTTCCCGACCGGGTGACCGAGGGACTGCATGCCTACCTGGACCGACTGGATCTGGTGTCGGGAAGCTTCGACCTCGCGGTCGACCGCGCCGGGGACTACTGGTGGCTGGAGTTGAATCCCAACGGACAGTGGGGGTGGCTGGAGACCGAGACCGGCCTCCCGATGGCCGCTGCCTTCGCCGACCTACTCGCACAAGGAGACCGCCGATGACCGACCCGGCATCCGACCGACGCCGCATGGCGGCGGTACTCGTGAACGAAGGCGTCCTGAAGTCCCCCTGGCTGCGTGCGGCCGTCGAGGCCGTGCCCCGCGAACGGTTCCTCCACCCGGGAGTGTTCCTGGACGAGGGGCGGACCTGGCGGCCCACCACCGCCGCCGACACGAACCCGGACGAGTGGCTGAAGATCGCATACGGCGTCGACACGCTCACCACCCAGCTGGACGGCCACCTTTCCGCCGACCAGGCCGACGAACCCGTCGTGGGCGTGCCCACGTCCTCCTCGACCGATCCGGCCACCGTCGTCGGCATGATCGAGGCCCTGGACCTCACGGTGGGTCACCGAGTCCTGGAGATCGGTACGGGCACCGGCTACTCCACAGCCCTGATGTGCCACTACCTCGGCGAGGACAACGTCACCACGGTCGAGGTGGACACACAGGTGGCCACCCGGGCCGATGTCGCTCTCGAAGCCGCCGGCTTCTCGACGTGGACGGTGACGGGCGACGGCCTCCTCGGCCACCCGTACCGGGCACCGTACGACCGGGTCATCGCCACCTGCGCAGTCCGCCGCATCCCGTACGCGTGGATCAGGCAAACGAGACCCGGAGGCGTGGTCCTCGGCACGGTCGGCTCGTGGCCGTGGGGAACCGGCCTCGCGAAACTGGTCGTCGACAATGATGGCACCGCCGAGGGCTCGATCGTCGGGCGCTCCTCCTTCATGCAGGCGCGTGCCCAGGCAGTGGCCCCCGTGGCCGGCGATCTCTCCGCACGGACCGCGTACACGGAGAGTGAGCGGACCGCTCTGCTGTCCCCCCTCGTCCTTGAGGAATGGATGCCCGCCTTTCTGGCACAGCTGGCCGCGCCCGGCGCTCAGTTCGTCCGCGCGACGGACGGTGACGGGTCGCCCATGCTGTACCTGTTCGATCCGGGGAAGGAGTCGTTCGCCGAGTTCCTCGTCGACGGCGAGAGCTGGACCGTTCGCCAGGGCGGCCCGGTGGCCCTGTGGGACGACGTGGAGCGTTCTCTCGTCGCCTGGCAGGACGGCGGGGCGCCGGGGATCGACTCCGTACGGCTCCGTGTGACGCCCGCGTCCCACCGGTACTGGATCGACCAGGTCCCCTCCCTGCGCTGGGAACACCGGATCGCCTGACCCACTACGCTCCGGACATGGACGACGAACCGCTCTCCCAGTGGGCCGAACGTCGCGACGCGAGGATCGGGCAACTCCGCGCCGTACCCCTCGTGACCGGCGACGGCCCGAGGGCATCGCATCTGAACCCCGATGTACCCCGTGCGATCCAGCGGTGGAACGGCCACCTGTGGAAGGCGCACGGTTTCGCGGCGAACCTCGCGGAAGCACGGCGCATCCTGTTTCCCCTCACCGAGGCCACCGCCACTCCTGAGGCGTCACCGAAGCTCGGCCCCGGGACCGGCAGACATCGGAAGCCTCCGACGCCCCGATAACTCGGCGGGACATTAGCGACCATGCCATACCTCTGAAATCTGCTCCCACCCGGTAGACCACCGGCGGCACAATGACGCCCGTGAGCAACGAAATATCCGATGACCCGTGGGCCCGGCGGGTGTATCTGACGTGGCTGGCCCGTGACACTCGCTACGCTCTGGCCTCCCTGACCGCCCTGATCGCCTATGCGCAGAACACTCCGGTCCCGCCAGCCGCCTGGGTCTGCTTCGAGGACTTCCTCTCCTTCCTCGGAAAGGTCTCCCGGACTCTGTGGCCCGCCGCTGGGAAGGGTCCGAACGGGACCGACAAGGGCTTGGAGTGGCGGACGCAGCGAGGTCCGTTTCTACGAAAGATTCTTGAGGTGGAGGACTCGTCCCCGCTGAAGGCCCGCGAAGTCCGTAACGGAAGTGAGCACTTCGACGAGCGTCTTGACGAGTGGATCGTCAGCCTGCCTCGCCCCACCGTCGAAGAGTGGCGGGCGGGCACCAAGCCCACATTCCCGGCTCCTCCCATGCGCCTCATAGACATAGAGGCCGGAACGATCCAAGTCGCCGGCGCGGACCTGGACCTGCGTTTCATGGCTGAGGAACTTCAGCGACTCCTGGCCAAGATCGAGGAGCTTGAGCCCTCAGCGGCCGCACTCCCCGCTGACTTGGCGGCTCTGCTGGCCACCTTGCCCCCTGTTCCGATCATCCCGTTCGACGCGCCCGCGCAGAACCCTGGTGGCATTCAAGCCTGGCTTGACGAGCAGAATTCCGCCGACCCCGGGACAGCAAGGGAAGACACCGAGGCGTAGACGCGCAACGCGGAGAGCCTCCCCGGCTCAGCCGACACCCACACCGCGCCGCCCAGTGTGGCTACCTTCACGGCTACCTTCGTAGCCGCGAGGTCCGGTTTGAACCGGTACGGAACGGGGTGAGGCGACGCCCAGGATTCCACGAGAAAAGGCCCCTGACCTGCAATATTGCAGGTCAGGGGCCTGTGGGGCAGACGAGTCGGGCTGTACGCCGGGTTCTGTCACCCGGTCGCCTCGCGGCGGCCGGGGAGACGGCCATCCATCTAGGACCGGCGTTGCCGCCGGCCTCGTGCGGTCTACCCGCGGACTCGGGCGGGCAGCCCTCGAACGTCCGCGCAGAGACACCGGGGTGTCTCCTCTTGACCTTGCTCCGGGTGGGGTTTACCTAGCCGCCTGGGTCACCCCAGACGCTGGTGGTCTCTTACACCACCGTTTCACCCTTACCGAGGACCGAGGTCCCCGGCGGTCTGCTTTCTGTGGCACTGTCCCGCGGGTCACCCCGGGTGGCCGTTAGCCACCACCCTGCCCTGTGGAGCCCGGACGTTCCTCGGGAAGATCCTGCGATCTCCACGCGGCCGTCCGCCCGGCTCGTCTGCCGTGCCGCCCATGCTACCGGGCTCGGCCGGTCCCGGACGCCGCGGCCCGGGCCCGCCGCGCGGCGTCCGCCTGTCCGGACTCCGCGATCGCCCGCGCTCAGGCCGGGGCGAACTCCACCTTCGCCGTGCCCGGGTCCGCCCGGGTCAGACGGACGCGCAGGCGCCCGCCCAGCGGGAGCGGGGCGGTGCCGCCCTTGACGCGGGCCACCACCGCCGGGTCGCCGAGGTGGACGGTGCCGACGGCCGGGGCGTCCTCCTCGACGTCGACCACCGTCGCCTCGAAGACCTCGCCCACCCGGTCCTTGAGCAGGGCCGCCTCGACCAGGTCCACGCACTCGCGCTCGGCGGTGTTCGCCCGCCGGTTGCCCTCGGCCATCTCCTTGGGCAGGGCGTCGAGCGCGGCCAGCACCCAGCCGGGGGCGTCGGCGCCCGCCACGGCCGCCAGGCACAGCTCGCTCGCGTAGCGGTCGGCGAGGCGGCGCAGGGGGGCCGTGCAGTGCGTGTACGCGTCGGCGACGGCCGCGTGCACCACGGGGTCCGGCAGCCGGCCGCCGGTGAACACGGTGTACCCGGCGCCGCGCAGCAGCGTGGTGCACTCCTGGAGGAACGCGGCGTGGCGCGGCTCGCGCGGGTCGAGGGAGCGGACGACCCGGGCGTACGGGACATGGTGCGGCCAGTCGATGCCCAGCGCCCCGGCCGTGCGCCGCAGCCGGGCCACCGCGCCGTCCGGGGCGGTGGGCAGGGTGCGCAGGATGCCGGTGCCGTACGCCAGCATCAGATGGGCCGCGGCGATACCGGTGAGCAGGGAGATCTGGGCGTTCCAGCCGTCGGCGGGCAGCGGGGCGCGGTACTCCAGGCCGTAGCCGCCGTCGCGCTGGACGACCTCCTGCTCGGGGACGTTGAGGGAGATGCCGCCCCGGGCGGCCTCCTGCTCCTCGCGCAGCCGCCCGATGTCGGCGAGCAGCGCGAGCGGGGGTTCGGCGGTGCCGTCGTCGATGCGGCGCTGCACCCCGTCGTAGTCGAGCTTGGCGCGGCTGCGGACGAGGGCGCGTTCGACGTGGGTGGCAGTGGCCGCCCCCTCGGCGTCCAGGTCGATGGTCCACAGGACCGCGGGGCGGACGCGGCCGGGCAGCAGGCTGGCGGCGTCCTCGGAGAGTACGGGCGGGTGGAGAGGGACGCGCTCGTCGGGGAAGTAGAGGGTGTTCACCCGGCGGTGGGCCTCGGTGTCGAGGGGGCCGCCCGGGGTGACGTACGCGGCGACGTCGGCGATGGCGTAGTGGACGCGGTAGCCGCCGTCCCGCCGGGCCAGGTGCATGGCCTGGTCCAGGTCCATCGAGGTGGGCGGGTCGATGGTGAAGAAGGGCAGGTCCGTGGCGTCGCGGACGGGCAGTCGGGGGGTGGCGGCGGCGCGCTCCGCGTCGGCGAGAACGTCCGGGGGGAAGTCCTCGGGGACGTCGAGGGTGGTGCGGAGGGCGCGCAGGGCGGTCCTCAGTGGGGCGGCTGCGCCGGTCATGCTCAGGTGGCGGCGAGGCATGCCCCGAGCCTAGGCCGCCCCCGCCGCCCCGGCCTCTTTTCGCCCCCGGGCCGCACACCCGGCCTCTTCTCACCCCCGGGCCACACACCCGGCCCCTTTTCGGCCCTGGGCCGCACACCCGGCCTCTTTTCGGCCCTGGGCCGCACACCTGGCCCCTTGTCGACCCCGGGGCCCGCATCCCGGCCCCATCGCGGGCCCGAGCCCGCCGCTGCCTCCTGGGGCGCCCGTCCTCTCTTCGCGGCTGCGCCCCGGACTCTCCGCTGCGGGCTCCGCCCGTGTTCTTCCCCCCCACCCCGCCCCTTCCCGATGCTCCGGACTGAGTGTTCTGGAGTGATCAGGTCGTGGCGGTATCAACGCAGGTCAGGCAGGCGGAGAACTTACTGGCCCCCACAAGGGGCATGGACAAGGTATGCACCCCTGTAGGGACCCTGGCTCAAGCTGCCGAGACTCTGCGCGGGGTCCGATGCGTGCGATTGTCGGTCCGCACGGACGAGACCACCAGCCCTGAGCGTCAGCGTGAGTCCGACGACCAGGCGACGGCAGCCCTCCGTATCAGCTTCGGCGAGGGCGCCGCACTGCGTGAAGCGGTCGACCTGGACGTGTCCGCGTCCAGGTCGACCCCTTCGAGCGTCCGCAGCTCGGCGCGTGGCTCAAGCGCCCCGACGACTTCACGGCCCTGGTCTTCTGGCGCTTCGACCGGGCCATCCGGTCCATGGGCGACATGCACGAGCTCGCGAAGTGGGCCCGCATGCCAGCCGAGCACGGCGGGGTGGGCTGGACACTCGTCCCCGACCTTGAAGCCATCGAGACCATAGAGCGGATCATTGCCGCTCTGGCGGAGGGAGACTCCCCCCTCACGATCGCCCGTGCACTGAACGCTGACGGCGTGCTGTCTCCGTCCGCCCACTGGGCCGCCTACCGGGCCCGCACGAAGCACAACGGGGCCAAACCCGAGGACAGCACCCACCCGAAGCGGAAGCGGAAGCCCGCGCAGTGGCGGGACAAGACCATCGTCAAGATACTCACGTCCCCCGCGATCATGGGATGGAAGATCCACCGCGGGAACCCGGTCCGCGACGACCAGGGCGCCCCGGTCCTGGCGGCAGAAAACGCGATCCTCACCCGCGAAGAGTTCGACTCGGCCGAGATCGCGGGGAAGCTCGCCCCGGTCTGGAAGGGCATCCCGCTTCTGGACGCCGGGCAGAAGCTCGACGGCACCGACGTGCTCCCGCTGACCGCCGGGACCAGCGGCAAGCAGACCGGCGACATCTACGCCGTACGCTTCGGGTCCACCGAAGCAGACTCCGGGGTCACCGGCCTGACCAACGGCGGCGTCCAGACCACCGACCTGGGTGAGTCCCACGACAAGCCCGTCTACCGCACCCGCATCGACTTGTACTGCGGCCTCGCCCTCTTCGGCGGCAAGGCCGCCGCACGGCTGACCAACGCCCTGGTCGGCTGAACCAGACCACGTAGCCCCCGCGCTCGTCACCCTTCGGGGCGGCGGACGCGGGGGGTTCGGCGTGCCCGCGAACGCTGGCTTTCGAGTGCCTGCATGACGCTGGAGATGTTCGGCTGTCGGTCCCCGGCAGCCGCGTGGTCCGTGCACCGGTCGGCCTCTACCCTTGTCATGAGGAGCCGGAGGGGCAGGGAGTGCTTTTCGGGGGGAGAGAGAGTCTCCAGAGCGGCCCGCGTGCGGCTCAGGGCTGTCGCGGCTTGGCCCGCTCCCACAGTTCCTCGCTGTGCTCCGCGAATCGGTCGAACATGCCCCCGTCCCCCTGGCGGCGTAGATGCAACAGGGGTGAATCGTGGCCGACCAGACGCGCCAGATGGGGCGTGACGAGTGCATCGTGGTCGAACCGGAAGACGGACAGGCTCACGTGATTGATCGCGTCGAGAGGGGACGAGAACCGTGTCTCCACGCCCTCCACGGGACCGAGGCGGTCAAGGTGCTCCAACGTGGTCCTGATGCGTGTGGACACGGTCAGTGCCACATCCTCGATGGCCTCACGCTGGCGTGTCACTTCGCCCTCGGGGTCGCCGAGCAGGAAGCGGACCCGGCATCCGGCCTCGGCCTTCCGCCGGATCGTCTCAGCAAACTGGGGAACCTGGCTCCAGAAGAAGTAGTTGGTGAACCCGGCGAAGAACAGTTCGGCCGTCGCGCCTTCGACAAGGCCAGCCCATACGGTTGATGGGCAGGCGGACCGATAGGGGTAACTGTGAACCATCTCCCGGTCGTTGCCGGTCTTGATCCGGTCCTTCACTGCCTGCGGCCACAACATCTCTTCATCTACTCCCAGCGCCCGAGCGGCATCCTCGCGGTTTCGTAGGTGCGGTGTCAGCGCCGCGTCCGCGAGCCATCGTTCCACTTGCTTCAGCGATACCCCTACCCGGTGTGCCAACTGGCGGGGCGTAACACCCGCATCGTCCATGGCAGAACGTAAGGCGGTGTTCAAGTCAACCCCTTCGGCGCAGACGTTCGGGCCTTCTGGAGACCGTACCGACGAACGCTCCGACTGTCCCGAGATGATGCGGGGATGGGTCTAAAAGGGTGCGTCACGATGCGAAGCATGGCTACGACATGGAAGCCCGGGACCCCGGTGTACGACATGGCCAGTCAGATGGTCGGAGAGGTGCGCGAGCAGCGCGGGCTCATGCTGACGCTCACCCGCCCGTCCGGTCTTCGCTGGCAGACACGGGCTATCGCGGTACGGGACGCCAATGACCGCGAGCTCCTCCAACTGCGAGCCCTGCGCAAGCATCACCGCAACACCCGGCGACTCCCGCGTTCCTAGACTCCTCACCCGGCCGCACACCACCGTGAAGCGGAATTCGTCGGGTGAGGTCCAAGCGCCCGCCCCGGCTGGTGGAAACCCTGGACAGGTCAATCAACCAGGGCGGGCTCCTATCAGGGAGGTACCGCACATGCGCGATGCACGGACCCTACTGACCCCTGACGGGTTCGGGGGTGTGGTCGCAACAGTTCGCGACAACAATCCCGACATGCCCGACGCTACGGCACAGCGGATCGTGGTGGAAGCGCTCAAGTTCGTTACCGCCGCAGCCCAGTTCCCCACGGTGAAGATCACCCCGTCCAACGTCGTGGACGAGGGATGGCATGCGCTGATCCTGCACACGGATCTGTACGAGAAGCTGTGTAACCGGCTCGGCCGCTTCGTGCACCACTGGCCCGAGCGCCCCGACCAAGAGCGGCACGACCCTCACGCACTGACCCGCACGGTAGCGCTGATCGAACAGGTCGGGTACAGCGTGGACGGCGAGCTGTGGACGGGACCGGCCACGGCTTTGGTCGCCGTGGCCGCGAACTGCTCCCACACGCCGAAGCCGGGAGGGTGCGGGCCCATCAACCCCGGCAAGTGCGCTTCCCACTGCTCGGGAGGCGGCGGGGAAGGTGATGATGGCTAGGCTTCCTGCACCTACAGCTGAGAGGTGAGGGCATGGACGCGGAAGAGGCCCGCCAGACGGACGTCAAGCTGCGGCGGATGGGTATCCCGTGGGTAGTCGCGCCGGTAGATCCGGAGGCCCCGGCGGGGAAGTGGGGCGTGTACGACAGCGTCGAACCATCGACCCGCAAGCCCATCACCCCTGACGTGCTGGGGGATGTCATGGCGAAGCTCCGCGCAACCCGCCCTGTGCCATCAGGGAAGCGACAGGCCCCGACGAGGGGATTCGCCCTCCTGCCCAAACAGGACTGACAAGTCGGTGCGGCCCCGGTCAGCGTCTACGTGAACGCCGGCCGGGGTTCTCGGCTGCGGTCCAGCCGCCACCGCGCCTACCGAGAAGCCGTCCGAGGCTCCGTCCAAGCCGTCTGGCATCCCGTCGCCGGACACGGTGCAGCAGGCCGCGAAGTCGTCGTTCTGCTCGTAGATCAGTCCCAGACGGGGAACAAGCCCCGTTCGGCCACAGTGCTGGGCGGGGCTTCCTTGTGCCCTGACCAGTCCCTACCCTCGGAACCCCTACTTACGAGCATCGGGGCTTCCCGAAAGCCCTCGGGCGGGCGGCCGGTTCGTCGTCTGCGGGCCGGTGGGGGCTGGTCGCGCAGTTCCCCGCGCCCCTCGATGCCCAGGGGCGCGGGGAACTGCGCGAGCGGCCCAGCACGGTTCGCAGGCGGGCGTACAGCGGGGGCCGGGGCCCCGCTTCTGGGGGCCCGGGGTCGCCCCGCCCACCCCCGGAGGGTTTGGGGAAGGGGTGG
Source organism: Streptomyces sp. cg36 (assembly GCF_041080675.1). Lineage (NCBI taxonomy): Bacteria > Bacillati > Actinomycetota > Actinomycetes > Kitasatosporales > Streptomycetaceae > Streptomyces > Streptomyces cyclosori. The sequence goes on along the minus strand of NZ_CP163520.1, from coordinate 5,578,075 downwards.
GGTGGGGGCTTAATCTGGGGCCCGGGGCCGCACCCCCTCCCCCAGCCCCACCTCAAGGAGACCCCGTGCTCGTGCTGCTGCCCCCCTCCGAAGGAAAGGCCGACGGGGGGCGCGGAGCCCCGCTCAAGGAGGACTCGCTGGGGCTCCCGGGCCTGGCGCCCGCCCGTACCGCCGTCCTCGACGAGCTGATCGAGCTGTGCCTCGGCGACGAGGACGAGGCCCGCGCCGTGCTCGGCCTCAGCGAGGGCCTGCGCGGCGAGATCGCCAAGAACGCCGAGCTCCGCACCGCCGGCACCCGCCCCGCCGGTGAGATCTACACCGGCGTCCTCTACGACGCCCTCGGCCTCGCCACCCTGGACGCCGCCGCGAAGCGCCGCGCCGCCAGGTCGCTGCTCGTCTTCTCGGGGCTGTGGGGCGCCGTACGCATCGGCGACCGCATCCCCTCGTACCGCTGCTCGATGGGCGTGAAGCTGCCCGGCCTCGGTGCGCTCGGGGCACACTGGCGGGGCGTGATGGACCCGGTGCTGACGGAGGCCGCCGGGACCGGGCTCGTCCTGGACCTGCGCTCGTCCGCGTACGCCGCTGCCTGGAAGCCCAAGGGCGAGGTGGCCGGGCGGACCGCGACCGTACGCGTGCTGCACTCCCAGATCGTCGACGGCGTCGAGAAGCGGTCGGTGGTCAGCCACTTCAACAAGGCCACCAAGGGGCGGCTGGTGCGCGACCTGCTGCTGACCGGGGCCGTCCCCGCCGACCCGGCGCGGCTGGTGGAGGCCCTGCGCGACCTGGGGTACGTGGTGGAGTGCGCGCCGCCCGCCAAGGCGGGGAAGCCGTGGGCGCTGGACGTGGTCGTGGAGCAGATCCACTAGCGGTCCCCACCAGGCCGTTCAGAGGCGGCCCCGCCAGGCTGTTGCGCAGGGCGCAACGCTCGTTGCGCCCTGCGACACCGCCCGGCAGGATGCGCGTATGACCTCCGTCCTGGACCTCGCCCCCGTCCTGCCCGTGGTCGTCGTCGACGACGCCCGAGACGCCGTTCCGCTCGCGCGGGCGCTGGTGGCGGGCGGGCTGCCCGCGATCGAGGTGACCCTGCGCACGCCCGCCGCGCTCGACGCCATCCGGGCGATCGCGGACGGTGTGCCGGAGGCGGTGGTCGGGGCCGGGACCGTGGTGTCGGCCGCCGGGGCCGACGACGCCGTGGCGGCCGGGGCGCGCTTCCTGGTCAGCCCCGGCTGGACCGGCGGCCTCCTCGACGCGATGGCCGCGTCCGGGGTGCCGTTCCTGCCCGGGGTCTCGACCGCCTCCGAGGTGGTGGCGCTCCTGGAGCGCGGGATACGGGAGATGAAGTTCTTCCCGGCCGAGGCGGCGGGCGGTACGGCGTATCTGAAGTCGCTGGCCGGGCCGCTGCCCGCCGCGCGTTTCTGCCCCACCGGCGGCATCTCGCTCGCCTCGGCCCCGGAGTATCTGGCGCTGCCGAACGTGGGGTGCGTGGGGGGTACGTGGATGCTGCCCCCGGATGCGCTGGCCGCGCGGGACTGGGGGCGGGTGGAGGGGCTGGCGCGGGAGGCGGCGGGGCTGCGCTGAGGCCGGCGGGACCGGGGCGTCGTTCGTCCGCGGGCCGTGGTGGGTTGCTCGCGTCGTTCCCCGCGCTCCTGGAAACCCGCCTTCGTCCGCCGACCGTGATCGCTCCTCGCGCCGTTCCCCGCGCCCCTGGAAACCCGCCTTCGTCCGCCGACCGTGGTGGGTTGCTCGCGCCGTTCCCCGCGCTCCTCAAAGCCTTTGGCTGAGCCGGCTTTTCCGGTTACCGGGTACCCCCTGGGGGCGCGGGGAACTGCGCGACGAGGACCCACCGGGCCGCAGGCGAAGTCCGGGCCCGAGAGGGGGCGGGTCAGCGCAGGTGGCCCGTGTCGTTCAGGAGGCGTACCGACGCGTTGCCGTCCCCGTAGTACGCCACCGCCGACAGCGACGCCGCCGAGAGTTCCATCCGGAACAGGGACTCCGGCGGGGCCCCGAGTGCCAGGCGGATCAGCGTCTTGACCGGGGTGACGTGGGTGACCAGCAGCACCGTGCGGCCCGCGTACGCCGCCGTCAGGCGGTCCCGCGCCGCCGAGACCCGCCGCGAGACCGTCGCGAAGCTCTCGCCGCCGCCGGTCGGGGCCGCCTTGGGCGAGGCCAGCCAGGCGTCGAGGTCGTCCGCGTACCGCTCGCGCACCTCGCCGAAGGTCAGCCCCTCCCACGCCCCGAAGTCCGTCTCGCGCAGCCCGTCCTCGACGCTCACGTCCAGACCGAGCCGGGCCGCGACCGCCGCCGCCGTCTCGCGGCAGCGGCGCAGTGGGGAGGAGACGACCGCCTGGATCGTGCCCCGGGCGGCCAGCGCGGCGGCCACCTGCTCGGCCTGGCGGCGGCCCGCCGCCGACAGCTCCGGGTCGGTGCCGCCGCTGCCCGAGAACCGCTTCTCGGGGGTGAGCGCCGTCTCGCCGTGCCGCAGCAGGACGAACGTGGTGGGCGTGCCCAGGTCCGGCCCGCTCCACCCGGCGGCCGGAGCCGCGCCCGAACTCCGCGCGGGGGCCGGGACGGTGGCGGCCGGTGCCGCCGGGGCCGTGGACGACGCCAGCGCCGCCCGCGCCCGGGCCGCGCCCGCCGTCGCGTCCCCGACGACCCGGGCCGCACCCGAGTCGGTGGTGCCGAGCGCGGCCGTGGACGCCGAGGGCTCCCACTGCTTGCCCCGCTTGCCCGCGTCCATGGCCTCGTTGGCGAGCCGGTCCGCGTGCTTGTTCTTCTCGCGCGGGATCCACTCGTAGGTGACCTGGGCGGGCGGCAAAATCCGCCCGGCCTCGGCCGCGAGCGGCTTCATGTCGGGGTGCTTGATCTTCCAGCGGCCCGACATCTGCTCGACGACGAGCTTGGAGTCCATCCGGACCCGGACCTTCGCCGCCGGGTCCAGCGCCTTCGCCGCCTTGAGCCCGGCGATCAGGCCCTTGTACTCGGCGACGTTGTTGGTCGCGACGCCGATGTACTCCGCCGCCTCGGCCAGCGTCTCGCCCGTCACCGGGTCGAGGACCACCGCGCCGTACCCGGCCGGGCCCGGGTTGCCCCGGGAGCCGCCGTCGGCCTCGACAACGAACTGCCGCACTACAGGCCCGACTCCGCCGTACGGACCAGGATCCGGCTGCAGTTCTCACAGCGCAGCACGGTGTCCGGGGACGCCGCGCGGACCTCGGCGACCTCGGTGATGTTCAGCTCCAGCCGGCAGCCCTCGCACTTGCGCTGGTAGAGCCGGGCCGCGCCGACGCCGCCCTGCTTCTCGCGCAGCTTGTCGTAGAGCTTCAGCAGGTCGGCCGGGATCACCTCGGCGACGACCGCGCGCTCCTTGGCCACCTCGGCGCTCTGCGCGTCCAGCTCCTGCTGGGCGGTGTCGCGGCGGGCGGTCGCGTCCTCGGTCCGGGCCTGGACGGAGGAGACCCGCTCGGTCAGCTCGGCGGCGCGCTCCTGGGCGGACTCGCGGCGCTCCATGACCTCCAGGACCACGTCCTCCAGGTCGCCCTGGCGCTTGGCGAGCGAGGTGATCTCGCGCTGGAGGGACTCCAGGTCCTTCGGCGAGGAGACGGCGCCCGAGTCCAGCCGCTGCTGGTCGCGGGCGGCGCGCTGGCGGACCTGGTCGACGTCCTGCTCGGCCTTGGTCTGCTCGCGGGCGGTGTCGCTCTCCTCGGTCTGCGCGGCGACCAGCAGGTCGCGCAGCTGGGTCAGGTCCTTGGTGAGCGACTCGATCTCGGCGTGCTCGGGCAGCGACTTGCGCTTGTGCGCGAGCTGCGCGAGGCGTACGTCGAGGGCCTGGACGTCGAGGAGGCGGATCTGGTCGGCGGGCGCGGCGTTCAGTTGGGGGCTCCAGAAGAGTGGTGGGATGACCAGGGGTCGGTGACCGACTTCGAGACGTGGACCCGCAGGTCCCAGCCGTGGCGGTCGGAAATCTCGTCGAGCTGTGCGGCGGCCTGCTCGCACCAGGGCCACTCGGTGGCCCAGTGGGCGGCGTCGATCAGGCCCAGCGCGGAGTGCTGGGTGGCCTCCGACACCGGGTGGTGGCGCAGGTCGGCGGTGAGGAAGACATCGGCCCCCGACGCCCGTACGGCGTCGAAGAGGCTGTCGCCGGAGCCGCCGCTGACCGCGACGGTCCGCACCAGGGCCCCGGTGTCGCCCGCGACCCGGACGCCCTGCGCGGTGGCGGGGAGCCGGGCCGCGGCGTGCGCGGCGAACTCGCCGAGCGTCATCGGGTGGTCCAGCTCGCAGATCCGGCCGAGGCCCCGGCGGCCCGAGGGGTCGGTGGCGTCGGGCACCAGCGGGCGGACGACCCGGATGTCCAGCGCGCCCGCGAGGGCGTCCGAGACTCCGGGGTCGGCGGTGTCGGCGTTGGTGTGGGCGACGTGCAGCGCGATGTCGTTCTTGATCAGGGTGTGCACGACCCGGCCCTTGAAGTGGCCGGTGGCGACGCTCGTCGTCCCGCGCAGATAGAGCGGGTGGTGGGTGACGACCAGGTCGGCGCCGAGCCGCACGGCCTCGTCCGCGACCTCCTGCACGGGGTCGACGGCGAACAGCACGCGCCGGACCTCGGCACCGGGATCGGCGACGTCCCCGCACACGGTGCCGACCGCGTCCCATCCCTCGGCCCGCTCGGGCGGCCAGAGGGCGTCGAGCGCGGCGATGACTTCAGACAGACGGGGCACGGGGACAGGTTACCCGCGACCGGCGCCGCGCCCACCATGGACGGGGGCGCGGACGCTGGTCAGCCGGGCCCGGCCGGGACCGTCGTCCCGCTGCACATCCGTCACCCCGCTCACCGGCGAATCGCCCGACGGCCACCCTTTGGTGTGAAGCGGGTGGTCTCGTGTTGTTCGGCAGGAAGTGCGAAAACTAGCTTCTTGGGCCGGAGGTGAGCCATCTCATGACGGCCTTGGCCATAGAGACCGCAGCCGGGGGCGGAGCGGTCCGGCAGACGGAGTTCACGATCAGCGCGGACGGCTCCTACGCGGCCCGTCTGGTGCGGTTCGAGGGCGACGGCGACCGCTGGTTCCCGGAGCGCTGGACGCTCGACGGCCCCGAGCCGTACGCGGTGCCGCTGCCCGGCAACCAGCCGGAGGAGCCGGACTCCTCGGTGCTGCCGATGGGCGACGGGCGGGTGCTGATCCACCGCCGGATCGCCGACCGGGACGTCTTCGCGCTGCTCTACCCGGCCGGCACCGGCACCGGAGAGCTCGCCCTGGGCACGGTCGCCCGCGACCGGGAGGACCGCCGGCTGACCCTGCTGCCGCCGTCGCCGAACGGCAGCTGCGCGTACGCCCTGGCCGTCGGGGTGGAGACCAGCACGCTGTGGCTGGTGGCGGGCGGCGCCTTCGGGCCCGAGCCGGTGGCCACCCTCGACGGGCGCTGCTCGGGCGGCGTCTGGCTGGACCGGACCGGCCGGATGCTGGCGCTCGACCGGGAGCTCGACGGGCGCACCAAGGCGGTGGCGGTGGACCTGGAGCGCGGCGGCGAGGTGACCGAGCTGCTGCGGATCACCGAGGAGAGCCAGGACCGGCTGCTGCTCGCCGACCCGGACACCGGACTGCTGCTGCTGCGCTCGGACGCCCCCGGCCACGACCGGCTGGGCTGGGGCGTGCTCGGCTCGACGCTGCCGGTGCGCTTCCCGGAGTGCCTGCGCCCGGCCGACGCGGCGGTGACGCCGTTCGCCATCCAGCCCGGCCAGCTCCTGATGCCGGAGAGCTGCGCGGTGGCGCTGCGCATCGACGCCGCCGCCGGGACCTGGGTGGGGGTGTGGCGTCCGGCGGGACGGCGGCTGCACCAGCTGCCCGCGCCCGAGGGGTGGCTGGCGGGGTCGGGGCTGTGGACCCGGGACGGCGTGCTGCGGCTGCCGTGCGCCACGGATCTGCTGCCGTGCGCGGTCGCCCAGGTGCGGGCGCCGGTGGACGTGCCGCGCCCCGCGCCCGTACCGGCAGCGCCCCGCGCGCCCCGGCCCGTACCGCTGGCGCAGGCACCGCTGACCGGCCGCCCCTAGGCCCGCGCGGTCTCGCTAAGATCCACCGCGAACGCAACGGGCGACATTCAACGGGGTGACAGCACCACATGTCCGAGACACTGACCGCGTCCGCCGACGCGACCACGGACTCCGACGGCCACGGCAAGCACCGCGGCGGCGCCGCGGCGACCGAGGAATCGGCCACCGAGGCCCACGGCCGCCACCGGCGGCAGAACGAGGGCGGCGACCTCGGCTGACCACGGGGACGCACGGCGAAGGGCCCGGGGAGCACTCCCCGGGCCCTTCGCCGTCCCTCGCCCGGTCCTTCTCCCTCAGTCCTTCTTCAGCCCCAGCACCTCGGCCGCAGCGAAGGTCTCGTGCGCCGGGCGGCCCGCGTAGTACGGGGAGAGCAGCCCGTCCAGCTCCTCGTACGAGAACGCCTCCTTGGCGGTGTCGAACTTGGCGGCCACCCTGGGGCGTTCCACGATCGCCACCATGCCGCCGTGCACCACCATCAGCTGGCCGTTGACGTGCCCGGCCGCCGGGGAGGCCAGATAGCCGACCAGCGGGGCGACGTGCTCGGGCGCCAGCGGGTCGAGCTGCCCCTCCCCCGGCTCCTGGAAGCCGGCGAAGACGTCCTCGGTCATCCGGGTGCGGGCGCGCGGGCAGATCGCGTTCGCCGTGACGCCGTACTTGCCGAGCGCCAGGGCCGTGGAGGTGGTGAGCCCGACGATCCCGCCCTTGGCGGCGGCGTAGTTGGGCTGTCCGGCCGAACCGGCGAGGAACGCCTCCGAGGAGGTGTTGACGATCCGCCCGTACACCGGGGCGCCCGCCGCCTTGGAGCGCTCGCGCCAGTGCGCGGCGGCGAAGCGGGTGGTGTTGAAGTGGCCCTTGAGGTGGACGTGGATGACCGAGTCCCACTCGGCCTCGGTCATCGAGAAGACCATCCGGTCGCGCAGGATGCCCGCGTTGTTGACCAGCACGTCCAGTTTCCCGTACGTGTCGACCGCCAGCCGGACGAGCTCCTCGGCCCCTTCGTGGTCGGCGACGTCGCCGGTGTGGGCGACGGCCGTGCCGCCCGCCGCGCGGATCTCGGCGGCGACCCGCTCGGCGGGCCCGGCCGACGCCTCGCCCGAGCCGTCCCGGCCCGGCTGTCCGAAGTCGTTGACGACCACGGACGCGCCGAGCCGGGCGAGTTCCAGCGCCTCGGCCCGGCCGAGGCCGCGGCCGGCGCCGGTGACGATCGCGGCCAGGCCGTCGAGTGGCAGTACTGGCATGCCGGTCGGTCCTCTCGGGATACGGGGATATGGGGGTACGGGTACGGGACTGCGGGGTGCGGGGATGCGGCGGCCGGGGTCACCGGGTCGGGGGACGGCGGCGGCCCGGGTCAGAGCTCGACGCAGGTGCGCAGGGCTTCCCCGGTGCGCATCTGGTCCAGGGCGTCGTTGATCCCGCCCAGCGGCACCCGGTGGGTGATCAGGCCCGCCAGGTCGATGCGGCCCGCCCGCCACAGCGCGATGGCCCGCTCGTAGGAGCGCAGCACGTCCCCGCCGCCGTACAGGGACGGCAGGATGCGCTTCTCGTCGAAGAACAGCTCGAACATGTTGACCTGGAAGAAGTCGTCCATGGCGCCCGCGCCGACCACGCACAGCGTGCCGCCGCGCCGGGTCGCCGCGTACGCGGTGCGGGCGGTGGCCGACTTGCCGACGACCTCGAAGACGTAGTCGAAGCCCTCGCCGCCGGTGATCCGCTGCTTGGCGTCGTCGAGTTCGCTGGGCGAGAGCGCCTCGGTGGCGCCGAAGGAGAGGGCGGCCTCGCGCCGGGACGCCACCGGGTCGACCGCGACGATCTGCGCCGCGCCCTGCACCCGCGCGCCCTGCACGGCGGAGATGCCCACCCCGCCGCAGCCGATCACGGCGACCGACGAACCGGCGGCCACCTGGGCGGTGTTGATGGCCGCGCCGAGGCCGGTGGTCACGCCGCAGCCGATGAGCGCGGCGATCTCGTACGGCACGTCCTGCGGTATCGGGACCGCGCACCCGGCGTCGACCACCAGCTCCTCGGCGAAGGTGCCGGTGCCCGCGAAGCCGAACACGTCGCCGCCGGGGCGCTTGAAGTTGGGGGTGCCCGCGTTCATGAACCCGGAGAGGCAGAGCTGGGTCTGGCCGCGCCGGCAGGACGGACAGGCGCCGCACGCGGGCAGCCAGCTGACCAGCACCCGGTCGCCCCGGGCGAGTCCGGTGACGCCGTCGCCGACGTCGAGGACCTCGCCCGCGCCCTCGTGGCCGGGGACGAAGGGAGCGGGCTGCGGGAGGACCCCGGTCATGGCCGAGATGTCGGAGTGGCACAGGCCGGTCGCCCGGACGCGGATCTTCACCTTCCCCGGCCCGAACCCCACCGCCTCGACGTCGTCGAGCACATCGAGCTTGTCCTGGCCGATCTCGTGCAGTACGGCTGCGCGCATGGTGCGGTCCCCTCTGATCAGGCAGTCCAGACGGTTCAGACGTATTCGACGAGCGTGTCGGAGAGCACCGGCGCGTCGTCCCGCTCGACGGCCGTCACCGACACCTGGACGCGGCCCTCACCGGCCCACATCCGCACGCGCAGGGTCTCGCCGGGGAAGACGACCCCGGTGAAGCGGGTGGTGTACGAGCGGACGCGGGCCACCTCGCCGCCGAGCAGGGTGTCCACGACCGCCTTGAGCGTGATGCCGTAGGTGCACAGGCCGTGCAGGATCGGCCGGTCGAAACCGGCGAGTTCGGCGAAGGACGGGTCGGCGTGGAGCGGGTTCCAGTCGCCGGAGAGCCGGTACAGCAGCGCCTGGTCCTCGCGCACGGGCCGCTCCACCACGTGGTCGGGGGCGCGGTCGGGCTGCTCGGTGCGCCCCGAGGGGCCGCGCTCGCCGCCGAAGCCGCCCTCGCCGCGCACGAAGATCTGGGCGTCGCTGGTCCACAGCGGGCCGTCCGCGTCGGCGGCCTCGGTGCGGAGCACCAGGACGGCGGCCTTGCCCTTGTCGTAGACGGCGGCCACCTTGGAGGTGGAGAGGGCCTCGCCCCGTACGGGGATGGGCCGGTGCAGCGTCACGGCCTGGGCGCCGTGCAGGACGGCCGCCAGGTCGATCTCGATGCCGGGCGCCGAGAGCCCGCCCACCACGCCCATGCCCGCGCCCGCGACGGTGGCGAACGAGGGGAGCACGTGCAGCCGGGACTCCAGGGTGTAGCGCAGTTCGTCGGGGTCGGTGGCGGGGACGCCCGCGCCGATGCCGAGGTGGTAGAGCTGGATGTCCTTGTGGTCCCAGGCGATCGTGGTCGACCGGGGCTCGGCGGCGAGCGCCTTCGCGGCGTCAATGGGCATACGGGGGCTGCTCCTTGGAGGTGGAAGACCTCGGCGCGGCCGTCCGCACCGTCGGCCGCACCGAGGCCGTGCGGGGCCGGCTCGGGGAGCCGGAGTTAGAACGCGTTCTAGGCTCGATGGGCCCTATGTATAACGCAGCGGCCCGGGATTGGGAACACATCTGACGAGCCGTCAGTCAAACCGCCCCCACCGACCTGCGACCCGTACCGAACCCCTCCTGGCCGGACTTCGCCCGCGGCCCTCTTGGGCCGGACTTCATCTGCGGACCGTGCTGGGCTGGCCGCGCAGTTCCCCGCGCCCCTGTTGGACCGGGTGTTCGTCTGCGGGCCGGTGGTGGGTTGCTCGCGCAGTTCCCCGCGCCCCTTGTCAGGCCCGGACTCCGCCTGCGGACCGTGCTGGCTCACTCGCGCAGTTCCCCGCGCCCCTCTTGGGCCGGACTTCGGCTGCGGACCGTGCTGGGCCGGTCGCGCAGTTCCCCGCGCCCCTGAAGGCTGGTGGCCGAGCTGGGTTCTCCGGCTGCCGGTACCCCCCAGGGGCGCGGGGAACTGCGCGAGGAGCGGGCACGGTCCGCAGACGAACGAGGCTTTTCAGGGGCGCGGGGAACTGCGCGAGAAGCGGGCACGGTCCGCGGACGGAGGCGGGTTTCCAGGGGCGCGGGGAACTGCGCGAGAAGCGACCGCCGGGCCGCAGACGACCACCCGGCCCAAAGGCCCGCGCGAGCAACCGCCCACGGCCCGCGGGCGAACGGCCGCAGGACATTTGTCCCGGTGAACCCCGTACAAGAACCTCTGCCGCCCCCACCACCCCGCTCCGTACCGTCACAGCCATGACCCAACCAGCACCCCCCGCGGTGACCTTCACGGCCGTGGCCAAGGCGTTCGGCCCCGTGCGGGCCGTCGACGGCGTCGACCTGGAGATCCACCGGGGCGAGACCGTCGCCCTCCTCGGCCGCAACGGCGCCGGCAAGTCCACCTCGATCGCCCTGCTGCTCGGCCTCGACGAGCCGGACGCGGGCGAGGTGCGGCTGTTCGGCCGCTCCCCCGGCCGGGCCGTACGCGCCGGGCTGACGGGCGCGATGCTCCAGGAGGGCCAGCCCATCCCCCGCGTCACCGTCCGCGAACTCGTCGCCTTCGTCGGCTCCACCTACCCGCGACCGATGCCCGTCGACGAGGCGCTGGAGCTGGCCGGTCTGACCGCCGTCGCCGGGCGCCGCGTCGACCGGCTCTCCGGCGGCCAGGCCCAGCGCGTCCGCTTCGCGGTGGCCCTGGCGGGGGCGCCCGCGCTCCTCGTCCTGGACGAGCCCACGGCCGCGCTGGACGTGGCGGCGCGCCGCGCCTTCTGGGACTCGATGCGCGCCTACGCGGCCCGCGGCAACACCGTGCTGTTCTCCACCCACTACCTGGAGGAGGCCGACGACAACGCGGACCGGATCGTCGTCATCGACCAGGGCCGGATCGTCGCCGACGGCACCGGCGAGCAGATCAAGCGGGCGGCGGGCGGCGGCCTGGTCTCGTTCGACCTGGCGGGCGGCCCCACCGCGGGCCTCGCCGCACTGCCCGGCGTGGTCGCGGTCGAGGTGCGCGGCGACCGGGCCCGGCTGCGCAGCGACGACCCGGACGCCACGGTGGTGGAGCTGGCCCGCCTGGGCGCGGTGCGGGGCCTGGAGGTGGCCCCGGCCAGTCTGGAGGACGCGTTCCTCACGCTGACCTCGACCGTCGCGTCCCCCGCCGCCGTCCCTCCCGTACGCGAAAGCGAGACCGTCTGATGCCCGGCTACATCCTGCTCGAAATCCGCCGCACGCTGCGCGACGTGTCGTTCGTGGTCTTCGGCATCGGCATGCCGGTCCTGATGTACCTGCTCTTCACCAACGTCGGTTCGGGCGACGGCGATTCGGCCGAGTGGCGGACCGCCTCGATGGTCGGCATGGCGGCGTACGGCGCGCTGGGCGCGTCCCTGAGCACCGGGACGGGCGTGGCCGCCGACAAGACCGCCGGCTGGCTGCGGCAGCTGCGCGTCACCCCGCTGGCGCCGTCCCGCGTGGTGGCGGGCCGGGCGGTGAGCGGCTCGGCGACCGTGCTGCCCGCGATCGTCGCGGTGCTGGCGGCGGGCGCGCTGGTCAACGGCGTGCGCCTGGACGCCTGGCAGTGGGCCGCGCTGACCGTGCTGCTGTGGGCCGGGGCGCTCCCCTTCACCCTGCTCGGCCTCGGCAACGGCTACCGGCTCACCCCGCAGGCGATGGGCGTGGTCAACACGGCCTGTCTGATGGGGCTGGCGGTGATCGGCGGACTGTGGTTCCCGCTCTCGGCCTTCCCCCACTGGCTGGCCTCCGTCGCCGCGTACACCCCCGCCCACCGCTTCGCCGACCTCGGCTGGGCCGTCTCGCACGGCTCGGCGCCCGGCGCGGCGACGGTCGCGGTGCTGGGCGCCTGGCTGCTGGCGTTCGGTTCGTACGCCGTGTTCTCCTACCGACGGTCCGCGAGGACGCTGTGAGCACCATGGACGGGTACGGGAACGGGGAGAACGAGACAGTGGCACGACTCCAGCCGAGGCTGCCGGAGCTGAGGAAGGCCGCCGCCGCGCGGTCCGCGCGCCGCGGGTGCGCGCGCGACGCCGACCTGCCCGGCCCCCCGGCCAGCGGCTACACCCTGCTGCCCTGGCTCCTGATGGGGCTGGGCGCGTTCTCCAACCTCGTCCAGGGCAGGACCCCCAACCCGTGGGTCGGCGGCGCCGGTCTGCTGGCCTTCAACTCGCTGTACATCACGATCTCCTTCCGCGCCTTCGTCAAGGAGAAGCGGGAGAGCCGGTCGACGCTCGTCATCCTGGCCGCGATGGCAGCGATCACGTACGGCCTGAGCATCCGCTACGGCGGCACCTGGCTGTTCTTCTTCCCGCTGCTCTCGCTGGCCTGCGGCGCGGTGCTGCGGGACCGGCAGCTGGGTCTCGTGATCATGGTCCTGGCGAGCTCGGCGGGCGCGATCTCCGGCATGAAGTCGGGGGCGGTCTGGAACAACGTGACCATCGCGTACGGAACGTTCCTGTCCGGCATGGTCACCGCGGCCGTCCTCTCGCTCTCGCAGACCGTGCGCGAACTGCGCGACACCCGCCAGGAGCTGGCCCGCACCGCAGTGGAGAAGGAGCGGCTGCGGTTCTCGCGCGACCTGCACGACCTCCTCGGCCACACCCTCTCGGTGATCGTGGTGAAGTCGGAGGCAGCCCGCCGCCTCGCCCCCCGCGACCTCGACGCGGCGCTCTCCCAGGTCGCCGACATCGAGTCGGTCGGCCGCCAGGCCCTCACCGAGATCCGGGAGGCCGTCACGGGCTACCGCGAGGGCAGCCTCAGCACCGAACTCGACCGGGCCCGCTCGGCGCTCACCGCGGCCGACGTCGAGCCGGTGGTCCGCCAGTCCGGCCCGCCGCTGGCCAAGCAGACGGAGGCGCTGCTGGGCTGGGTGGTACGGGAGGCGGTGACCAATGTCGTACGGCACAGCGGCGCGTCCCACTGCGAGATCGTGGTCGACGGCGCGCCGGAACGGGTCCGGCTGAAGATCACCGACGACGGCCGCGGCGCCGCCCCCGGCCCCGCCACCGCCCCCCGGACCGGCGGCACGGGCCTCAAGGGCCTGACCGAACGCCTGGCCTCGGCGGGCGGCTCCCTCCGGGCCGGTCCGGGCCCGCGCGGCGGCTTCCAGGTGACCGCGGAACTCCCGGTGGACCCGCTCGACGCGGAGTTGGAGGCGGAGCTGGAGAGGGAGGCCCGGGGGTGAGGGCGGTGGGCAGGGGTGCGGGCCGTGGCCCGGGGGCGGGTGCGGTGGCCCGGCCGCTCGCCGGCGGCAACCGGGGGCCCGGGGACATCGCGCCGGGGCTCCACGGCTCCGGGCGGGCGCCCTCCCCGTAGCCTGCCCCCATGAACGAGATGCCCCAAGACCACCGCCCCGCGAAGTCCGTACGCGTTCTCCTCGCCGAGGACCAGGGGATGATGCGCGGGGCCCTCGCCCTGCTGCTCGGGCTGGAGGAGGACATCGAGGTCGTCGCGCAGGTCGGGGCCGGGGACCAGATCGTGGACGCGGCGCTCGTCGCGCGGCCCGACGTGGCGCTCCTCGACATCGAACTGCCGGGCCGCAGCGGGCTCGACGCCGCCGCCGACCTCCGCGAGGAGTGCCCGGACTGCCGGGTGCTCATCCTGACCACGTTCGGGCGGCCCGGGTACCTGCGGCGGGCGATGGAGGCGGGCGCGGCCGGGTTCCTGGTGAAGGACGGGCCGGTGGAGGACCTGGCCGAGGCGATCCGGCGGGTGCTGCGCGGCGAGACCGTCATCGACCCGGCGCTCGCCGCGGCGGCGCTCAGCGCGGGCTCCAACCCGCTGACCGCGCGCGAGCGGGACGTCCTGAACGCCTCCGTGGACGGCGCCACCGTCGCCGACATCGCGGGCAAGCTGCACCTGTCGGAGTCGACCGTGCGCAACTACCTGTCCTCGGCGATCGGCAAGACCGCCACCCGCAACCGCATGGAGGCGGTACGGGCGGCCCGCCAGCAGGGGTGGCTCTAGCCGGACGGCCCGGCCGATCCGGACGGCCGGGACCGCCCGAATGTCCCGGACGGCCCGGACGGCCCCGCCCTCACCGCTTCGCCGACGGCGTCCTCGGCAGCCACACCAGGGCCACCACCGTGCTGGCGAGCAGGACGAAGCCGCCGGTGCGGAAGGCCAGGGCGTAGCCCTCGGTGAGGGACTCGGGGGTGAAGGAGTCGCCGGTGCGGGCCGTGGCCGCCGTCGACAGGATCGCCAGGCCCAGCGCGCCGCCCATGGTGCGGGAGGTGTTGACGAGGCCGGAGACCAGTCCGGCCTCGCCCGGCGCCGCGCCCGAGGTGGCCAGGGAGGCCAGCGGGGTGGTGGCCAGGCCCGCGCCGGTCATCATCAGGATGCCGGGCACCAGGATGGACATCCAGTACGGGTCACCGGCCTGCATCGTGGACTGCCAGCCGAACCCGGCGGCGGCGATCAGCACGCCCAGCACGGTGAGGTTGCGGGTGCCCGTCACCGGCATCAGCCGGGGCGCGATCTTGGCGCCGAAGACGATGCTCAGCGAGCTCGGGATGAGGGCGAGCCCGGCGCCGAGCGGGGTGTAGCCGAGGACGTTCTGCGCGTACAGCGTCATGAAGTACCAGGTGCAGAAGGTCGCCGAGCCGCAGGCGAACATCACCACGTTCGCCGAGGAGACCGCGCGCAGCCGCAGCAGCCGCAGCGGCATCAGCGGCGCCGCCGCACGGGACTCGACGAACAGGAACGCCACGAGCAGGGCCACCCCGCCGAGCAGCGGGGCAAGGGTGCGGGGCGCGGTCCAGCCCGCCTCCTCGGTCTGCACGATGCCGTACGCCAGGACGCCGAGCCCGCCGGTGACGGCGACCGCGCCCGGCAGGTCCAGCCGGTTGCGGGCGCCCGCGCGGCTCTCCGTGATCCACAGCGCGGCGGCGGTCAGGACGAGCGCGCCGACCGGCACGTTGATGAGCAGCACCCAGCGCCACGACAGCGTGTCGGTGAGCACTCCGCCGACCAGCCCGCCCGCCGCGCCGCCGCCCGCGCCGACCGCCGCCCAGGTGCCTATGGCCCGGGTGCGGGCGGGGCCCTCGGGGACGGCGGCGGTGAGGATGGTGAGGGTGGAGGGGGCGAGCACGGCGGCGCCGAGCCCCTGCACGGCCCGCGCGAGCAGCAGCTGCCACCCCTCCTGGGCGAGCCCGCCCGCCAGGCTGGCGGCGGTGAACAGGCCGAGCCCGACGAGGAACATGCGCTTGCGCCCGTAGAGGTCCCCGGCACGGCCGCCCAGGAGCATGAAGCCGGCGTACGCGATGGAGTACGCGTTCACCACCCACTGCAGTCCGGTCGGGCTCATTCCGAGGCCGGACTTCATGGAGGGCAGGGCGACGTTGACGACGGACACGTCCAGGACGACGAGGAACTGTCCGGCGCAGGCGGCCAGGAGAACGAGCCAGGTACGGGCGGTGGGGGTCCGGGTGGGTAGGGAGGCGGTGTCCGCGGGCGCTTGAACCATGCGGGCCATGGTCGCACGGGGGTTCGCCTCCCCACCCCGCCCCGTCCTCAAGCCCGGCTCGACCAGGTGGAGTTGGGCAGGTGGCGGGGCTGCCCGGATCAGCGCCCGGACCGGGGCCGCCACGACGTGTGGCCGGGCAGGGGATGCCACGACGGGTGCCCGGGCGGGGACGCGGACCGGGGCGCGGCTATTTCCGCAGGAGCGTCACCACCGCCGCGCCGCCCAGCCCGATGTTGTGGGCCAGCCCCACCCGCGCGCCCTCCACCTGCCGGGCCCCCGCCTCGCCGCGCAGCTGCCAGACCAGCTCCGCCGTCTGGGCCAGGCCCGTCGCGCCCAGCGGGTGGCCCTTGGAGATGAGACCGCCCGAGGGGTTCACCACCCACCGGCCGCCGTACGTCGTCGCCCCGGACTCCACCAGCTTTCCCGACTCGCCCTGCGCGCACATGCCCAGCGCCTCGTACGTCAGGAGCTCGTTGACGGAGAAGCAGTCGTGGAGCTCGACGACGTCCACGTCGTCGATGCCGAGGCCCGAGCGCTCGAAGACGGCCCGCGCCGCCCGGCGGGTCATCCCCGCGCCCACCACGTCGACGCACCGGCCGGAGGCGAACGACTCCTCCGTGTCGGTCGTCATCTCCTGCGCGACGATCTCCACCGCGCGCCCGGCCAGGCCGTGGGCCGCGGCGTACTCCGCGGAGACGACGACCGCCGCCGCCGCGCCGTCCGAGGTCGGGGAGCACTGGAGCTTGGTGAGCGGGGCGTGGATCTCCTTGGCCGCGAGGACCTCGGCCACCGAGTACTCGGTGCGGAACTGGGCGTAGGGGTTGTGCACCGAGTGCCGGTGGTTCTTGGCGGCGACGGCCGCCAGCTGCTCGGGCGTCGTCCCGTACGCCGCCATGTGCTCCCGCGCCGCGTTCCCGAAGATCTGCGCCGTGGGCGGGCTCGCCGCGAAGCCGTGGGCGGCGGCCATCACGCCGTAGTGGCGGGCCACCGGGGAGACCGCGAAGTCCCCGCCGTCGCCGCCGCCCAGGGCGCCCCGGCGCATCTTCTCGAAGCCCAGCGCCAGTACGCACTCGGCCGCGCCGCCCGCCACCAGCTGCCGCGCCAGGGTCAGCGCGCTCGCGCCGGTCGCGCAGTTGTTGTTGACGTTGTGGACGGGGACGCCGGTGAGCCCCAGTTCGTAGGCGGCGCGCTGGCCCGCCGTGGACGGCTGGAAGCAGTAGCCCGCGATCACCTGCTCGACCCGCTCGTAGGGGAGGCCCGCGTCGGCCAGCGCCGCCGCTCCCGCCTCCCGGGCCATGTCCCAGTACTGCCACTGCCGGGACTCGGGCTTCTCGAACCTGGTCATGCCGACCCCGGCGACACAGCTGGCGCGCACGGGCCCTCACCTTCCCCTCAGTCTCGTGGCAGGCCGAGGATGCGCTCGGCCACGACGTTCAGCTGAACCTGGGTGGTGCCGCCCGCGATGGTCAGGCAGCGGGACATCAGAAAGCCGTGCACGGCCCCCGCCGCCGGGCCCTCGGCCACCGCGCCCGCGGGGCCGAGGAGTTCCAGGGCGAGTTCGGCCACCTTCTGCTGATGGGTGGTCTGCACCAGTTTGCGTACGCTGGCGCCCGCGCCGGGTTCGAGCCCCGAGACCTGCCGCAGGGTGGTGCGCAGCCCGATGCAGGCGAGCGCGTGCGCCTCGGCGGCCAGGGCGCCGATCCGGGCCCGGCAGGCGCCGTCGAGCTCGCCCGCGCGGGCGAGCAGCGCTTCGAGGCCGGTGTCGAAGGCCACCTGGTCGGCCATGTGGACGCGCTCGTTGCCGAGGGTGTTGCGGGCGACCCGCCAGCCGCCGCCCGGCTCGCCGACGACCGCGTCGGACGGCAGCCGGGCGCCGTCGAAGTACACCTCGTTGAAGAGGGAGTCGCCGGTGATCTCCTTGAGCGGGCGGATGTCGATCCCGGGCGTGTTCTTCATGTCGACGAGGAAGTACGTCAGCCCCTCGTGCTTGGGGGCGGCCGGGTCGGTGCGGGCGAGCAGGATGCCGTAGTCGGCGGTGCGGGCCGAGCTCGTCCACACCTTCTGGCCGGTGATCCGCCAGCCGTCGGGGGTGCGTTCGGCCCGGGTGCGCAGGGCCGCGAGGTCCGAGCCCGCGCCCGGCTCGGAGAACAGCTGGCACCAGTGGAGGTCGCCGCGCAGGGTCGGCGGCAGGAAGCGCTCCTGCTGCGCGGGCGTCCCGTACGCGAGCAGCGAGGGCACCACCCAGGCCGCGATCCCCAGCTCCACCGGCCGCACCCCGGCCGCCCGCAGCTCCTCCTGCACCACCAGCTGCTGGACCGGGTCCGCGCCCAGCCCGTACGGGGGCGGCAGGTGCGGGACCGCGTAGCCGGTGGGGGCGAGGGCGCGGCGGGCCGCCGCCGGGCCGAGGCCGCGCACCGCCTCGGCGGCGCGGCGGGCCGGGGCCCGGAACTCCTCGGCGCGGGGCGGCAGATCGGTGCGCAGCACCCGGCGCGCCCCGGCCCCGGCGAGCGCGACGGCCCGCTGGCGGTGGACGTCCCCGGCGCCGAGCAGCTGGCGTGCGACCAGGGCGCGGCGCAGATGGAGGTGGGCGTCGTGCTCCCAGGTGAAGCCGATGCCGCCGAGGATCTGGATGCAGTCCTGGGCGCAGGAGAAGGCGGCGTCCAGGGCGGTGGCGGCGGCGAGCGAGGCGACCAGCCCGCGCACCCCGGCGCCGCTCTCCCGGACCTCGTCCTGCGCCACCCGGGCCGCGTCCCACACCAGTGCCCGGGCGCGTTCCACCCGTACCAGCATGTCGGCGCACAGGTGCTTGACCGCCTGGAAGGCGCCGATGGGGCGGCCGAACTGCTCGCGCACCTTGGCGTGGGCGACGGCGGTGTCCAGCGCCCAGCCCGCCGTGCCGCACGCCTCGGCCGCGAAGAGCACGGCCGCCAGATCGGGTACGAGGGCGGGGCCGGCCGCCAGGGCGCGGTCGGCGGGGACGGCCGCGGCGTGCGCGGTGACCTCGGCGGTGGGGCGGGTGGGGTCGGCGCTGTCGTGGGCGCGCACCGCGAGGTCCGCCGCGTCGACCGCCAGCCACACCGTGCCCCGGCCGCTCCCGGCGGCCAGGACGAGCAGATCGGCCTGGGCCGCGGCGAGGACCGGCGGGGCGGCGCCGTCGAGCGTCCAGCCCGCCGGGCCGGGGACGGCGGTGAGCGTGCCGGGGCCGAGCGCCACGGCGGCGACGCGGTCCCCGGCGGCGACGGCCCCGGCCAGGTCGGCCCGGCCGCCCCGGTCCAGGACGGCCGCCGCGAGCGTGCTGGGCAGATAGGGGCCGGGCAGCGCGGCGCGGCCCGCCTCCTCCAGGACGACGGCGAGCTCGGGCAGGCCCCCGCCGCCGTGCCGCTCGCCGAGGTGGATGCCGAGCAGCCCCTGCGCGGCCAGCGCGTCCCAGTAGGGGGGCCGGGCGGCGGGGTCGGGCGCGTCGAGCAGTGCGCGCACCCGGTCCATGGGCGCGGCCCGGCCGAGCAGCCCGCGCACCGATCCGGCCAGCTCCCGGTGTTCCCGGGTGATCCCGATTCCCATGCGCTCTCCCCCGCCGACCGCGAGCCGTCACTGGAACGGCGACAGACTAGAACACGTTTCAATCTGACGGAAGGTCAGACGGCTGGGAGAAGGAGCGGAACCGGACGGCGCCCGGCTTACGATGTGGCACCACCTCCCCACGTGCCCGCGCCTTCGCGCGCACCCCTCGCGCGGCCACCGCGCACGAGCCCCAGGAGCCCCGCCATGGCGACACCCAAGCCGGAGATACTCGCCGCCTTCGAGGCCGCCAAGGGTTTCATGCCCGTGACCGAGGGGCTCGCGCTGTACGCGGCGGCCGTGGAGGCGGCGGCGCTCGGGCTGCCGCTCCTGGAGGTCGGCACCTACTGCGGGCGCTCCACGCTGCTGCTCGCCGACGCCGCCCGGGCCGCCGGGACCGTCGCCGTCACCGTCGACCACCACCGGGGCAGCGAGGAGCAGCAGCCCGGCTGGGAGTACCACGACTCTGCCGTCGTCGACCCCGAGGTCGGGCTGATGGACACCCTGCCCACCTTCCGGCGCACCCTGCACGGGGCGGGCCTGGAGGACCACGTGATCGCGGTCGTGGGGCACTCGCCGCAGGTGGCGCGGGCCTGGGGCGGCCGGGTCGGGCTGGTCTTCATCGACGGCGGCCACACCGACGAGCACGCGAGCGCCGACTACGAGGGCTGGGCCCCGCACCTCGCCGAGGGCGGACTGCTGCTGATCCACGACGTCTTCCCGGACCCGGTCGACGAGTTCACCGGCCAGGCCCCGTACCGCGTCTATCTGCGCGCGCTCGCCTCCGGCGCGTTCACCGAGGTCTCGGCCACCGAGTCGCTGCGGGTGCTGCGCCGCACCGGCCCCGGGGCGTGAGGGCGCGCGACCACCCGTGCGCCCCGCACCGCACCCCGTTCGGCGCACGCCGGACGACCGCCCGCCGCGCACCGCCCCGGCTAGCATCGCTGCGTGCCGTACGACAGCGAGTCCCCCAGCCCCGCCCGGCGCCGACTGCGCGGCAACCTCGTCATCGCGACCGCCGCGCTGGTTCCGACCTGCCTGGCCGGGTGGCTGGTGTGGCAGGCCATGGGCGGCTCCGGCGGCCAGGACGACAAGCCGCCGAGGGTGCTGCCGCTGCCGAGCGCGTCGGTGGCCGTACCCCCGTCGGGGAACGCCAAGCTGCCGACGGTGACCGTGACGGCCACCCCCTCGCCGTCGGCCTCTCCCCGGCCCGCCCGGCCCACCGGCCCGCTGGCCGGGCGGGTCGTGGTGATCGACCCGGGCCACAACCCGGGCAACTTCAAGCACCCCACCGAGATCAACCGCCAGGTGGACATCGGGACGAACAAGAAGGAGTGCGACACCACCGGCACCGCCACCCGCGACGGCTACACCGAGGCAGCGTTCACCCTCGACGTCGCGCACCGGCTGCGGGCGCTCCTGGAGAAGCAGGGCGCGACCGTCTCCTACACCCAGGACGGGGAGCGCGCCTTCGGCCCGTGCGTGGACGAGCGGGCCCGGATCGGCAACACGGCGAAGGCGGACGCGGTCGTCTCGGTCCACGCCGACGGCGCCCCCGAGGGCGACCGGGGCTTCCATGTGATCCTGCCCGCACTGGTGAAGGCGGGGAAGGCGGACACCGCGGCGATCGTGGGGCCCTCGCGTGAGCTGGGTGTGAGGATCGCGGGGAAGTTCGTGGCGGCGACCGGGACGGCCGCCTCCAACTACGTCGGCGACGGGACCGGGCTGGACGTCCGCAAGGACCTCGGCGGGCTCAACCTCTCCACCGTGCCGAAGGTGTTCATCGAGTGCGGGAACATGCAGGATTCCCGTGACGCCGGGCTGCTGAAGAGCGCGCAGTGGCGCCAGAAGGCGGCCCAGGGCCTCGCCGACGGCATCGGTTCCTTCCTGCTGAAGTGAGCGTCTCACCGGCCGGGACGTCCGGCTGCGGGTCGGTCACGGTCTGAACACCGGGGGTACGTCGGGCGCGGCCAGACGATAGATTCTTCCCCGGGTGGGGAACCACACCCGTGCTTCGCGCCGTGTGCACGTACACCGGCGGCAGCGATGACCGCCCCGACGAGACGACCCATAAGGACTATTCACGTGAACATCCGCTCCCTCACGCGAGGCGACGGCGTGGTGATCGGAGCAGCGGTGGTGCTGTTCATCGCCTCGTTCCTCGATCTCTACTCCGTCGGCGACGCGTGCGTCGGCTCCATCTGCTCCCACGCCAACGTGCCGAACGCGTGGGACGCGCTGGGCCTGCTGATGAGCATGTTCCTGGCGGGCATCATCGGGGCGGCCCTCATCGTCGTGGCCCGCTCGCTGCCGCAGCCGCGCAAGGTCGTCGGGATGGACCTGGCGCAGTTCGGCACCGCGCTCACGATCTTCGCCGCGTGGACCGCGTTCTGGACGATCATCGACATGGACAGCGCGGGCGCGGGCATGATCCTCGGCCTGATCGCCGCGCTGGTGCTCGCCGCCGGCGCGGTCGCGGGCCCGATGGTCGGCGCCCTCAAGGCCCCGCTGATGGGCGCCCCGCGCCCGGCCGTCGCCCAGCCGTACGGCGGTCAGCCCTACGGCGGCCAGCCCGCGGGCGGCTACGGCTACCCCGGCGCCGCCGCCCAGCCGCAGCCCTACGGCGCGCAGGGCGCCGACCCGAGCCAGGGCGGCCAGACCCCGTCGCCCGCCGCCGCCCAGCAGCCGGCCGCGGCCGGCGCTCCGGCCGGGGACTTCGCCCCGTTCTGGTTCGCGGTCCCGGTGGCCCGTCCGCTGTACGCGGAGGACGGCTCCCCGACGCCGATCGCCGAACTCGCCCCCGGCACCTGGTACCTGGCGGTCGAGCAGCGCGGCGCCGCGCTGGTCGCCCAGACCCAGGACGGGCGCCGCGGCGTCCTCCAGGACACCACCGGCATCCAGCGCGGCTGACCCGCGCCCGCCGAGCGACGGCACGGCCCCCGCCCCTTCCGGGCGGGGGGCCGTTCCCGTACCCTCTGCTGACGATCCGTCAGATACGGGCAGGGGGCGTCGGCATGCGGCTCGGACTCGCACTCGGCTACTGGGGGCGCGGCCCCGACCCCGGCCAACTCGCCCTCGTCCAGGAGGCCGAGCGGCTCGGCTACGCCTCGGTGTGGACGGCGGAAGCCTGGGGCTCCGACGCGTTCACCGCGCTGACCTGGATCGCCGCCCACACCTCGCGGATCCGCCTCGGTACGGCGGTGGCGCAGATGGCGGCCCGCACCCCGACCGCGACCGCGATGCACGCCCTCACCCTGGACCACCTCTCCGGCGGCCGGCTGACCCTGGGCCTCGGGCTCTCCGGGCCCCAGGTGGTGGAGGGCTGGTACGGACGGCCCTTCCCGTCGAGCCCGCTGACCGCCACCCGCGAGTACGTGGACGTGGTGCGCCAGGTCCTCGCGCGCGGGGGGCCGGTCGAGCTGGACGGCCGCTTCCACCCGCACCCCTACCGGGGCGCCGACGGCACCGGGCTCGGCCGGGCGCTGAAGTCCATCACGCATCCGCTGCGGGCGGACCTGCCGGTGGTGCTCGGCGCCGAGGGCCCCAGGAACATCGCCCAGACCGTCGAGATCGCCGACGGCTGGCTGCCGCTGTACTGGTCGCCCGACCGGCCCGGCGCGTACGCGAGCGCGCTGGCCGGGCTGCGCGAGGGGTTCCTGGTGGCGCCGATGGTGCGCGCCCGGGTCTGCGACGACGTGGCCGAGGGGCTGCTGCCGGTCAAGGCCATGCTCGGCTTCTACATCGGCGGCATGGGGCACACCGCCCGCAACTTCCACGCCGACCTCATGGCGCGGATGGGGTACGAGGGCGAGGCCCGCCGCATCCAGAAGCTGTTCGCCGAGGGGCGCCGCGAGGAAGCGGTGCTCGCCGTGCCGGACGCGTTCGCCGACGAGATCTCGCTGGTCGGGCCGCGCGGGCGGATCGCGGACCGGCTCCAGGCGTGGCGCGCGGGCCCGGTGACGGACCTCCTGGTCACCTCACCGGACCCGACGACACTGCGGGTGCTGGCCGAGCTGAACGGCTGAGCCCCGCGCGGGCGGTCAGCCGCCGCTGAGCTGCGAGGCCGACGGCACCTGGTCCTTGACCTCGGCGCCCGCGCTCTTGCCCGCGTCCTTGACGCCGCCGATGACCTTCTCGAACATGTTCACGTCCGCGTCCGTGGCGTCGCCCTTGCGCAGCTTGCCGCCCAGGTTCTTCAGCGACTCGATGCCGGAGCCGAGGGGGGCGACGGCCTTGGAGAGCAGCGGGTCGCCCTTGGCGTTGTTCACCGCCGCCTTCAGCCGGTTGTAGGTGAAGGCTCCGGCCAGACCGGCCTTGACCAGGGCGAACGTCCGGCCCTTGGTGCCCTTCTTGAACTTGCCCGCCTTGAACGGCTTCACGATCCACTGGTAGGCGGCGCCCGCCGCGAGACCCGCGTTGGCGACGAACCGGGTCTTGGCGAGCCGCTGGCGCTCGGCCGAGGCCGTCGCCGACGGGGAGATCGCGGCCTCGGCCGCGGTCAGGCTGTTGCGGGCGCTCTTGGTTTCGCCTCCGCAGGCGGTCGTCGAGACCAGGACGGCGCAGGACAGGACGACCGCCACCACTATGCGGCGGAAGGGGAGCGTACTGGGCACGATGGACCTCCGGGTAGGTTTCTGCCTCCCCGGCAGCGTCACCCGTGCGGCGGCACCCGGCGACCCGGACAGGGCCGTTCGGGTCCCCTGGCGCGGCTGCGCGCCCCCCGGACCCTAGCCGCAGCACTCCGGTGCGAGGCCCCGGGGCAGGCGCTCCCCGGCGAACACCGCCGTCGTCGCCTCGTCGCCGCCCAGCGCCGCGACCGCCAAAAGCAGGGACCCCGCCGTCCACGTGGTGAGCTCCTCCGGCCACACCGCCCGGTGGCCCTCGAAGACGTAGCCCGTCCAGTACAGGCCGTCCCCGGCCCGCAGGTGCTGGATGGACTGGAGGATCTCCAGGGCGCGGTCCGACTCGCCCATCACCCAGAGCGCGAGCGCCAGTTCACAGCTCTCGCCGCCGGTCACCCACGGGTTCGGCAGCACACAGCGCACCCCGAGCCCGGGCACCACGAAGGCGTCCCAGTGCTCCTCGATGCGCTCCTTGGCCGCCGCGCCGGTCACCGCGCCGCCGAGGACCGGGTAGTACCAGTCCATCGAGTAGCGGGACTTGTCCAGGAAGCGCTCGGGATGGCGGGCCACCGCGTGCGCCAGCGCGCCCGTCGCCAGCTCCCAGTCCGGCTGCGGCTCCTCGCGCTGCTCGGCGATGGCCAGCGCGCACCGCAGCGCCTGGTGGATGGAGGAGCTGCCGGTCAGCAGGGCGTCGGTGACGGCCGTGCCGTCCTCCTCGCGCTTCCAGCCGATCTGCCCGCCGGGCTGCTGGAGCCGCAGCACGAACTCGACCGCCGCGTACACCACCGGCCACATCCGGTCGAGGAAGGTGTCGTCGCCGGTGGCCAGGTAGTGGTGCCAGACGCCGACCGCCACGTACGCGACGAAGTTGGTCTCCCGGCCCCGGTCGGTGATCCGCGCGAAGTCGCCGTCGTGGTAGGCCGCGTACCAGGACCCGTCGTCGTTCTGGTGCCGGGCCAGCCACTCGTAGGCGCGCGCCGCGGCGGCGTGCTCGCCCGCCGCGTCCAGCGCCATGGCGGCCTCGGTGTGGTCCCACGGGTCCAGGTGGTGGCCGCGGAACCACGGTATGGCGCCGTCCTCGCGCTGCACGGCCAGGATGCCGGCCACCGTGGCGGCGGCCTGCGCGGCGGTGAGCACCCCCGGCAGGACCAGGTGTTCGGTCCGCTCCGGTGAGGTCACTTGGCGTCGGCCCCTTCCAGCGGGACCAGGTGCGGCTTGGTCGCGTACGCCACGAAGCTCTTGCCCACGACCGGGTTGAGCGCCTGCTCGGCGAGCCGCGTGACCAGCGGCTTCTTCATGATGTCCCAGACCAGGAGCTTGTGGTACGCCCGCACCGGCAGCGCCTTGTCGTTGTCGACCCCGAAGGCGCACTTGAGCCACCAGTACGGCGAGTGCAGCGCGTGCGCGTGGTGCCGGCCGTACGGCTTGAGGCCCGCCTCGCGCATCTTGGCGAGCAGCTCGTCCGCCTTGTAGATGCGGATGTGGCCGCCCTCGACCTCGTGGTAGGCGTCGGACAGCGCCCAGCAGACCTTCTCCGGCCCGTAGCGCGGCACGGTGACCGCGATCCGGCCGCCCGGCTTGAGGACGCGGACCATCTCGGCGAGCACGCCCTTGTCGTCCGGGATGTGCTCCATGACCTCGGAGATGATCACGACGTCGAAGGACTCGTCGGGGAACGGCAGGTTGAGCGCGTCGCCCTCCATCGCCGTGGCGGTCGCCCCCTCGGGCGCCTCCCCGGCCTCCTTCATCGCCGCGAACCACTTGGCGACCTCGCGGATCTCCTCGCCGTTCTGGTCGAGCGCCACGACCCGCGCACCGCGCCGGTAGCACTCGAAGGCGTGCCGCCCCGCGCCGCAGCCCAGGTCGAGCACGCGGTCGCCCGGGGCGAGCGGGAAGCGGGAGAAGTCGACGGTCAGCACGGATGCCTGCTTTCGCGAGGGTCGTAGCTTGCGGGGGCGTGGGGGTGGGCGCACCCCCACGGGGCCGCGGAGCGGCCGGGGGCACAGGGCGCGGAGCGGCGCGAGGGCTGCGGGCGCGGCGGTTCGGGGTGCCGCGCCGGTGGGGCCGCGGAGCGGTCGCGGGCCCGCCGGAAACGGGTCACGGAAGGCGCTTTCCGGCCGCGGAGCGGCCCTTCGCCGCGATCGCGGAGCGGTACAGCTCCGCGGTGCCCTCGGCCGCCCGCGCCCAGGTGAACCGGTCGAGCACCCGCTGCCGCCCGGCCGCTCCGAGCCGTACGCGCAGCTCCGGGTCGCCGAGGAGGCGTACCAGCGCGGCGGCCAGCGCCTGCGGTTCGCCCGGCGGCACCGCCAGACACGTCTCGCCGTCGGGACCGGCCACCTCGGGGATGGCCCCGCCGGTGGTCGCGACCAGCGGGGTCCCCGTCGCCATCGCCTCGGCGGCGGGCAGCGAGAACCCCTCGTACAGCGAGGGCACACAGCTGATCTGCGCGGACCGTACGAGGTCGACGAGCTCGGCGTCGCTGATGCCCTTGACGAAGCGGACCGCGCCGTCCAGCCCGTACTTCTCGATGGCCCGGGCGACCGGGCCGTCCTCGGCGCGCTTGCCGACGACGACCAGATGCGCCTCGGGGTGCTCGGCGCGCACCTTGGCGAGCGCCTCGACCAGGAAGACCAGGCCCTTGAGCGGTACGTCCGCGCTGGAGGTGGTGACGATCCGGCCGGGCACCTCGGCCACCGACGGGTCCGGCGACCACAGGTCGGTGTCGGCGCCGATGTGCACCACGCGGATGCGGTCCTCGCGCACCCCGAGGTGCTCGACGATCTCGCGCTGGGAGGAGCCGGAGACGGTGAGCACGGACGGCAGCCTGCGCGCCACGCGCTTCTGCATCCGTGTGAACCCGTACCAGCGGCGCACCGAGGAGCGGCGCTTCCAGTCCTGGGCGGCGTCCAGCTCCAGCTGCCGGTCGACCGTGATGGGGTGGTGGATGGTGGTGACGAGCGGGGCGCCGAGGTCGCCGAGCAGGCCGTAGCCGAGCGTCTGGTTGTCGTGGACGACGTCGAACTCGCCCCGGCGGGCGGCGAGGTGGCGCCGGGCCCGCAGCGAGAAGGTCAGCGGCTCGGGGAACCCGCCGGTCCACATGGTGGCGACCTCAAGGGCGTCGACCCAGTCCCGGTACTCGTCCTTCTTGGGCGTGCGGAACGGGTCGGGCGAGCGGTACAGGTCCAGGCTGGCGAGCTCGGTGAGCGGCACGCCCTCGTCCAGGACGGGGTACGGCTGGGCGCCGATGACCTCGACGCGGTGTCCCAGGCGGGCCAGTTCGCGGGAGAGGTGGCGCACGTACACGCCCTGGCCGCCGCAGAACGGATTGCCCTTGTACGTGAGGAGCGCGATCCGCAGCGGGCCTTCACCCGCTCCGGCCCGCCCCCCTGCGCGGGGGCTTGCCTCCATGGCCTCTGCGGTCACTCGCGGCCCCTTCATCGCTGCGTTTCGCCGGAGCGTAACCGCTCGCGCTAATCTAGAACAAGTTCCAGACTTGATCCTTCTTGATCTCTCAAGGAGCTTCGAATCTACCGGCAGGTAGCACCCCTGTGAGGGCCGGATCAGGTGATTCGCGCCACCACCGGAGCCCCTGCCATGCTGTGCCACCGGAAACGGGCCGCCGACGGCACGGGGAACACCGGGAAACGGACCACGGAACGGGACATATGACCGCGGAAGCAAAAGCAGCCATTCCGGCGTCCCCCGCTCTGACCGAGCGCCAGGAGGCCCGGCGCCGCCGCATCCTGCACGCCAGCGCCCAGCTGGCCAGCCGCGGCGGCTTCGACGCGGTCCAGATGCGCGAGGTGGCGGAGGCCGCGGGCGTCGCGCTCGGCACGCTCTACCGCTACTTCCCGTCCAAGATCCATCTGCTGGTCGCCACCATGCAGGACCAGCTCCAGCACCTGCACGGCACCCTGCGCAAACACCCGCCGTCCGGCGAGAGCGCCGCCGACCGGGTCGCCCAGACGCTGATGCGGGCCTTCCGCGCGCTCCAGCGCGAGCCGCACCTCGCCGACGCGATGGTGCGCGCCCTCACCTTCGCCGACCGCTCGGTCAGCCCCGAGGTGGACACCGTCTCCCGGCAGACCACCGCGATCATCCTGGACGCGATGGGCCTGGACCACCCCACTCCGCAGCAGCTCTCGGCGGTCCGGGTCATCGAGCACACCTGGCACTCGGCCCTGATCACCTGGCTGTCGGGGCGGGCCTCGATCGCCCAGGTGAAGATCGACATCGAGACGGTGTGCCGGCTGATCGACCTCACGGCGCCGGACGGCTCCACGGCCCGGCACGGCTCCGCGGTCTGAGGGTTGCGGGGCCCGCCACGCCCCACGGCCCTCTCCCCTCGCCCGGCGCCGCCGCACGGGAGCCGAAACCGGCCCGGTCCGGGGGCACGACCGCCGACGGTGCCGGTTCTGCGCCCGGCGCGCACGTGCGGCGGGCACAACCGCTCCGCGCCCACCCCGTGCGCCGTGCGCGCCCCCGTGCCACCCCGTGGCCGATAATCCGGCTTCCCGTCCCCCCGCCCGCGGATAGAAATGTTTCGCGTGCCGAAGGAAGGCAACCGGTAGGCGGGGAGCTGGAGGGGGCTGAAACGTGATCCGGGTACTTCTCGTGCACGATGCATGTCTGATGCGGTCGGCGCTGGCCGACCGTCTGGGCCGGGAACCCGGCCTCGAGGTCCATCACGCGCCCTGGCGCAGCGCACCCGCCCGGGCGCGGGTGCTGCGGCCGGATGTGTGCGCCGTGGACCTGGACTGTTCCGACTCGTACGGAATAGCGCCGCTGGGAGAGTTACAGAGCCGGCACAACGGGTCGCGGGGTGCGCGGCTCGTCGTGCTCGCCAGCGCCAACCGGCCCGGGCCGCTGCGCCAGGCCGTGGAGGCGCACGCGCTCGGCTATGTCGACAAGGACGCCACGCCGGAGCGCCTCGTCTCCGCGATAAGACGGGCCGCCGCAGGCCAGCGGTCCGTCGACGACTCGCTGGGCTGCGGCTTCCTGCGGGCGGCCGAGATGCCGCTGACCCGCCGGGAACTGAGCGTGCTCTCACTCGCCGCCGAGGGCGCCTCCATCGCGGACATCGCGCACAGCCTGCACCTGTCCAACGGGACCGTGCGCAACTACATGGCGGCGATCACCCGCAAGACCGGCGCGCGCAACCGCGTCGACGCCATCCGCATCTCGCAGGGCGAGGGATGGGTGTGATCCGGTCAACTCCCGGTAGAACGCGGACCGTTGGAGGAGACCGTCGTGCGTGCCGTGCTCCACTGCGGTGCCGTTCATCACCAGCACCCGGCCGGCCCGGCGCGCCGAACCGGTCCGGTGCGCCACCACCACCAGCGTCGTGCCGGGCCGCCGCGCGAAGGCGCGCTCGGCCCGCGCCTCGGCGGCCGGGTCGAGGTGGCAGGTCGCCTCGTCGAGCAGCACCAGCGGGGCCGGAGCGGTGTACGCGCGGGCCAGCGCCACCAACTGCCGCTCCCCCGCCGACAGTTCGGCGGGGGCCACCGTCGCGTCCAGCCCGCCGAGCCGCTCGACCAGCGCGAGGGCGCCGACCGCCTCGCACGCCGCGAGCAGCACGTCGTCGGCGGGCGGTGCGCCCGGGCACAGATGGCCGAGGTTGGCGCGGACGCTGTCCGTGAAGACGTACGCCTGCTGCGGTACGAGCACCCGGGCGCACCCGCGCACGACTTCTCCGGCGCCCGGCACCCGCACCCCGGCCATCAGTTCGGCCAGCGTCGACTTGCCGATCCCGCTCGGCCCGACGACCGCGAGGTGCCCGCCGTGCGGCACGACGAGGTCGAGCCCGTCGACCACGGGGGCCGCGGTGGGCCCGTACGCGAAGGTGACACCGCGCAGCCGGACCGCGGGGGCGGGGGCCGGGGCTCCGGTGGGGGCCGGGCCCGCGTGGGCGGCGGCCGGATGCGGGCCGGGGGCCACGGCCGCGTCTGCGACGGGGACCCGGCCCGCATCGGCGGCTGCGGCGGGGGCCGGCTCGA